>NZ_LMRO01000010.1:0-538784 GCF_001426165.1 Rhodococcus sp. Leaf233
GGGACCAGCTGTTTGCTCACTCCCATCGTGATCGGATGAAGCCGTGAGCCCGTGCCGCCCGCCAGAATGATTCCCCGCATGAGCCCGAAGTCTTCCAGACCCTCCGATCACCCGCTCGGTCGTGCACCTTCGTTTCCGGCGCGCGAGGTGGCAACTGCCCATAGACTCCGGCCAGCCCTGCCCCGTTCCGACGGAACCGCCCGTCGACCGAACAAAGGACAAGTCACGTGACGACGAGTAGCCAGATCGCCACCGGTGCCACTCAGATCACCGAATTGATGGCCGGAATGACCGACGCCGAACGCGCGTCGGCCACGCCCTGCACGGAGTGGACAGTCGCTGACCTGACGGACCACCTGGTGCACACCGCGGCCAACCTGGTGACGATGGCGCGAGGTGGGGAGATCGACTGGTCGGCCGCACCCGAGCCCTTCTCGGATCCGGTTCCGCTGTGGACCGCCCGGACCCGCGAACTGCTGACCGAGCTCGACGCAGGTTCACCGCTGCCGGCCGGCATGGTCGCTGCTGAACTTTCGGTGCACGCGTGGGACCTTGCGACCGCGCTCGGGCGCGGTACCGACGACTTCGACCAGACCGTGGCGGAGGAGGGGATGGTGTTCATGTCGGCCAATATGACCGATGAGCGCAGGGGTGGTGCCTTCGATCCCGAGCAGCCTGCACCCGACGGAGCAAACGCGTACGAGCGCATCGCGGCTTTTGCCGGGCGCACTGTTCGACGGTCCTGACACGTCCAGCGGCACTCACTCCCACGGGATTCGATAGGGCTGAGACAGGGCGTCGGTCGTCGATGTCGGCCATTCCGACGGCCACACGATCAGCGGATCGGCTGTGAGCTCGTCCACCTCCGGAGGCAGCGGATTCGCGTCCACCTGGATTCGTTCCCAACAGCATTCACCCGACGCGACGCGGCGTGCGTAGTGGATCAGGTCGGCCGACGCTCGCGGTGAGGACGCCACGCGGGCCAGTAGTTCCGTTGTGACGGTCCGGGTTTTCAGGTCTGCGTTCGAAGCGCGTGTACGCGTGGCTTCGAGCTCTCCGCAGGATGCCATCAGTCGGTCGTAGGCAGCGCGGGCGTGCGGAGGCAGGGACTCGATCATGCGTCTTGCCATGGTTCGTCGCCGGTGCCGACGGAGAAGTCCTCGTCCGGTGTGTCGAGTACCGGTCGGATATCCGCGGTCTTGCCCGCTTCGACGGCTTGCTTGCCGTAGTCGAGGAGGTCGTTCAGCGGTCGCAGTCTGTCGTCGATCTTCTGGCCCACCTGGCCTTCGGGGTCGCCGAGCGCATCGAGGAACCCGCCGAAGTCGTCGACCACCTGCTCGATCTTCACAATGAGATCCTTGGTCAGATCCATTGCCGTCAAGCATATTTCGACGATGCTCTCCACCTGCCATGCAGTGCCGACCACCGGCACTTTCTTGAGCACGACCTTCAGCGCACCGCGGGCGTTGTCGACGGCCACTTCGGACTCGAGCAATTCGACGATCTTGCGGACCACTGCCAGCGCTGCGCCACGAAGTTGCTCGGCAATGGCTGTACAGATTGCGGCGATCGTTCGGCCGGCATGCCCTTCCCATCGCATTGCGGCGAGTTGTCGGTCGGCATAGTCGGTGAATGCCTGTGCGGCTGCACCGTTCCAGTGACCGTCGACGCGGCGTACTCCTGCAGCCAACGACTCTGCTGCGGCTTCCATGGCGTCGCCCGCAATCTGGTACGCCTGACCGATTCGACGGATTTCGTTCCAGTTGCCGGTGACAGGAATGGTCGCTTCGCGTAGCGGACTCCACCCGGAGAGTTCGAAGATCGTTCGGTCGATCTCGCCGAGCCACTCGGAGGCATCGGCGAGCACGTCGCGGATGTCGTCGATGACGGGATTGGTTGGAGGATAATCGATTCCGTGAGGCTGACCGTAGTCAGCGGCACCGTCGAATTCGTCTATATGCCCGGCCGCGGCGTGATCCGAACTCCCGAGGTCGCTGCCGGGTAGCGGTGGCACAGATGTGTGGGCGTTGAGCAGGTCGTAATTCTTTCGATCTTGATCGGCATACAACCAGGCAGCTTTGTTCAGCTCGGCCCCCATCTCGCCGCAGTTGGCCGACAGGTGAACGTGTCGGGTGCGGGTCATCTCTTGGAAGCGCGCGATATACGGACGGAGCTTCTTCAGAATTTCTCCGACCACGTTCTCGCCGAGGCCCGCATTTTCGAGCAAGTAGTGGTGACTGGCCAGGGTATCGGCACCGATGCGATCGAAAAGATTACCGAGGCCGGCGATGTTTGTTGCGTCCGCCGAAAGGAGTTCTTTGGTCATCGCGTCACACCGTCAAGATCGCTACGGCGGAGTGTGGAAATGATGTCTTCGACGACCGAATGATCCACTGCCCCGTCGACAGCGAGGTCCCGCTTCACGAAGAACACGGCGACCGTCGCCGTCGCGAACCCGGGCACGGCAACGACATCGAACGTCCCCTCCGTGGGGTCACAGTCGGCTCGCTTGTGCACGCTCGATGCCGTGACGGTGTATCGCACAGCAGGCCCGCCTGCGACCTCGATGTCGCTCGGCTGCGAGTACTCGATTCGAGGCGGTGCGGCGGAGTCGTCGCCGAAGATGATCTCCGCGCCTCGTGCTGCGTCGAGCGCTGCGGTGTGCAGATCCATCCCGCGGCGTCCGGTCATGCCGGACATGGCAAGCGTCGACCCGTCGGATTCCGGGCAGTAATTGCTCCCGAAATCTCCGATCGAGCCGTAGACGACCGATCGACCGGCATTCGACCAACCCGCGATTCCGGTCGAAAAGTTTCGCCACTCTGCTGGTATCTCGTAAGTCCAGCCGAATTTGGTGGCGATGGGCTGCGGCTGCCCGTCGGGCACCTCGATTTGCGGTGGCGGGCGTTCCATCGACGGAAAACCCGGCGGCAGGGGCGGCGGCACTGTCGTCGAGCCCGTGGGTTTCGGCGACACCGGTGGCAGAGTGCGTACACCCTCGTACGGTTCCGGCACTTGCGGAGCCAGCTGCGGAATTGCCCACATGAGCCCGAACAGCAGCGTTATCAGTGCCGCGAGACGGACAAGAATTTTTCCCAGACCCATTGACGTACTCCCCCCGAAGTCGAACAGAAGCTAGCACGCGCGCCCGACAAGAACGGCCCGCACAACCCTCCACCGGTAAAGTGCCTGTTCATGAGAATTCTCGTCACGGGTGGGGCCGGGTTCATCGGCGCGAACTTCGTACATCAGACCCTCGCGCAGCGCCCCGACTCCCAGGTCACCGTGCTCGACAAGCTCACCTACGCCGGCAACAAGGCCTCTCTGGACCCCGTCGCCGATCGCATCGACTTCGTGCACGGCGACATCGCCGACGCCGATCTCGTCGACCGCCTCGTCCGCGAGACCGATCTCGTCGTCCACTTCGCCGCCGAATCCCACAACGACAACTCGTTGACCGACCCGTGGCCGTTCGTCCACACCAACGTCATCGGNCTCGTCCGCGAGACCGATCTCGTCGTCCACTTCGCCGCCGAATCCCACAACGACAACTCGTTGACCGACCCGTGGCCGTTCGTCCACACCAACGTCATCGGMACCACCACSYTGCTCAACGCGGTCCGCGARCACGACGTCCGCTACCACCACATCTCCACCGACGAGGTCTACGGCGACCTCGAACTCGACGATCCGGCGAGATTCACCGAATCGACCCCGTACAACCCGTCGAGCCCGTACTCCTCGACCAANTCTCCACCGACGAGGTCTACGGCGACCTCGAACTCGACGATCCGGCGAGATTCACCGAATCGACCCCGTACAACCCGTCGAGCCCGTACTCCTCGACCAAGGCGTCGAGCGATCTGCTGGTGCGCGCCTGGACCCGATCGTTCGGGGTCCGCTCCACCATCTCGAACTGCTCCAACAACTACGGCCCGTATCAGCACGTGGAGAAGTTCATCCCGCGTCAGATCACCAACATCCTCAGCGGCTCACGCCCCAAGCTCTACGGCGCCGGGCAGAACGTGCGCGACTGGATCCACGTCGACGACCACAACAGCGCCGTCTGGGCCATCATCGACGGCGGCCGCATCGGCGAGACCTACCTCATCGGAGCCGACGGCGAAGCCAACAACCGCACCGTCCTCGAAGCGATCCTCGAAGAAACCGGCNGGCCGAGCGCTTCGGCAGATCACCAACATCCTCAGCGGATCACGCCCCAAGCTCTACGGTGCCGGSCAGAACGTGCGCGACTGGATCCACGTCGACGACCACAACAGCGCCGTCTGGGCCATCATCGACGGCGGCCGCATCGGCGAGACCTACCTCATCGGAGCCGACGGCGAAGCCAACAACCGCACCGTCCTCGAAGCGATCCTCGAAGAAACCGGCCACGAGCCCGACGCATTCGACTTCGTCACCGACCGCCCCGGCCACGACCTGCGCTACGCCATCGACTCGACCAAGCTGCGCACCGAATTAGGTTGGACACCAACGTATGTCGACTTCCGCGCCGGGTTGAAGGCAACCGTCGATTGGTACCGCGACAATGAGCAGTGGTGGCGACCGCAGAAAGACGCCACCGAAGCGGTCTATGCGGCGAAGGAGTCCGTACTGCCTTAGCTGCTGCGCGACATCCTATGTCGCAGCAGCAGGTACACGGCTCGCCGCATGAACGAGGTCATGAGTGCCTTGGCGTTGCCGATGCGAACGTCACTGTCGGACAACAACGTCGGGTCGCTCGCCTGGAGGGAGCGGTGGAAGTCGGCGGCCTGACGGGCCTGCTGGGTGGCGAGCTCGACGCTCCACTGTCCCGAGTTGATGCGAAACGACGCCAGCGGCTGGGGAATGGCAACGATGTCGCCGCGCAGCGCTACGGCGATGAAGGTGGCCTGGTCGATCAGGTACGGATGACTGTTGTCCCACAGTCCGACTGCGCGCAGTTCCGAGAGCTTCATCATGACGCCGCCGGGTTCACCGAAGATGTTGGCTCCGGCCCGAACTGCTGTTCTCGCGGCCACTCGACCCGACGTCTTTCCCTGTAGTCCGCCGAGTCCGCGCGCGGCGATGACGGTTTTGCTGTTGGCGTCGATCAACGTGCGCTGCGCGGCGACGAGTACCGCGGTCGGATGGGCGTCGAAGGCCTGTACCTGGGCGGCGAGAGCGGTGCGGTGGATGGTGTCGTCACCGCACACGAGTTTGATCAGCTCGCCCGATGCTTCCTCGGTGACGCGATTCCAGTTGGCCTGTGCCCCGCCGCCCGCGGGTGTGGTGAGGAGGCGAATGCGTGGATCGTCGTACTTCTCGGCAACGGCCAGGGTGCCGTCGGTCGACGAGTGATCGGCAATGACCAGCTCGAAGTCCGTGAACGTCTGGGCGAGAATCGAATCGATGGTCTCGGCCAGGTATTCGGCGTTGTTGTACGCCGGGACGACGACGGAAACTCGGGGTGTCATGGTGTGGGGTCCTGGCTCTTTCTGCGAAACGAGAAGTCGCGGTAGCCGAAGAAGCTGACGACTGCCATCACTGCTGTGACGACCAATTGGGAAGGGATGGGCGGGAAGTGGAACACCGAGACGGCGAGGGTCATCAGTGAGATGTTGGCGAGGAACGCTCCGAAGTTGACCACGAAGAACCGGAGCAGATCTCTGAAGAAGTGCCCGCGAACGCGAAACACGAGGTAGCGATACATCGCGAACGCGCACAGTACGTTGCAGAGATACCCGAGCACGATGGCGGCGTGGTAGCCGTATCGCTCGCCGATCAGCAACTGCCACACGATGAACCATGCGGTGCCCAGTGCGGTGTTGACGCCGCCGACGAGCAGAAATGCGATTTTCTGATTCTTGACGATGCGCATCAGTGGTCCCGGTGCACCGTTCATGCCGGCCGGAGGCGCGGGAGTCTGCGGTTCGGTCATCGGCCCACCGCCAGTGCCTGACGCGTCGCGAACAGGGTCGAGGCGATACCCGCAGGCAGTGTGCGGTGGGTGCGTCGATCGATCTGCGGCCAGACCGTCGACCGCAGGCGTAGGTCGCGTCCTTGGAACGCCGCGAGGGGAGAGGCCGCCAGCACTACGTTGGGCCGTCGACGAAAGACCGTTCGGCAGGCACCGAGAATGGAACCGATGGTGACGGCCTCACCCGAGGCGAAGATCTTGACGGTCGGAGCGATACGTCGTTCGGCGGAGACGGCGAGGGCGTCGGCCACCATTTCGGCGGCGTCGCTGACGTAGAGGTAATCGCGCAGGGTGTCCATGGGGACGTAGATCGACACCGGTGAGGCCATCAGGTATCCGCGGCACAGGTGTGAGATCAACCCCTGAGGTTTCGCGAGATTCTGTCCCGGGCCGTAGAGGTTGGCGAATCGGCCGACGACAACGTTGACCCCGGTGCGGACGCCGAATTCGGTCGCGACCGACTCGGACTGCAGTTTCGCGAAACCGTAGTCACCCAACGGGATCGGCGGTGTTTCTTCGTCGTGTGGGGCTCCCGGTGCGCCGGCGTAGACGCCTCCGGCAGACGACGCGAGAAACACCGTTCCGGTGTCCGTGCGGTCCGCAGCGACGGACTCGACCCGGGCCAGTACGGTCCGGATCAGATCGTTCTCTTCGGCGAATTGTGCTGCGCTGGTGCCGTTCACGCCGGCTCCGGCGGCCCAGACGACGTTCCACGCGCCGGTCCGGAAGGAGTCGAAGAAAGCCGAACAGCGTTGCAGCAGGGTTTCTTCGGCCAGTGACCTGTCGGACCACGGGATTGCACTGGTGTGCACGTGATGTCCGCGTCGTCGAGCTTCCCGCGTCACCGATGCGCCGAGCAGTCCGCCGCTGCCGACGACCCAGGTGTGCGTCGCGCTCACGCCGGCGGTGCGGGATCGGTCGACGGTCCGGTGCGTCCGAGGGGCCCGTTTCCAGGGTCGGTCACGATCAGGTAGGGCGGCTTGCCCATGGCGGTCTTGACGTTGACGCCGACGTACTCGGCCACCACTCCGAGCGAGAACAGGGTGGCTCCGAAGCCGAACAGCAGGATCACCATCGTCGATGCCCAGCCTCGCACTTCGGCACCGGAATCGAAGACGAAGTACGACACCAGCACGTAGGCGACGAGAACGAGGCCGAGTAGCGCGAACGCGATGCCGATGAAGGACACCAGTCGCAGACCTTTGGTGCCGCTGGAGAGCACCATTCGCCAGAAGTGCGACAGAAGCGTCCGCAGTCGGTATCCCGATCGACGGTCCACTTCTTCTCGCAGGGCCACCGGGCTCGTCGTGACGTCGCCTGCAATCCACCCGAGTGCGATGTCGAGGTATGCCTCGGAGCCGGCGTAGGCGGCAACGGATCGACCGACTTCGCCGAGGACCAAGCGGTAGCTCTGGTAGTCGACGGTGTTGTCCCCGGCCAGAGCCTTGGCGATGAGCCACTTCGCTCCGCGTGAGGCGGCGTTGCGCCAGAGTCCGTGCGGTGCGACGTTCGTCGGCTTGGCATAGACGACGGTGGATTGCCGATCGAGGGCGGTGTCGAGCATGCCGCCGATCGCGGCCGGGTCGTGTTGGCCGTCCTCGTCCATCGTGACGATCCACTCGCCGCCGCTCGAAGCCATGCCGGCGAGGGTGGCGGGGTGTTGGCCGAAATTGCGACTGAGCCACACGCCACGAACGAACGAATGCGCCTCGGTCAGCTGCCGGATCACGGCTGCGGAGTTGTCGGGTCCGTGATCGAACACGAGGAGAACTTCTTCGACGATCATCGGCCGCCCGAGGGGCGTGTGGGTGACCTGCGTCAACGGGATGATCTCGTCCATCAGCGCGCTGAGCGTCCGTTCGCCCTGGTAGACCGGAACCACGATGGAGATGCGGTGCGGAGCAGCAGCGTCGGACGTCACGAGGTCTGACCCTATCTGCTGGACGTCGTACTGCCGAACTCCGGCGCGGAGGGGCGTCGACGTCGTCGAACATCGAGTACGACCAGGCCGATCAGCACCATCACCCCACCGGCCATGGCAGCGAGTCCGAGTCGTTCACCGGGCGGCCGGAAGGTGAGTTCGAGGTCCGCTGCGTCGGTGCCGGGCGGCAGGTCGACGTACAGGAAGATATCGGCCAGGCCTTTCGTTTGCAGCGGCTCACCGTTCAGAGTGGCGGTGTAGCCGGGCCAGGCCAACCGCGAGAAGACGACGCTGCCGCCGGCGGGGGCGGAGACGGTGACGTGCTCGGAGTCCGCGTCGGACGAGATCGGGTCGGCGGAGGCGTTCACCGTCGCTACGACGCGTCCCGACGCGTCAGGAATCAATCCATCGACGCGTTCGAGGACGTAGACCTGCCGAGCGGAGTCGGGGGTGGGCGCGGTGACCCACTGCCAGCCTGCGGGCGCGGCCTCCCTCTCGGCCAGCGGATACTGCAGTTTCTGCAGTACGACGCGGTCGAGCTGCATCAGATCGGCATAGGTCTTGCCGGTGTACGGCTCGATCTCGAAGAGCCGATCGAAGGCGTCGGTGCAGGTCGAACCCTCGTGCTCGAAGCACAGCAGGTTTGCGAAATCGAGGTAGCCGACGGGGGTGTAGGCGTTGACGTAATCCAGGCCCATCACCTTGGCGGAGTTGCCGTAGACCTGCGAGTGCCACGGCAGTTGCGGGTCGTCGGGCCCGTCGGCTTCGGTCTCGGTCAGCGCACGACTGCCGAGCTGCAGCGTCGAGCCCTGCCACTGCGGGAACTGCGCCTTGGCCTCGGACTGCGAGGTGGGGAGCCACCATTTGGCGAACGGTGGTTGATATCCGGCCACCTGGTACATCGCGATCGGCGCGATCGTGACCAGGATCAGCGCGGCGGTGGCCCGGGTGGAGAAGCGGTGAGCGAGCAGCAGGGCGAGTGCGCCGACCAGCAGGATCGCGAGCGCAGCAACGATGTGGCGGCCGAAGAACTCCGGACCCGACGAGCCTGCACGCAGCAGCAACACCAGCGTGAGCAGGCCGGCGGCGAGCAGTCGGGGCCGCAGCTTGTCCAGAGTTCCGTATCGGCTGATCAGGGTGACGACGAGGATCAACGCGACGATGGCGACGAAGGGGAGGATGCGCGCGGGCCAGCGGATGGGGCCGATGTCGCTGGGGCCCGCGGTGAAGACCAGCGCGAACGCCAACAGAATCAGTGGTGCGGCCAGCTCACGCAAGGCCGCGGGCACCCGACGCCACGCGATGAACGCGAGCGCAGGGACGAGGAACCAGGCGATGTAGGTGACCGGGGATTCGGTGGTCTCGCCTGCCCACGATTCGATGCTGGTCACGGCCGTAGGGATGCTGGCGGTCAACGATTCCGACCACGGTGCCGTCAGGAAGTTGTCGTTGAACGTTCCCTCGTCACCGCTGCGCCAGGTGACCGCGGAGGTCAGTACTCCCGGCAGGAAGGTGACGGCCCCGCAGGCGGCCGCGGCGATGCCGACGCTGCACACCTTCAGCGCCGGACGCCACAGGCGCTGGAACAACCGTTCACCGATGGCGACCGAGCCGATCATGACGCCGGCCATGACCGCGGCGTGGACGTATCCCACGCTGATGGCCAGGTAGAGGAACACGAACGGCACGACGGGGCCGCTGTGGCCGCGGGCGTACTTCACCGAGCTCGCCCATGCGTTGGTGATGTACGCGGTGCCGATGAGGGCCGTCACCCACGAGGTGTTCTCGAAGAACAGGGTGAATCCGACGAACGGCGCGCTCGCGCCTGCGACAGCGGCCCAGTTGGCGCGTGCCCCGTAGACGAGCGCGACGCGGTACACACCCCAGGCCAGCAGGATCGAGAAGCCGAGTTTGACGACCGTCGCGAGCAGGACCAGGTTGTCGATCGAGGGCGAGACGTAGTTGATCGCCATCTGCACCGGGTTCCACAGTCCACCCTGGCCTTCGACGGGATAGTTGCCCGCCATCCACTGATCGAGCACGAGGGACGGGAAGTGACCGTCGCGCATGATGCGCCCGAGTTGAAGCCAGTTGGGGATGGCACCGGATTCGGTGTCGTCGATGTAGAAGAAGCGAGGGTCGACGCTGAGCACCAAGAGATAGCCCAACACGACGACGGCCGCAATCGCCGCTCCCCATACGAGGCGCTCTCGTCTGCTGTCGGGCAGGGAGCTGCTCGCGATCTGGGTATCCGTGGTGGGCAAGGGTCAACTCCGTGAGTTCGGGCAAAGACACCCGACTGTAGCTGTCGTCTTGCTCCCGAGCCGAAACGCCGACGCATGCATCACGCAGATGTCCGCAGGAAAGCGGCTATTGCGAGTGACCACTCTCTAAGTTACTGTTTCGTCATTCTATGACGGAGGTCACATGAACCCGAACATTCCTTTCGATGTCGTAATCGCCGGCGGAACCGTGTACGACGGATCCGGCGGCCCGGGAGTTCGGGCGGATGTGGGCATCGTCGACGGCGTCGTGCGGGCCGTGTCGTCCACTCCCCTCGAGGCGGGCGCGACGACCGAGGTCGTCGACGCCACCGGCAAGTGGGTCACGCCGGGCTTCGTGGACGTACACACCCATTACGACGCAGAGGTGTTGGTCGGGCCGGGTCTCGAAGAATCCGTCCGGCACGGGGTCACGACGGTTCTCCTGGGCAACTGTTCGTTGTCGACGCTCTATTCCACTCCGGTCGACATCGCGGACCTGTTCAGTCGGGTCGAGGCACTGCCGCGAGATCATGTCCTCAAAGCCGTCGATGCGCACAAAAATTGGAACAGTCCCGACGAGTACATCGCAGCCCTCGAGCGCCTGCCTCTCGGGCCCAATATTGCTGCGTTGGTGGGTCATTCGGATCTCCGTGCGCACGTCATGGGTCTCGACCGCTCGACCGATCGCAGTCAGAAGCCCACCCGCGAGGAATGGCGTGCCATGTCCGACGCGCTCGAGAAGGCGCTCGACGCCGGGCTGCTCGGAATGTCGACCATGACGAACCCGTGGGACAAGTTGGACGGCGATCGATACCGGTCTCGTTCGTTACCGTCCTCGTATGCGCGGTGGAGCGAATTCCGTTCTCTGCACAAGATTCTGCGTCGACGCGGTCGGTTGTTGCAGAGCATTCCGAACCTGAACACCAAGTACGACATGTTGTTCTTCCTCGCCTCGGCCACCGGGGTCGGCCGCACTCCGCTCAAGATCTCGTTGCTGGCGGCGGCCGATGCCAAGGCGTCGCCGTGGATCCATCGCGTCTTCGGCCCGCTCGCCCGGATGGTCAACGGCCCGGGCAAGGGCCAGTTCCGCTGGCAGCACCTCCCCACCACGTTCGACGTGTATTCCGACGGCATCGATCTCGTGGTGTTCGAGGAGTTCGGCTCCGGCCGCGCCGCACTGCATCTGCGAGAAGAGTTGGGACGCAACGAGTTGCTGTCCGACGAGGCCTACCGCCGCTGGTTCCGTGCCGACTTCGAGAAGAAGTTCAGCTCGCGCGTCTGGCATCGTGACTTCGCCGACGCCGAGATCACCGAATGCCCCGACGCCTCGGTCGTCGGAAAGAACATCGCGGAGGTCGCGGCCGAACGTGGTGTGCACGTGGTGGACGCGTTCCTCGATCTGGTGGTCGAGCACGGCCGAAAGTTGCGCTGGCACACGACGGTTGCCAATCACCGCAAGCGGCAGATGGACAAGCTGATCAATCAGCCCGGGGTGACCGTGGGTTTCTCCGATGCCGGTGCTCATCTGCGCAACATGGCGTTCTACAACTTCGGCATTCGGTTGCTGCACCGCGTGCACGACGCGCGAAACGATCGCCGGCCGTTCATGACCGTGGAGAAGGCAGTGCACAAGCTCAGCGGTGAACTGGCCGACTTCTACGGTGTCGACGCCGGGCACCTGCGGGTGGGGGACCGTGCCGATATCGTCGTGATCGACCCGAAGGGCCTGAACGAGGATGTCCTGGCCTATCGCGAGGAGACCATGCCGGAATTCGGTGGCCTGAGCCGCATGGTCAATCGCAACGACCGAGCAGTCACCGCCACTCTGGTCGCGGGCCGAGTCGTGTTTTCCGGCGGCACCTTTGCGCCCTGGTTCGGTGTGTCGGAGCGGGCCGGTAGCTTCCTGCGGGCAGGCACTCCCACGGCCCCTCGACGCCGGGAGCGTGTGTGAGTGGCGAGTCAACACCAGCGCCGAACCGAGACCATCGGAAAACTGCTCGACGCGACTATCGCGTCGTTGTGCGAGAAGGGCTACGCCGCAACCAGTGTCAGTGGAATAGTCAGCCGTGCCGGGGTGTCGTCCGGGGCCATGTTTCGGCATTTCGACACCAGGCTCGACCTGATCGTCGCTGCAGCCGACGAGGTTCGTCGACGTCAGTTCGAGGAGTTTCGCCGCGGCCTGTCCGGTTTCGGCAGTGCGTCCATCGAGCACTGTCTCGAACTGCTCAGAGCAGCGTGCCGCGCCCCGATCAACGGGGCCTGGTACGAGTTGTTGACCGCCGCCCGCAGCGACGACGAGCTGCGAGAGAGACTGCAGCCGTTCACCGTTCGATATCACGAGCAGATCGCCGAACTTGCTCGTGCGCTTCCCGTTGCCGGCGTGATCGATCCGCAGCATCTGGAAACGGTGGTCTTCAGTGTCGTCCACCTGCTCGACGGCGAGGCGTTGGCAGCCGTGGTTCATCCGCAGCCCGAGCAGGAAGCCATGCGGCTGAGGATGATTGCCCACCTGTTGCGCGGCGGCGCACTGCATGCCCTGACCGACGCGGGATGACTCACTGGACGGTACGCATCGCCGGTGCCGAGCTTCCCGTTTTCGAGTACGGGATCCCGACAGCCCGCTCGACGGTGTTGCTGGTGCACGGCTATCCCGATAACCATCACGTGTTCGATCCGCTGATCACCGCGCTCGGTGACACGGTCCGGGTGATCGCCTACGACACACGAGGCAGCGGAGCGTCCGTGCTGGAGCCTGCGGCGGACGTTGCCATCGAGCAGCTGGCGCGGGATGCCTTCGCGGTGGTCGAGTCGATTCCGGGCCTCACCGGCAAGGTCCATGTGTTCGCCCACGACTGGGGGTCGGTCCAGATGTGGGAGGCGATGGCCTCGCCTCGGGCGAGCACCGCATTCGCGTCGTACACGTCGGTGTCCGGGCCCAGTCTGGATCATCTGCGGCAGGTGGCGCGGGCGCGGTCGGTCCGGCCGCATCGGTGGCCGTCACTGGTGGGACAGTTGGCCAGGTCCTGGTACGTCTTCGGGTTTCACGTGCCCGTCCTGCGATCGCGAGTACCGGCTCTGCTGGCCCGACTGCAGGCGGCGGGCGAGCCGACCCCGACGGCGGCCGACCAACAGCGCGGCATCGCGCTGTACCGGGCCAACGTGCTGCGGCGTGTGCTCCGTGGGCCCGATCCGCGATGCGTCGTCCCGACCACCGTGGTGGTCCCGACACACGACCCGATGCTGTCGACGAACCTCACCGACGGTCTCGGTCGGTGGATCCCCGACCTGCGCGTCGTTCACGTCGAGGCGGGCCACTGGTGGCCGTACACGCACCCGGCCGATGCCGCTCGCGTGCTGATGGAAAGGGTTCGCGAAGGGGAGTAGGTGGCGGGCAGTGCGGCGAGCGTCGGACGGATCGGCCGTGGGCTGTGCAACCATGGTCAGTGGTCTTCTTCTCGGTACGGCCACACCTGTGATCGCTCGAACTGTCACTACTCGAACTGGATGGGGTATTTCTCGGTATGGACGGCACTGCTCTCGATCGTCTCGGTTCCTCGGACGTGCCGGCTGCCGCCGGCGGTGACGACACGGCCGAACTGACAGTTCAGAGGCTCCTGTTCGACGGCCCGTCGCCCCTGGTCAGCGCAGACATGTACAGCGAGGTCCGCAAGGGCAACGCCGAGCGCACCCGCACCGGTGTCCGGATCGCCAAGCGCAGCGTCGTACATACCAACAGCTACTTCGGACGGTTCCCGGCCAGCTACTGGCAGCGGTGGACCACCGTCACCGAGGTGGTGTTCCAGGCCACCGTCGCAGGTGCCGGCCGCGTGGATCTGGTGGCCACCGACTACAAGGGCCACCAGCGCACGATGGCCAGCACCACCGTCGATTCCGCGAACGCGTCGACACGATTGTCCGTCCCCGTCGCAACGACGCAGTTCCTCGACGGCGGCGCACTGTTCGTTCGCTTCACCACGACGTCCAGCGAGCTGTCTGTGCAGGACGCGGAATGGACCGTCGCCGCTCCCGAGAAGCTGCGTCCCACCTCGGTGGTGATCTGCACGTTCAACCGTGCCGACGACTGCGCCAACACCGTCGCAGCAATGGCCGACGACCCGATCGCTTTGCTCGGTGTCGACAACGTCTACGTCGTCGATCAGGGCACCGATCAGGTGCAGACGCGGGAGAAGTTCCAGCGTGTGGCGGCCGAGCTTGGCGACAAGCTCGTCTACATCACCCAGCCCAATCTCGGCGGCGCGGGCGGATTCACCCGTGGCCTGTACGAGGTGCAGGGCAAGGGCGGCGATCCGGCCAACGTGATCTTCATGGACGACGACGTGCTGTGCGAGCCCGAGGCGATCGTGCGCATGAACTCGTTCGCCAACATGACCGTCGAGCCGGCGATCATCGGCGCGCAGATGCTGTACCTGCTGCACCCCGACCGCGTGCACGTCGGTGCCGAGGTGGCCAACCTGCAGAAGCTCGAGGCCGGAGTCCACGTCAAGAACGCGGTATCGGACAAGAGCGCATTCAAGCGCAAGCGTCAGCAGGACGTCCGCGTCGATGCCGGATACAACGGCTGGTGGTCGTGCCTCATCCCGTCGGAGATCGTCGGGCAGGTCGGCTACCCGTTGCCGCTGTTCTTCCAGTGGGACGATATCGAGTACGGATACCGTTCGCGCGCAAACGGATTCGCCACCGTCACGCTGCCGGGCGCAGCGGTGTGGCATGCCGACTTCGCGTGGAAGGACTGGGACGAGTGGCACCGCTACTTCAACCTGCGCAACGGCATGATCACCGCCGCCCTGCATATCGAACTCGACGGTAAGGCGCTCGCGAAGCAGCTCTTCACCGATCTGCTCCGCTACCTGGTGTCGATGCAGTACGGCATGGCGTACACGCTGATCAAGTCCGTCGAGGACTTCCTGGCCGGTCCGGAACATCTGCTCGACGGCGGTATGGACGCGGCCGGTTCCATCCGGCGTGAGCGCGCAGCGTACGGAGAAACCAAGCGGCACAACGCCAACGACGTTCCGGGTGTGCGTCCGGCCGATATGTTCATCACCCCGGCCGGCCCACACCCGAAGAAGAGCATGGAATTCGCCGTGCTCGCCAAACGCGTCCTCAACCAGTGGCGCGGCACGGTCGATCCAGGCCCCGTTTCCATCTCGGCCGACGACGCGCACTGGTGGCACGTCTCGCTGTTCTCCCACGCGATCGTCACCGACCGTTCGCAGGAGGGCGTCCGAGTTCGCAAGCGCAACAAGGCACATGCCGTCGAGCTGCTCAAGCGCGGGGTGACGGCACTCAAGCGTCTGCGCACAGAGACACCCGCCGTGGCAGCGTCGTACCGCGCCGCCGTCCCGCAGCTGACGAGTCGCGAGAACTGGGCTCGCCTCTACGGACAGTAACTAGTTCGACCGGACCTTGGGTGCCGTGCGAATTCGTACGACGACCTGTTCGTTGTCGGCGGTGTACCCGAGGTAGTCGAATTCGGTGCCGGTGCGTGCGACGAATTCCGTCCACGCCCGGTACTCGTGGTTGCGCCAGCCGGGGAAGTTGAAGTACTCGTCGAACACGATGACGGTGCCCACTGCGAGTCGATCGGCCACGAGGTCCAGCACGGTGACCGTCGACGAGTACAGGTCTGCGTCGAGGTGCAGGAAGGCCAACTTCTCGTGGTGGCCCTTCAGGAAGCCCGGCAGCGAATCTTCGAACAATCCAGGGACGATCTGTGCGCCCGGCACTTCGGGGATGGTGTCCTGCTCGAACAGTCCCTTCGGGAAGCCCGTACGCCAGGTCTCGGGTAGGCCGGAGAACACGTCGAATCCGGCGACGACGGTGATGTCCTTACGCGACGCCAATTCCTCGGCGATGATCTCGAGAGTCGTCCCGCTGGCCACTCCGAACTCGAGCGCCATGCCGCGAATGGAGACCTCACCGAGTGCGAATCGCAGGGTTGCGTGCGGCCGCAGGAAGGTCGGTGCCTCCGGCATCATCTCTTCGGCGAACTCTGCGCTCTGGGCGGCGGCTTCGACGTCGGAAGCGTACGGAATGTCGCGACGCATCCGCATCTCGAGACCGCGAATGAAGGCGTGGAGGTCGTCGATCTCACGTCGCTGACGTTCGAGGACGTCGAGCAATGTCGCTTGCTGATCGCTCGTCTGCTCGGCCAGCTGCGCGGTCTGCTGCGCCAGAACCTCACCGATTGCTCGTTGAAGTTTTTCTCGAGCCGACGACTTGATGCGATCCGCGAGCTTCCGAGGTTCCGTCATGGGCACACGGTAGCCGGTGAGGGCGCGTTCGCAAACACGTCAGGGCTTACGAAAGTGCTCTCGACGGCCGAGTCCGCGCAGCCGGAACCACTCGGCCAGACCGCGAGGATTCCTGGTGGTGATCAGGAAGAACCAGGTGAAGCGAATCCACTCCTGCGGCAACAGCTTTCGCATACCAGGCTGCGACATCAAGTAACCGCGGTTGCGGTAGGTGAAGTACCGCTTGGTCGCATCCTCCGGGTACTGCGTGTGCATCCGGCCACCGAGGATCGGCTTGAACTCCTCGGCCCCGTTCGGGTGCACGTACGCGGCCGTGAGGCACGTTCCGAACTTCAGGCCCGAGCGCTGCAATCGGCGGTGTACTTCCACCTCGTCGCCGCGCACGAACAGCCGCAGATCGGGCACGCCCACCGCATCGATCGTCGAGGCCTTGAACAGGGCACCGTTGAACAACGATGCGATGCCTTCGAGCAGATCGTCGTCAGGATTCTCGGGGTCGATCAACTCCGAGCGAAGACGACGCCACTCGACGCCGCGTCGCAGCGGGAACGCCAGCCGGTCCGGATCCTCGATGTCGCAGACGACGGGGGAGACCTCGTCCAGTCCGTGCGCGAGCGCACAGTCGTAGAGGGTCTCGAGCACCTTCGGGCCCTCGGGGCGGCCGTCGTCGTCGGCGAGAAACACCCAATCCGCACCGAGCGAGAGGGCGTACAGAATGCCGAGGGCAAACCCGCCCGCGCCACCCAGATTGTGCTGCGAGCCGAGGTACGTCGTCGGCAGGGCCGTCGACTCCACCAACTCACGCACAGCCGGCTCGTTCGCATTGTCGACGACGACCAGATGATCGAGCGGACGCGTCTGGGCACCGATGACGTCCAACGACAGAGCCAACAACTCCCGCCGCTTGTGCGTGACGATGACTCCGACAATCTTGTCAGGCACCGGTTTGCCCATCAGGTCCGTCTTCCCGCTCGATCTCTTTCAGGATCTGCGCGACGTGGTCTCCGGCGTCGTCGCCGTCGTATGCCCGCACCACGTCCTCGATGCCGCCCTGCTGGCGAATCTGGCCGTGATCGATCCACATCGCGGTGTCGCACAGCTGAGCCAGGAATTCGTTGGAGTGGCTGGCGAACACCAGGATTCCCGAGCGCTTCACCAACTGCTGCAGTCGGTGCCGGGCCTTCTTCATGAACTCCGCGTCGACGGCACCGATGCCCTCGTCGAGCAGCAGGATCTCCGGGTCGATGCTGGTGACGACGCCCATCGCGACGCGCACCCGCATACCTGTGGAGTAGGTGCGCAGCGGCATGTCGAGGTAGTCGCCGAGTTCGGTGAAGTCGGCGATCTCGTCCATCTTCGCGAGCATCTGCTTGCGCGTCTGGCCGAGGAACAGGCCGCGGATGATGATGTTCTCGTAACCGGAGATCTCCGGGTCCATACCGACGCCCAGATCGAACACCGGCGCGACGCGGCCGCGGATGGTGGCGCTGCCTCGCGTCGGCTCGTAGATGCCCGAGAGCAGCCGCAGCAGCGTCGACTTTCCGGCACCGTTGTGACCCACCAGTCCGACGCGATCGCCGTCCTTCAGGTTCATCGTGATGTTCTTGAGGGCTTCGACGACGACGACGTCGGAGGAGTTCCGGTCGATGGCACCACCGGCTTTGCCGAGAAATGCCTTCTTCAAGGACCGCGTCTTGGCGTCGAAGATCGGGAAGTCGACGCACGCGTCATGGGTATCGATGCTGATGGACAACTGCTGACCCCTAAACCCAGTAGGGCACGCGGGCCCGGTACTTCTTGAGAGCGAGAATGGCCAGCGCCCATCCGACGACGGTGAAGCCGAGCACGATGTACCAGTGGTACGCCTGCTGGTCTTCGCCGATCAGAGGTGCGCGGATGATGTCCAGGTAGTGGAAGAGCGGGTTGATCTCGACGAGCTTGGCGCGATTCGCGGCCTCGCCGCCCATCTGCACGAGTCCCGATGTGGTCCACACGATCGGCGTCATGAAGAACATCAGCGTGACGAAGCTGCCGAGGATCGGGGCGATGTCGCGGTAGCGGGTGGCGATGATGCCGAAGAGGATCGACACCCACACTGCGTTGAGCAGAATCAGGACCAGCGCCGGAATCGCGAAGATCACCGTCCAGTGCAGTCCGCCGGGCGGCCAGAAGATCGCGATGATGATCACGTAGATCAGTAGGTTGTGGCCCAGGAGTAGCAGCTGGCGCCACACCAGGCGATACACGTGCACGCTGAGCGCGCTGGGC
Organism: Rhodococcus sp. Leaf233; assembly: GCF_001426165.1. NCBI lineage: Bacteria > Bacillati > Actinomycetota > Actinomycetes > Mycobacteriales > Nocardiaceae > Rhodococcus > Rhodococcus sp. Leaf233. Next base: position 18,688 of record NZ_LMRO01000010.1, read on the forward strand.
AGCTGCTTGATGAGACCCTCGTTGGCGACGAAGACGTCTCCGCCCTCGAGAATCGCGGCACTGATGAGGTTCCAGATGATCAGGCCGACCGTGACATGCGGCAGGAACGAGCGCAGATCGATGTCGAGAAGCACCGAATACAGCAGGCCCATGGCGATGGCCTGAACGCCGGTGGCGATGGTGATCCAGAACGGGCCGATCACCGACCGCCGATAGCGCTGCTTGATGTCCTGCCAGCCGAGATGCAGCCACAATTCACGCTGGTTGAAACCGGTCCGCAGATCGCCGAACGCGCGCCGATAAGTCTGTGAGTCCGAAACCGGAGCAGGCATCTGTTCTCCTGCCTCGCTCTCGGGATCCTTCGCTGGTGCCGACACGACGGTCGACACTACCCGTCTTCGACCGAGGGACTCATGTCGAGCTTGCTACAGATACTGGCCGGTACCGCTCCCGCCGTGGCCGCCGCTCGGTGTGGGCATGACACCGGGAGGCAATGCGCCCTGACGCATTTGCTCGAGCTGGGCCCGTGCGGCCATCTGCTGAGCGAACAGTGCCGTCTGGATGCCGTGGAACAGTCCTTCGAGCCATCCGACGAGCTGAGCCTGGGCGATCCGCAATTCGGCATCGGTGGGGACGACGTCGTCGCCGAACGGCAGCACCAGACGCTCGAGCTCGTCGCGTAGCTCCGGGGCCAAGCCCTGCTCCAGCTCCTGGATGGACGATTTGTGGATTTCCTTGAGCCGATTGCGGCTGGCGTCGTCGAGAGGTGCCGCGCGCACTTCTTCGAGCAGTTGCTTGATCATCGTGCCGATGCGCATCACCTTGGCGGGCTGTTCCACCATCTCCGAGAGGTCCGATCCGTCGGACGACTCCTCGTTGGCCGCCGAGCCGGAAGCGCGGGCTGCAGCAGCGGTGGCTTCTTCGCGGCTCAGTGCGAGTGGCTCTCCGTTGGGGCCGATCACGACGACGTGATCGCCGGGTGCATTGTTCGACTCGGATTGCGTCATGCATCCATCTTTACGCGTCGCCTGCCGTTGCGCGATCGACAGGGGCGATTATCCTGGTTCGGTCGTTCGCAACCGGGGTGTCAGGAGGATCGAAGCGTGCGTTGTCGGCTGCCGTTTCCTGGGGAAACGGGACGTGAAACACACCTCCGGCGGGTCGGCGCTTAGAGTGTCCGGCATGGGGTACGACGTCGCACGGGTCAGAGGGTCCATTCCCTCCCTCGGCGACGGGTGGATTCATTTGGACCCTCAGCTGGGAATGCTGATTCCGGATCGCGTGTCGACGGCCGTGTCCACGGCGTTCCGGCACAGTGCGTCCAATCATTCGGCCGGCAACATCGCCGCCAAGCGGAGTGCTGCTCTGCTCGAATCCGCCCGCGTCGCAATCGCAGATCTGGTCGGTGCCTATCCGTCAGGCGTGGTCATCGGACCGGATCGGGCGACGCTGCTGTCGTGGCTCGCCGATTCTCTGAGCTCTCGGCTCGGGCTGGGAACCGGCTTGGTGCTCACTCGTCTGGACGAGGAAGCCAACGTCGCACCGTGGCTGCGGGTCGCCAGCCGAACCGGCGCACACGTGCGCTGGGCCGAGGTCGAGATCGATACGTGCGAGCTGCCCACGTGGCAGTTCGAGGAACTCATCACCTCCACCACCCGGCTCGTCGCGGTCACGGCGGCGTCGCCGATCGTGGGTAGCGCTCCCGACGTTCGCGTCGCAGCCGATCTGGTCCACGAGGTCGGTGGACTCATCGTCGTCGATGCCGCCGGAGCAGCCCCCTACGCACACGTCGACATCAAGGAACTCGGAGCCGACGTCGTCGCGATCGATGCGGCTGCGTGGGGTGGGCCGTCGGTGGGTGCGCTGATCTTCCGGGATCCGACACTGCTCGACCAGTTGCCGTCGATGTCGCTGAACCCGTCGGCGAAGGGACCCGAGCGGCTCGAGGTCAGTGGTCATCAGTACGCGCTGCTGGCCGGTGTCGTGTCGTCCATCGACTACCTGGCCAACCTCGACGACGCAGCAACGGGCACCCGACGTGAGCGGCTGGAGCTGTCCATCGGGTCGCTGCAGCACTATCAGGATCGGCTCTTCGAGCATCTGATGGCTGCGCTCGCCACCCTCGATCACGTCATGGTGCTCGGCACTGCGCCCACGCGTATCCCGACCGTCAGCTTCACCGTCGACGGTATGCCCGCGGTGAAGGTGTCCGAGCAACTCGCGCAGGCTCGAATCGGCAGCGTCAGCGGGGTCCACGGTGGCAGTCGTCTGCTCGACGCCCTGGGCGTCAACGACGAAGGTGGTGCCGTCACCATCGGACTCGCTCCCTACACCACCCGGTACGAGATCGATCAGCTCGTTAAAGCTCTCGCTGCGCTCGCTCTATGAGAGCGGCTGCGCCGCACGTGCGCGAGGTGCCTCCGGGTCGTTCCGCAGGCTCCACTCCGGCCTCGTAGCCCACTACGAAGTTCCACTCACGACCCTTGGACGCACATCACTGCACGCGCAGGATGACTTTCCCGATCGTCTCGGCGTCGTCGAGCATTCGATGTCCTTGTGCTGCTTCGGTTATCGGGATTTCGGCATGGACGACGGCGGTGACCCGGCCCTCGGAGATCATCGGCCACAGGTGTGCGGTCATGTCGGCGACGATGTCGGCTTTGCTCGACGGTCCGGTCTCGGGGCGTCCCCGCAATCCGGCCGCGTGTACCGAGCCACGCTTGGCGATGAGCTTGCCAAAGTTCAGCTCCCCCTTTACTCCTCCCTGCATTCCGATGGTGACGACCGTGCCGTCCACGGCGAGGGCATCGAGGTTCCGGTCGAGGTACTTCGCGCCCATGTTGTCCAGGATCAGGTCGGCACCGTGATCGTTTGTCTGTGAACGGATTTCGGTGACAAAGTCTTGGTTCTTGTAGTCGATGAGGATGTCGGCACCGAGGTCCGCGCACATGTCCAGCTTGTACTTGGATCCGGCGGTCACGGCGACGGTGACGCCCATCTGTTTCGCGACCTGGATTGCGTGCGTGCCGATTCCGCTACCGCCGCCGTGAATCAGCAGCACCTGCCCCGAACGCATGTGCGCATCCATCACCAAGTTGGACCACACCGTGGACGCAACCTCCGGAAGTGCTGCTGCCACATGGAGATCGAGGCCCGCAGGGATCGGGAACAGCTGGGTGGCAGGCACGGCGACCTGCTCGGCGTACCCGCCACCGGCCAGAAGCGCGCAGACCCTGTCGCCGACGTTCCAGCCGCTGACGCCGTCACCGAGCTCGGAAATGATTCCCGAGCACTCGAGACCGAGGATCTCGCTGGCACCCGGGGGCGGCGGGTAGTTGCCTTGACGCTGCATCAGATCGGCACGGTTGACGGCGGTAGCCGAAACGTCGACGATCACCTGTCCGCGGGCCGGTCGTGGATCGGGAACCTCGGTCCACTCCATGACGTCGGGTTCGCCGAATTCTTTCAGTGTGATTGCACGCATGTATCCATGATGCGCCACCACTGTCGCAGGCGCTTTACAGGTCCCAGAGGTTGATGCCGAAGTCGCCGGCGTGACTGTCGATCTGTTCGAGTTCGGCGTCGGAGAAGTCCAGATTGTCCAGCGCCGCGACGTTGTTCTCGAGCTGCTCGACGCTCGATGCGCCGATCAGTACCGACGTCACTCGCCGGTCGCGCAGCGCCCAACTCAGCGCGAGCTGAGCCAGTGACTGACCGCGGGCCGACGCGATGTCATTCAGCGCGCGAAGGTGCCCGATATGGTCGTCGGTGAGCCAGTCCGGGTTCAGCGACTTGCCCTGTGCTGCGCGCGAATCCGTGGGAATGCCGTCGAGGTACTTGTCGGTGAGCATGCCTTGGGCGAGGGGAGAGAATGCGATGACGCCTGCACCGATCGCGTCGAGTGTGCCCAACAATTCGGGTTCGATCCACCGGTTGACCATCGAGTAGCTGGGCTGATGGATCAGCAACGGAACACCGGCGTCGGCGAGCAGATCCGCCATCTTCTGCGTGCCCTCGGGCTTGTACGAGCTGATACCCGCGTACAGGGCCTTCCCCTGCTGGACAGCGCTGATCAGCGCGCCGGCTGTCTCTTCGATGGGGGTGTCGTGGTCGGGGCGGTGGCTGTAAAAGATGTCGACGTGGTCGAGTCTCATGCGCGTCAACGATTGGTCGAGTGAGGACAAAAGGTACTTGCGGGAGCCGCCGAAGCCGTACGGGCCGGGCCACATGTCCCATCCCGCTTTGCTGGAGATGATCAGTTCGTCGCGGTACCCGGCGAAGTCCTCGGAGAAGATGCGGCCGAAGTTCTTCTCGGCGCTTCCGTACGGCGGACCGTAGTTGTTCGCCAAGTCGAAGTGGTTGATTCCCAGATCGAAGGCGCGACGGAGAATCGCGCGCTGCTTCATCAGTGGAACGTCGTCGCCGAAGTTGTGCCACAGGCCCAGCGACACAGCCGGCAGTACCGGCCCACGCGATCCCACTCGGCGATACGACATGGATTCGTAGCGATCGGCGGCGGCAACGTACGGAGGGTCGATGTAGGGATCTGTCATAACTCGACCCTAGGTCTCATCGGCGAATCGGACCCCGAACCACGGCAAGCTACTCGTGAGTAGATTTCCTGCCTAAGATGACTCGCGTGACGGCCGAATTAGCCATTGGTCCCGGGGGGGACCCGCAGTGGCTCGACACTGCGGAAATGAGAGCTTGGCGTGCCTATGTCGACGGCGGTCAACGATTGATGGAGGTATTGAACAGGGATCTACAGGACAGACACGACCTGTCGATGGCGGAGTACCGCATCCTGGTGATGCTGTCCGAGGCGGACGACGGCTCCATCCGCATGAGCGAGTTGGCCGACGGGGTTCTGTCCTCCCGAAGTCGCCTCACTCACCAGATCAGGCGAATGGAAGTCCAGGACATGGTGCGCCGCAGTACCTGCGCGCACGACGGCCGTGGCGTCCTCGCCGTCATCACCGAGGAAGGTCGACGACGACTGACGGAGGCAGCACCCACGCACGTCCGCAGCGTCCGGCAACATCTGGTCGATCTCCTCACCCCGACCGAACTCGAGGTCCTGGGCGACATCTTCCAGAAGGTGGACGCCGCAATGGACGCATCGGCAACCCGACCTCGACGCTGACAGACCGGCAACGAGGGGCGATTGGGCCGGTGCCGCCCTGGCCGTTAAGATCGCACACGGAAGCGTGGCAGAGCGGCCCAATGCACTCGCCTTGAAAGCGAGAGGCGTGTAAAAGCGTCCGGGGGTTCAAATCCCTCCGCTTCCGCCACATGTTCGTTGTTCGAACCCGGTCCACCCCGAGGGTGGACCGGGTTTGTTCGTTTCCGAAGCAGCGAATTCTCGGCGTGGCATCAATACCGGTTCAGTGGGTACTACCTGCCAATGAGCGAAGAAGCGCGGCGCAACGACGGCGACAACGAGGGGCCTCTGGAAGAGGAGCTCGAGGAGAGTTTCGACGCTGTCGTCACCGAAGGTGGCGAGCGATTGCACCGCACCGTACGCACCGTGCTGATCACCGGACTCTTCGGCGGACTCGAGGTCGCTCTGGGGGTGATGGCGTACCTGGCGGTGCTGGACGAGACCGGCAGTCACCTGCTGGCAGGCCTGGCGTTCGGAATCGGCCTCGTGGCCATCTATCTCGCGCACGGTGAGCTGTTCACCGAGGATTTCCTGATGCCGATCGCAGCGATTGTGGCACGCAACGGCACGCCTGCGCAGCTCGCGAAGTTGTGGGTCGGGACGCTGCTCGCGAATCTGCTCGGCGGTTGGTTCGTGATGTGGTTGATCGCGCACGCGTTTCCGCAGTGGCTCGAAGTGTTGTCCGAGTCGGCGCATCATTTCGTCTACGCACCCTTGGATCTTCAGTCGATCTGCCTCGCTGTTCTCGGTGGCAGCACGATGACACTGCTGACACGCATGCAGCAGGGAACCGAATCCGACGTGGCGCGGATCATCGCTGCCATGGCGGCGGGTTTTCTGTTGGCCGGATTGCAGTTGTTCCACTCGGTCCTCGATTCCCTGCTGATCTTCGGGGCCATCCACGCAGGAGCGGACGTGAGCTACCGCGAGTGGATCGAATGGTTCGGATACACAGTGCTGTTCAACATCATCGGCGGCGTCGTGTTGGTCACGGCGCTGCGCTTGGTGCGCACGAAGGAACTCGTGAAGTCCGAGCGTGACCAGAATTCTGAATAGCCAGCGGAGCCCGGGGTCACGGACCTCTGTTCTACACCCAACGCTCCAGGCTTCGCTGAGTCTCGAAGCGTCGTACAGCTTTCGAGATCGGGTCGATGAATTCGATTGCACTGGCCAGTAATTGGAGTGGAGCCGTGAAATCGTCGACGGCTCGCCCGGATGCCGTCGGGTACAGATCGTCACCCAGGATGGGAATGCCCAACGAGTTCATGTGCAGACGTAGCTGGTGGGTTCGTCCCGTCGACGGTGTCAGTCGGTACCGTCCGATACCCTCGCGGTGTTCCAGAAGTTCGACGACGGTGTGCGCGTTGGGTTCTCCGGCCACCTCGCATGCAGTGAACTGGCCCTTGTCCGAGACGATTCGACTGCGTACCTCGGTAGGCAGAGCGAGGGACGGTTCGTAAGCCGCGATGGCCTCGTACTCCTTGCGGACCTTTCGATCCTGAAACAACGTCTGATACGCCCCGCGGAGGGCAGGGTCGACGACGAACAGCACCAGGCCAGCGGTGACGCGGTCGAGTCGATGAGCGGGCACCAGTTGCGGCAGATCGAGTTCGAGGCGCAGTCGCACCAGCGCGGTCTGCAGAATGTGGCCGCCGCGCGGGATCGTCGGCAGAAAGTGCGGTTTGTCGATCACCAGTACGGCGTCGTCCCGGTGCACGATCGAGATGTCGAAGGGCACAACGGTTTCCGTCGGCAGGTCGCGGTGGAACCAGACAGCGTCGCCGGGGACGTACGGCGCATCAGCGGATACAGGCCCGCCCATGTCGACGACCTCACCCGCAGCGAGCATCTCGTCGATGCGTTCCGGCGAGATCCGTTGCTCGGTCGCCGTCAAGAACTCGCGGACGGTGGGCCATGAGCCGTCCTCGGGCATTCGGACGCGTGCGGGGTCGAGGCCGTAGCGCTTCGCCAGGGGCGGTTGCTGGCGTCGTCTCACCGACCGAGCGTATCCGTCCGCCGAGATCGCACTTGTGCAGACAATCGACAGCGATTCACCTACACAAGTGCGAACTCGCTACTCGCAGCCGATGCCGTCGTTGTCGCGGTCGAGGTGGGGGCCGTAGCCGTACTCGTCGCGATAGACCGGTGCAGCTCCGGCGTCGCGGGCGGCGTCGCAGTTCTGGTACTGGAACCCACCGTTGGGCCGAGGTGCGGGAGCGGGCGCACCCTGAGGTGCGGGCGGGGGAGCGAAAGCAGGCGGCGGCGGAAGGATGCAGAACTGAGCCGAGCCGGCACCGCACAGGAAATCGGTGATCGGATCCGCCGAAGCGAGGGCGGGGGTGGTGACCATGGCTGCCGCAGCGATCGCGCTTCCGATGCCGATTCTGACCAGCAGGTTCTTCGTCTTCATGTTGCTCCAATTCGAGGGGGTGCGATGGAGCTTCCTCGCCGGATCCTTGAACTGTCAACGAAGTCATTCGCGCGACCGACAGCCGTGCTGAGCAGGGCGGCGCCGTAATGCGCAGGGTCGACGCGTTTGGAAACCGTCACGAGGGCGTATTTACGAACGTATGAGCGAAAACGAGCAGGTCAACCAGAACCCCGAGAAGGATCCCGACGACTGGGTCACCGGCGACGAGCCGATGACCGGTCCGCAGAAGAGCTACCTGAGCACCCTCGCGCAGGAAGCAGGGGAGGAAGTTCCCGACGACCTGAACAAGGCGCAGGCGTCGGAAATGATCGACAAGTTGCAGGGCGAAACCGGCCGCGGTTGAGCGCGCTCCGTCAGAAGTCCACTCGATGTGACATCGACCCCCGAAAAGTCCACCGAATGTCACATTGAGTGCCTTCTGAAGGACCTCCCGACGGCAGCATCCGACCAGGTAGACCGTTATTTCTTCGGTACATGTAACAAAGGATTACGCAGACTTTTGTACCCGGGATTTCGCGGCTACTGTGAGCGGACCCACAGCCCTCGGCGTGTCTGCGTTGCGGTGGGTACGTTGTGGAACGGATGTTGTTTGTGTTGCGCCCGCGAGGGTGCGCCTGGGGAGGATGGCAGATCAGATGCACCGTCGTGTGTTGGCAGTAGCGGGGGCTGCGCTGGCTGTGTCCTTGCTGTCGTCGGGTATCGCCGGAGCGCAGCCGCTTCCGGGTACCGGCAGCGCCGATGGGGGCGGGGCGGCACCCGGCATACAGGCGCAGTCGTCGCCGACGGCAGCGGCTCGTATCGACCGCGTCGACATGTTGACTCCGCGTCGTGCGGCCGTGTGGGTCGATTCGCCGGCCATGGGTCGGGCGATCCAGGTGCAGGTTCTTCTTCCGGCCGCGCAGGCCGTGTCCCGTCCGACGCTCTACATGCTCGACGGCGTCAGTGCCGGCAAGGAATCCGATTACAAGGAAAGCACCTGGACGCAGAAGACCGACATCGTCGATTTCTTCGCGGACAAGCCGGTCAATGTGGTGTTGCCGGTCGGTGGATCGAGTAGCTACTACACCGACTGGAATGTTCCCGACCCCGTCCTGGGCGTCAACAACTGGGAGACGTTCCTGACGGCGGAGTTGCCACCGCTGATCGACGCGCGGTTCTCCGGTAACGGCACCAATGCCATCGGCGGTGTGTCGATGGGTGCCCAGGCCGCGATGGATCTCATCACGCGCCACCCCGATCTCTACACCGGAGTAGCCGGTTTGAGCGGGTGCTACGACAACTCGCAGAACAACCTCAAGGACGCCGTGCGCGCCACGGTCGCCACCAACGGCGGCAATGCCACCAACATGTGGGGCGAGAACGCCGACGCGAAATGGATCGAACACGATCCGTCACGCAACGCAGAAGCATTGCGCGGCAAGGACGTCTACGTGTCCGTCGGGACCGGCCTACCCGGCCCGCACGAGCTGGGCCCCGGCGGCGGTGGAGTGCAGGAGGCTGCGATGGGCGGACCGCTCGAAGCTGCAGCGCTGTACTGCACCACGCTCTTCGACACACGCCTGCGCTCGCTCCACATACCGGCCACCTTCACCTACCGCCCGTACGGCATTCATCAGTGGCCGTACTGGCAGGACGATCTTCGTGAATCCTGGCCGACGCTCGAGCGCGCGCTAGGACTGTAGAGCGAACTTCAGAAACGCGTCGTTCTCGTGCGGGTCGCCGATGGTGACCCGCACTCCGTCGTTTCCGTAGGAACGCAACAGCACGCCCTGTTCGGCTGCGCCCGAGGCGAATTCACCCGAACGCTCGCCCAGCGGCAGCCAGATGAAGTTGGACTGGGATACGCCCACGTCGTAGCCACCCGAGACCAGGGCGTCGCGCACTCGATCACGTTCGGCGATCAGCGCATCGGTCCGGGCCAGTAATTCGGCCGAGGCTTCGAGCGACGCCAGAGCCGCCTGCTGAGCAATGGTGCTGACGGCGAACGCAATTCGAACCTTCGACAGTGCCGTGATCACCTCGGGATCGGCCACCGCGTAGCCCACTCGCAGACCCGCGAGGCCGTACGCCTTCGAGAACGTCCGCAGCACGATCACGTTGCGCCGACCGCGAGCGATCTCCACCCCATCGGTGTGATTGCCTGCCGCGTCGGGCCGGGTGTACTCGAAGTAGGCCTCGTCGAGGACGACGAGGACATTGGGCGGCACCGCGTCGAGAAAGGCCACGAGCTTGTCGCGCTGAACGACGGTTCCGCTCGGGTTGTTCGGGTTGCAGACGAAGATGAGTCGGGTGCGCTCGGTGATGGCGTCGAGCATCGCGTCGAGATCGTGCACGTGGTCCGAGGTCAGCGGCACCTGAACGGGCGTCGCTCCCGTCACCCGGACGATGATCGGATAGGCCTCGAACGAGCGCCACGCGAAGATCACCTCGTCACCGGGGCCACAGGTGATCTGGACGACCTCCTGGCACAACGCGACCGAGCCGTTTCCGGCGGCCACGTTCTCCGGGGCAACTCCGTGCTTCTTCGCCAACGACTCGACGAGCGCCGTCGCGCGGATGTCGGGGTAGCGATTGACGCCGCCGGCCGCTTCCGCGATGGCCTCACGGACACTCGGCAGAGGGCCCTGTGTCGTTTCGTTACTCGCCAGCTTGATCGCACCGGGAAAGCTGCGGCCGGGTACGTAAGCGGGGATGGCGTCGAGGTCGGGGCGGATGTGCACGGTCACGTCAGTCATTATGCGCCGACCCTGTCGGTAAGCGACTTCTGCCTGTCCGCGTCAAAGCTGTGCAGGACGGCCGGAATCGTCCTATCTTCGTACAGTATGTCGGGAATTTTCAGCGACTTCGCAGTCCTTCGGTCCGCCCCCGCGCCCACAGTCGGCGCGGACGACGAGGTGGATACGGCCGCATCGAAACCCGTCTCGCAGGAGAAAGTGCCGCTGACGGCCGTCGAGCCCGATGGGTCGCCGCGCGGCGGGATCGTCGTGTTGCACGAGGCCAGGGAGATTCCCGAGTCGCTGAAAGATCTCCTGCGCGCCCTCGCGTTGGAAGGGTGGCTGGCGGTAGCGCCGGACCTGTTCCATCGAGGGCACGGCGACGACAAGGAAGTGTTCGGCGACGACCTCTTCGCCGATTTCGACGCCACCTCCGACTGGCTCGTCCAGCGCGGGGTGTACTCCGATTGCATCGGCGTCATCGGATTCGACGATGCCGGAACGGCCGCGTTGATCGTGGCTACCAGCCGTCCGGTCGGAGCGGCGGTCAGTGTCGCCGCAGCAGGGATCGTGGAGCCGCTCAATTCGGACGCCATCGCATTGGTCGACGCCGCGCCCAAGCTGCAGGCGCCGTGGCTCGGCCTCTACGGCGAGAACGACCCCCACACCCCACCCGAACACATCGAAGCCCTTCGCGATGCCGCCACGCGCGCCTCAGTGGCCACGAACGTCGTCAGCTACTCCGGTGTGGAGCATCGCGCCGATCATCCTCGGGAACAGCCGGGCAGCAGCGACGACACCGACCCCGCCGAGGCCGCTCTCGTCGATGCGCAGACGCGCATCTTCGACTGGTTCGACAGCTTCATGCGTTGACGAGCAACAAGCATCTTTTACGCGAACGCCGCGCGAACCTGGGGCGTCGACCAGCCGTTTTGCCTTCTGGCCTCAGCCGTGTGTAATCTCTTTCCTCGGCGGTCCGAGAGGGCCGGCAGCCTAGGAGGCGTGCCAGAGCGGCCGAATGGGAGTCACTGCTAATGACTTGACCCTTCACCGGGTCCGGAGGTTCAAATCCTCTCGCCTCCGCCACGCTGATCCGCAAGGATCGGCACGTCGGTTCTTCGGAACCGACACAACTGAACATGCGCCCGTAGCTCAACGGATAGAGCACTTGACTACGGATCAAGAGGTTAGGGGTTCGAATCCCTTCGGGCGCACAGGAAAAAAGCCCCTGATCTGCGAACATTCGCAGGTCAGGGGCTTTTTGTATGTGCTGGATGTGCCTGCAACTCAACACGAACGACCTGCACTGCGTCGAAAGTATCGAGTGATGTGGACTCGTGTGAACGTTGGTGGCCGATCGATGGATTGCTCCGTGTGGGTGCGCTTTGCCTCGGCACGAGATTTTAAAGCCCAGAGGCGTTCATACGTTCCCGGCGAACTCTGAGCGGACACATGACATCGGAACAAAAGTTTTGACGACGAAGTACTGCTCGACCGGCAGCGTCGAAGCGCGATCGAAAACTTGGTCCAGATGTTGCTGCCATAAGTTGCTTTCAGCGTCGCAGCCCGATTGACCGATGGTCGACCACGATTGCTGTGCCTGCCGTGATGAGACACGTCGCCGCGGCGTACCACGCGAAGACTGTGTAGTTCGATGAGAACGTCTCGCGCAGGCTCGGTGCCGTCCCACCGATCAATGCAACGGCAATGGCATAGGGCAGGCCGTTGCCCACCCCGCGCGCCGATCGCGGAAATAGCGCGCTGATAACCGCGGGCAATGCCGCACACAGTCCCGCCAAGGCCACCGTCGCCAGCGACGTGCCTACCAAGTACGTCGCCAGTGTCGCCGACGGCCGGGTCAGATACAGCACGGGCAGAGCGAACACGGCATTAATGACCGCGGAGGCGGCGTACAGCTCGGTGCGGGGTCGGTGCCGCATCAGCACTCCGGCGCAAATAACCAGTCCAGCGAAACCAACCGTCTGCCCGAGAGATATTGCGACCATGGTCGATTCGCGAACGCCCAGATGCGTGACCGCATAGGGAACGGTGCCGGCGACCCAAATGTTGTAAGACAGCGTGGTTCCCACGGTGAGCGCACAGACTGCCGCCATCCGAGCCAGTATCGCCGAACCCCGGAGGTTCGGCGCAGTGCTCACCTCTTCAGATCGTGATCGAGCGGCGTCTGTGCCATGGGTTGCGGCTATTGCCAGCAGCGCACCTGCCACCGCCCCGGCCACATAGGGAATTCGCCAGCCCCACACGGACATCTGCTCATGACCGAGCAAGGCAATCGTCAGCAGGGTGACCGTCAGCGACACCACTTTTCCACACGCGGCCATCGTGTAGATCAACGCCGACGGGTCCAGTCTCCCTCCGACAGAATGCATCTCGTACATGTGTGCATTGACCACCGCGGCCTGTCCGCCGTGTGCGGCACCCAGAATCACACGGAAGATCAACAACAACACCGGAGCTGCCCAGGCCACTCCGTCTATCGCGGGCGTGAAGGCCATTCCGGTAGTCGCGCCGACCCCGATCCACAAAGAGGCTACGAATGCCGTTGTGCGGCTACGCCGGTCGGCGATACTCCCGACAATGTAAGCCCCCATGGGACGAGAGACGAACCCGGCGGCAAAGATTGCGAGGCCTACAGTCATCCCGGTTTCGTCGTCACCGAACAGCTCGCGGGTCATATAGGGGAGCAGCGTAAGGAACGTCACCCAGTCGTAGCCCTCCACGGCCATCCCCGCCGCGACAACGGCAACCGGTCGTCGGTTCGGAGTCATCGGACCACTATGCGGGCCGAGTATGGAATCGACACGCCAGCAACACATGATGTGCGCCACTGCGAAGGCGTGTGCAACAAGTCACTCGTCAACAAGTGGTGTGACTTCACGCGCACTCGGTTCTCGGGCGCGACGGAACTCGTTGCGCGCGCTAAACTACTGCCAGTCCGAACAGAGTCGCTTGAGAGCCCCTTGCTTACAAGCCCGAGACCTGCCGGATCGCTTGAGACAAATCGCAGACGTGATCGGTGCCCGTGCGGTGCCCAGCAATACCTCGCGTCTGTGTTTCCGTCCGAACCTTCAGCAAGGGGCTCACCGTGACATCTACTCTTTACCCCCCACTTTCACATTCGACTCTGGTCCCGCGCGAACACGTGCACCGCGACGCATTGTCGGAGGTCTATCTCACCGACATCATCTGCGATCGGTACCCCAACTTTCGCGTCGGTATTCATCTTCCGAAGTCGCACAGCTACTACAGCGATCACGTAGGGCCCGCCGCCGGCCGATTCGACCCGTTGCTCGTCCTGGAGTGCTTTCGGCAGGCGTCGATCTTGATCGCCCATCGCCACGTGGGAGTCGAGTTCGACCAGTCCTTCATTTTCAATGCCGGTTCCTTCACCGTTGTTTCGGATGATGCGATGACGGTGACGCCCGCCCCTGGCAACGGTGAGCTGAGTGCGGTGATCGTCGGCGAGAAGGTCCGCGACACCACGATCATCGGCATCACACTCGACATGACGGTCACACTTGCCGGGACGACCGCGGTCACCATGACCATGTCGATTCAGTGGATGCCGAAATCTGTCTGGTCTCGGGTCCGAGCATCGGGACGGGCAAAGCTGGGACTGGCCGAATATCGCAGCGGCATAAGCCCTTTGCCCGGGCGTCACCCCCACCCGCTGGTCGGTGCGCATGAGCCGGAAGCCCTCGGCCGTAGCTTGGGTCGCAATGTTGTCGTCGGTGCTGCACGCCACGTATCGGGCGGCGTCGACATCGATGTACTCGTCGACCAGCATCACCCGAGTCTGTTCGACCACCCGCTCGATCACATCCCCGGAGCGGTCCTCTTCGAAGCGGTACGCCAGGCTGGGATCATCGGTGCCGACGAGTACTTCGGACTCAGTGCACGACGGCTCCGAATACGTTCTCTGTCAGCGACATTCATCCGATTCGGCGAGCTCGACCTCCCGACCGATGCGCTTGTCCGGCCGCAGACCGACACCTGCGACCAGAGTGTCGGTTTCGACATCGACATCACGCAGGAAGGCGTAGTCATCGCCTCCTGTGAAGTGCTCTTCGATCGGTCGCACGCATCCAGCCATGTGGCGGTCGCACGATGACCGCCTCAGCGCACGTCGGGACCGTCCCGCCGGTATCCGCCGCGTCGCGATACACGACGGTTTTCCTGGACTTCGGTGGCGTGCTCTCGCCCCCCATCGAAGACCTGTTCGTCGATTACGAACGCAAGACAGGTATCAGCCCAGCCGATCTCAAAGCAGCGATGGCGGGCGTCGCCGACGGTCTCGGCGTCGAGGTGCTCGCCCCCGTCGAACTCGGCCTGCTGACCGAGGCCGAGTGGGTGAGTCGCATGCACCGATGGCTCACATCCCGAGGGATCGACGTCTCGCGGGCGGAGAACGACTTCGGTCGACAGTGGTTCGCAGGCCACCAGGTCAACACGACGATGCGCGACCTGGTCTACGAGCTGAAGGCGCAGGGCTACCGAGTCGGGATTCTCACCAACAACGTCCGCGAGTGGGAGGCCCACTGGCGCCCGATGGTCGGACTCGACGACGACGTCGACGCGATCGTCGACTCCTACGACGTCGGGTGTCGCAAACCGGAGCCGGAGATCTTCGCGATCTCCGAGGCCCGGATCGGGGCAGCCCCTGGAACCGCCATTCTCATCGACGATCTCGAATCGAACTGTGCCTCCGCACGCAGATCCGGTTGGGGAGCAGTCCGCTTCGTCGACAACGACCAAACCCTCGCCGACCTCGCTGCGCTCCTACGCGAAGACCTCGGTGATATCGAAGACAAGGAGACCAGCGCATGATCGCACCCGCATCGTCCTCGACAGTCACATCGTCGGCCAAACCCAACCTTCTCCTGGCGGCCATCCTGCTCGGCGTCGTCGTCGTACCCACCGGTGTGTCCGGAACCGGTGTGGCGTTACCGCACATCGCGGCCGATCTCGGCTCCGATCCGGCACTGCTGCAGTGGGTCGTCAACGGTTTCAATCTCACTTTCGCAGTGTTCAGCTTGGTCGCTGGATCCATCGCCGATCATCTCGGCCGCCGCCGCGGCCTGGTCCTGGGCGGCGCGCTGTTCGCCGGTGCGGCGGTCCTCAGCGCTGTTGCACCGTCGTTACTGCTGCTCGATGTCGGTCGAGCGCTCGCCGGCATCGGGGCCGCGATCATCTTTGCCTGCTCAGGAGCACTGTTGGCCATCACCTTCGACGGTGCTGCTGCGGCGCGCGCGTTCGCGCTGTTCGGCACCGCCGCAGGAGTGGGACTCGGTCTCGGGCCGACGATCTCCTCGACCGCCATCGCCGTGGTGGGGTGGTCAGGCATTTTTTGGTTCAACGCCGTCGTCATCGCTGTATCGACAGCCTTGGTCATCGCGTCGAAGGTGCACGACACGCCTGCCCAGTCCACCGGCAGGCTGGACTACCCCGGCGCGGTCGCCTTCGCCGCGTCACTCACGTTGGTGATTGCAGCTGTGGTGCAGTCGGATTCGTGGGGATGGCACTCGCCTGCGACACTCGGCACCTTGATCGCCGGGGTGGCACTGTTCGCGGCGTTCATCCGGATCGAACTCACCACCGCTCACCCGTTGCTCGACCTGACGCTGCTGCGATCATCCCGGCTCGTCGGTCTGCTCGCCGTCCCCGTCGCCGGCGCAGTCGGCTTCGTCACGCTGCTCACCTATTACCCGACGTTCCTGTCCACGGTATGGCAGCTGGGCACTGGGGCCGTAGGTCTGGTGATGCTGATCATGACCGTGCCGGTCATCGTCGGCCCGCTCATCGCCGGTGCCATGCACACCCGTGGCATACCGGTGTGGATCATCCTCGGCGGCAGCGTCTTGTTGTTCGTCGCAGGTGCGGCCGTACTCACTCTGGTCGGTACCGAGCAGAACATCGGCACCATCATCGTCCCGTTCCTGTTGCTCGGCCTGGGGTTCGGGTTGGGCGTCGGGCTGGTGGACGGTCAGGCGATCGGATCGGTGCCTGCCGACAAGTCGGGCATGGTGTCAGGTCTGGTGTCCACGGTGCGGCTGGGTAGTGAGGCCGTCGTCGTGGCGGTGTTTGCAAGCGCGCTGACTGCGGGCGTCGGTGGTCAGGTCCGCGACCGCCTGCCGGCCGCCCTGGGATCCGGCGAGCGGGAGAGCATCGTCGACAAGGTCGTCACCGGGGAGATCGGAGGTATCGACAGCTCCGTGGACACCGGTCTGCTGCGAGCCGCGTTCGCCGACGGGTTCACTCCGTTGCTCTGGGTGCTCGCCGCCTTGTCTCTTGTCCTCGCCGTGACCGTCACACTCCTGCTGCGCCGCCCCGTCGATGCTCCGACGACACCTACCGCGGCAGATCCGGTCCTCGATGCCGATACCGCTCTCGATCGCGAGGAGATCCAGCAATGACCCAGACCATCCATCGCCCCGACGGCACATCGACAAACCCTCTGGTGACCGACATTCCGAATCTCGACACCCCGCCGCCGTACGTCCGGGAACTCGCCAGTGACGATGGGCACCAGAGAATAGAGCTACCCAGTGGACACAGTGCGATCTGCCTGACGTCCTACGAGGACGTCAGGACGTTGATGCTCGACCGGACCGCCAGCCGCACGCTCTGCAACGTCGATGGCGGTCCGTCGTTCATGCCCACCAACTGGGCACCCGAGGTTCTCATCAATCTCGACGCCCCGGTGCACGGTGTGGTGAGGGAGTTCGTGTCTCACGAGTTCAGTGCCCGCGCCATCGCGGGACTCGAACCCACCATCCTCGCCCTCACCGATGCTGCGTTGGACACGCTCGACGCGATGGCCGATCCCGACGTCATAGCTCAGGTCTTCCGTGTCGTGCCGGCGCAGATGGTGTGCACTCTGCTCGGCATCTCGCTCGACCATGCGCCGTGGATGAACGAGCTCGGTCGACGAATTCAGCTCGCTCGTCGCGACGAGATACCTCTCATCGTCGACTCGTGGGTCGAGCTGTACGGCTGGGTCCAGAAACTCGTTGCCGACGACACCGAACACGACGACACCGGACTGCTCGCCACCTACAAGCGGCGGGCCCGGCAACCGGAATTCGCCGCCATCGACGACACCCTCATCAGCGGGACCGTGATGGGAATCGTCCTCGGAGGGGACAACAACGTCGCGACGATGCTCGCGAAAACGCTGTATGCCGCACTGGCGCATCGGGATCTGTATTCACAAGTTGTCGACGATCCTTCCCTCGTATCTGACTTGGTGGAAGAGATCATGCGGCTCATGCCGCTCGGAACGCCGGGGTCGTTCCCGCGTGAATTGACCCGTTCTCTCCAAACCACGGCCGGTCGGCTTCCGATCGGGGCGATCGTCTACCCACACATCAACGCGGCCAATCGCGATCCGGCGGTGTTCGATGCACCGTTGGAGATCCGGCTGGATCGCCCGCGTGGTCGGCATCTGCAATACGGGTATGGCATGCATCGGTGCATGGGGTCGGCGCTGGCGCAGACCGAGTTGATCGCGATACTCACCCGGGTCGTCACGCGCTACCCGGACCTGTCCCTGCGTGTGGATCCGTCGAATGTGGAATGGGATCTAGGAACCGGACTGCGGCGACCTGCCGTCCTGCCGGTGGATCTCGGTGCGAGAGGAATTGTGTAGATGTACGACGTGATCGTGGTCGGCGGCGGGCCGGTGGGGATGCTCATTGCCAACGAGCTGGCGCTGCACGACATTTCGGCGGTGGTATTGGAGAGTCGCGATGCCGTGAACGAGTACCCCAAGGCCGGGACTTATCACGCGCGCGCTATCGCGACCCTTGCGCGCAGACAGGTCGTCGCCGTCCCACGCCGGACCAACGATCACACGACCATCTCTTCGGAGCTGTTCCAGTTCGCTGGATACCCGTGGCTGACGCTGCGGTCGCGAACCATCGACGGGCCGGTCATGATGGGCATTGCTCAGGCCGAACTCGAGCGCGCGATCGCAGCGAAGGCCGAAACGCATGGCGCACAGGTGATCCGAGGCATCACGGTCACCTCCGTGCAACAGTCCGCCGACCAGGCACTCGTCATTGCACATGACGCTGATGGCACCGAGCAGCGGTACGCAGCGCGCTACGTGGTCGGTGCCGACGGCGGCCGCAGCACGGTACTGCGTTCGGGTGAGTTCACGACAACCGAATACGCGCCGACGATGCGCGCGATCCTGGGCCTCGCGCAGTTGCCGCACCCCGAGCATCTCCGTGGAGGATGGAACCGCACCGACGCCGGATGGACGCTGCTCAACCTGAACCGCTACGGACACAGCCGGATCATTGTGTTCGAGTTCGACGGTCCAGCCGCCGACCGGCATGCACCGGTCACACCGGAGGAGTTCGGAGCCGCCATCGACCGCGTGGTCGGGTCGCACGTCGAGCTCGAATCGCCGCACTACCTCAACAGGTTCAGTGACTTCAGCCGGATCGTGCACAACTACCGAGACGGTCGACTGTTCCTGGTCGGAGACGCTGCCCATATCCATTACCCACTCGGTGGGCAGGGCCTCAACACCGGAATCTCCGACGCGGTCAACCTCGGATGGAAGCTTGCCGCTGTGGTGACCGGTGCCGCAGACGACGCCCTGCTCGACAGCTACTCCACCGAACGTCAACCTGTCGGGCAGTGGGTCATCGACAACACTCGTCTTCAGTCGGCGATCATGAATCCAGATCCTGCACAGGACCCACTGCGTCGAATGGTCTCGCAGATGTTGTGCCACAAAGATACTCACGATTGGTTGGGCGACAAGATCAACGGTCACTCCCTGCGCCACGATATCCCTGGACTGTCGGAAAACGAGCTCGACGGGTCGTTCCTGCCCGACCACGAAATCGACGTCGACGGCACACGGACGACCGTGTCGGAGCTTCTCGCCCGCGGCCGAATCGTGATACTTGTCGGTGCGCAAGCACGTTCGGCTCTCGAGGAGACGGCAGCCCTCCCGTTCGCCGACGCAGTCGTCGCCCAGGGATTGCCCGAGCTCTACCCAGAGATCGTCGTCGTCCGACCGGACGGATACGTCGCGTGGGCCGGCGATAGTTCGCAGATCACACTGATGCGCAAGGTTCTGGAGGGCCATTTCGCGCTGCGCTGGATGCAGGAGCACTGATATCGTTGCCGCCCATTGCCGATTTCGTCGACTCGGCTGGAGACTGAGGGTGTCGTGGACAAGGGCTGGTTTCTGGTCGAGACCTCGGGATCGACCCCCGCCGTGGTCATGGTCGGTGCGCGCTCCAAGCAATGGCGACCGGTCTCCAACATGTTCCGCGGCTCGGTCTATACAACGGTGCTGCAACTACTCGATACCGTCCTCAACAACCTGAAACAATCGCAGGTACTCCTCGACGTCGGCGGGCCGCGGTTGGCGCTGGCACAGCCCGTCCTCGGGCCGTCTCGACAAGTACACGCGATATTGATGTGGATCGGCGACGCCACCGAGACGCCACCACCCGAGCCCCCGGTGTGGGCATTCGCATGGGAACTGGCCGACCCGATCTCGCCGAGCTTCGTCGACGACCCGACGACCCGCACGATGACCGACTGGCTCTCCGGATGCGCTCGCCTGTCCGATATCCGTCGCACCGCCGCAGACGTCCACGCTGCCACTGTCGGCGACCGCTTCGCCGGAGACTGGATCCGCACCGACGGGACAGTCGAGCGATACACGATGCGGGTCGTGGCGACCTTCGATGGACCGGCCATCCTCGGAGTCTGTGTACGCCTCCCTGAGCCGACCGCCGCCGTAGAAGACGAGCTACTTCCACGCGCCGCACTTCAGGCAACCGCTACCTACGCTGGAACATCTACGGCGGTGCTGCACGCCGCGAGCGGGCGTGTGATCGCGTGGCTCACAGACGGGCGCCCTGACTTCCCTCCCGAAGTCGTCTCCGGGCTGATCGCAGCGCCCACACCATCAGCGACAATTCCGATCGACGAGACCGGACAACTGGCACTGGGAATCTTCGACCTCGAGCGACCCGAACCGTATCCCGGGTGACCGATGGCGGAGCGCCGCCTCGAACGGTTCTGCCGCTGCAACTCCGGATGATCTGAGGTGCGGGCAGCTGATATTGCGATCGCCCGGATCGATTGAATATGAAACACAAATCCCTCTGGTGGGGCTCGTTCGGCGGATCGGAACCCCGTAGAAGAGCGAAGGAGCGGTGGTTCGAGATGCAGAAGCTGGAGCCACCGCTACTGCAGGTGATCCTGGCAACCCATTACCGTAGGGCCCAGCGGGCATGGCCGACTTTCGTGTGTCGCGCAAGCATGCCGACTTTTCGCCGAATGTGGTTACCGCACTCCGTCCACGTCGCGGCACCGATCACGATCGCAAGTGCCACCAGAGCCGCGCTGGTCCACAGTGGTGCGCGATAGCCCATTCCGATACCGATGGCCACACCGCCGAGGGCCGGCCCCAATGCGGCTCCGACATTGAAGGCAGCCGTAGCGAAGGATCCCCCCAAAGTCGGAGCACCGTCGGCGACGTAGAGCACTCGCGAGATCAACGTCGACCCCACAGCGAACGACAGCGTTCCTTGCACGAACAGCATCGCTAGGGTCATTACCGGGTGAGAGGCAGTGATAGCGAACACGATCCACCCGACCAGAAGGGCTGCCGAGCCCGCCACCAGCAATTGAAACGGACGGGTGTCAGCGAGCCGGCCACCGACACTGACGCCGATGAACGACCCCAGTCCGAACAGTCCGAGAAGCAAAGGGATCCAACGAGAGTCGAATCCGGCGACGTCGGTGAGTGTCGGAGCCAGGTAGGTGAAGGAACAGAAGGTGGCACCGTTGATAAGAGCGCCCAGCACCAAGATCAGTTGAAGTTTGCGTTGACGCAGCGAGGACAGTTCGCGGATCGCGTTCGGAACAGAATCTGTAGGGGAATCAGCAGGGGTCGATGCCATGATCGCTGCCACTGCAGGTGCGGAAATCAGCACTACCGCCCAGAACGAGGCGCGCCATCCCCACAGTTCGCCCAAAAGCGCTCCGCCCGGGACTCCAACCACGCAGGCGATGGTCACTCCGCCCAGTAGAACTGAGGTCGCTCGTCCCTTCATGTCGGCAGGAACCATCGACATGGCTGCGCCCAGCGCTACAGCCAGGAAACCGGCGTTGGCCACTGCTCCTACGATCCGGGTGACCAGCAAGACGCCGAAACTGTCGGTGAGTGCGCCGATGACATGCACAACCATAAAAGTGATGAGGAAGGTCAAGAGCGCTCGTCGACGTTGCCACCGCATACTGACAATTGCCATCAACGGGGCACCGATGATCATGCCGATTGCGAATGCCGAAGTGAGGAGTCCTGCGGTAGGGACTGAAACCTGTAGATCCTGAGCCATGTCCGGTATGAGTCCGGACAGCATGAATTCGGATGTTCCTTGGGCGAATACAGCAATACCCAGGACGTAGATGGCGAATGGCACTGTGTCTCCGTGTATCTGAGAGAGGTCAAGGAGGCTCCGAGAGCGTTCATCGTCGGATCCGACACGAGCGAACGATCTGGAGCAGGTGACCTGACAGCGCCACATTGAGTGATGTGAGCCGCCAAGGCCAGACTTAAGCTTTGGAGGGCAGAGGGTGCCACGAATCGCGCACTGCAAATACAGCCGTAGCCAGAACGGCGACGAGCGCGTGGAGTGTGGCCACCGGACTACTGCCGGTGGCTAGAGTCTGGACGCCTCGGGGCTGGACATGTCATCGAAGCTAGCGATGTCGGATGTGATTGTCCACCCGATTCGGTGGTCGCGCATCCCACACGACATGACGCGACGTTCATACAGTCGGCCCGAACACTGCCCGATACGGTCGAACAGAATTGCGCAGCAATGGATATCATGCGCTGAGTTCGTGGGCTCCACCCTCTGATTATGAGGACCCCGGATCGCTCGATCGGTCACACCGTCCCGTGGTAAGCGCGAGGGATGCACAGCTCGTCAGCGACAGCTCTGGTCTCGTGCGGTAGACCTCTTCAACCCGGTCCTACCTCCCGCACGACGGTCCGGAACTGTAGAGCCCGCCTCGCATCATCTCTGAGAGCGAAGAATTGGCCGCCGCACGAAAATTGTTTCCACTTCTCGTGTCGTATTGCGCAGTCTGCGTATCGGCAGGTGCTGTCGGTCGCATCGATCAGCAATCGCTCACGGGGCGCGCCGAGTGTCCAACACAGTGTTGATATCGACGATAGTTCCGTTCTGCGACAGACCATTACGGTATTCGGCACGGTGCACGTCGGAAGGAGCGAAGTCGGCCGGCGCGCAGCCGAAGATGTCGCACAATGCAATCAACGTTGTCAGGGACACCAGCATCGGACGCCGCGCAACGAGTCTGCGAACCCGTGACTCGGTCAAGAGCACACCGCGGTCGGCCAGATGTGGAAGCAAATCGATACTGTCTCGCATTCCGCGAGCATCCATGAGCTCGGCCAAGCACGGGTTCTGTGGGCCTGTCGGTGTCATCGGTTGCCTTCCCATGCCTGATGTTGTCGGTCGCGCCTCGTAGTGACACTGCTTCGAGTTCGAGAAGAAGGGACTGCACGATGATCAGGCCCGGGGAAGGGAAACGATCATCGTGCAGCCCGATCTCTCGGATTGCATACGGTCAGAACAAGAGACCCTTGATCGCGTAGGGGATGACACCGATCACGAGGGCTCCGAGGCCGCCGGCGAGAGTCAGGGTGGTGATGATGGGATCGAACATGTTCTTCTCCTTGTGAAGTCGCCCATCGTGATTCGATGGGACGTGTTGGTGCCCGGGTCCGGACGTCTGGTTCAGAGTCCCAACCGTCGGGTGAGCGACGTGGTGAACAGATTGTGTGGGTCGAGAGCAGCCAACGTATTTGCCGCGATCGACCACTGCGGATACACGTCGGGAATTTCGTGGCTGAGCGCGTGGGGGTCGGTCCATGCACCACCGTCTCCGTGACCCCAGCGCTTCGCCCACTCGGGTCGAACGATTCCGAGTTCGGCTGGGAAGGGCCGAAAGAAGCGCTGCTCGAGGTCCGCGTAGAAGTCCGCGTGCCCAGGGGTGCCCGGCAAAGTCAGCGTGTCGAGCCACACCGCTGTATCGAAGTCGGCGCGTCCGGGTACCGGCGTAGCGGGGGAGAGGGCGGGAGCTCTGTCGACCGGGTATCGAGAATCCACCCCGGTCACCCTGATTTCCACACAGCTGTTGATGGGGTACTCGCCGCGTGTGGCGTACTCGTCGAGCATCGTGCTGATTACTTCGGTGAACTCGTGAACCACATGCTGAACATTGTCTCGACGGGTGATCACCGCATGGCTGGCCGCTGTGACGCGTAGCGTTGTGGGTCTGACGAAGTGAATGAAATCTTTGGCCGGACCCCACATGTCGCGAGCACCCGTCAGGGTGAGACCTGCATCGGTGGCAGCGATGACGGCGTCCCCGAATGCCGGCGCGAGTTCGGTATGCCCCTCGATGATCCGGCCGAGCATCTGCGGTATCGGATCGGGAAGGTTGTCCGCGAACGGAAAGTTGAATGGGCCCGTGGTCGGGCGTGATTCGGCCGGGCGAGTGGGCGAGACGGACCATTGTTGAATCCACGGTCGATCGGTGAAGGTGTACCAGATGACTCCGACTCGACCCGCGTCGTCGAGCATTGCGGTCAGGGACCGCGGGCCTGCTGCATTGGGTGCTGCGAACAGTTCCTCGATCGGGATGTCTGTGAAGGTCCGACACCGCAGGTTGTGCGTCGGCACCGTCGACAGACGAATGCGCGTGACCAAAGTACGCCCCAAATGCACGAGTAAAGAGGAACATTCGGGTTCGGAACGGGTGAACGTCCTCTCGATATAGGTACCGGTGCGGCTGTCGAACACAACGGCCGAGATGGTTTCGACGAGGTCGCTCACCGAACCGAACGGCAACGACCGGTTGCCCTGTTCGGCGGTCGAAGCGACGGCACTGCCGTGCCCACCCACTGCGAGTACTCCTCCGACGGTGACGTCTCCCGGAGCCGGCGCGGAAAGCACTGCGCGACCGTGAGTGTGGAGGTAGTCGAGTAGGTCTTGCATAGAGGCACCGGCCCCGACTTCGACGGCGGTGTCGTCGACCATCGCCATCGAGTTCAAGGTGGTCATGTCGAGAAGAAGCACTCGCGCCGACGAGGGCGTGCCGGAATCGACGACGAGCGGTGACCAATTGTGTCGAAATCCATGGGGGCGCAACGTATACGAGTTGATTCTAGCCCACTCGGCAACCCTTACCGCATCGTCGGCAGAGCCGATGGCTACTGTCCACAGATCCTCCGTGACAATTGCCTCGTCCCAGTTGCGGAATTGTGCCTTACGCAGGGACAGCCCTTCGGGGAAGGCCGGCAGCACGGTCTCTGCCCGCACCGGTGCAGAGAACCCGGCGAAGAGTAGACCCGTCACGGCAGCGGTACCCGTGAGAAAAGACCGACGGCCCAACACGCTATCGCCCGCTCGGCGCGAGTGCTTCGGACTCATTTCCGGGTGGAGGCGCAGAAAGTGAGAATGTCCTTCACCGTCGCGGGATCGTGAAAGACAACATCGTTGACCGCATAGACGGGTACCTGGAGAACGTCGACGAACAACCCCTCGAGAACCTGGTATGGGGAAGCGGAGAACGTGAGAATGGACGTGACGAGAGCCGTGTTCCGCTTGATCGCAGCTTTCACGTCGTTCCCATGGTCTGCGAAATTCGCGTTCAGCCAACTGAACGTTGCGGTCGGTCCACTGCACACCGGAATCAGTGCCAGAGCTTCGTCATGGCTCGGTGCCCAGACGCCGTCTCCTGTCGGTGCAGCTTGCGTGGTGGGGCCTGTCGTTGTCGCAGGTGCTGCGGAAGCGACCGGCGACGCAATAGTTGCCGCTGAGATGGCCACAGCAGTGGCACCGATAACGGTCTTGATCGAACGTTTCATGGGAGCTCCTGAGTCGAAGATTGAGACCAGCTCGGAGAAACCGGCGTGGCCCCTGTATTCAGACACACGAGCTAATTTTGAGCAACCTCTACAGGATTACGGCTGGCACATCGATCCGTTAAAGTGCCCGCCGTATTCGATGCAAAAGGATGCATAGCGGCCGCTTACGGCTCGATTCCGCAAGGAATGCAGCCCGGAAGCTCGGTACAGCAGTGTCGTAGGTCTCATAAATACTAGGTGCTGGAAGTTAACTATCGGTCGCTGAGCCAAGGGCTTCTGTGTGTTGATTCAGTTCGCGCAGCTGTGGTCTGTCACACATCTCGCGGCCGCCAGAGGGGGTGATGCGTGTGAAACACTTGCTATTGGAAATGAAATTGAGCAGTACGGGTGCGTCAATCGAGCCTCGGGCGGCAGGCTTGCCGTGCTTCTTGATTCGAAGCGTGGAAGGCGTGCGCCGCGTGTAGTGGACGTACTGCACGTTACCGAATCATGTTGCAGCGTAAGGCTGCTGATTCGGATTCGGCTCGCAAGAACGACATAGGAAGTGCCGGTGTTGGACATCACAGCATCGACGAGTAACGCGATTTACAAGAGCAGCGACACATTTTGTATTGCCGGATGTCCTATCCCGGTCGGTACCACCATCAAGAAGGCGGAGGGGCAATGCGCTGCGTGAAAAAGATCGGCACGTGGTCCACGTCTGGGTGGGATCGGTGCCTGCCATGACCTCGATGGGGCGCAAGGTGGGCCTGGCGATCTGTTGTGCGGCCCTCTCCTCGGGTGTCTTCGCCATAGCTGTGGCAGGCCAGACCTCGGCGGCCAGCACCATCGAAATATGCATCGGGCGGCCCGGAAAGTGTGGGGAATCGACACCCACGACGAGCAACGGTCCGACCACGACCACTGTCGAGCCGACTACGACGAGCAACGATCCGACCGCGACCACTGTCGAGCCGACTACGACGAGCAACGCCCCGACCGCGACGAACAGCGACCCGACCACGACGAGCAACACCCCGACCGCGACTTCCGCTGACACGCAGAAGACTGCAACAGCCGAGCCGAAAAGCAGTGCCGATGCCGGCCCACCGATCGCCGATGGCGAGCTGCATTCCGACACCCGCTACTCGGAACCCTCGACTGTCGGGAAAACGGTGCACCCGCTCGAACCGCGGGATGCCGAGTCGCCGGCGTCGGATGCTGCAAACTCGCCCGAGTCTTCCGCTGACCAGTCTCCCGCCGACGAGTCTCCTGGCGACGAGGCACCGACGGCTTCCTATTCGCAGACCGAAACCACGAGTACTACCGATCCGTCACCGACGCCGGCGGCGAACGTCGATGGCGTGATCGAAGAGGAGGATCCCGATACCGAATTGTCCTCGGCAACAAGCGGTCTCCATGACGTGGCTCCTCTTCCGGTTGTCGGTGGCGTCGCGGGCCTGGCGCTGGCGGGGTTCGGAGCGGGTGTCATCACCTTTCGCGGTGCGCGCGCTACCGAGGCGCGACGGTCTGCCGCGCGCGCGGAGTTGTTCCCATGATCCGTTCGCACCGCCGCGTGTCTGCCGCAGTTGACGTCGTATTCGACATTGCCTCGGACACAACAGAATTCGATCTCGATGACATAGTCTCCGCAGTCGCCAGAGAGCGGGGCAGGTCGATCGAGGTAGAGATGGCCGAGCTGCCGCCCGGCGTGTGCGGACAACGACGTGCTTTCCCCAACCATGACGTCATCGTTCTGGCCCCGGATCTACCGAACTACGAACGGACGCTGGCGCACGAGCTGGGTCACATCGTGTTTCGGCACGAAGGCACACCGGTAGAGAAATCGTTGCACGTAGTCAGTGACGAGTTGATCGCGTTCATGCTCAGTGAGCGCAGCTTGATGTCCACAGTTCTCGATGGGTCGGACGCCCTGGCAGAGTGGGAGGCGGAAACGTTCGCCGGCCAATTGCTACAGCGGCTGCGGCGGATGAACACCCGAGGCGCTCCATTGTCGGTGTTGCGTTTCGATCAGGCTCTGGGATGACATGGACTGGCTAGCGGCGCTGTTGGTGTGGCTCGCAGTCGGTGCTCGCGTCGGCCGCGTGGTGGTGCGGAGCGCGAATACCGTGCGAGTGTCCATTGTGCTCGCCGTTGGCTTCCTCGCTGTGGGGCAAACATTGCTGGTCGACGATGTCGCGCGACTCCTGACACCGTATGTCGACGTGCCGACCGTCATCGGAATGTGTTGGATCGGAGTTGCCGCAACTTCCGCTGTCATCACTCTGACTGCGCGACCGATGCTCGGCGCGGCGCGAGAGCGTCGATCGATCGCAGCAGTGGTCTTCTTCGCTGTGGCTTCTGGAATTGCCTCCGCTGTGTGGCCTACTGCTGCGTGGGTTTTCGTTCTTCTCATGTTTCCGCTACTCATTGTCACAGGTCTCGGAATGGTCGATCGAACGCCGTTGGGCCGCGCGGTAGCTCTGTTCTGTGTCGGAACGTGTGCACCGGCTTTCGTGGCGGTATCGGTTGTCTTCGGGTCTGCACCCCGACACTCGGTACTCACGGCCGGCGCGCTGCTGATGGCCGCTGCCGCAGTGTGGGTTCTGGTGACGAGCTGGGTTCGTGCGCGGATCCTGTTGTGGCGCATCAGGAACCTTCATCGCACTCTCACTCGCAGATTTCCCGAGGTGGTGGACGACAAACGGTCGGGCGCTCCGACGGTGTTGCGTGCATCGGACCACGTCTCCGAAATCATGGACGCGTTGTACCTTCAGGTCGGTGCCGGGCAATTCGACGACGGAGCGCCTGTGCCTGTGGAATCCGGTGCCCGAGCCGTTCGCGTGGCCCGCACGGTTCGGGATCCGCTTGCCGACCCAGTTATGGGTGGACATTGGATTGCTGTGCCGAGAGATGTGTCGCTGGCCAGGTGGGTGACGACGATCGCTTCGGAATTCGGGCGCTGACGCGATCCGCGACAGCGGAAGGAGTCAGTCCGATCCATCCGGGGGAACTGCGGGCAGCCCCTCGCTGGTTCGCAGCTTCTCCGCCATTGCGGTCAACAGGTTCTGCGATTCCTCGGATAGGTCGAATGCTCGCGTGGACAGTCGTCGCAGGCCATAGCCTTGGAGTTGCGACAATACCTCCAGGTCGCGGTCCACCGACGCCTCGTACACAGGATCGAAGAAGTAGTCGGGCTTGACCTTGAAGAAGCGGGCCAGCGCGGCAACTGTCTCGTTGGAGGGGTTGGTTCGATGACCGGATCTCAACTGCGAAATGTATGGCTTCGAGATCGGGTGACCAGCCGCTGCCAGGGCTTCGGCAACATCGGCATTCGTGTACGGCTTCCGTCCCGAAGGATGAATCGATTCGAACAACTTGTTCAATCGCTCCGCGAAAGACCCTTGCGTCGGCACTGCCCAAGCCCTCCTCGGTGGTGGTGATGAGCGTCGGGATAACCGCCCGATAGCTCCGGGTCGTGATGTTACCTTTTCGAGACCCCGACTTCTCCACCCGCGAGGTAAATGCTGTCGTTTCGACCAGTGGCCGGGTGGAGCGCCGCTAGTGCTGCCCGGTTCGTTTCGACTGCGGGCCGTCAGTGCGGACCGAACGCACAAGACGTCGTCGTTCTTCAGGAGAGAGGATCGAACTGTCGGTCAGTGTGAGCGCCAGGCGCAGCCGCCGCCGGTACTCATCCATTGAGATTCCGAATGTCTCCTCGATGGTCTTCTCGTCTGCCCCACCGAGTCGAGCCCAGCGTATTGCGAAGTTGACGAATGTCTCGGAGCGAATCTTCACCACCTCGATCGATGTGTCGTTCTCGCTCTCGGCACTCAGATGGCAATCGGCGGATCGGCGTCGCAACTGTTGCCACCGCTGGTGCCGTCGCAATGGTTTCGGCGAAAACGCTTGTTGCAGTACAGCTCCGAGTCGGCGATCGATATCAGAATTCCGTACGGGTCCGTTTCGGGCTCGGCAATGGCCACTCCGTAGGACACTTCGACTACATGGCCATCGACCAGCGAGGATGCCAGAGCCTCTGCTTCGGATCGACTGCAACCGGTTGTGAGAACTGCAAATTCGTCACCCCCCAAGCGAACCAACACGTCGGACGGGGCAAGCGACGTCATCCACGACCGCGCCAACTCGACGAGGATGCGGTCGCCTTCTGCATGCCCGTGGCAATCGTTGACGGCTTTGAAATCGTCGACATCGAGCACGATGACGACCAAGTTCTCGCCGCGTTTCCTGGTGCGCGCCAGGAGGTGGCTTGCCGCGTGCGCCGCACCTGCTCGATTGAGTGCACCGGTCAAGGGGTCACGCAAGGCACCATCTATCAGCGTCGCCCCCATCGCACCGAATACTTCGGCCGCCACGGATACGCTCACGAGATAGAAACCGATCCATACCAGAGGTGATGGCGTGGGGGACAGTACTGCCGATATTACGGCTGTCGCCGCCAGTGCACAGACGAGTAAGCGGGCAGTTCGAGCCGGGTAGAAGACTCGAATATATATGGCCAGGAACAGAATCGACACCAGGCCCCACATCTGGAGCATCGCGAGTCCTTGGGTGACCAGGGTGCAGGGCGGCAACGTGGCGGCACACGACAGCGCGATCGAATGGCGGGCATTTCCGGCGTTCGGCGTAGCCAGCGATGCGAGCCCGAGGATAGCGACAACGAGGGCCGCGAAAAACCACCATGAGGTGTACTCCGTGGCCTGCCTGTCGTTGGTAGCAGACCTCGCCAACGTGAGTCCGGCCCCGTTTGCGACAGCCAGCAGGGCGAGCACGGACAGTAGTATCCAGCGGCCACCCTCCCGGAAGTGGATGGTGGGTCGTAGCGTGGTCCGCACTGATTTCACTCCCTGCATATCGACGCAGCTATCGATCCGTTACCGAACATGCATGAACATCTGTCGATGTCGAGCGCCACTGTGCGAAGTAGTTTGTCTGCGAATGCACATCGTTCATGTGTCAATGTCGCACCATGGTGTCCACATGGCAACCTACCAGCTATTTACACGTCTCAGGCTGATCGCGTGGGTGAGAGAAGGGGCCGTTGGGAAGCCTGTGACATGGAACGCCGACTGCTTGCTGTTTGCTTGCCTGGCTGACGGTGGCCAGTGTGAGGTGTGGAGCAGCCTGTCGATGAGTGTGGTCGTCGTCCGTACGTCGAGAGCGTATGCGTTCTCGACAATGGTTCAGTATGAACATCATTCGACTGGCCGGCCGAGTGCGTATCGATCACGGGCGCCAGGGCGCTTGCGAATGCAAACGAGTGTCGACAGTCGGCTGGCTGATAGCCTAGAGTTAGCTGGAGCAATTTGATTCTTCTGGAGCAAAGGTTTACCCGATGATGCCACGACAAACCGAGGATGCCGTTGTCCTGGACTTCGCCAGAAGGTGGGAGCCTTACGGCGGTGCGGACGCCTCGGAGATTCTGCTGTGCTTCGGCCTGTCTGTCGACGAGTTCCGAGCTCGGCTGCACCGCATCTTGACTCGTACCACGGCGTATGACCTGGACCCCGGCGTTTATCGGCGACTTCTGCGGTACGCGGCGACCAGGTGAGCGCTGCGCGAGGACTGTGATCCGTCCCGTGGCACCATGTAGGTGTCGCTGACTGTTAGCCCGGACCGTGGCCTCGTTGTTCAGGGCTTGGGGTGGTCTGTGCTTCGGTTGTCACACGACGAAGAGTCGGTTCTTCCGAACACAACTCTGTCACTCCGACGATCCGGGTATATCGTTTTCGGTCAGTTTATTTCGGCTACTTGCGCACCGGGTGCGAGTATCGAGACCCCGGGGGAAGGCTCCCCGCGCCCGGTGCGGCCGACGTCGTCTGCGTGTTCGACGCCGACACACATACGTTAGCGGAAAAGTAGCTGTCCGCAAACCGGGTAAGTGCGGCAAGCTGCGGTGACCTTCTTCGGACAACGTGGAAAGACAGCGGACCGAGCGCCGACTCGTCGACCGAAGGCACGTAGAAGCGCGAGAATCTGTGGTCTCCAAATAGGTTTGTACTGAACAGGACTCGCATGCCTCTGCCGGATCGGCTAGCGGCTGGCAACGGACGCAAAGGTCGCGTCGAGTCCGTCCGGGTGTGAGATAGTCCTTCGTTTTTCACGTCCAATCGCGTTGTGTGGGAGGGCATCATGGTTGTCGTGAGGAAATTGTGGGTGTCGTGGCCGCCTGCGGGCCGCCGAGCCGCACGGGTTCGAATTGCAGAGTGGGTGGCACGAGCGCGAATCGCGTCGATCGAACACCAGAAAATCGAGCGGAACGCGCGCACCACCGGCCGTACCGATGACTACAGCGCTGAGCCGACATCATTCAGCCCGGGTTGCGACCCGTCGATCATCTCAGCCCCCGGAACACTGTGACCGACCATTTCAATGCCATCCGTGACGGCGACGACGCCCCGATTGCGATGTCGGCCTTCCAGGCCGAAAGAGTGGCGGTCCAGCTCCGGGGGATTTCCGATGGCACGGTCGATCGCGGTGATGCCGAGCTCGCTGCTCGGTTTCTGTACTCGCTGGCTCTCGACGCCCGGCCGCACTTACGAGAGGATTTCGCATACAACCGTGCGCTCGATTCGTACAAGACCTGGGAAGCGGTCGCCTTCCTTCCTCTGCCCCCTCCGTATGGCGACCCCGATTTCACTTCGAGAACGCTGGTCTATGTGGTGACCGGTCGGCCGCGGTTCCGCTCGCGGGATTTTCATGTCCTGATCTGCA
The DNA here is from genome assembly GCF_001426165.1 of Rhodococcus sp. Leaf233. Taxonomy (NCBI): domain Bacteria; kingdom Bacillati; phylum Actinomycetota; class Actinomycetes; order Mycobacteriales; family Nocardiaceae; genus Rhodococcus; species Rhodococcus sp. Leaf233. The sequence goes on from NZ_LMRO01000010.1 coordinate 50,670, forward strand.
CGGCGATCAACGCCGCGATGTGGCCACCGACATCGACTCCCGGCGTCCACGTCGCCTTCCGCCTGTCCGATCATGACCAGCCGATCGCACCAGGCTCTGTTGTCTCCATTCCTGGGCGCACCGTGACGAGCACGATCACCCTCTATGCCGGGTCCGGGCGGGTTGGCGACAACGCTGCTCGGGAGGTCGACGTGCTTCACAACCTCGAACGGAGCGTGCGCATCCTCGAATCGAGCGGCGATTGCTGAACAGTGTCCGATCGCAACTGGCTAGGGATCGACGGGTGTCCCCCCATTCCGGGGGCTGTACTGCTGAGGCCCAGGAATGTGCGCGCGACGACTCAGGCGAGTGCACGGGCCAGTAATCGATCGGTGACAGTGGCGGGCGTGAGGGCCATTGCGTGGATCTGTATACGGCTGGCAAGGTCGCATCGATAGCGGCGTCGGGGTCGTTTGTCGGTCAGTGCTCGCAGTGTTGCGTCGGCGACGCGTTCGGGGGCAACGGCACTTCGTTGCAGCAGGGGGATGAGTCGACGCATCTTGTCGGTGGCGGGCCGGTACAGGTCCTTGTCGCGGTCGGACCACTGTGCGACGGTGGCATCGAAGTCGTTCGACATGCCGGTCCAAATGTCGGTTCGTGTGGTCCCGGGCTCGATCAAGCTCACTCCGATGCTCCACCGTCGTAGTTCCATACGCAGGGTGTCGGCGAGCCCCTCGACCGCGTACTTCGATGCGGTATACGCACCATTGCCCGGTATCGCGAACAATCCACTCAGTGATGAGATGAAGACAATCCGGCCTGCATTCTCGTTTTCGTTTGCGCGTAGGTTGGGAAGCATGGCTCGGGTCACTCTGTGGTGACCGACCACATTTGTGGCCAACTGACTCATCAGCTGGTCGGCCGATACCGTTTCGAGTGGTCCCGTCAGCGCGTATCCGGCATTGTTGATCAGCGCGTCGATTCGCGCAGGAACATTTTCTGTGAGTACCTCGCCTGCATCGTCGTCCGTGATGTCGACTCGGATCGGAACAACCCGATCCAGTTGGGACAGTTCCTGCATGTGTGCATCCGAACGAACCGTCGCATACACCGTCCATCCCTCGCCACACAATCGGTCGGTGATGGCCCTCCCGATTCCGCGTCCTGCTCCTGTCACTACGGCTGTTCCGGTCATTGCGTTCGCTCCTGTCTCATCTATCCAATCGGGCTTCTACCAAAGGTTTTGGTGGGTGTGGGGCTGTGCAGCTGCTTTCATCGGGTCGTCGAGATCCCCAGGTTCGGTGGATCAGGGCTACGGTCGGGGTTCGCGTGTGTTGGTTCAATATTGCGCTCTAGGCGGAGGCGAAGACGTGCCGTCTCGGTTACGCGCTCGAGCACAATCCTGGGCAACTTACGGCGGTACTCCTCGCTGTCGGCCAACGACAGTACTTCTTCGTAGAACGCGGTCACCGTCAGCGCGTGGACAGCGTCGATGTCGCGGGCTGTTCCGCCGCCGAACGGTGCCCACTCGATAGCTGAGACCATCCGATTGTCGAAATGGGATACGGCAGTGATGGGTTCGTGCTCGGCGCGAATCGGTGAGGACTCGATACTTCGATGTGGACTCGAGTGTCTACGGCGGCGTCCGCCTGCAGAATCAGGGGTGCCCCTGCACGCGAGTACGAGTTGCTGATCGAGAGCGCAATGCATATTTTTCTCCTCGCATTCGAGACGGTGAGGGCTGGTATCGGATGCCGGGTAGATGGGGCCGGTTGCATGGCATCACTGGTGACTGGGATGTGTTCGGATGTGCCGGTTCTGCACTGCTGGTGCCGAGGGCCACCAGATTCGGTTGCCGAGCAGGTGCAGTGCTGCGGGGACGATGACGGTGCGCACCACGGCTATGTCGATCAACAGTCCGACACCGATGGTGAAGCCGGTCTGCAGCAGTAGCACCACAGAACCTGACATCAGGGCGAACATGGTGACTGCGAATACCACTCCCGCAGTGGTGATCACGCTGCCGGTGGTTCCGAAAGTTCGCAGGATTCCGCTGGTGGTGCCGCCGGCGCTGGCCTCGCGGACTCTCGATGCGAACAGCATGCTGTAGTCCGCTCCGACGGCAACCAGGCACATGAACGAGACCGGTAGAACCGACCAGTGCAGGCCGATTCCGATGAGGTGCTGCCACAGTAGGACGCTGATGCCGGCAGCTGTGGCGAACGACAGCAACACGGTAGTTACGAGTAGCGCTGGTGCGACAAGACTCCTGAGCAGGCCTGCCAGGATGACGAAGACGGCGACCGCGGCGACGATTGCGATCAGCAGGAAATCGCGTTCTGCTTGATCGATTATGTCGGCGGTGATCGAGGTGAGGCCGGTGGAGCCGACCTCGGAGTCCGCGAGAGTGCTGCCCTGCAACGAGTTTCGTGCGGCCTGGGAAATGTCACCGACAGTGGCAATGTTGTCGGCGCTGTAGGGGTTTCCCTCCTGCATCACCAACATACGTGCGACGTGACCGTCCGGCGACATCAGCAACTTCGCTCCGGTGACGAATCGCTGGTCCTGCAGGGCGCTCGGAGGTAGATAGAATCCCGATCCGGGTCCGGTGGAGGTATCTCGGCTCATGGATGACAGATAGTTCGCGGCGTCGCCGAGGCCGTCGGACAGTTGTCCGGTCAGCGCCACTGTCGTGTCGGTGCCGTCCTTGGCCTGAGAGAGGCCACCGGCTATCTGGTCCATTCCCGTTGCCAGTGCCGACATCCCGTCCTGAAGTCGCTCGAGGTCGGACCGGATCGATTGCGGTGTGCGACCACCGAGAGATGCGACGAGCGAATCGATCTCGCCCAGTCCGTTGCGAAGTGTCGGCAGGACGCTGTCGATGGTGTCGATAGTGTCGGGTGGCAGCGCGGTGACGGCGTCGGATGCGGACAGGGCTGCGGTCAGTGCGCCCGAGGTTGCGGCGTCGAGCTGGTCGAACAGTGCGCGCCCGGCCGAACAGCCTGGATTCACGGCGCACTGCGGCGAGGGGCCGGGAGAAGCGAACGGGGCCAGCGCATTCTGGAAGTCGTTCACCGCACCCTGGTTCGCCTGGATGGCCGAGACCAGGGTTCCGAGCGTGCCGGTCAGCGACTGCACTTGGCCGAGTACTTGATCGAGGGTTCGGCCGTCGGCAGTGGTGGCAGTGGTCAGGGCCGTGACGGTAGGCAACAGATCGATCACCGAATTCGAGAGCGCAACAACTTGATTGGTTCCATCGACCAACTGGGGTAGCTGTTTCTGTGCATCGAGCGCTCCGTCTCGCAGTTCGGTGATGCCGGATGCCAATCGCTCGAGGTCGGGTTGTGCGTTGGCGATCTGGCCCTGCGCTGCGCCGAGACTGCTGCCGATCAGGCCGGTTTGGTAACCGGTTGCGGACTCGGGGAGCGGTTCGCCGTTCGGCCGGGTCAACGACCGCACGTACGCAACGTTCGGCAGGTCCGCCACTGCGGCGGCGGCACGGTCCAATGCTGCGAGATCGGTCGTGTTCCGTAGGTCGTGGTCGGCGCGAACGACCAAGTATTCAGGAACGATCTCGTTGGCCGGAAAGTGTTGGTACACCGCGTCGTATCCCGCCGTGGAGTCGGCGTCGCCCATGATCATGGCGCTGTCGTCCCCGTTGGGGACCATGCCGAGCGCTGGTGCGGCCAACGCTACGAGGGCGAGAACCGACACTGCGGTGAGCGCGCCTGCGCGGCGCAGGATTCGGGTACCGCGCTTGCGCCATTGCCGCTCGTGAGAGACTCGCGGCTCTATCCATCCGCGGCGTCCGAAAATCGCGATCAACGCGGGAGTGAAGGTCACAGACACGGCGAGGGTGACCATCAAACCGATGGCGATCGCCGGCCCGGAGGTGGTGAACATTCCGTTCTTGGCGAAGACCATCGACGTTGCGGCGGCGGCGACGGTCAATGCCGATGCCGTCAGAACGGCTCCCACGTTCGAGCCCGCAGCGACGACCGAACGCAGCGGAGTCCCACCGCGACGACGCGCGTCGTGATACGCCGCCGTTTGGAAGATGGCGTAGTCCGTACCGGACGCGAGGACGAGCGCTGTCATCAATGTGACCGTCAGAGTCGAGACCGGAAGAACCGCATTCCATCCCAGTGCAGACACCACTGCCCGTGATGCCGCCAACGCGATACCGATGGTCAGAAGGGGAATCAGCGCAGCCACTACCGACCGGAACGCGATGACCAGCATCAACGTGATCAGCAGTACCGACACCGCCGTGATCAGGACCATCGAAGTATCGACCGCAATGAATTCGTCGACCACCGTCGGTGCCGGACCGGAGAAGTGCACATCCAACCCCTCGGGTGCCGCGACATCTGTAATCGTCGAACGGATGGCCTCGGTGGATCGATGCGCGTCGGCGGTACCGATATCGCCCTGCTCACCGACCGTCACGGTGACGGCCTTGCCGTCGGGGCTGACCGCGAAGTCTCGGGTAGCGGGATCGCCGTACATATCGAGAACGAAAGCCACATGGTCGCGGTCCGCCAACAGGCGGGCGATCAGTTCGGAGTAGTACTTCTGCTCTTGCTCACCGAACCCGTTGTCGCTGGCAAGGACGACAGCACCGACGGCCGTCGATGCCGGTGTGTCGAAGTCGTCCGCCATTCGAACCAGGGCCTGGGTCGAGGGCATATCGGAGGGAACGATCGCTGCAGACTTCTCGGTCGCCGTCTGTTCGAGCTGTGGCGCAACGACATTGAGAGCGGCGACCGCGATCAGCCAGATGCCGACGACCCACCAGGAATGCCTCGCGGCGACCGCGGTGATCGCACCGAAACCAAATTTCCCCACTGCGCGACGAACCATCTGACACCCTCCGTAGTGAGACAGTCATACGTAGTCTGTCTCAGTGTCGGTGACGCTAGCATCGAAGAACGACAGGCACAAGAAGGGCTGCCGAGGCGGTTATGTCGTCTGCTCGGCCATGTTGTCGATGGCGCAGGCCACGCCCAAGGGTTGGGTCATCGATGCGAAAAACGTGTTCAAGGCACTACTGCAGCGGGCAGGTCTATGCCTGCTCGAAGTTCGTAGACGGGCGGAACAGGGGCAGTAGATACCGCTGAACGTAGGCACGGGACGCGTCGGGTGCGGTGAAGTCGACGACGGTTTGTGGGTTGGCGATCAACGACAACGTCAGCCGGGTGGTGATCTCACTGACTGTCCGAAGATGCGTCATGACAGATTCGTCGACCGGTGCCTCGCCGTGGAGCTGGGTCTTCCACAGCTGTGCAGAGAATTCACGTCCCATTGCGATCAGGTCGTCGTCGAACAGGGCCTCCAGGAGCATTTCGCGGTCGGTTTCGCGAAGCCTGTTCAGCATGCGGTTGTCACGGACGAATTCGAGTGTAATCGCCAGTGACGAGGTCAGCGCATCCTCCACGGAAGCTGTGCTGGCCCTCGCTCGAGTAGAGGCGTCCATGAAGCGGTTGACTTCCCGCAGGAAGATGGCATCGCGCAGTTCGTCTTTGGAGGCGAAGTAGCGGTACAGCGTCGCGCGTCCGATACGGCCGCGTTTGGCCACATCGCTCATCGTCATACGACGCCAACCGAGAACCGCGATCGCCTCGATCGCCTCGTCGACGATTCGCGCGGCAGCCGGATCGCTCAACGAACGCTGAGCAGTCGGATCAGCACCCAGTAGCGACCGAAACACGCACTGCACCTGCTTCACGAACATTCCTGCCCTGTCGGTTCTTCACGACCCAGACCGCGAAGACTACCCGAGCGCCCGCATCACAACAGTCGCGGCGAGATCAGCGGCGGTGCACTACTCACCGACTCTGGGCTCGGATTCCGCAGGCTCGAGGGCGTACCGGATGAGTCGCCCGTGCACATCGAGGGGGACCAGCGCCCGATCGGGCCTGCACAATCGACTGAACAAACGACGCCGATACTCATCGATGTCGATCCCGAACTCGACAAAGACATCAGCAGGCGACGCGCCCCCGAACGGCTCCCACTGCAGAGCGAACGCGACCAGCGCATCGCCTAGTTCGAGACCCCCGCCCGTCATGTCGCCCCCGGCTTTCCGTCAGCAGCGACTCGATCGTGTCGCGACTGAGCTTTTATGTCGACAGAACCGTGAATGTAAGTGTTACTTCGCGTTGCAGACATATCGAAATCAAAGCAGACACCGAACCGTTTCGCTACGCGAACGGCCCAGCTGGACGGTCCGACCGCATAGGAACCCGTTCGTCTTTTCCTGCCTGTTCACCGGATCGTGGTGTGCGTTCTGTAGCGCGTAGGCAATAGTCGACCAGTCGGCCTCGGCGTTCGGGATCGATCGGTGCGACGTGGTCGGGTTTGCTCAGTAGCACGAACAGTCGTCGCTTGAAGTCGCCCGCGCCCAAACCGAATTCGATGAAGATTTCGGAGTCCGGAGCTCCGCCGTATGGTTCCCATTTCAGCGCGAAGTCCATCAGGAGAGCCTCCGACTCATTCGCGGACATCGGTGTCACCTTCCTGGGACGGGGTTGCCTCGAGGAGGTCGCTATCGTCGACGAAGACGAGCAGTCCTGAATCGAGGGCGACGGCCCACCGGCGTGGTTGCGCCCACTCTCGCCCGAGTCGATCAGCGGAGATCAGTGAGTCTGCGAAGTCTTCGACGAATGTTCCTGCGCTGAGGCCGGTCTCGCGGCGACTTTCGACTCTGTCACCCACCGTGCGGCCGATTTGTGTGTTACTCGGTGTCGCAGTCAGGGCGGGTATCGAATCAGAAACCCCCTTTCCCGCGCGTGCATGGAACTCGGCGGTCGATCAGGGTGTGACCCGTCCGTGCCCGCCCAGCGGGGCGGGGTGCAGGCCGCGCGATCGGGTCGATGTAACGGGCGCTGCCGAGTACGTCGAGCGCGTTACGGTGTTGGGTATGCCCCACCTGGCAGGCTCTTTCGATCGCGACCTTCCCGGGCTCCCGCGTGGCCGCGGTTCCCTCGCCGCGGACGAAGTCCTCGACGCGCAACGCAAACGCATCCTGCGCGCCGCGATCTCGTCGACGGCGGACAAGGGAATCGCGGCGACCACAGTCGCCGATATCGTCGGCCGCGCACGGGTGTCCCGGCAGGCGTTCTACAAGCAATTCGAGAGCAAGGACGCATGCCTGATCGCCGCGATCGATGCGGGCATCGAGTCGATCCTCTCCGCGATCACTACCACGCAAGACTCCTCGGCCGACCTCTCGCTGCGCGAACAACTGTCCGCCGTCATCGGGAGGTACCTCGAAAAATGTTCGGCCGAGCCCGAATTCGTGCGAGCGTGGGTGCTCGACCTTCCCGTCGCCGGAGCGGCCGGGATCGCCAAGCGCAACGAGTACGTCGAACTGCTCGCCGACACACTGCGTAGCGGCTTTCGGCACGCCCCGCAGGCCCCGAATCGGGAGATGTTCATCGCAGCGATCGGTGGATGCTACGAGCTGTTCTACCGCCATGTTTCCTCCGGTGCGCCGGAGCCGTACACAAGCCTGCACGCCCCGATCCTGTTGTTCCTCGAGCGGATTCTCGATCCGACGACCGACCAGTCGTAGGTCTTGTGTTTGACAAGACCCAGGCCTACCCGCATGCTCACCCATAAGAACGTTACCGTACGTATGAATGTGGAGTGAACCATGGGAGTGCTGAACGCGCTGGTCAAAAGCAGGAACGTGCCTCCCGGGCGGGTTGTCATCCGGCCGCGGCGGGTCGGTTTCGACTGGGCTCAGGCACCGATGGTCTGGTTGCCGAACGAGCCGATCGCCTCGTACCTGCTCAACTCGTTGAATCTGGTCATTCCCGAGGGGGAGCGAATGATGATCCAGGCGTTCGAGCAGGCTCTACCCGACGTTCACGACGAGAAGCTCCGTGAGGACATGCTCGGCTTCATGGGGCAGGAATTGCTTCACGCGCAGGCCCACGAAGACGTCATGAACCAGGTCTTCACTCGGCACGGTGTCGACCCCACACCGTTCAGCGACCAGATGCAGTACTTCTTCCGACGGACTCTGGGCGTGGGCGCGAGCACCGATTCACGTTCGATCAGGCAGCGTCTGATCGAACGACTCGGGATTTCCGCTTCCGCGGAGCACATGTTTGCGTTCATGGGCCATTGGGCGATGAACGCGGACCTGGAGTCGTTCGGGGCGGACCCACAGATGCTCGATCTGTACCGGTGGCACGGTGCCGAGGAGGTCGAGCATCGCGCCGTCGCCCACGAGGTCGCCGCCTACTTCGGAGTCGGTTATGTCCGCCGATCGGTGTCCATGATCATCACCTGGCCGATCTTCATCGCCTGGTTGATCCGGGCTGCGATGTATTTGAGTCGTAACGACCCCAACACACCGACCATCGGGTATCCGCGGTTGCTAATCGGCATCGCCAGTGCGTCACGGCGCGGCCTGCTCCCTGGCCTTTCGCAATGGTTGTGGAGCGGTATGTCGACGTTCGTTCCCGGGTTCCACCCCGACAGTGTGGGATCGACCGCCCAGGCTCTGGCCTACCTGGCGCAATCGCCGGCAGCCAAGGCGGTGCACGCGTGAGCACGACTACGCCAGCCGACCCGAGATGGCCTGCACCTCAGGATGTTCCGGTCGGTCTGCGCGGCGGCACGGGCCCCGACTCGATACTGCGCCTGTTGGAAGCGGCGATCTCGGCGCGGGTGAGGTGGCTGGTCGCACTGCACGGCGACGGTCGGCAACAGAACCCGATCGACGAGTACAAGACCCGCTTGGTGGTGACGGCGCGGACGGCGGTGGCCAGCGGCAGCGACGTGGTCAGTCTCGAGCTTCGGGCACCGGACTGGAGCGACCTGGCCCCGTGGTACCCCGGGGCTCACATCGACCTGTACCTGCCTTCGGGCCGGATACGTCAATACTCGTTATGGGGTGACCCCGCGGATCGACGCTGCTACCGGATTGCGGTGCGACGAATCGCAGACGGCACCGGGGGCTCGAACGAGGTGCACGACGAACTACCGGTAGGGGCCTTGGTCGGTGTTCGCGGTCCCCGTAACGCATTCGGGTTCGTCGAACCCGGCCGGAGCACTCGCGCCGAGCGTGTTCATTTCGTCGCAGGCGGCATCGGCATCACCCCGATACTGCCGATGGTGCGCGAAGCCGAACGCACAGGGCTGAACTGGACGTTGGTGTACGTCGGGCGTGAACGCCGAACGCTCCCGTTCCTCGACGAACTGACCCGGCTCGGTGACCGGGTCACCATCCGCACCGACGACGAATACGGTGCCTTACCCACCGCCGATGATCTCCTCCCCCCGAACGTCCGCAGCGGCGATGCGATCTACTGCTGCGGCCCGGTCCCGATGATGGACCTGATCGCCGCACGAGTCCGCAACGAACCAGGTGTGGAACTGCACGCCGAACGGTTCTCCGCCGCACCGGTTGTCGACGGCCAGCCCTTCCGCATCCGGCTGGCCCGCACCGGCCAGATCATCGACGTCGCCGCCGACCAAACCGCACTCGACGCCGTACTGCGCGCGGAACCAGGAACCCCCTACTCGTGCCGCCAGGGATTCTGCGGAACCTGCACAGCCCACGTCAGCGACGGCGACATCGACCATCGCGACAACCTCCTGACCCAGGACGAACGCGACGCCGGCACGATGCTGCTGTGCGTCTCACGCGCCCACAGCCCCTACCTGACGGTCACCACATGACCGACCCCCGACCACCGAAACACCTGCTTCGACCGACACTCCAAACAAGGGTCGAGGATCTGCTCGAGGCCCTGCAGGACATGGACGCCGACACCGTACGAGCACTGGTCGGCCCCGACATCGAATGGCGCAACACCGGCCTACCCACAGTCCGCGGCAGCCGGAGAGTCGAACGAGTCCTCACCGCCGTATCCCACTTCGTCACCAGCTACGAAGTCACCGAAATACTCACCATGACCACCACCGGCGACACAGTGTCCTCTCGACGCACCGAAACCATCCGCATCGGATGGCTCTCCCTGCACCTCGACGTGGACGGCCACTACACATTCGAGCGCGATCGACTGAAGATCTGGGACGACCGATTCAGCTACCGACAGCTACTGCGCGGGCTGAGATTCGCCAGACCGCTCCGCTCCGCCGATCCGCTCCCTGCAACCCGGCAACGCCGGCGATGAGAACCATCGACTGCATCGGTTGCGGCCGTAGAACCGACGGCGATGCCCAACTCGGGGCCTGCACCGCCACCGGGACACCGACAGGATGGTCACTGGAACCGGACGAAAATTACTGTCCCGACTGCGCCGATACTCGATTCCAGACCTGGGGATATCTGCCGACGAGCACTTCACCGCTCGGCACCGATCGGGTGCCATCCGGTCCGGAATCGAGTTCGGAAGCAATACCGAACATCGTTGTAACACAGGGTGAATCGGACCCGACTCCGATCCTGGACAGCAGCGACTCCACCTCGTGGACAGCTCAATACCGCGATCCGAAGCCGAGCACGAGGTATTCCCGGTGACCGTCGCAGGCCCCTCGACCGAGTCGAAGTCGACCAGTGTGCGCCGGGAAACCCCCGTAACGCTGGCCGACGTGATCGTCCACATTCTCGATATCCGCACCACAGGTGAGGTGTCCGCGTTCGCACGGTGGGTGCACGGCGACGAGGCGAGTGAAGCCACGGTCGCCGCAGACCCGATGAAGGCAGTGTGGGCGCTCACCCATGCATCGGGGGAAGTCATCGACGACTCCACACGCTCGGACATCCGTCGACCGGTTCCGCTGCTGGCACGACTGTGTTTCCCCCTCGACCTCGATATCTGGAACCGGAGCGGAGACAACTGGTTCATCGTCGACGCGGCAGCAGTCGAAGGCGGCTACACCGTCGAACTCAAACACCGCACAAGTGGTGCCCGCTCGGAACTGTTCTACGACAGCGATTACCGCCTGCTGACCCGATGGACTGGGTTCGGAGGGGGCCGGCTCTCGGTCCTGTGGGAGCTGTCCCTGACCGCTGTCGTACGCCCGCCCCCTGCGCGGAGCGGCCTGTCCGTCGATCTACCGGTGTGACATAGTCCCGTCTTCCGGCCCTCCAATTGCGTTGCGAGAGAGGGCAGCATAGGTGATGTGATGAAGTTACTGATGTCGTGGTTACCTGCACGCCGCAGGGCCGCGCGGGTAGAGATCGCAACCGTGGTGGAAGGGGCGCGAAAGGCGTTGATAGAGCATCAGAAAATGCTGCGGACTGCGCAGATCACTGGCAGTGCCGACGATCAGTGGGCTGCGGACGACGCGCGAAGGCGATGCCAGCGGGAGTGGTTCGCGATCGGCGACGCAATGCGGGCTCTACCCAAGCGTGAGCGTGAGCTGGTCGAGGTATGGGACCGGGCAGCCGCCATGGCGTGGTGGCACCGCACCAGTGACCGTCAGGGATGGGCATGTTTCGAAGCTGCAGCGGCACGGGTGATCGCAGCTCTACCGGGCGGCGTGGATTCCGATGCCGTTGCGGCTGTGATCGAGGCGAGTGCACGTCGTTGCGAGATGGAGTTGCAGCGGTGGACCGATGTGTATCCCGATCCGTCGGTATCGGATGGGTCGGAGCCGATCGACCAGGAAAAGCTGGTGCGGCTGCTGCGCGAGAATTTGCTGGAGGTACTCACCGACGGGTCCGAATCGGTGCGGGCAGACACGGCACTGCGGCACTTCGAGCCCTGGCTCTGCGAGTCCATAGTGGAACTGTCGAAGCCGCGATCGCAGGACCGCCTGCACGAGATCGCCGATCGGTGGCGCGCACTCCACGCACAGTTCACTCCGCATTGGATCGGTCCGACCGATCCCACACCGGCACGAGGCGAGTGAGCGCACGTCTGTTGATCGTTGCTTGACTGCGCTATCGGGAAGGGTATCCGAAACGAACGAATCACCCCAGCGGCGTTGCCTTTCAGCGCATCCTCGAACCGACCGAACGTCACCAACTTACCCTCGCCGCCCCGCTCATCGCCCGCCATCACCGCATTCCCCGCGCCATCTTGCGCACCCCGCGATACCCGGTGAAGTACCCACCGCCACTGCGTGGTGATTCGGTCACGACATAGCCGTCACCGGAAGACGCCGGATCGGTCCACTCCACCCCGAACGCGGCAGGAATGACAGCGCGCAGATAGTGGACGGTTGCTGCGAACTCGGCGACCTCACTATTGGTCAACGACCCCACACCGTGGGGGTTGTTTACTTCCGCCTCACGAAGTGGGTTCCTGGTCATCGCTGCTCCTGAGTGGGTGTTCGGCAAGGTGCTGGTCGACGTCTTCAGCGAACAACTCAGGTGATGACCGGCAGGTGGACCATGGAAAATGGCCCGACTGCCGACCGGGCGCTTCCAATAGTATTGTTGCTCAACATTTCTGGGGTCGGCGGCACTGACGGGCATCGCAACATCGGAAGCCGCGACTTCGGGGTGATCGCACTCGAGAGCGCGCCCGGCTCAGTCCTCGATGCGGGCAACCACAAGTCGGGTGCACGCCCGGTCGGATCGGAGCAGTCGACGAGGTCTCAGGTTCTGTAGAAAGCGTCGAGGTCGAATTCGCGGAGATGGTGCTTCGTGCGGTCGATGTCTCCGGTGGTGGCCCAATCGAAGAACAACTGCGTCGCATCGTCAGCGGTGAACACCTCTTCGGGGTACACGGTCAGGGAGCGTTTGCCGCTGAAGAAGGGGATTCCGACGGTGGGTTCGCCATGACGAGGGCCGGGTCGGCCGACGACGAACAGGCGATGAACACCGTCGATGGGAAACCGCATCTCGACCGACATCGCCTGCGCCGACCCAGCGGCTTGGATGTAGCTTTCGCTCATCGCGGTTTTCTCGTCGTCGCTGAGATCCTCGTAGTACCGGCCCTCCGGAACCTTCGAGACCGTCAACGCAGACCGCTGCAGACCGTCGAACCGCGAGAGCAGCTGCCCGAACTGCCATGGAAAATCGATTCGATGTGCAATGGATTGCTGTTTGCCGCCGTTGGACACGAACAGAAACATTGAGCTCCTTGGATGCTGAGTGCCGTCTGAAAAGTGAGCGATCATCCCGCTAGGTCTTGGACTTCGACTATTTTGATCGTCTTGCCGTTCAGTGTGGCGGTTGCGGGGTTCTCCGGGGAGACGAGGTCGTCGAACGCGCGCTGGCCAGCCGTCTTACGAGCAGTTCCGCTCTTGACTTCGTACGTTGTACGTCCTGTCGGGGTTCTCGGCGAGCTCGTCGTCAAGACGAGGCCGCGTTGCGGCGAATGGTCGACGATTTGAGCCGTCAGGAAAAGCTGCTGGTGATCGTCGACCGACCACGCAACATCGGCGCACTCCCGGTTGTGGTTGCTTGCGATTGCGGAATCGATGTCGCCTACCTACCCGGACAGCGTATGCGTCGCTTTACCGACCTGTATCCCGGCAACGGAAAGACCGACGCCAACGATGCGTTCATCGCTGACGCGGCGCGCACACTCCCGATGTTCTCACCGTTGGGCCCCTGCCGCCGGTGGGGATGGAGATGCCGGTCTGACCGGTCCATCGATACGGGTCGAGAAGGTCAGGACCGCAACGGTTTCGGCCATGCCGTCGCATCCTTGGCAGTCACTTTCGGATGCGCGACGATCACCGCGATGAACGCCGCAACCGACATACCCAAACCATGCGACAACGCAGCCCCACTCCGCCCCCCTTCGAGCCATGCACTCGGCTCCTCGTCGAGGAAATAGCGAAAATCCGTATCGTACGGCGGATTCAACGAATGCCTCACCACACCGGGGCCGGTCGTGCCGTTCCACATCCACTCCACGTACCCCACAGTGGGGGGCCACGGTGCGGCATCCGATATGAACCGATCACCCCAGCTGCGTAGCGTTTCACCGCATCCTCGAACCGACCGAACGTCACCGCCGCACCCTCACTGTTGCGCTCGGATGCCGACATCGAAACGTACCCGCGCGCAGTCTTGCGCACCCCGCGATACCCGTCGAAGTACCCACCACCACTGCGTGGGAATTCGGTCACGACGTATCCGTCACCGGAAAACACCGGATCGGTCCACTCCACCCCGAACGCGGCAAGAATCACCGACCGCAAATACTCCACCATCGCCGTGAACTGAGCCACTTCGTCATCGGTCAACGACCCCACACCAAGGAAATTGTCCTCCTCCGCGCCACGAAGAGGGTTCCTAGTCATGTTCGCTCCTGACTGGATTTGCTTGTCACGATGCCGAACCAGCCATACCGGTCAAAGAGTCAGGGACGCGCCGGTTTCGGCCACGCTGTCGCATCCTCGGCAGTCACCTTCGGATGCGCGACGATCACCGCGATGAACGCCGCAATCGACATACCCAAACCATGCGACAACGTCGCAACCACCCTGTCACCCTCGAGCCATGCACTCGGATCATCTTCGAGGAAATAACGAAACTGAGTATTCGACCGACCCAACAGGTGCGCAACGACACCGGGCCCGATCGTGCCGTTCCACATCCACGCCACGCTGCCCAGGTAACGGCCGCTGCGCCACGTCCGAAACGAATCGAGCACCCCCGCTGCGTAGCCTTTCACCGCATCCTCGAACCGGCCGAACGTCACCGACCCACCCTCGAGGTTGCGCTCGTCGCCCGACATCACCGCATACCCGCGCGCAGTCTTGCGCACCCCGTCATACCCGGCGAAGTACCCACGACTGCGTGGAATTTCGGTCACGACATACCCGTCACCGGAAAACACCGGATCGGTCCACTCCACCCCGAACGCAGCAACAATCACCGACCGCAAATACTCCACCGCCGCCGTGAACTGAGCCACCTCGCCATCGGTCAACGACCCCACCCCATCGGGATTGTTCTCCTCCGCCTCACGAAGAGGGTTCCTGGTCATACTCGCTCCTGACTGGATGTGCTTCTCACGTTACTGTCTGCCGACCCTGTCCCGGATGCGGGCGAGGCTTCCTGATCACGGTGGAGACGGTGGGTAGATCTGCTTGATGATGTCCGCATTGATCATTTCCTGAATGGTCAGTAGGGAAAAGTCTTTGATATTGGTGTGATCGTCACCGCGCCGCAGGATCGGCAGCCCAGTCACATCGTCGATGCGGGTCACCACGAATTGGGTGCCACCCCCGTCCGCGGCGAAGGCTTTCGCGATCTCACCGGTGAGCACCGCGAGGTTGTCCGGTAGCGGTTGATCGACGATGTACCGGTAATACGGTTCGGCGGCGCTCTCTGGTGGAAGACTCCGTGCAGGAAACGGGTCCCCGTCCGTCCCGAGAAACCTACCGCGTGGCTCCCCGAAGCGGTCGAATGTCGCCCCCGGTGGGAACTGCGGAAGCCGTTCGTAGACCGGAAGACTGGTAACGGGGTCGACAACGAACCCCAGATGATCCGGGTATCCGAACCCCGCCGCCTGCCACGTTTCCGGTGTCCCTCCGGGACCGTACGGGGTTGCGTCCGGTGGGAACAGGCGGACCGCTTCGGGGTCGATCCCGGCCGGATCGGGGTATGCCCCGATACCGGTGGCGGGTTTCGGTGTCGGTGTCGGGTTCGATGCCGGAGCGGCTGTCTCCGGTGTCACTGTCGCACGGGTGGCACCGGAGTCCGCACCCCCACGCCCGAGGCCCTCGGCCACCTCATCGGCAGCAGTGCGGGCGATACCCGGTTCGAGCCGTCCAGCAACAGAGGCCGCCCGCGACGCTGCTCCAGCTTCGGCGAACGGACCGGTGAGCACAGCGACCCCGGCATCGAGCCGCATCTGCTCCGCCCAGTACCCCGGACCCTCGTTCTCCAACGCATCGAGCCGCAGAGCACTACCGAGCACTTCACCGGTGGTACCGGTGGGGTCCCGGTTGTACTCCACAGCAGCCTGCGCGACGGACTTCCCCAACCCCAGCAGATCCGACCCCGCCTCGGCGAATCCGTCGATGCCGTTGGCCCCGCGCACATTCTGAGAGAACCGGAACAACGACGTCAGCGCGGCTCCTTGCTCGCTGAACCAATCATCGCGCCCACGCTCTGCAGCAGATTCGCGCAGCGCCTCGGCGCGATCGACCTCGGCCCGCGCCGCAGCATCGTCAGCGGCCTGCTCGGCGGCGGCCTGGTCTTCGGCCATCTGCTGATAGGTGTCGGTGCTGGCTTCGGTGGTGTACGGCAGACCGGCATCGGTGCCGGTGCCGGTGCCGGTGCCGGTGTAGCGGTTGGTGGTGCCGCCGCCTTGGTCGACGGTGAGGTCGGTACCGTCCTTGACGGTGTCGGTGGTGGGTTGATAGGGGCTGTATCCGGGGTCGGGAGCACCGACGACGGCGATACCGCCGGGTTGACCACTGATCGCATCCTGCCCGTTGTACAGCGGTGTCGCCGTGATCGATCTCCCGGTGGCGGCGTTCTCACCGCCGGACAAGGGGTCGGCCAGGATCGGATACAGAATGTTCTCGATGCCCACGGTATCGACGACCTGGACGAGGTGTCCGTCGCGGATCTCGTAGTGCGTGGGAATCGGTGTGCCGTCGGCGTCGTACGCCCACGGCGCGGCGACCGTCGAGACGGGGTTTCCGTCGGCGTCGACAACGGTCACCGAACCGTCCGGACCGACCGACATGCGTCCCCCGGGCGGCACGTCGACAGGAATCACCGATTCGTGCGAGGACGACGGGTCGTGGATGAGGAAGAACGTGCGGCGACCCCCACCCGGATCGGGGACGGTGATCTTCGACTGCCCACCAGGGGCATACGCGATCAACGGCGAAGCAACAGTGCCGACCGCTTGGGAGAGAATCGATTCCGGAGTCCGAGGGCTGAACGGTCCGGGCCGCCCACGCACTCCGATCCCGGCTGCGGTGAACGCGGCGGCACCGACCAACACGAGTTCGAGATACCTGTCACGATCTGCACCCTCCCCGGCTACCGAGGATCCAGATTCCGAAACCGGTTGCGCTGGTGCGGTATTGGTAGGTATCGGCCCGGGGCCACGATCGGGTACCGCGGTGGGTGCAGTCGATCCAGCAGGCTGCGACGATGTCGGCGCACCACCACTGGTCGCCGTCGCAGCCGGGACGCCTGCAGGACTCTCGACACCTGGGGCTGCTGGTGCGCCGGGTGTTGCGGTCTGCGCCACCCCGGGCACAGGCACGATGGGGGTGCCGTTGTAGGTGGGAAAGTTCGTCGGTGCGTTCGCCCCGACGTTCGGGCCACCGCCGGGTGCTTGCGCGCCCGGTAATCCCGCGGTGCTCGTCGGCGGAGTAGTCGTGGTCGTGGGCGGTGCGGTCAGGCACGGGTTGATGTACTCGGGCGGGATCGGAGAGCCCGGCGGTAAGGAGGCAATCAGGTTCAGGTAGATCTGATGATCCCGTGCCCGCACCGCCGCACAATCTTCTTCCGGTGTCGCATACGCCGGCCCTGCTGTGAGCACGATCGCGGCACCGATCACTGAGGCGGTCCCGGTCAACAATGCTCCGGCAGCGAGGACTCCCGCCACCGACCTACGTAGCGCCGGCTTCCTCGTTGCCGCAGGCGGTTTCGATATAGGTTCCGGTGTCATCGGTGGTCCTGGGCCGCCGTCTTCCGGACCGCGGCAACCACTCTGTCTGCGCCCCACCAGAACACCCGTCCGGCGATCGACATCCACAGAAAGAACGTCAGATACACCAGGATCGTCCCGTGATCGGCAGCCCACCCGGCGAGGTGTCCGATCACCGCGAACGCCACAATCAGCAACCCGAGCCCGAACAGTGTCGCGATCACCGCCGTCGACATCTGGTTCCGTGCTGCGCCGACGCGGCGGGTCGGTGGGGTCATCGGGTCGGCCGGTGAAGTGGTCATCGAAAGTGAATGCCTTTCTCTACCAGACAGAAACGCGGGACTCGAGATATCCGCAACCGGCTGGGTCGGAGAGCGGGAGGAGATGTATCTGGACAGGAAGGAGGTGTTCTCTACCGGGGGCAGTTGATGTACGAGGTGGCTGCGGCTGCCCACTTCCCGCTCGGCGGAAGGTAGAACTGATAGGAAGCGCAACCGTTGGGGTACTGCGCAGCTCGAGCGGTCGCGATTGCCAGAACGTTCGCCGAGGAGTCGATCACCCTCTCCCACCCCTGTACCGGAATCGTGATATTCGCGTTGGCCAGAGCGGCCGGGATACCACTGTCACGGGCTGCAACAGCGACAGTGTGATCGATGGGTATCTGCACAACGGGGGCACCGAGTTCAGCAAGGGTGGGTGCTGCCGATGCTGCCGGTGCGAAGGCGAGCAGAACGCCACCGGCCACAGTCGTCGCTGCTGCGGCCACAGCCGCGGCTTTGTTCATACGTGCGTCGAACATGGAGTACTCCCTGTGAATGATCAGGTTCGATGGGCTCGAACACGGTTGGGTAACAGCCTCAGTGCTGCTTCGATGAAATCGAGACGTCGGTCAGAGCCAAGTGGGGTCGGAGTACACGAACACACTGTTGTCCGAGGTCGCTGTCGACACCGCGAACTGCGCGTAGGAGCGGATCGTGACCGGTCCCAGGCAGGCATCGACCTTCACATGCACGTTCTCCGCCGTGATCGAGGCCTTGGAGGTTTCGAGATTTTTCATGCCGAGCGGAATCGTGGTGATCGTTCCTGGAGCGATGGTGGCCTGGATGTTCGGGTTCACCGAAGCATTGACACCGATATTTGCCGACGGAACCCCAGAGATGGACACACCCACCGACGGACCGAACGAAAAGCCAAGTCCCAAGCCGAGACCGGACGAGACATCGATCTGACACCCGATCTGCAACCCCTGCTCGATGTACCCCGTTTTCACCGCGCTATCACCGGCACCGGCGACGGTGCCGGTCACCTTTGCCGACACGAACCCCTCGCGCGTGAACGCCGTAGTCGCCAGGTTCGGAACTGGGTTCGCCGATAGTTTGCTCGCGGTGAGATCGAGGATCCATCCGTCATCGGTGACCGTGCTCGAAAACTTGTCGGCCAATGGCGTCGGGGTTGCTGCTGCACTGCCTGCGAACGCAAGCGAACCCGCGGCCAATAACGTCGAAAGAACCGCTGGAATAGCGATTCTCTTCACCGTGCGGCGGCTCCGCGCCGTCCTCGATGTGGACGTTCTGCTTGTCGTTGTTCCCATTTTGTTG
This sequence comes from Rhodococcus sp. Leaf233, assembly GCF_001426165.1. Lineage (NCBI taxonomy): Bacteria > Bacillati > Actinomycetota > Actinomycetes > Mycobacteriales > Nocardiaceae > Rhodococcus > Rhodococcus sp. Leaf233. Next base: position 69,754 of record NZ_LMRO01000010.1, read on the forward strand.
TCTCCCTCGGCGGACCGGAAAGGCCAGGACTATCGATGTTGCTGAAAGTTTGCTGATCATTTTGGATGGCACGCTACAACACCACACCGGCACTCGACCGGTTCACGAGGCTCGAATGGCCCACGAATAGCCGTACTTGGAGTTACAAGAACATTTCGGCAAGTCGTGGACCAGGCGGTTTGCTTACCGGACGATGGTGGCAGGGCTCACAATTGTCAGTCCTGAACACGGCCGAATCGCATTCACCGTGCCCGTGAGGGTGGGCTGTATCCGACGCGACCAAGATCGGTCTCAATGGCAAGCGAGGATGGGGAACGTGCGGTCACTCGCCTCGCGCCGGTGTGGGATCGCTCGGACCACCAATCCGGGGCGGGGAGAACTGCGCGCGCAGTGCGCGCCACCGATCGAGGATTTCGCGCAGACGATGCTGCGACTGTGGCTTCGCCAGCTCTACAACTGACTCACACAGCCAAGGCTCGAGATGCCGCAACGCCATGTCCGCCCGCGCCGAGCCGGACTCGTCTGCGAGTACCTCCAGCAGATTTTCGCGCAGCAGCCGCACCAGCTTTTCCTGGTCGATCAGCTCGGGCCCACTCGGTGTCGACGGGCCGGGATTCACATCGCTCCGCCGCTGCAGCTCAACGTCGAAACGACGTGCACTCGCCTCGATCACAGCCGCAACGGCATCGGAGTCCACGCCGCCCGGTAGAGCTGCGATCACCTGTGCCGCTGCAGCTTCGAAGCATGCCCATCCCTGACGGTCGCTGGTGCGGTGCCACCACGCCATGGCGGCTGCTCGGTCCCATACCTCGACCAGCTCACGCTCACGCTTGGGTAAAGCCCGCATTGCGTCGCCGATCGCGAACCATTGATGCTGACACCGTCTGCGCGCTTCGTCCGCAGCCCACTGATCGTCGGCGCTGCCAGTGATCTGCGCAGTCCGCGCCAATTTTTGATGCTCTATCAACGCCTTTCGCGCCTCTTCCGCCACGGCTGCGATCTCTACCCGCGCGGCCCTGCGGCGCGCAGATAGCCACCACATCAGTACCTTCATCACACCACCAATGCTGCCCTCTCTTGCAACACAATTGGAGGGCCGGAAGACGGGACTATCTCACACCGACAAGCCGACGGGCAGCCCGCTCCGCGTAGGGGGCGGGCGTTCGACAGCGGTCAGGGACAGCTGTCACAAGACCGGAATCCGGCCTCTCCGAACCGAGTCCACCGAGTCGGCAGGCGATAGATTCTGTCGTAGAACAATCCGAGCGGCTGTTGCTCTCGCCGTGTACGAGCTCGAGTGTTGCCGCATTCGGGGACGGCTATCGCGTCCACAGTGAAGCAGTCGTTGCCGCCGGCTCACTCGTGGTCATCGATGTCACTGTGCCCTGACGGCGTCACCCGCGACGACATCACTGTCGTCCGCGAATACGAGCACACCCGTATCGAGTGCAACGGCCCACCGGTGTGGCTGTGCCCACTCTCGCCCGAGCTGCTCAGCGGGAATCAGCGAGTCTGCGAAATCTTCGACAAGGGTCCCTTTGCTGATACCTCCTTCGCGTCGAATTTGGACTTTGTCACCAACCTTGTGGCCAATTTGTGTGTTACTCCGCGTCGCAGTCATGACGATATTGAATCAGACAACACCCTCATGCGCCTGCGTGGAACGCCGCGATCGGACGCTGTGTGACGTATTCGTGCCCGTTTGGGCGGCTTGGTGCGCAGGTTTTCAATCAGCTGGACGCCTTGCGATATGAAGTCGAACACCGATCGCCAAAACCCCTGCGGCGGTGGTCCGCTCCTGTTCGGCACCGCTGAAGCGCCAGCCGAGTGAAGCCGGAAACATCGACGCAGTGCCACGAGGCGTCTCGTGGCGCGGGTGGCCCCGAGTGCACGTGCCGCATTGCGCCAGCGCACCCGGCTCCTCGCAGTCGATACGACCTCGTCAATGTGTCCGATCACGCAGACACCTGGGCGGGCAAACGTGGTTGGACTGAGCTAGACCTTCGAGGTCGCTCGAACCCACAACCCGCTCGGTTCGAATTCCTTCGCGCGCACAGAAGAAGATGCCCCGAACTGCAGCGATGCGGTTCGGGGCTTTTTCGTCGAGCATCCGACCTGCGGCCGGCTCGGCGTCTGGCCTGTCTAGAACTCGATCCCGAATTCTCGGATTTTTCGGTAGATCGTGGCCCGTGACATTCCGAGGGCATCCGCGGCGGCCTGTTTGTTCCCACCGTTTTCCTCGAGGCTGCGCACTATTGCGTCTCGGTTCATTGCCTCTATCGGGGTGAGGGTTCTGCGGCTCACCGCCCGGACGGACGGTGGCAGCTTGTCTGCCTCGACGACCCCTGAACGTTGACTCTGCACGACCTCCTGGAGCACGTCGCGGAGCTGTCCGACATTGCCGGGCCAACTGTATTTGGTCAGCTGACGGACCGCAGCCGCCGACAGTGACAGCTCCTGACCGCGACTGACTTGGCGCAGTAGGTAGGGAATCAACTTGTGGAGGTCTTCGATGCGGTGTCGAAGGGCGGGTACGTGCACGGTGTGGCCGAAGAAGGGGAGTATCAGTGCCTCGCTTCCGGCGCTCTGCGTACCGGTTCCGATGGTGGCCCCCATCCATCCGGCGTGTTCGCGCCCTTGAATCAGGCTCGCGATCTCTTGCTGGACAGAGTTCGGAACCAGGTCGAGGTCGCGAATGATGACGCTGAATTCGTCCTGTTCGATCTCGGTTTCGAGCGCCCGCATCCCTGCGTCCCCGTCGGCGAGTTCGGCTGCGGTGACGAAGTGTGTGCGACTGGAAATATGCTGTTGTGCCGCAGCTTTGAGGACTGCAAATCGGCCCGAGCCGGATTCGCCTGCCACCACGGCCCATTCGTGCCTGCGGACGCACTGCGACACGTCTCGGGTCGCGCGCCTCCACGATGCGCTGTCTCCCACGATGCCGGGCAGCGACCTGATGCCCTCGATGGCTATCGCCGCCGGACCGGCTGTGTCGTTGAGGTAGGCGTGGTACACCGCCACGCCGTGTCGAGGCGCTAGGGCGTCGTCGTGGAACGGCGACAACCTGACGGTCTGCCCACCGGGCAGGGTCAGCAGATACTTGCTGTTGTCGGTGTGGACGCTCAGATCGACTGCGTGCTCGAGCAACGCGGCTTGGTCTTGCGGGGTAAGGGCATTGCGTAGCTTGCGATTGAGCAGGACGATGTCGTCGCCGAGTGCCAGAACTCCGACCTGTTGGGATCGCCTGCACGCTTTGAGATAGGTGTTGAGCAGAGCGGTCTGCTCCTGACTCGATTGGGACAGCAGTCGACCTTCGATCTGTGCCGTCGCCGATTGCGCGAGTGTCACCAGGAGTGGAGCTCCGTCGTCGATCCACCCGGTCACGTCGAGAACGCCGACGACGAGTCCGGTTATGGGATGAACGATGGGGACGCCGGCGCACACCAACCCGCCCAAGCTCTCGACGTAGTGTTCGGCTCCGTAGACCAGAGTCGGTTGGCGAGTCTCGAGCGCTGTGCCGATGCCGTTGGTTCCGGCATATTCTTCCGAGTAGCTGAAGCCCGGTGCGAGATTGACGTTGTCCAAATTATCCAGCAGTGGCTTGCTACCGGCCACGCGGTCCAACACCACACCGTCGGCCGAGGTGAGGATCACCGAAATCGGCTCGTCCACCAAACCTGTTGCGAGCTGGCGAAGTACGGGCGCTGCGGCGACGACGAGAGGGCTGTCCAAGTCGGGTTCGCGAACGAAGGGCAGGTGCAGAATGTCGGGTTGGATGTTCAGTGCGCGCGATCGTTCCCACGAGAACGAGATCTGGTCTCGGACCGCGTCGTCGAACTCGTTCTCTACGAAGAACTTGTCACGCGCTTTCAAGAGATCGCGTGCGCCCTGTCTTGCCAAAGCCGCCACCTACCCACAACAATCGAGGAAACTCAATTACCGCCTGCGCGTGAATGATTCGGCGTAGGTGTTCTGCGGGGGTCGAGTCTACCCGTCGGAAAGCGTGGCGTCTGCGGTTTTTGGGACTCGGCTGCGACAGGTACCTCGGGACCGATATGAATGCCGGTCAGAACTCGCAGCACGACTCGAAGGTCGTGATCGGTCAGCTCGCGTCGCGGCTTCGATGAGGACATCGTGGTTGGCTCCTTGGTGCGGCTCGGGGATCGGCGTCCTCACTGCGATGCCGACCCCCGAGTAGCGCGAAACTCGTTGGGTTTCAGTAGATGTTCGAGGGGCGGACCATTCCTTCGGCGAGATCGCCGAATCCGGGGGCCACGATCGCGCCCGGGTTGCCGAATACCTCTTCCACCACTGCGGTTTCGGTGGTGATCAGCAGCGCTGCAATGGAAGCTGCACTTTCGAGCGCCGCACGCGTCACTTTGAAGGGATCGATCACTCCGTCGTCGAACATGTCTCCGTATTCGCCGGTGAGCGCATTGAAGCCATGGCCCAGTGGCAGTCCGGACACGATCTCCACGACGTCGTCGCCTTCGTAGCCGGCGTTGATGGCGATCCATCGAAGTGGTTCGGTGAGCGCTTTGCGGACCACTTCGGCACCGATCGCCTGGTCTCCGGTCAGCTCCAACTCGCCGAGGGCGCGATGGGACTGCGCCAACGCGGTACCCCCGCCGGAGACGATCCCGGATTCCAGAGCTGCTCGAGACGCCGCCAGGGCGTCCTCGACACGCAGCATGCGTTCCTTGAGCTCGACACTGGTGGCCCCGCCTACCTTGACCACGGCCACCCGGCCGGTCAGTCGTGCGATCCTCTGCTCGAGGCTGTCCCGGTCACCGTCGATCTTGGAGCGCTCGAATTGCGACTCGAGCTGAGCCACGCGTGCGTCGAGCAGCTTGGGATCGCCCCGGCCACCGACAATGGTGGTCGAGTGCTCGGTGACGGTGATGCGGTCGCACGAGCCCAGTTGGTCGAGCGAGACCTCGAACAGCTCGAGTCCGGTGTCCTTGGCGATGACCTGACCCCCGAGTGACACGGCCAAATCTTGGAGTTCTGCGACGCGGCGATGTCCGAAGCCCGGTGCTCGCACCACGACGGACTGCATCGTGTTGTGCATGTTCCCACCGACCAACAGCTGCAGCGCCGGTCCATCGACGTCCTCGGCGATGACGACCAGGGGACGATCTGCGCGCTTCGCAGCTTCGATGCTCGGCATGATGTCCTGGACCTGGTTGATCTTCTTGTTGGTCAACAGAATGACCGGATTTTCGTGGACGGCTTCTGCACGCTCGTGATCGGTGATCATGTAGCCGGAAATGAACCCGTGATCGAACTCGATGCCGTCGACCACGTCGACCGACATCCCGAGAGTGTCGCTTTCCTCGGTGGTGACGATGCCCGACTTGCCCACGTACTCCACGGCTTTGGCCACGCACTGGCCGATGGCGTCGTCGTCGCTGGCCGCCAGTGTCGCGATGCGCTCGAGGTCTGCATTGCCGACCACCTCGACGGCTTGAACGCGCAAGGAATCGACGACGGCCGAGACGGCGGTCTCGATGCCTCGGCGCAGACGCATCGGGTTGGCACCGGCGTCCACTGCTCGCAGCCCCTCCCGCACCATCGCTTGGGCAAGCACGGTGGCAGTGGTGGTTCCGTCGCCGACCACTCCGTTCGTCTTCATCGCCACCTCTTTGACCAGCTGCGCACCCATGTTCGCAAACGGGTTGCTGAGCTGAATCTCTTTCGCGATCGTGACGCCGTCGTTGGTGATAGTCGGTGGGCCCGTGAGCTTCTCGAGCACGGCGTTGCGCCCCTTCGGACCCAAAGTCACCTTGACCGCGTCGGCGAGTGCGTTGACGCCTTGCTCCAGTAAAGCGCGCGCCTCGGTGTTGAACCGCAGTTCTTTGGCCATGACGTATTCCCTTCGAGTGGTGTGATGTGCGGTCGATTCGGTTCACGGGGTCGAGAGCGTGGACTGTCCGGACGAATGTCGAGGCCCTCTTCGTTCGTCCGGCATCATGGGTTTGCCGCTCTCGTCCACGAAGACGCGACTGTTGGGACAGATGCTCAGCCCGAGTGCGCTCCGCCGTCGCAACAACGCTGTGGTGTGTGTTTCGCCTCTGATATCGCGGAGTGTCAGGGAACGAACACGATCGGTACCTTCTCGGGTGCGAGCCAGATGCTCAGCGATCGAACGATCCAGAACCGCGAAGTATGCTTCGAGACAGGCAGTCTCGTGTTGGTCGACGTCGGTTTCGTACATCTTCGAATCTCCCACTCGTGTCGGTTCGGGGCTGGGCATCGATGGCCGGCGCTCGATCGGCCGAAGCGAGGTCAGGGGCGTTCGGCGAGATCGAACCCGATGTACTTGGCGGCGTCCTCGGGGCTGGCGAAGAGCATCGTCTTGTCGTCGAGGTGCACCATGCGGCCGTAATGCGTCGAGCTGATCTCCTCGAAGACCGACCCGTCGAATTCCTGGCCGAGTGCATCGGTCAGCTCGTCGTAGTCGAACGAGAGGAGTTTGGTGCCGTCGACGCGGATCATCGAGGGATACTCGGTGAGCTCGACGCCGTCCTTGTCACCCATCACCTCGGCAACCACACGTCCGACCGGCGTGTTCATCAGCGTCACGCCGCACTTGTTGGAGAACTCCGTGTCCGATCCGAAATGCATGGTCATAGTGCCAACTCCTGCGGGATGTCGAGGCCGAGTGATTCGAGCAGAACGGTGAATTTGGCGATCGCCGCGTCCAAGCTGGTCGCGAACGTCACGGCCTTGTCCGCGGGCTGCGACCAGATGGGTTGCAATGCGCGTGCGGCGGCGAGGCATCTCGGTACCCACAGCGCCATCCATTCGCCGAACAGTGCGCGATTGGCTTCGCCGTGTTCTGGATCGTGTGTGAGCAGCTGGAACAGCGTCCGGGTGTAGTTGAGGTCGCGGTCGTAGTCGTGCTCGCCGGTACCGACGATGGTCGGGGTGATGTAGTCGCCGTTGCGGGCGGAAATCTGCATCACCAGTTCGGTGCGGAACAGGGAGCCGACGAGCTGCTCGAAGACGATGTTGGTTGCGAAGAGCAATTCGCACCAATCCGGTACAGCCGTCAGCTGTTCCACGACCTCACGTGTTGGTTGCCACTCGGGTGCGCTCTTCCATACCTCCATGTGGGCCGAACCGTCGAAGGAGACATCGGCTTCGGACAGATCGAGATTGAACAATGCGAGATCCTGTGCGAACCGCATCTTGTGGGCGGCGTTCACCGCAACGGCCGTGTTGATCATGTTCGTCGGCCCCGAACGCTGAATGGACGTGAACACATGCAGTGCCAGTCCATTTTCCGCGTGCATCCACGCACCGACGTTCCGCTCGATGAACTTCAGCCACGGGGTGTTCCAGCCGGCGTAGGCACGGGCCCGCTTGGCGTTGCTCAGACACAGCTCGACTTGATGCACGACAGCGGAGTTGTTGCGGAAGATCGTCTGGTCCCATTCTTCGTTGGGATCCAGAAATTGGTGCCAGTTCGAGGATTTCGCGACCGTCCACTCCTGTGGGTAACCGCCCGGGCCGTCGCCGAAGCCGTAGATCCACCCTTGCGTGAGGTGCCGATCCGGGTCCGGCTGAACGTCGACGGTCACGTCCTCGTACATCGTGGCCCGACGTTTGGCCGGTGTGTAGTAGCTGTACGTACGGCTTCTCGAACTGGGGAACTCCTTGGCTCCGGCCTCGGAATCGGTGAATTCGATTGTGGGGAAGCTGCGTTGCTTCGGCTCCGTCGTGGCAGTCGAGTCTGTGGTGGCAGTCATGTCTGGCCTCTCGGTTGAGGTAGGGGCTGGTGTTCGTGGTGCGCGTGCCCGGTCTCGGCGGTGAACTAGTCGAAGGCAGGGCTGGTGAACTTGTCGAAGAAGATCTGGTCCGTCGGCGTTCCGCACACGTCGAGGAGGTCCAACGCAGCGTCGACCATCGGGGGAGGTCCGCACAGGTAGACCTCGGCTTTGGCGATGTCGGGTTCGAGACGACGTACGACGTCGGTGACGTTTCCCTCTTCGATCGACAAGGATCCCGAGGATGCGACTCCCGCTGCGTCGGATACGCACGCCACGAAGGTGAAGTCGACCAAACCTGCACTGAGGGAGATGATCTCGTCGACGTAGAACAGGTCGGCCGGGGTTCTCGCGCCGTAGTAGAAGTGCACGGGACGGGTGTTGCCGGACTCGCTCATGTGCCGGACCAGCGACAGGACGGGTGCCATGCCGGCACCACCGCCGATGCAGACCACGGGCAGGACGTGACCGTCCTTGAGGGTCGAGGAGCCGTACGGTCCGGTCAGGGAAATGCTGTCGCCGACCGAAATTCCGTCGTCCAGCAAGGCTGCGAATACGCCGCCCGGATATTTCTTGATGAGGAATTCGACCTGGTTCGGCGTCGACGGTGTCGACGCCATGGAGAAGGATCTGAACTCGTCGGTGCCGGGGATCTGCAGATCGGCGTACTGGCCCGGTTTGAACTCGAACACCTCGGGCTCGATCGGTTCGAGGCGTAGGGCCACGATGTCGGCGGTGACCGACTCGACCGAGACGACGCGGGTGGTGACGTTCTGAATCGGAATTCCGCCGAGTAGTTCGTCTTCGTCGAAATTGAGCAGCTCGATGGTGCAATCACTGTAAGCCTTTGTACGACAGAGTAGTACGAATCCCTCGTCCTGTTCTGCTTCGTTGCACGCGAAAGTGGAGTGGCCCTCCATCTGAATGTCTCCGTCGAGAACGAACGACTTGCACGCCGAGCAACGTCCTTCGCGACAGCCGTGCATCAGGTGGATTCCTTGTCGGAAGGCCGCGTCGAGAATGTGTTCGTCCTCTCGGACTTCCATCTCGATGTCGACCGGGTCGAACGTGATTCGGTGTGTGTCGGCCACGAGGGGTTCTCCTGAATCGAAAGAAAGTGATCGTGCTGGATGCGGTGGGCAGCGCCCGTGATCGGCCGCTGCCCACCGAGTCTGTGATCAGGCAGGCATGGTCGCGCCGGCTCGGTACGCGGCGATGTGCGCGTTCCGCTCCGATTCGGTCATCTGGTTCAGCAACACGTTCGGGCTCTGGAAGGTGTTCCCGCGGACATCGTCGAGTGTCCACATCTTCTTCGGATCCAGATCGAGGTGTGGCTGACCGACGAGGGTCTTGCCGTCGTCGCGGACGTAGCCGAGATCGGAGACGATGTCGGCGAGATCCTTGCCGTGGTGCAGTGTCTCCCATTCACGGAAACCGGTGAGACGACCCATGTTCGGCGTCTCCTTACCCTCGTACTCGCCGCGGAAGGCAACTGCGTCGGTCCAGTAGCACGTCTCCGAACAGTAAGTGCGCCAGTGGTTGTCGACCTTCTCGACCACCATGTCCTCGCGGATGAGGGCCGGCACCATGCACGTCCAGCAGCGGTGCGGGTACTGGTAGCCGACGTCCTCGAATGCGATCGGCTTGTTGATCCCCGGGTACGCGAGCCGGTTGTACTCCTCCCACCACTTGCCGTACTTGCTGTACCAGCCGGGGTACTTGTGCTCGAACCACTCGAAGTCCGTGTCGGTCATGGTGTCGATGCGCCAGTAGTTGACCGGCCAACCGGTGGCGAAGAATCGCGCGACCTCGTGCACGTAGCCCTTGTTCGTGATCCGGTTCCACGCTTCTTCGACCAAGTCGTGGGGGATCGTCAGGCCGTACTTCTCGAGCGGGATCAGGTAGCTGCGGTAGTAGTCGTCGTAGATCCACCGCTGCCACATCTCGGCGTAGCTTTCGCGGTCCTTGCGTCGATCCTTGGTGCCGTACTCGATGAACGTGCCGATGGCCGCGTCGACGACGCAGTGGTTGTTCCACCAGGCGTAACGCAGATCGCGTTCCAGGAGAGGACGATTTCGCTCGTCGGCGAGGGCCATGAGCAGAATCGAGTACCCGTTCGAGATGTGCCGTGATTCGTCGGACTGCACCGAGTGGAACACCGTCGGCAACAGGTAGTCGCCGTTGGCGGCGGCCTCGTCCGGCATGGCCACGAACAAGGTGTTGGTGAACGCCGTCTCCGCCACCACCGTCAGATAGATGTTTGCCGCCGTGATGGCATCACCGGTGATGAAGCCCTCGCCGAACTGCCTGCCGATGGTGCCCGCGTAGTTGTTCGCGAACGCTTTCTCGGTCATATCGAAGCCGGCCGGGTCGATGTAGTTGTTCATGTACAGCTTCTTGAGATTCATCTGAATCGTCGAGTGACGCACCTCGTCGATCATCTGAACGGCAAGGCCGTTGTGGATCTCGGGGTTCGGCACGGCGTCGATCGCCATCGGCATCGCACGGGCCGCCGAAATCTCGGGGAACGGAATGATCGAGAGGAACAACTTCTGCCACTCGAGCCAGCGTTGCTGGACCTGGCGGAACATGTTGCCGCGAATGGCACCGTCCATCGCGCCGTACACGCGGTTGTCCTTCTCCTCCTCCATGGGGAAGTAGGACCGCATGATCTGCTTGAGTGGGTCCTTCTTGGGTGCTTTCTCGAACGTGTAGTCCGTGCCGAAGCGAGTAGCAGGGGTAGCGAACGTGGGTTCCCACGTCAGCTCCGAAATCTTCGCGTGTGCCTTGGTAAGGCTTTGCCTACTCAATGTGCGCCTCCTGGATGCGAGGTCGGCAGGGGTTGTCGACCTTCTCGGGAAGATGTGCACATGATTGAACACCGTGATCTACGTCTCATCCGTCTCAGTTTGAGATTTGTGGCACTCAATGTGCGGCCTGGTAGACGGCGTGCAGATTGGTCGAAAGCACACCCGTTGAAAAGAAACCGGACGTAAGGTGTGCTTGTCTCGCCTAGGAGGGCACGCGAGCGATTTGCGATCTGCGGTCACGGTTGCTGGTGGCAATCGGTGTTGTCGCCGTCGCTGCGAGTCTGGTGTCCAACCTCTACAACGTCGAGAATCTCGTGCCGCGGGAGTGGGCACTCGACCCCCGCTTCGGTCTGTGGCCGAACATCGTGCTGACCGCAGCGGTGTTCGCGGTCGGAGCAGTGGGGTCGGGGTTTGCCGAACGGTCCCGGCGGTAAAGCCTGCGACGCAGCGCGACCCGGACGATGGGGGTCGTCGCCGGCGGTGGACACTGGCAGGATGGCCAGCCCAGGTGACCCGAAGTCGGTGTGGACGACAGTCTCGGTGATCGTCGGCACCGTGGCAGCAGGCGTCGTAGTCGCCGGTCTTCTCCACGATCCGCAACCCGACGCCGTGTCGATACCCGGCTGTGCGGAGGTCGTCCAACCCGAGGACATGCAGAGAATCAACTACGCCATTGTCGGACCGGATTCCGCCCCGGCGGGGTTCGACGCTTCGGCCCAGTCGGCCGCTTTGGCGCGAGCCCTTCCCGCCGGGACCACGGTAGAACCCGATGCCATGTTCCCACCGCTGACATTCGACTTCAGCGCCTCTGCGTATGGGCGTATCTCGCTGGGCGGAGCCGTGGGTGACCTGAACGTGAGGCTGTCGACATCCGACCAATCTGCCGGTCCATGTTTTGCCGGACAGGTCGATGAGCGTCGGACACTGAGTGACGGTACAGTCGTCGATCTGAGATCATCCGAGAGAGGCAGTCGCGTAGAGGTATACGGGACCGACGGCAGCATCGTCGATGTATCCGCCGACCCTGTGTTGACGGTCCAGCAAGTGACCGACATCGCGATGACCCCCAGTCTTCGCTGGAATTCCTAGGCCCCCTTGACCGCCGAACCTTGCACGCCGAAGTCTGCACTGCCCCAACAAGTCCGACCCCGCCGCAATGGCTGCGACGGGGTAGGGCACATTCGCGTGTTTCTACGCGCGGGCGACCAGCTTTCCTGCGATTCCCGACAAGATTTCGGTCGGCCTCTGCTGCTCACCCTGCTGAGCACCCAGCACCACGAGAGTTCCGGTCAGGACCGGCAATGCCCACTGGAGGTACTTCAATTGCTTCTGTGCCGCGGCGGCCTCGCGTGGGGTACCTGCTGACGGCTCGGTTGCCGAATCGATCGAATGACCCTGAGCCTTGGTCGTCTTCGCGCCGAGGACACCGCTGTATGCAGTGGCGGCGAGGGCGGCACCGGTAACGGCGATTTTCAAGTTGGTATTGGCGGTGACACCCTGCTGATGACGAGCCCGGCCGCGGTTGGCCATGAGTATGCCTGCGCCGCCGATGAGATGTGCACCGATGGCCGCGGCGTTGACCGGAGCCCATTTCGCCCACCCTGCCGCGGCAACCTGTGCGCGGTCTCGCGGATCCTGAACCGCAGTGGCAGCACCGTTCACGCCGACGGCACCCATGAGCGAACCGCCGAACCAGGCAGCAGCACCGAGATCGTGTAGCGAACGGATGAGGGTATTTCTGTTGGACATTTGAGGATCCTTCGGTTGTGTGCGCTGCTCCGATCGCGAAACGCGCGATATAACAGAGGTTTTGGCGGCCGCGTGAACTGCTCCTTGTCCATCGGTTACCCGCGTGAGCGGTTTCCACACCTGGGCCCCACGCCGACTCGAACCGGAACGCCACGGATGCGCCCTCGCTCCTCGAACCCCGTCAGGCGTTCAGAGCAGTGAGCCGACCAGTCCGCCGTCCAGGACGAGGCTGCTCCCCGTGCACCAGGACGACTGTTGCGATGCGAAGAACGCGACAGCTGCTGCTACTTCCTCCGGTGTGCCGTAGCGCCCTTGTTTGTCGGCGATGAGGGTGTCGAACCCTCCTTCCGGTAGCCCCAGAGCTGCCTCGAATTCGGGGGCTGCCTTGGTGACCAGAGCGGTATCGATGAACCCTGGCAGCACAGCGTTGACTCGAACACCCTGCGCTCTGAACTCCGTTGCGGCGGTTTCGGTCAGATTTCTCACCGCGGCCTTGCTGGCGGCGTAGGGCGCGAGCAGCGCCGAACCTGCCGTCGCGGTGATCGAGCTGATGGTGACGATGGAGCCGCCGCCGGATGCTGCGATCGCGGGTGCGGCATATCGGATGGTCAGGAACACGCCATCGAGGTTGACTGCGGTGGTACGCCGCCAATCGGCGTACGACATCTGTGCGATCGCTCTGACCTCGCCGACACCGGCATTCGGAATTGCTATGTGCAGGTTGCCGAAGTGTTCGACGGTCTGCTCGACGAGAGATCGAACCTGATCCTCGTCGGTGACGTCTGTCGCGACAGCGATCGCACCGTCGATCGAAGACGCCACCTGGCGAGCGGCGTCGAGATCGATGTCGGAGACGACCACCTGTGCGCCGTCGGAGGCCAGTCGCCGCGCTATGGCGGCGCCGAGGCCTGCCCCGGCACCGGTGACGAGTGCGACCTTGCCGTGGAGAGATTCGTCGATTGGCATTGTGTTCGGTCCTTCCGTGGGAAAGCAGAGGTAGTGCCTTCTCGCTGACGACAGAGAAGGCGAAAGGTATTGCTGTGTCGCTGTTTCAGCGCTTCAGCAGGTCATCCAGAGCTCGTCGCGCTGCATTCAGTCCCGCCATGCCGTGTGCACCGGGTCCGGGGGGAGTTGCCGCAGAGCACAGATAGAACCCCGGCGTTCCCGTGCGGTACGGGTCTCGGCCGGGCCGTGGTCCGAGGAGCAATTGTGTCGGCGACGACGTACCGCACAGAATGTCGCCGCCGACGAAATTCGCGTTTCCTTCGGCGAAGCTCTGCGGAGACGTGGTGACTGTCTCCACAATTCGCGAACGCAGGCCCGGTGCGAACTGTTCGATGCGGTCGATCACGACGTCGGTGACATCGTGGTCGAGGCCGGCGGGAACATGGGCGTATGCGTACAGCGGTACGACGTCTCCGTCCGCGCGCTGAGGATCTGCGACGAACTGCTGCCCGACGAGGACGAACGGCCGATCGGGCATTCGTCCTGCAGCGACGGCCGCCTCGGCTGCGACGGTGTCCTCGGCGCTACCTCCCACGTGCACAGTGCCGGCCTGTGCGACCCTGGGGTCGGTCCACGGGACTCCACCGCGCACCGCGAGGTCGACCTTGAACGCAGCTGGTCCGTGCCGAAACCTGTTGTAGGAGCGACGTGTACGCGTCGTGAGTTCCTGGCCGAGTACGTCGGCCACCACGGACGGCGTCGTGTCGAAGATCGTGATGTCCGACGACGGCAGATCGGCTCGTGAGGCAACCCGCGTCGAGGTCTGCACGGTTGCTCCCAGTTCGATGAGCGCGGAGTGCATCGCCCGTGTGATCGCCGCGGTTCCGCCCTCCGCCACCGGCCATCCGTTGTGGTGTCCGGCGGTCAGGATTCCCACCCCGATGGCGGAGGAGAACACTTCGGTCAACGGCCGCATCGCGTGTGCCGCTGCTCCGACGAACAGTGCCCGCGCCTGCGGCGTGGCGAACACCCGTGACAACACCGCAGCGGGCAGAGCAGTCGGCGCACCGAATCTCGCCAGCAGCAGTGGATGTCGGGGCAGGTGCACGACCGGTCCGAGTAGGTCTGCGGACAGTCTGTCGTACGACGACGACGGTTGCCCGAACAGTGCCTTCCATCGTTTGCCGTCCGCACCCAGGCCCACAGCAGTCTCGTTTATCGATCGATGGAGCAGTGCTGCCGCGTCGTCGAGAAGCGGATGAGCACAATCGATCTCGGGCCACCGCCACGTCAGTCCGTGTTGCTCGAGACCGGCCAGGGCGGGTGAACCCACCGCCATCGGATGGAAACCGGCACAGTGATCGACGAGCAGATCGACGGTGGTGAAAGGCCGGTGGCTACGGGTGCCGCCGCCGATCTCGCTCTCTGCCTCCAGCACGGTGACGTGTATGCCGTCGCGTGCCAGAGCAAGTGCAGCGGCAAGCCCGTTCGGGCCGCTGCCCACTATCGTCGCGGATCGCGTCATGATGTCGATTCTCCAGCACCGGCCGTCGCTGACGACGCCTCCGGTGCCGAGTGTCGAGCGGTTGTCGAGTCTGCGCGACGCCGCCACGTCACCGACATGGGGATGGGGCCGTCGGGTAGCCACGGCTGGGCGGACACCGCGTCGTCGACGTTCCACGTGCCGGTTTCGATCACGCCGAGGGCGGCATCGATGAGCTTGTAGGACTGCGTCTTTCGATGGATGGGTTGCGATTCGACCCAGGCCACCACGAACTCGCCCGGCTCGAAGTTGCAGCGTCGCTGAATCGCTGCGATGAGGGAGGCGTCGTGCAGGTGGCCGTCGCCGAAGTTGAAACCGAGAATCGAGTTGCAGGCGAATTCGCCTTCACGCACCGTCCATCGATCGATGTCGGGAACGTTGCGGATCAGAAGCGAGAACAATCCGCGGCCCTGACTGTGCATAGAGCGCCATGCGATGGTCTGTTGCATCGTGATCTCGGCGACGGCAGGCGGGTAACCCATGGCTTCGAGCTGTCGTACCTGATTGCGGGTGGGGCGCACGATCTGATCGAGCTTGTCCTCGGCACCCGGTGCGAACGCCCACAGACCGGAGGCCCAGTTGCCCGCGTACTGGCGCATCGAGGGCGTGAAGGCCACGAGGTCCGGTCGGAGGTTGCCCAGAACCGGGAAGAAGAACAAGCACACCAGCGCTGTCGCCACGAACCACGGGGAGGCGTCGAAGATCGAGAATCCGTGTCCTGCAGGGTGTCCGACGAAGAGAAAGACTGCTGCGTAGGCGAACAACAGATTCCACTCCAGTGGGACCGCCAGCGGGAACGTCGAAATGATGAACAGGTGGAATGCCACCATGAGAAGTGCTCCGACGAGTGCGACGGTCGTGTTGGTGGTGAGCAGCAACACGACCGGTACCGCGATCTCGACGGTGGTGCCCAATACGTGCGCGATCAATTTGGCCGTTGCCGAGGGACGAATGTCGTCCGGGAAATTCCGGTAGTGCTTGCGCCTGGCCCAGCGCGTGGGAATGCAGGGGCTGTTCGAGACCATGGGCGGAACGACGTTGGCGAAATGTGCACCGAATTTCGAGATGCCGGCCCCGACCCACACCGAGAAGATGAGCAGCTTCAGTCCGACGACGAGGTCCACGATGGCGTTGTCACCGAGAATTCCCACGAGACCGAACAGGACTATCGCAGGACCGTACTGCTCGGCGCGGGCAGCGATGAAGATCGTCTTGTCGCGAAGGCCCACAACGATGGTGAGCAAGACCGGCGCGATCGCCCAGCGTGGATCGACGAGGTTGCCGATGCCCTCGGGCAGGATCGAGGCAAATGCACCGGGCGGTGTTCCGGGCGCGATGACGGGGACGAACAGACTCACCAGGAGAGCGAGATACAGCACGACGTCCAGCGGCGTCCTGGTGTCACCCGAGGTGAACGGCACCTTGCCCGGCCACGGAGGCATCCGAACGGTCCCCGGTTTCGCCCAGAACAGGATTCCGCCTGTCATCGGCTTGAACTTGCCGGCGATCGGTCCCCATGACCCCGCGAGTCCGACGGTTTCGAGCAGCATCGTCCAGTAGACCAACTTCTGGTAGACGATCATGTCGTCCCACCACGAGCCGACGTCCCACGGCATCCCGACGCCGGAACTCAGTGTCGCCAGAGTCAGGCCGATCCCGATGTAGAGCACCAGGAGCTTGACGACGTAGGTGGTGGGGATGACCTTCGGCGAGCCGAAGCCGTAGTCGACCCAATGCAGTGCAAGGGTTTTCACTCGTTCCAGCAGGGGCCGGTCGAGGAAGGTTTCGAGGTCGACAGGTGGAAACTGTCCGTTCTTGAATCCCATGAGTGAGCTTTCTGTAGCGAGCGCTGAGGATGAAGGAGCAGGAGTCAGCCCTTTCGCCCGAGGCTCGGGTCGCGGTGACGCAACCATCGGACTGTGTCCTGCACCACAGAAAGCTACGGGGTTCCTATCGGCGGTCCCAATGGTTCGCCGACCCGAGGCTCACCTTCGTTTTTGTGACGCCGACACAAAGTGCACCCTCAGGAGAGGATCCGAGCCCCGAGCCACTGACATGCGGTGAGGGCAACCTCGACGGCGAGTCGGTCGTCGGACAGTGGCCGGGGGAGCAGCTTCTCGGCATTGTCGACGCGGTAGCGAATCGAGTTCTTGTGCATCGTCATCACCGCAGCCGCCGCGGAGAGGCTCCGTTCGCACGCAAGGTAGATCCGCAACGTGGTGCGCAATCGTTCGGCATGTGTGGTGTCGGCAGCCAACTGCGGTCCCAGCACGCTCAGGACCCAGGCCTGCAATGCCGACGGGTCGCGAGCGCACAGGTCCACCACGGCCAACCCGGGGTCGTCGTAGCGTTCGATCGTTCGGCCTCGGCCACCCAGAACGGCCACGTGATGGGCGCGCTGAGCCTGTCGGTAGGACGTGACGAACCCGGCCGCGTCGAGTCCGATGGCCCCGGCCGCCAACAGGGGTGCGTCCTCGGTCCGCGGTCGAGTGTTGATGCGATCGAGAACGACGGCGAGATCCGTGTCGTTCGATGGAACCTGAATCCATCCCCACGCGGTAGCGCCGTCGCGTCCGACCACCAGGGGAGGGGCCGGACTGTCCAAGTCCGCCGCCAGAGCGCGGATGGTGGTGGTGAACCTGCGCATCCGGTCGCCGCGAACGGCGGACTCGCTGACCCAGGCCACGACGGCCAGGTGGCGTCCGCGCAGTCGATACCCGGTCACTCGCTCGACGACGTCCACCGACCCCTTGCCGTTCAGGAGATCGAGTACCGCATCGAGTCGAGCATTCTCGCGATCCGCCAGCCAGGACTCCCGCTCGGTCTCGTACACCGCGGCCACCCGTTGCGAGATCCAGTCGATGTAGTCGAACACCGAATCGACGATCACGCGGTGCGCTTCCATTCGGACCGGGTCCGGCGCGGCCAGCGACATCGAGGTCTCGAACGCTCGATCGAGCAGAAATTGCTGTCCGAGTCGATAGGCGCGAACCAAGGCATTGACCGGCACGCCCCACTGAGCCAGGCGGCGCGCATATTCGATGGCCGCCGCCGGCGGCTCGAATCCGGCACCGCCGATGTCGTGCTGCAGAGCGTGCAGGATCGTGTCGACGTTGCCCTCGATACTCGATCCCAGCAGCTCGATCAGCGATGGTTCGTTGTTCAGTTCCGTGATGCGCGACGCGAGTGTCGTGCGCATCTGCGCCACGACATCTGCCAGCCGGGCATTGAGGTGCGCGGCAACCGCGGCCACGTGAGTGCGCACCGCCTCGGCGGAGGCGGGCGAGATGTCGGCAGGTGTCGGCACGGGTGTTCCTTTTCGTTTCGGGCTACAAATAATCCGCGGTTTTTGTGCTGCTGGACCGAAGTCTTTCAAATGGGCAATCCGTAACCTACGTCACATGCTGCCAATTCTCGACGCCTCCTCGCCGGTTCTGCAGGCCATGTACCGCCGGATCGACAACGACCCGGACGGCGCGTGTCTGTCCGACGACTCCACCTGGTTGAGCAATGCCGAGTTCGGGCTCGAAGTCGACTCGGTTGCCGCCGAACTCGTCGACGCGGGGGTGGGAGCGGGTGATGTGGTTGCAGTCTTGCTTCCGAATCGCATCGACATCATCACCACGATGTTCGCGGCATGGGTGCTGGGAGCAACGTTGACTCCCGTCAATCCCGCACTCACCGACGACGAGGTGCGCTATCAACTCGAGGACTCGACCGCCCGCGTGCTCGTCGGTAGCGGGCAAGCCTGCACTCTCGGCCGCGCGCAGGGTATTTCGTTCATCGACGTGGACTCCCGCGATCGTCGTCCCCGCACGCCGCAGTTGGACGGCACGCATCGTGGATCGGGGCCTGCCGACAGCTCGGCACCGGCCTTGATCGTCTACACCTCGGGAACGACGGGGCGGCCGAAAGGCTGTGTGCTGACTCATCGCAACGTCGACCGAATGAGCGCCGCGATCGTGACGGCCTGCGAATTGACCGATGTCGATACGAGCCTGCTGGTGCTTCCACTCTTCCACTGCAACGGACTCGTCGTCGGCTCGGTCGCTCCGCTGCGAGCCGGTGGACGTGTGCACATCGCCCCACGTTTCTCGCCGGACACGTTCTGGGACAACGTGGAGACCGTCCGGCCCACCTACTTCTCCGCAGTGCCCACCATGTACTCACTGCTTGCGGACCGTGGATCGACCGACCGCGACATCTCGTCGCTTCGATTCGTCATCTGTGGAGCAGCGCCCATGCCTGCCGGCCTGATCGCGTCATTCGAATCGATCTTCGGCGTGCCGGTCGTCGAAGGGTACGGCCTGTCGGAATGCACTGTGGCGGCAACGATCAACCCGCCGAACGGGATTCGAAAGCCGGGCACGGTCGGCATCGCGCTACCCGGTATCGACATTGCGATCGATACACCCGACGGTCCGAGCTCCCTTCCTGGCCGGACCGGTGAAGTGTTGGTGAGCGGCGAGACGGTCATGCAGGGATACCTGGGCCTGCCGGACGTGACCGCAAAGACCATTCGAGAGGGGTGGTTGCACACCGGCGACATCGGAGTCCTCGACGAGGACGGCTATCTCGTCTTGGTGGATCGACTCAAGGACATGATCATTCGCGGCGGCGAGAACATCGCGCCGAGCGAAATCGAACATGTCCTGCAATCCCATCCCGACGTCCTGGAAGTGGCCGTCGTCGGCGAGGCGCATCCGGTCTACGGGGAGGTGCCCGTCGCACACGTCGTGGCACGAGCCGGTCGCAGTATCTCGGTCGACGAGCTGGACGCGCACTGCGCGCGGAGCCTGGCCAAGTTCAAGCGACCGAGTCGGACAGTCGTCCACGACGCTCTACCGAAGAACTCCGTCGGAAAGATCGCGAAAAAGGAGCTCGGCGCGTAGTCCGACCCGGCCCGCCGCTACCGGGCGGGACGGTCGCGGTCACATGGACGAGGCCGCGAAGGTCAGGAACACGACGAACAATCCGATGCCACCGAGCGCCGCACCGATCACGGCGTCGCGACCGTTGGACGCGTCGCCCTCGACTGCGCGGCCGAGACCGATCCAGCCACTGACCACCGCGATCACTCCGGCCGGGATGGTCACGAAGTCTCCGACGAACGGCACGAACGCGCAGACGACTGCGACGATGCCCGCAATCAACGCCAGGTTTCCGGCTCCGTCACGGAACATCGACTGGGAAGCGGACTTACGTTTCACCGAGTCTCCAATCGAGTGCAGCGCGAACGCGGCGATCGAACCTGTCAGCGCGGGTAGACGATGATGCCGACTCCATAGTAGATACCCAACGGATCTTGGCGTCGGCAACTTGTCACCTGCTGTTTCGGTCCCTACGTGCGAAGACCGGGTCGGCTTGGGAACGGCGGGAGGTGATCCAAGACGGGTCGAGCACGTTTTCGATAGTGGTGCAGAGGGATTCGTCGAACACGACTACTCGATCGGCTATTCGCCACTCGTTGTCCCGTCTTTCGAGGCGGTCCACGTATCGGCATTTCACGGTCGTCAAGACCTGCGTCGACGATCCGATCTCGGGTTCTTGCCGCAAGTAGCACAGGCAGTAGGACTCGACGTCGGCCACCTGTTCGCAAGGTTTCAGATCGATGATGACGTTGGTTATGAAGTGCATCGAGCTGTCGATGGTTCGATGACGAAGCTCGATGTCCTCGATCAGACCGTCGATCGTGCCGATATAGCCCCCGTGGTGGTCGACGGCGTCAGGGAAATAGCACCTTCTCAGGCTCTCGAAGTCCTTGCGGTCTACAGCCCGGGCGTATCGATACAGCACCTCGGTGATCGCCACTCGGTCTTCACTCGACATCAGCAACCAGCTTTCAACTCGTTGGTAATGCGGTGGTAGATCCCGCCGGAGGTCAGGCCACCGTCGACGACAATTTCTGTGCCGGTAATGTATTGCGATGAATCCGACAGCAGGAACGCGACCGATTCTGCGATTTCTTCGGCGTCGGCGACGCGCCCCGCGGGTACCGATTGCAGGCTTGTCTCTACGAAAGCCGTTGAGCCGGAATGCAGTAATGGTGTGTCGACCAGGCCGGGGTGGATCGAGTTAACTCGAACTCCGTATTCGGCGAACTCGAGTGCTCCTACCTTCGACAGGCCACGCACCCCCCATTTGCTCGCGCCGTATCCCGCTGCGAAATAGCCGAGCATCCCGGCGATCGAGGACACGTTGACGATAGAGCCACCGCCACCCTGTTTCAGAAGTGGCGCACAGGCTTTCATTCCATAGAATACCGAGCTCAGATTTATGTTCATGACGCGGCGCCAGTCGTCGACGGTCGTCTCCTCGATCCCAGCTCGGTGACTGACACCGGCGTTGTTGACCAGTCCGTCGAGGGCACCATCGGATGTCTCGATCGATTTCGCCAGTTCGGTCCACGAGTGCGGTTCGGTAACGTCGAGCTGATAGAACTCCGCTCGGCCACCGGCATCGATGATGCCCTTCACGACGGCGTCACCTGTGGCCGTGGAGATGTCGGTGACCCAGACCTTTGCTCCCCGGGCTGCGAGCATCTCCGATTCGACGCGGCCCATGCCGCTCCCTGCACCGGTGACGACGATCGTCTTGTTCTCGAAGTTCATACGAGGGGGCCTCTCACTCGGTTTTCAGTTCGGTCCCCTTCGTCTCGGTCACGAAGAAGACCGTGGCGAAGGTGACGACGGCGCAGAACACGAAGTAGCCGGCGGGTGCGAGCGGGTTTCCGGTGAGCGAGATCAGGTACGTCGCGATGAAAGGCGCTGTGCCACCGAGCAACATGTTGGTGGTGTTGTTGCCCAATGCCAGACCGGTGTACCTCACCGAGGTCTTGAGCATTTCCACGTACGTCACGTACGAGGCACCGTTGACGACGGATACCGCGATGAACAACACCGACTGTCCGACGACGGCCTGCCACAGTGTGCCGCCGGCCATCATCATGAACATGGGGACACCGAGAACGATGGCTGCGAAGCTACCCGCGAACAGAACGGGCTTCCGGCCGTACCTGTCGGCCATGTAGCCCGAGATGGGCAGGGTGATCACTCCGAGAACCAAGGCGAGCGAGGTCGACAGAAACGCTGCCTGCGAGGTCTGGCCGCCCTCGGTCCTGAGGTACGTAGCAGCATAGACCGAGGCGATGTAGTAGCCACCCGTGATGAGCGCGCCGAGCAGGATGATCTTCACGACGCTGCCGCCGGAGGTGCTCAGTAGCTCCGAGATAGGAAGCTTCTTCGTCTCTCCCTTGTCCTCGAG
Source organism: Rhodococcus sp. Leaf233 (assembly GCF_001426165.1). Classification (NCBI taxonomy): domain Bacteria; kingdom Bacillati; phylum Actinomycetota; class Actinomycetes; order Mycobacteriales; family Nocardiaceae; genus Rhodococcus; species Rhodococcus sp. Leaf233. Next base: position 91,836 of record NZ_LMRO01000010.1, read on the forward strand.
TTCCTTGAATTCCGGAGTGTCGTCGAGACGGTTCCTGATCCAGATGCCGACGCCGCCGATCACGAGGCTGAGAAGGAACGGGATTCGCCATGCCCAGGACAGGATCTGTTCGTCGGTGAACACCGAGTTCAGTGCCAGCGCGCAGAGTGAGGCAAGCAGGGACCCGATATATGTTCCGGTGTTGACCATCGACGTCTGGGTCGCTCGCCACCGTGTCGGCGCGGACTCGGACACGAATGCGTTCGCGCCTCCGAGTTCACCACCGGCAGCGAATCCCTGAAGGCATCTGCACAGGACGAGAACCGAGGTGGCCCAAACTCCCAGCGTGACGTACGTGGGGAGCAGTCCGATTCCGGCGGTTGCGATCACCATCAGCAGGATGGTCCAGGACAACGCATTCTTGCGGCCGTACTTGTCGCCTATGTGTCCGAAGAAGATTCCGCCTGGAACTCGCAGGAAGAAGGCGACGGCGAACGCCGCGAAGGTACCGAGAAGTGCGGCCGTCGGATCGTCGGAGACGAAGAACAGCGCGGCGATGGTGGTGGCCATGTAGCCGTAGATGCCGAAGTCGTAGTACTCGACGACGGTTCCGACGACGGCGGCTCGGATGACGGTCAAGGGAGATTGTGGCGGGTTCGTCCCGGGGGTTCGTGCGTCCGACTCGGGCTGCGCGGCGCGATCGTTCGTAGTCATCGGTGTCCTCGAGGTCAGGGGGTCAGGCCGTCAGCGGCTGAGCGTCGACGGTGTGAAGGGCAGCGTTTCGACCGGCAATCCGGCCCATGGTCAAGGCATTCGCCACAGCGTTGCCGCCACCGACGTACCGCTGCCCGAGAACTCCGGCTCCAGCCTCGCCTGCGGCGAACAGGCCGGGCACGCGGGTGCCACGTGTTGTCAACACAGCGGAATCGGAATCGATCTCCAAACCTGCATGTGTGCAGACCAATTCGGCGGGAAGGATGCGTGCGGCATAGAAGGGGGCGGTCCCGATGGGTTCGGGATTCGATGTGCTGCCCTTGTTCTTCAATGTCCGATGGCGAAGAAAGTCAGGATCCTCGCCATGGGGCAGATGAGCATTCCATCGCTCGATCGTGAAATCGAGAGCTCTGGCAGGCACGGCCATGAGCTCGGCCAGCTCCGTGAGGGTGGCTGCGCGAAGCGTTCGGCCGGAGTCTGCCTCGTCCTGGATGCGATCGGGTGCCCAATCAGCATATCCTGCAGGAAGATTTTGCCGTGCGTGATCGTCGAAGACCATCCACGCCGAGCCGCCCTGGGCCTCGATGATTCCAGTCGAGACCGCATACGAGGCGTCTTCGTCCATGAATCGACGTCCCGCGGCGTTGACGTGGATGCGTGATTTCGGGGGAAACCCGGACTGCCAGTGGTGGTAGCGCTGAAAGTAGACGGTGGGCAGCATGAGTCCCCATCCGTCACCGGTTACCGACGCGTCCACCGATTGCGCGTAGCGAAGATGGTCACCGCGACTGCCCTCGGCTGCAACGACGAAAAGTGAGGAACCCGCGCGGTTGGCAGCCGGGTAGTGAATATCGACAAGCGCTGGGTCTCGGGCAAAGCCTCCCGAGGCCACGACCACTGCCGCAGAACGGAGTTCGACGTCATCGGCAACGACTCCCACGACCCGCTCTTGCTCGATCAGTAGCGCTTGGACACGGGTGTCGAGAACAACCTCGATTCCGTGCCTGCGCCGCGCGGCGTCCAGAACCTGAACGAGGCCGAAGCCCTGGTCTTTCGGAACATGGCCTCGCCAGATGTCCTCGACGCCTGCTTGGCTCAAACCTGGTTGGTGTGCGTTGCCGGATATCCGGGCGGGAATGTCCAATCCGAGTTCGAGCAGCCACTCCAGTGTCGGTCCTGCCTGCTCGCAGAAGGTCCGGATCAGACCGGGTTTGAGCATCCACTGATTGAGATCCATGTAGTGCTGGAAGTACTTCTCGGCGCTGTCGTCGATCCCGAGTGCGCGCTGAACGCTGGTCGCTGCCGCAGTGAACAATCCGGCCGACAGGGCCGTCGATCCGCCCAGTTCCTTGCGAGCCTCGAAAAGAATGACGGATGCGCCGTTCTCGGCCGCTGTCACAGCGGCTGCGAGCCCCGCGCCGCCGCCACCGATGACGATGACGTCGTAGTCGGTGTCAGACATGACGTGATCCGCCGTCGACCGCAATGCTGTGTCCGGTCACGTAGCGAGCACTGTCCGACAGGAGGAACAGAAGCGGCCCGAAGACTTCCTCCGGTGCTCCCAGTCTGTGCAAGGGAACCGAATCGAGTGCTGTGGCGAGCGCTGCCGGATCTTCCTGCACCCACCGAGTCATTTCGGTGTCGATGTAGCCGGGTGCGATGGAGTTGACGCGAATGCCGAGGTCACCGAACTCGACGGCGAGGGACTCCGTGAGGTGAGCAACTGCTGCTTTGGACGTGCAGTAGGCGCCGCGGCCCTTGCGGACACGAAGTGCGGACACCGAGGACATGTTGACAATTGCGCCGCCCCCGCGCATGTGGCGAGCCGCTGCCTGCGAACCGAACAGCACACCTTCGACATTCACGCTGAGCGTGGCACTCATCTGCTCCGGGGTGATGTCCGCTGCGTACGCGAACGGGAAGATCCCCGCGTTGTTGATCCAGAAGTCGATCCGTCCGAATTCGGCAAGGGCAGTTCGGGCGAGGGTTTCGTGATCGTCGGAGACGGTGACGTCGGCTCGAGCGCCGATGATCGTGCCGGGCTGCTCGACCAGCGAGTCGGTGACCAGCTCCGTAGTGAGTTGCTCGGCTGTCTCCTTCATCCGAGCGTCGTTGATGTCGGCACCGACGACGTGTACACCGCGCGCCGCAAGTCCCTTGGCGAACACCGATCCCATTCCCTGGGCGGCCCCGGTGACGACAGCCACCTTGCCCGACAGTTCGGGGTAGACCGCAGTCATCGTGCGATCGACGACGCGTCCTGGATTGGGGTTGTTCATGGTGTTCTCCTCATGCAAAAGATCTCGATCGGGTTTACGAAGCGGTGTGTGGGGACACCTTGCGGCGGCCGGAATCACTGTGCGATAATCGCACGCAGTGTGCGATTCATATCGAACTGTAGGTGGTCCACCTCACACTCGTCAATAGGGGGCGACTCATGACCAATGCCGATTCAGGTCGCAGGGACGGCACGGACGCCGTGTCCATCGATTCAGGTATGTCGAAAACGCTGCACCACGGCCTCGCCGTGCTCGAGCTCCTGGCCGAACATCCGAACGGCTTGTCCATCACGGAGATCGCCGACGGAATCGGTGTGCACCGCACCGTCGCTCACCGTCTGGTCCGCACCCTCGAGGCTCATCGTCTGTGCCGGCGAGACGATTTCAAGCGAATTGCTCTCGGGGCCGGGCTCGTGGCACTCGCGGAACCTGTCGAGCAAGATCTGCGGACCGTGGCGCGCCCCGTTCTCGAAGAACTGGCAGACCAGTTGGGAGCGACTGTCCATCTCGTGGTTCGCGAAAATGCAACGGAAGTACGGGCTTTGATGGTCGTAGAGCCCCGGGGCGCGAAAGTGCACGTGGCATTTCGTGGGGGGCAGGTCGATCCGATCGACCGGGGATCCGCCGGCCTGGCAATGCTCGCGTCATTGCCTGCGGCGGATGGGGAACGCGCAGAAGTGACGAAGGCACGACGCGTCGGATATGCGGTCACCCACGGCGAAGTGATTCCCTCGGTCGGCGGGGTATCCGCCGTGGTGCCGGGTCACCGCGGGGACGCCGTGGCGAGCGTGGGTGCGTCGGTGTTCGAGATCGACGACGAAGAGCAACTCGGTGCGGCCGTCGTCGCTGCGGCGGCGCGGTTGGGGCGTCTGCTTCGTTAGCCGGTGGTTGGGAGTCGTGTCAGGCGTCGTCGCGAGACACAGTCCTGTATTGGATGCGCCACCGATCGTCCACTCTTACAACACGATCCCGGACCGACGTGAATCGGAGGAGCCGGGTCTCGCCACCACGCGGTGTTGCCATAATCTGGAGGTAGCAGTCGACTGTCAGTTCGTCGACGCTCACGAGATCGACGGCAATGTTCGTGATGACGTGCCGATGCCTCTCGTTCGCCTCGGCCGCGCTGTCGAAGAAGCGTTGGGCGAAGGCGGTCAGCTGGTCGCTACCGACCTGGGGCTCGGGGTAACTGGGCGAATCGAAGACGCCGTCTGCGGTGAATGTCTCCGCCCATTCCGTCGCACGTCCGGAATCGATTGCGTGGCTCTGCCTGCCGTACAGGAGTTGAACATCGGCAACGGTTGTCGAGTCGGGATCGGGCATCGACGGCTCCTTCGGTGCGCTATTCGCACGGATGGTGCGTATAGGTGCGACGTTACGTTTCGGTCCGTTCGGCCGTCGAGTCAGGGGTGCCCTCACGCGGTGGCGACCTCGTTCGTGGCCGCCGTGGATACCACCCGTACCGCCGTGCTCGCGACCTCGAAACATATACCGGCTCCAACGAATTCGACGTCGAAGACCCAGGTGAGTGAGGTTGCCCCGGCACTCGTGAGCGCATCGGCGGTGGTGCGGGCGTGGGTGATGGAGGCGCTGCGGGTCGACACGTCAGGTTCGGTCTTTAACGGCCTGGTCACGGAGGATATCGATCTGAAGGTCGGCGAACGGGTGGTGCGGCTTCATCGAAACACGCTGAGAATGCCGAACATTAATGCCGTTCATGCCCTGAGTGGGCCAACATTCGATACTGCGAGGCTACTGAACGCGCATGGGGCAGTAGTCGATTTAACAAGGTGATGCGATTCGGCAAGGGCCCGAGGTCTTGCCCGGGGAAGTCGTTCGCGTTGTCGATGATCGCCGTTTTCGTCGCCGCGTTCCTGCGTGCGTACCCGGACGCTCACCTCGACCCGACGCAGTACGACAACCGCTACCCGATCCATACGTCCTCCGAACACGGCCTGTAAGTCGAACTTCGCACATGACCCGAATGGTCAGGGGTTGGGCGTGCTCTTGCGAACGCGGTAGTTGTGCCATGCCTGTGCCGCCAGGGGTGCCCCGATCAAGACGCAGGCGATGATCGGCAATGAAATCGGCCACGGAATCGACAGGTTGTTCGCCGCCAACAGGGCACCGGACAGCGCCATCGACGCGCCGACAGTCTCCAGCAAGTTGACCTTGCGCGGCCGGACCGGCGGGAGTCCCATCCACGGGATGCGTCGACCGGCGTTCTCTCGCGACACCCGTCGCGCCGCCGCGACGGAGAGTGCGGCTCCGACGACAAAAAGGCAGACTCCGGCGACGACGGCCCAGTCGTGACCTCCGTCGATCCACATCGACGCCAGGTACAGCGCCGGGCCGCTGATATAGGCACCCCACACCTTCCATCGAGGTGCAGCCTCGCGCTCGTCCCGTTGCACGTCGACCGGCCGCATTGGCTGCAGGGGCTCCATGTCTCGACCCTCCCATACCGCGGCTCTTGACCGGTCCCTGCGACTCACCGTACCCTGACCGACAGTTGATATATCAGAATCGCAGCGGCCCGCCGAACCGAGGAATCGAAAGTATGACCACAGCGCTCAAGATCGACGGAACCGCGGTCAGCGCGATCGTCAAGGACGATCTGCGATACCGCGTCGAACGGCTCGCCCAGCAGGGGATTCGGCCCGGTCTGGGCACGATTCTGGTGGGCGACGATCCGGGTAGCCGTTCCTATGTCGCGGCGAAGCATCGCGACTGCGCCGAGGTGGGACTGCATTCGATTCAGGTCCGGTTGCCTGCAACCGCGAGTCAGCAGGAGATCGAAGATGCCGTGCACGCTCTCAACGAGGATCCCGAGTGCACCGGGTTCATCGTTCAGTTGCCGCTGCCCTCGCACATCGACACCCATCGGGTGATCGAGCTGATCGATCCTCGCAAGGATGCCGACGGGCTGCATCCGACCAATTTGGGTCGGCTCGTACTCGGCATGGACGGGCCGCTGCCCTGCACCCCACGCGGGATATTGGAACTGCTTCGGCACCACGATGTTCCGATCACCGGTGCTCGCTTCTGCATCATCGGATGTGGAATCACGGTGGGTCGTCCGCTCGGCTTGATGCTGACGCGTCGCAGCGAACACGCCACCGTGACGATGTGTCACGAGGCGACGGTGGACACCGCCGCGCACACTCGGGCCGCCGACGTGGTCATCGCGGCAGCGGGTGTTGCGCATCTGGTGCAACCGGACTGGATCAGTGCCGGAGCCACGGTGTTGTCGGTGGGAATCACCCGTACCGTCGAGGGCATCCTCGGCGATGTGCACCCCGGCGTCGAGCACATTGCGGGGCGGCTCAGTGGAGCCACCGGCGGGGTCGGGCCGATGACCAGGGCGATGCTGTTGACGAACGTGGTGGAGTGCGCGGAGGCCGCTCAGGCCGAGGGGATGAAGGACTCCCGATAGCCCATTTTTTCGCTGATCTCGGCGGCGGCGGCCAGCACGTCTGGGACGATGGCCCGCATTCTGGTCTCGTCGAAGCGGTAGACCGGTCCCGAGATGCTCAGCGCGGCGGTCGTCTTGCCGGTGTAGTCGAGAATCGGGGCTGCGATGGCGTTGAGTCCGGTCTCGAACTCTTCGACGACGACGGCGTATCCGAGGGATACCGCAGCATCGAGTTCGGCAGTGAGACCGGCTTTGGTGGTGAGCGTGTGCTCGGTGTACCGGTGGAGGTCGAGTCCGTCCACGACGTCCTGACGCGTATCGGAGTCGAGGGCAGCCAGCAACACCTTGCCGCTCGCGGTGGCGTGCAGCGGTGTCTGCTCCCCGATCCAGTTGTGGGTTCCCACCGAACTCGGCCCGCGGGCCTGGTCCAGGTGGACCGCTGTATTGGACCGCAGCACAGCGATATTGACCGTTTCGCCGAGCTTGCCGGCGAGGCGTTCACAGACCGCGTGGCCGTATTCGGTGATCTCCAGACGCTCGGGCACGGCCGCCGCGAGCCGCAGGACTCCGAGGCTGAGCCGATACTTGCCGCGATTGTGCGTCTGCATCACCATGTCGTGTTCTTCGAGCGACGCCAGCAGCCTCGACACCGTGGATTTGTGCACACCGATCTCGGTGGCGATGGCGCTCACGCCGGCCTCTCCGAGCCGTGCCACGACCTCGAGCACCCGAAATGCGCGGTCGACGGACTGGACGCCACCCTCGGGGGCACGTGTCGAATCGTCGCTGGCCACCCCCGCGACTATACGTAACAGGCACTTGGCCGTGGTGTTGCCCCTCGGAGCGTGGCCCGAGTCGGCGATCTAGATGACGGCGCGCACCGCGTCGTCGAACTCGGTCACGTGTGCTCGGGCGATGGTCGCGGCCTTCTCGGCATCGCCGGCCGCGATGGCGCGCAGCAGCTCGGTGTGCGTTCCCACATGGTCGGCCAGCGGAGGCAGACGATCCATGAACAACCAGAAGATTCGCGTCGCGAGATTGTTGTAGCGAATCAATGCGTCTTCGAGAACCGGGTTCGCCGCCAGCCGGTAGACGGTGCGATGCACTTCGGCGTCCCAGTTGATCAGGTCGTGTTGGCTCGGCGGCGTCGCTTCGAACTTCTCGGTGCGATCGGCCATGCCCAGCAGAACTTGGCGTTGGGTTGCGGTGGCCGCGGTGGCGGCCTTGGCGGCGGCCAGGGGCTCGAGCCGCTGGCGGATTTCGGAGATGTCACCCAGATCGGCGACGTCGATGGCCGTGGCGAAAGTGCCGCGGCGGGCGTGCGAGATGACGAGGCGCTCGTACTCGAGCCGCTTGAGAGCTTCCCGTACCGGCGTGCGTCCGACCCCCAGCTCGGTGGACAACGCCGATTCGACGACGGCCTCACCCGGCTTGATGGTCAGCATGATCAGTTTGTCGCGGATAGCCGAGTAAGCGACGTCGGCCATCGTCGCTCCGGGTTCGCCCGGCACCCCCGACGATCCGGGGGCGCCCGGCGATGCGACCTCGACACTCATGGTTACCGATCCTATCGGCACCGAGTGCGGGGCAGCGTGCGGTCAGGCCTCGATGCGGTTCTTCAGCCAATCGTGGAAGATGCCGATGTGGTGTTCGCTGCCCACCAGCACTCCGCCGTCGCGGTACTTCCGTGAGCTCATGGCGGGCTGGCAGCGTTCGCACGCCTCGAAGTCCTGCAGATTGACGCGGTGGAACAACTCCACCGATTTCTGCAGATCCCGTCCCGATGCGACGACTCCGGGCAGGTACAGCCAATCGCATTCCACCAGAGTGCGATCGGCGGCAAGTGGATACATCCGATGGATGATCACGTGATCCGGGACGAGGTTGACGAACACCTGTGGCCGGACGGTGATGGCGTAGTAGCGCCGGTCCTGTTCGGGTGCGATTCCGGGAATGGAGTCGTGTCCCTCGGAACCGTCGAGCGTGAATCCCTTGACGGATTCCCCGAATTCGGCTCCGTGGCCCACGTAGTACTGGGCGGCGTAACCGTCGGCGAATTCGGGAAGTACCTCGGTCAGCTCGGGGTGGATTGTGGCGCAGTGGTAGCACTCCATGAAGTTCTCGATGATGAGCTTCCAGTTGGCCTTGACGTCGTAGCTCACGCGGCGGCCGAGACCGAGGTCTTCGATCTTGTAGCGGTCGATCGACTCGACGTCGCCGAGTCGATCACGGATGTCCTGCACGACAGTGGTGTCGAAGGAGGCCGGATCGTCGCTCAGATTGACCCAGACGTACCCGAGCCATTCCTCGACCGACACCGACGCCAGGCCGTAGCGAACCCGATCGATATCGGGCATCTTGGTGAGATTCGGTGCTGCGATGAGCTTTCCGTCGAGATCGTAGGTCCAGGCGTGGTACGGACACTGGAACGATCGTTTGACTTCGCCCTTGTCCTCCATGCAGATTCGAGCACCGCGGTGCGCGCACACGTTCAGGTAGGCCTTGATCGCCCCGGTTCGGGTGCGCGTCACGATGACACTTTCGCGGCCGATCTGCACGGTGCGGAAGGCGCCGGGCTTGTCCAGATCGGCGGCACGGACCGCGCAGATCCACAGTTCCTCGAAGATCTTCTCCTGCTCGAGCTCGAAGATGGCCGGATCGGTGTAGTAGCGACCGGGAAGGGTGGAGATGAGGCTTTCGGGCAGGGGAAGGGAGGTTGCGGGCGGCGTGGTGTCGGGAATGGTGGTCAAGGGGTCCTCCGTACGTGGCCGATCTTGTGGATCGGTGACGAGACGTCAACTGGGGTAATGGAATACGACGGGTGGAGCAGCGGCCTGGGTGATTTCAGACCGCGCGAGCGGGAGCCGAGAGCTGTCGGCGCCAGCGGGTGAACAATCGAACTTGATTGACACCGAGTACACCGACCGGAAGTCCGTCGGATCGATACACGGCGAGGAAACTCCCGAGTTCGGGCGAACCCTCTTCGATGGTGCATTCACTGTCCGGTCCGGCGGTGCCGGCGAACTGAATACGTGACCCGTACTGGTCGGACCAGAAATACGGAGGTTTGACGTGTTGGCCGCCGTAACTGCCCGAGAGCAGAGTGGCCACTGCGACGGTGGGTCGTTCGGACGCCCCGGCCCAATGCTCGACGCGTCGGTGGACGCCGGTCGAATCCAGCCATGCGGCGCAGTCGCCGACTGCGACCACTCCGGGTACGGCGGTCGCGCCGCCGCCGTCGCACAGGATTCCGTTGCCCAGCGCGAGTCCGCTGGTGCCGAGCCAGTCGATGTTCGGAATGCCGCCGATGCCGACAACCACGACGTCGGCGTCGAGGAGTCGGCCGTCCGCGAGGCGAACGCCCGTCACTCGGTCGGTGCCGGTCAGGCCGTCGACGGCGATTCCGCAGATCAACGTGGTGCCGTTGTCGCGGTGCAGATTTCCCACCGCGCTACCCAATCGTGCACCGAGTGGCCCGGCGAGCGGTGACGGGGCGGCTTCGACGACGGTGACCTCGAGGCTCAACTTCCTTGCGGTGGAAGCTACTTCGGCTCCGATGAAGCCTGCGCCGATGACGACGAGACGTGCGCCGGGCGTGAGATCTGCACGCAGCCGGTCGGCGTCGTCGATCGTACGCAATACGTGCACACCGGTGAGGTGATCGGTACCGGGAAGCGATCGCGCGCGTGAGCCGGTGGCGAGGACGACGCCGTCGGAGGTCAGCTCGGCACCGTCGTCGAGAGTGACGGTGCGACGCGATGGATCGAGGGCGGTGGCCGTGCGGCCCAGAATCCAGGTGGCGTCGAGGTTTTCGTCGTCGGGTTCGAGGGCGAGAGTGCTCACGTCCACGTCGCCGGCGAGGTATTCCTTCGACAGGGGAGGGCGGTCGTAGGGTCGATGGCTCTCGGCACCGACGATGGTGACGGAGCCGTCGAACCCGGCCGCCCGCAGTGCACGCGCGGAGCACAGGCCTGCCAGGGAGGCTCCGACGATGGTGACGCTTTTCATGAATGTCCCTCGGCGGCCAACCGGCTGCGAACGTCGGGCGGAAGATTGGGGGCCGCGGTGCTGAGCTCGACGTAGACGACGCCGTCCTCGACGACGACGGTGTGCGTGCGGACAGGCAACTTGGCGGGCGGAGCGTCGACAGCACCGGTACGCAGGTCGAAGGTGGACGCGTGGAGTGGGCATTCGACCGCGCACCCTTCGAGCCAGCCGTCGGCGAGCGACGCGTCCTGATGCGTACAGGTGTCATCGATCGCGAACAGCTCACCGTCCTCGGTGTGGAACACCGCCACCGGAGGGGTGGTGTCGACGCGCAGAGCTTCGCCGCCGGGGAGATCGGCCAAGGAACACACCTTGAGCATTCGGATCCTTTCTGTATCGCTATGCGGAACACGTCTTACTTCCCGCAACAACAGTGTGAACATCGCCACAAGAGTGTGTCAATAGGTGACGGCACTTTTCATACACGCGAAACACGACGTAACCGGAACCGGACAAACCACGCGTTGTACCAGCTGAGCAGGTGGTTAGCCCGTGCAATGACACGCGTGGCCGGTGTCGCGTCCGCCCGACTCGATGATGCCCCCGACGTCGGAATACGTTGAGGGCATCATGAAACAAAACGCTACCGACGGGTAAAGAGGCCCACTTTGATATATCAGAGGTGTCGAGCCGCAGCGCACGGGCTCGAGTTACCGGAAGCGGCCACCTTCTCGACCCGGAACTGCCCGCTCACAGGACCACCACCGAACGCAGCACCGTGCCCTGATGCATCTTCTCGAACGCCGCCTCGATATCACCGACGATATCACCGAGACCGATCCGTTCGGTCACGAACTTCTCGAGCGGCAACCGRCCCTGCTCGTACAGATCGACCAACATCGGAAAATCCCGCTCSGGCAGRCAATCGCCGTACCACGACGACTTCAACGACCCACCCCGGGAAAAGAAATCGATCAACGGCATCTCCACCGTCATCTCCGGCGTCGGCACCCCCACCAACACCACCGTCCCGGCGAGATCGCGGGCGTAGAACGCCTGCTTCCACGTCTCCGGGCGACCGACGGCATCGATGACCACATCCGCCCCGAACCCACCCGTCAACTCCTGGATGGCCTCGACGGCATCGACCTGCGAGGCATCGACCGTGTGCGTGGCCCCCAGATCGAGAGCCCAGTCGAGTTTTTTCTTGTCGCGGTCGACGGCAATGATCGTCGACGCCCCCGCCAACCGGGCACCGGCGATCGCAGCATCACCGACACCGCCGCACCCGATGACCGCCACCGAATCCCCGCGGGAAACGTTCCCGGTGTTCATCGCCGCCCCCAACCCGGCCATCACCCCGCACCCGAGCAAACCGACGACCGCCGGATCGGAGTCGGGGTCGACCTTGGTGCACTGGCCTTCGTGGACGAGGGTCTTGTCGGCGAACGCCCCGATCCCCAACGCCGGGGAGAGTTCGGTGCCGTCGGCGAGAGTCATCTTCTGCGACGCATTGTGGGTGTCGAAGCAGTACCAGGGGGTGCCTTTCTTGCAGGCTCGGCATTCCCCGCACACCGCACGCCAGTTCAACACCACGAAATCTCCGACCTCGACATGAGTGACAGCGTCACCGATGGTTTCGACGGTGCCTGCGGCTTCGTGGCCGAGCAGGAACGGGAACTCGTCGTTGATGCCGCCCTCGCGGTAATGCAGATCGGTATGACACACCCCGCACGCGGCGATGGTGACCACGACATCGTTCGGGCCGGGATCGGGAATGGTGATCGTCTCGNCCGCCCTCGCGGTAATGCAGATCGGTATGACACACCCCGCACGCGGCGATGGTGACCACGACATCGTTCGGGCCGGGATCGGGAATGGTGATCGTCTCGATCGAGACGGGCTCGCCTTTGCTCTTGGCGACGACGGCGCGGACCTGCTGCGGCATGTATTCCTCCACTGAAAATCGTGTGTTGCGTGCTCGGTTCAGCCTCGCACAACGCATCGTCACGTGGCGACATCTGCATTCGTTCGGTGGGACGAGCCGCGGAATTCACACGCTCGTGACCGAGCGGGCACACAGTCTTCTCGTGCGAGCGGTACCTATGAACGATGTCTGCACCCATGGAATACGACCTGGTGGTCATCGGCTCGGGCCCCGGCGGCCAGAAGGCCGCGATCGCGGCCGCGAAACTCGGCAAGCGAGTGGCGATCGTGGAGAAGGGCCACATGCTCGGCGGCGTGTGCGTCAACACCGGAACCATTCCGTCCAAGACACTCCGAGAAGCCGTTCTCTATCTGACGGGGATGAATCAGCGAGAGCTGTACGGCGCGAGCTACCGCGTCAAGGCAGACATCACTCCCGCCGACTTGCTGGCCCGAACCCAGCATGTGATCGGTAAGGAAATCGAGGTGGTGCGCTCGCAACTGCTCCGTAACCGCATCGAGCTGATCACCGGGGTCGGCAAGTTTCTGGATGCACACACCATCGTCGTCGAGGACGAGGCCCGGGGCGAGCGCATCACGGTCTCGGCCGCCAACGTGGTGATCGCCACCGGCACCGCCCCCGCGCGACCCGCCGACGTCGCATTCGACGACTATCGGGTGTTGGACTCCGACGGCATTCTGAACTTGGAGTTCATCCCGGCGTCGATGGTCGTCGTGGGTGCCGGCGTGATCGGCATCGAGTACGCCTCGATGTTCGCCGCTTTGGGCACCAAGGTGACCGTCGTCGAGAAACGCGATTCGATGCTCGACTTCTGCGATCGCGAGATCATCGAATCCCTGCAGTTCCACCTCCGCGATCTCGCGGTGACGTTCCGCTTCGGTGAAGCAGTCACGGCGGTGGACGTCGGGCCGAACGGCACGGTGACGACCCTTGCCAGCGGCAAACGCATCCCGGCGGAGACGGTGATGTACTCGGCGGGTCGCCAGGGGTTGACCACGGCCCTCGAACTCGAGAACGCGGGCCTCGAAGCCGACGCCCGTGGGCGCATCTTCGTCGACGAGCATTTCCAGACCAAGGTGGACCACATCTATGCCGTCGGCGACGTCATCGGGTTTCCGGCGTTGGCAGCGACGTCGATGGATCAGGGCAGGTTGGCGGCGTATCACGCGTTCGGGGAACCGAGCGCGCAGCTCACCGACGTCCAACCGATCGGCATCTACTCCATCCCCGAGGTCTCGTACGTCGGCGCGACGGAGGTCGACCTGACGAAGGGATCCATTCCTTACGAGGTCGGTGTGTCGCGATACCGCGAACTCGCCCGTGGCCAGATCGCCGGGGACTCGTACGGGATGCTCAAGTTGCTCGTCTCCACCGAGGACCGTTCGATTCTCGGCGTGCACATCTTCGGTTCGGGAGCCACGGATCTGGTGCACATCGGTCAGGCCGTCATGGGGTGCGGCGGCACCGTCGACTACCTGGTCGATGCGGTCTTCAACTATCCGACGTTGTCCGAGGCGTACAAGGTCGCCGCACTGGACGTCACCAACAAGATCCGAGCCCTGGCAAATTTCGACCGTTGATGCGTCGACTCGAGGACCGAATCGCCGACCGGGAATGAACGACGGTTCCGCGTTTGTTCTGTCGGGTAGTGATTCACCACGATCGACGTCGGCGTGTATGCGGCTCGAGCAGACGGTCCGCGTATTCTGACCCGATGCTCGCGTCGAGGCATCGACGAGTCGATCCGAAAGGGGCCCGGCCATGACCGAACAGTCGAAGATGTACGAGCTGGAATTTCCGGCACCTCAGATTTTCTCCAACGACGGAGTCGGGCCCGTGCTGGTGCACGGGCTGGAAGGTTTCTCCGACGCCGGCCATGCCGTGAAGCTTGCGACGACCCATCTGCGGGAGAGTCTCGAAACCGAGCTGGTGGCCTCCTTCGATGTCGACGAGTTGATCGATTACCGGTCCCGTCGGCCGACCATGACGTTCAAGTCCGATCATTTCTCGGATTACGACGCTCCCGAGCTCAACTTGTATGCCGTCAAGGACAACGTGGGGACCCCCTTCCTTCTTCTGGCAGGCATGGAGCCCGATCTGCGATGGGAGAAGTTCACGACGGCAGTGCGACTGCTTGCCGAGCAGCTCGGAGTGCGGCGCACGATCGGTCTCGGCTCCATTCCGATGGCCATTCCGCACACCCGCCCGCTGGGAGTCACCGCGCACGCGAGCGACAGGGCGTTGGTCAAGGAAGGCAACAGCTGGGCGGGCGAGCTGCAGGTGCCCGGTAGTGCGTCGTCCTTGCTCGAACTACGGATGGCACAGCACGGCCACGAGTCGATGGGCTTCTCGGTACACGTCCCACATTATCTCGCGCAGACGGACTACCCGGGGGCTGCGGAAACGTTGCTCGAGAACGTCGGTGAAGCTGCCGAGCTCGATCTACCATTGGCAGCGTTGGGCGAGGCCGCGGCTCGCGTCCGGGAGCAGGTCAACGAGCACATCACCGGAAACGAGGAAGTGCAGTCGGTCGTACAGGCGCTCGAGCGCCAGTACGACACGTATGTCGCCGCGCAGGAACAACAGTCCACGCTGTTGGCCAGTGACGAGCCGCTCCCCAGCGGCGACGAGCTGGGTGCCGAGTTCGAGCGGTTCCTGGCCGAGCAGGCCGGCCTCGACGACGGAGACGGGCAAGCACCCCGGTAGTTGTGGAGCTGGTCACAGCGAAAGCAGTGGGATCCAGTCATATGCGACAGCCCCGGCGGATCGCAACATACCTGTAACCCGCAATACGCCCGATGCTCTGCCCCGAGCGCGATCTCGTGCGAGAGTCGTAGCAACACACAACCGTCGTCTGTGTTGCTGCGCTCTCGTGAGCAGCGACGCCGTACTGCGCCGTACGTCGGCGCACCAGGGAATCAGGAGGCGCGAATGTCCACTACTCCGCGCAGTCGTAAGCTCCGGCCGGTTCCCGACGAGGAACCGCGGCTGATCTTTCGGACCATTCACGGCTATCGGCGGGCCTTTCGTATGGCCGGTGAGGGCCCTGTGCTGCTGCTGATCCACGGGATCGGTGACAATTCAGAGACGTGGAACGAGGTCATCCCGCACCTCGCCAAGAGCTACACGGTGATCGCACCCGATCTCCTCGGCCACGGCCGCTCCGACAAACCGCGGGCCGACTATTCCGTTGCCGCGTACGCCAACGGTATGCGCGATCTGTTGTCCGTCCTGGGCATCGAGCACGTCACCGTGGTAGGCCACTCGCTCGGCGGCGGGGTGGCGATGCAGTTCGCCTATCAGTTCCCGCACATGGTCGATCGCCTCGCGTTGGTGTCCTCGGGCGGAGTGACCAAGGACGTGCACCCCCTTCTGCGACTGGCGTCGATGCCGTTCCTGTCCGAGGCGGTGAAGCTGCTGCGCTTGCCGGGCGCGATACCGGCGGTCAAGCTGGCCGGCGGCCTGTTGAGCAAACTGCACAGCTCCCCACTGCGACCGGGGTCGATGCTGCACGACACCCCCGATCTGATCCGAGTGCTGAGCGAACTGCCTGCACCGACGACGTACGAGGCCTACCTACGGACGTTGCGTGCCGTGGTGGACTGGCGTGGCCAGGTGGTCACGATGCTGGACCGCTGCTATCTCACCGAGAACCTGCCGGTGCTGCTGGTCTGGGGTGAACAGGACTCGGTGATCCCGGTGGCGCACGCCCGGCTGGCTCATTCCGCCATGCCCGGTTCGAAGCTGGAAGTGTTCGACAATTCCGGACACTTCCCGTTTCGCGACGATCCGATGCGCTTCCTTCAGGTCCTCGAGGACTTCATCGACTCGACTCCCTCGCTCAGTTTCGACGAGGTGCGCTGGCGCAACCTGCTCATCACCGGCGTCGGCGAGGACATGATCAGCGGCAGCTCGAGCACCAGGATGGCCGTGCTCGGGGCCATGGGGTCCGACGAGCGAAGCGCGACCTGACGCTCCGGTCGCAGGCGTTCGGTGTCGATTCGGAACCGCCGTCACCGACACATAGCCTGTAGAGGTGCTCCTCACCGAACTGATACCCGACGTTTCCGCCGCCACCTCCGACGGCGTGGACCCGGACGTCCTGTTCGACACGTTCACCACCTGGGCTTCGGACCGGGGCCTGACGCTGTATCCCGCGCAGGAAGAGGCGCTGATCGAGCTGGTGTCGGGATCCAACGTCATCCTGGCCACGCCGACCGGTTCCGGAAAGTCCATGGTCGCCATCGGTGCCCACTTCGCGGCCATGGCCGCAGGCATTCGCAGTTTCTACACCGCGCCGATCAAGGCGCTCGTCAGCGAGAAGTTCTTCGCCCTGTGCGAGATCTTCGGAGCGCAGAACGTCGGCATGATGACCGGCGACGCGTCGGTCAATTCCGGTGCGCCGATCATCTGCGCCACTGCCGAGATCGTCGCGAACCTGGCACTGCGGCAGGGCGCCGACTCCGACATCGGCCAAGTGATCATGGACGAGTTCCACTACTACTCGGAACCGGACCGGGGGTGGGCCTGGCAGGTACCTCTGATCGAACTGCCGAACGCCCAGTTCCTGCTCATGTCGGCGACGTTGGGCGACGTCTCGTTCTTCCGCGACGATTTGACCCGACGCACCGGCCGCACGACCACCGTCGTCTCCGGTACCGAACGGCCTGTCCCGTTGATGTTCTCGTACGTCACCACCCCGATCGGCGAAACGATCGAGGAGCTGGTGCAGACGCACCTGGCGCCGGTGTACGTCGTGCACTTCACCCAGGCAGCGGCACTCGAACGCGCTCAGGCCCTGACGAGCATCAATGTCGCGTCCAAGCAAGAGAAGGCCGCGATAGCCGAGGCCATCGGCAACTTCCGCTTTACCACCGGCTTCGGGTCGACGCTGTCCAGACTCGTTCGTCACGGTATCGGGGTGCATCACGCCGGCATGCTTCCCAAGTACCGCAGGCTGGTGGAGAAACTGGCGCAGGACGGTCTGTTGAAGGTGATCTGCGGTACCGACACGTTGGGCGTGGGCATCAACGTTCCCATCCGGACCGTGCTGTTCACCGGACTCACCAAATACGACGGCATCAGAACACGCAAGCTTCGAGCGCGCGAGTTCCATCAGATCGCGGGACGCGCGGGCCGCGCGGGGTACGACACCCTCGGCACCGTCGTGGTCGAGGCACCCGAGCACGACATCGAGAATGCGCGGCTCGTGGCCAAAGCCGGTGACGACCCGAAAAAGCTCAAGCGGGTACAGCGCAAGAAGGCACCCGACGGCTTCGTATCCTGGGGCGAGCCGACGTTCGAGCGCATCATCGCGGCGAGCCCGGAGCCGTTGACGTCCCGGTTCTCGGTCAGCAATGCGATGTTGCTCAATGTCATTGCGCGGCCGGGCAATTGCTTCCACGCGATGCGTCATCTGCTCGAGGACAACCACGAGACCCGGCCGGCTCAGCGCAAGCACATCCTGCGTGCGCTGTCGCTGTACCGCGGCCTGGTGGAGGCCGGAATCGTCGAACAGTTGGCCGAGCCGGACGCGGACGGTCGCCATGCCAGGCTGACGGTGGACCTGCAGCCGGACTTCGCGCTCAATCAGCCGTTGTCGACGTTCGCGGTGGCCTCGTTCGAGTTGCTCGACGTCGACTCCCCCACCCACGCGCTCGACGTGGTGTCGATCATCGAGTCGACGCTCGACGATCCCCGCCAGGTGTTGATGGCGCAGCAACATGCCGCACGCGGCGAAGCGGTGGCCCAGATGAAGGCCGACGGCATCGAGTACGACGAGCGGATGGAACTCCTCGAAGAGGTCACCTGGCCGAAACCCCTTGCCGAGCTGCTCGTTCCGGCCTTCGAGATCTACCGCGGGTCTCACCCGTGGCTCTCCGAGGTGGGCCTGTCGCCCAAGTCCGTCGTCCGTGACATGGTCGAGCGCGCGATGACCTTCGCGGAGCTGATCAGTCACTACGGCCTCATGCGCTCGGAGGGCCTGGTACTGCGCTACCTCGCCGACGCGTACCGCACTCTGCGCCAGACGGTTCCGCCGGAATCGCGCACCGAGGAGGTCCAAGACATCACCGAGTGGCTGGGCGAGCTCGTTCGGCAAGTCGATTCCAGCCTGCTCGACGAGTGGGAGAACCTGACCGATCCCGGTGCTGAACCGGAAGCCCTGGTCGAGGCGTACGGGTCCGATGCACCGCGTCCGATCTCGGCGAATCCACGGGCTTTCCGAATCCTGGCCCGTAACGCGATCTTTCGAAGGGTCGATCTGGCGGCGCGTCGTCAGTGGAACGCGCTCGACGACCTGGACGACGGGCCGGATTGGGAGGAGGAATTGGAGCCGTTCTTCGCCGAGTACGGGTTCATCGGCACCGGCCCCTCGGCTCGCGGGCCGGCGCTGTTCACCCTGAACGTCGGTGCGGAATCCACCACCGTCCGCCAAGTACTCGAAGATCCGGACGGCGACCACGGCTGGTCCCTCGATGCTGTCATCGACCTCGCCGAATCCGACGCGGCCGGAGAAATCGTGTTCGACGAGATCGTCGTCACGCCCGGCTGATGCATGCGCCTCGTGCGCGAGAAGGCCTGCGAGCGTGGCGAAGTCGGCTATGGCCGACCCGTTCCGTGCTCTCGACCCGAATTGCGTTGCGCGGCAAAGGTCGGGGGGCGTCCGCCGAGTACACGACCGGGCAGTACGACGGAGACGAAATGCTCCGTACATTCGGCAGGTTGGACAGGTACCGAGTATTCGACGACTCGAAACGGGGTCGACTTCAATTGCGTTGTCGCCGTTACGAAGTGGCGGTAATGAACGGAGCGCGCACAAGACTGCGTCGGTCGACAGCGTCGATCGGGCACGCCTGTCGGTCCAGTGCCACTCATCACGTTTACCTTTCGGCCCATTTTTGGCACACTCGTCCAGGTCGGTCGAGCTCGTGCGGCTGCACAATCGCCACCGAGCCGAACCGCTTCCCGACGGAACCGACGCGATCATTTCGACACGAGGAGACCACATGGCACTGTTGACAATCGGCGACCAGTTCCCCGCATACAATCTCACCGCCGTCATCGGCGGCGACCTGTCCAAGGTGAACGCGCAGCAGCCCGACGACTACTTCACCACCGTCACCAGCGACGACCACGCCGGAAAGTGGCGCATCGTCTTCTTCTGGCCCAAGGACTTCACGTTCGTGTGCCCCACCGAGATCGCAGCATTCGGCAAGCTCAACGACGAGTTCGAAGATCGCGACGCGCAGGTCCTCGGCGCCTCCGTCGACAACGAATTCGTGCACTTCCAGTGGCGCGCGCAGCACGACGAGCTCAAGACGCTCCCCTTCCCGATGCTCTCGGATCTCAAGCGCGAATTGGCCGCTGCCACCGGTGTTCTCAATGCCGACGGCGTCGCCGACCGGGCCACTTTCATCGTGGACCCGAACAACGAGATCCAGTTCGTCTCGGTCACCGCCGGATCGGTCGGTCGAAATGTGGACGAGGTTCTTCGAGTACTGGACGCACTGCAGTCTGATGAGCTGTGCGCCTGCAACTGGAAGAAGGGCGATCCCACCATCGACGCCGGCGAACTACTGACTGCGAGCGTCTGACATGTCGATCGACAATTTGAAGAACGCCGTCCCCGAATACGCGAAGGACCTCAAGCTCAACCTCGGTTCGATCGTGCGGTCCACCGTGCTCAGCGAGCAACAGCTCTGGGGCACATTGCTTTCGGTGGCCGCCGCGTCGAAGTCCTCGACCACGTTGAAGGAGATCGCCGAGGACGCCGCCGACTCGTTGTCGGCCGAGGCGTACAACGCCGCTCTGGGTGCCGCGTCGATCATGGGTATGAACAACGTCTTCTACCGCACCAAGGGCTACCTGGACGGAAAGTACGACGATCTACGCGCCGGCTTGCGTATGAACATCATCGGCAACCCTGGCGTCGAGAAGGCCGATTTCGAGCTGTGGTCGCTCGCGGTCTCGGCCGTCAACGGATGCAACCACTGCCTCAAGGCGCACGAGAAGACTCTGCGCGCCGAGGGCGTCGACCGCGAGAAGATCTTCGAGGCGATTCGCGCCGCATCGATCGTCGCGGGTGTCGCGCAGGCCGTCGAGGCCGGCCGCGTACTCGACGGTGCCTCCGTCTGAGGTTCCGCTGAACAGGTCGAAACGGGGATCCGCTGCGGCGGGTCCCCGTTCGTCGTCGATCGAGACGCGTCGACGACGTATTGGTAACGTCCCCGCATGGCTATCGAAGTGTCCGTCGTCCGAGTGTTCACCGATGCCGACGGCAGGTTCGGTAATCCACTGGGCATCGTCGACGCACAGGCTGTAGGCGAGAGCGACAGGCAGGATGTTGCTAGGCAGTTGGGTTTCAGCGAGACGGTGTTCGTCGATCGCTCGTCACCTGGTACCGCGTCGGCAACGATCTACACCCCGGCGACTCAGCTCCCGTTCGCCGGACATCCGACGGTCGGACTGTCATGGTGGCTTCGCAACAACGAACACTCGGTGCAGACACTCACCGTCCCCGCTGCCACGCTCGACATCCGCTACGACGGCGAGCTCACCTGGGTGCGTGCACGCGCCGAGTGGACTCCGCAATTCACGTTTCACCAGGTCCACGACGCAGCCGAGGTGGCGGCGGCAGATCCGAACACCTACGACAGTGGCCACCACTACATCTGGGCCTGGACCGACGAGCAGCGCGCCGAACTGCGCTCGCGCATGTTCGCCCCGATGATGGGAATCGCCGAGGACGAGGCAACAGGAGCTGCCGCCGTCCGGCTCACTGCCGAGCTCGGTCGGGGCCTGAACATCGTCCAGGGTGCGGGGTCTGAGCTGTGGACCACCGTCGACGAGGACGGGTGGGTGGAGCTCGGGGGCCGAAGCGTCGACGACGACTCGATCACGGTGTGACGGGCACGTCCACTTCGATTTCCTCACCCAGACGCACCCCTTCCGCCAGTGGCAGACGGTCGCCGCTCCAGAACTTTCCTGGATCGAACCAGTTGGCTTTCTTGTTTCCCGTCAACAGACCCATCGAGTCGTAGGTCATTGCAACAACTTCGGCGCAGTACGCGGTTTCGAGCGCAGCGCTCTCCTGCGCGTTCTTTCGGAGCGCCGGCACGCGTCCACGAAACCACCGACCGGCGAGCGCCGCGGTGGTCGGAAAAGCCGTTCCGTCCATCCGCGCGATGGTGCGAAGCAGCGCGTCTTCCTGCTCCTTCGTCACGGCCGGAGTGGAGCCAGGGGAACGACCGGCGTATCCGTCCAATTGCCGCAGCCAACAACGCTGTTGATACCGCTGGGCCCAGTGCGTGACGGCAGCGCGTAGGTCGTGCAGCTGCACTCCACGCTGGAAGTTTCCGGTCCACATGTCCTGCAACGACTTTCCGAGCTCTGCATGCCACATCAGCGGCGGGAGGTCGTCCAGGACGACGGCCATACCGACGTGGTTGACCGGGCTGTTCGTCAAAGCCTGGATTGCGCGGTCCGCCGACGAGTGGCCGCGGAAGATCCAGATGTCGCCGGTTCTGGTGGCATCCACAGCGGTATCGAGGCTGATTCGCGACGGATTCATGGACCAACCCTAGATCTCGTGGCGGTACGGTTGCCGCATGAACGTCTGGAAAGCTCTCGGTCTCGCCGGGATGGCCGGGGTTGCGGCCACCGGGGCGTTGGTGGTGCGGTCCGAGCGCAAGCGGCGCGCGTATGCGCCCGACGAAGTGCGCGATCAGCTGCACCGGCGGTTCGCCGCAATCTCCGCTGAGCCGGAACCCGAACCTGCTCCCCCGCTCTCGCGGGGGAAGCAGCTGTTGAGCAGACTCCGGTTCAGCCGAGCGCACTGAGGATGCGCGAGGCCATATCCTCGATCTCGGCGTCGGTCATGACGAACGCCGGCGAGATCTGCATTGCACCCTGTCCGGCCGCGCGGCCCGAAACACCATGAGCTCTCAACGTTTTCACGAACGGTAATGCCTCCGCCGGGTCGGCGAGCTGAACGGCAGCGACAGCGCCGATGCCGCTGCGGACTTCCGCGACCCGATCGTGGTCGGCCAGGGGCGCGAGGTGGGTGTGCAGTGCGGCTTCGATGCGCTTGGAGTGACTCAGCAGGTCCTCGCGCTCGATGATGTCGAGATTGGCCATCGCTGCGGCGGCTGCACCTGCGTGGCCACCGTAGGTGTAGCCGTGACGCCACCAGACTCCGCCTGCGAAGAACGGTTCGGCGATCTTCGGAGCGATGAACACGGCGCCCATCGGGACGTAGCCCGATGTCAACCCCTTGGCGGTCGTCATCAGGTCGGGTTCGAGCTCGAAGCGGGTGGAGGCGAACCAACTACCTCCGATCCGGCCGAATCCGGTCACCACTTCGTCGGCGACGAACAGCACGTCGTTGTCGCGGCAGATCTGCCGTACCTCACGTAGGTAGCCCTCGGGAGGCAAGTAGATTCCACCCGCTCCGATCACCGGTTCGCAGAAGAAGGCGGCGACGTTCTCGGCTCCGACCTCTTCGATCAGCGCGAGAAGCGATTTCGCGTCGTCCCACGCCACTGTTCTGGCGTCCGGCATCAGCTCGCCGTAGTTCTCCTTGTTGACCGGAATGCCGGCGAGCGCGGTGCCCGCGACGTGCATGCCGTGGTAGGCCTTCTGCCGGCCGACGATGATCTTCTTGGACGGCCGTCCCATTTCGACCCAGTAGCGGCGCGCAAGCTTCGCCGCGGTGTCGATGGAGTCCGATCCGCCCGAGGTGAAGAAGATCTTGCTGCCCGGCACCGGTGCGATGGCGGCGAGACGATCGGCCAGTGCCAACGTGGTCTCGGGCACGAAGTCGCCGAAGTTGGAGTAGTGCGCGATCGAGCTCAGCTGCGCGGCAACGGCGTCGGCGATCTCGCGGCGACCGTGACCGACGTTGGTGAACCACAGACCGGCGGTGGCGTCGAGGTATCGGTTGCCCTCGTTGTCGAAGATGTACGCACCCTCGCCTCGCGAGACGACGAACGGCCCATTGGCGGTGACGTTGCCCATGTCGGCGAAGCCGTGCCACAGCGCGGAGGTGTGTGTGGAGGCGGCTGGATCCAGGTCGGAAGACATGCGCTACACAGTAGTCACGTCGAATTCGGCGAGTGCATCGGTTCGTTCCCGGACGGAGTTCGGGTCAGTACCGCGTAACGGATATCCTGGTACGAGTATGTCTACCTCGAATTCGTCCGGTGATCGACGAGCACTCGCCGCACGTGTTGCACAGCTCACCATCCGCGACGAGAACCGGCTCCGACGACGTCTCGACAAGGCCCGCACCGAGGACGCCGTCGCCGCGCTCGAACGCGACGTAGCTCGCGCGGAAGCCGTCATCTCCACACGTCGAGCGGCAGTGCCCACCCTCGAATATCCGCAGGCGTTGCCCGTCAGCGCGCGCAAGGACGACATCGCCGCAGCGATCGCTGCCCACCAGGTCGTCATCGTCGCCGGTGAAACCGGGTCCGGCAAAACCACCCAGATTCCCAAGATCTGCCTCGAACTGGGGCGCGGAATCCGCGGCTCGATCGGTCACACGCAGCCCCGAAGGTTGGCGGCGCGCACCGTTGCCGAGCGCATCGCCGAGGAGGTGGGTCAACCACTGGGCGAATCGATCGGCTACAAGGTTCGATTCACCGACCAGTCCTCGGATTCGACCCTCGTCAAGCTGATGACCGACGGCATTCTGCTGGCCGAGATCCAACGCGACCGACTGCTCCGCCAGTACGACACCCTCATCATCGACGAGGCGCACGAGCGCAGCCTGAACATCGACTTCATCCTGGGATACCTCGCGCAACTGCTCCCCCGGCGACCCGATCTCAAGATCGTCATCACGTCGGCGACCATCGATCCGGAGCGATTCGCGCAACACTTCGCACGCGACGGGGTCGCAGCACCGATCATCGAGGTATCCGGCCGTACGTTCCCGGTCGAGATGCGGTATCGACCTCTGACGGTCGACGCGGGAGAAACGACGATCGACCTCGATCCCGTCGAGGCCACCTGCCAGGCCGTCGACGAGCTGATGTCCGAGGGTGACGGCGACATCTTGGTGTTCCTGTCCGGTGAACGCGAAATTCGCGATACCGCGGACGCGCTGGCCGATCGCAATCTCCGCAACACCGAGATCGTGCCGCTGTATGCCAGACTCTCTGCCGCCGAACAGCATCGGGTGTTCTCACCGCACTCGGGACGCCGGGTCGTGCTGTCGACGAACGTGGCAGAAACGTCGCTGACGGTCCCCGGCATCCGCTACGTCGTGGACCCGGGCACCGCGCGCATCTCGCGATACTCGTTGCGCACCAAGGTGCAGCGGCTGCCCATCGAACCGATTTCACAGGCGTCTGCGCGCCAGCGGGCGGGTCGCTGCGGACGCGTCGCCGACGGGATCTGTATCCGGTTGTACTCGGAGGAAGACTTCGAGTCTCGTCCGCAGTTCACCGAGCCGGAGATTCTGCGCACCAATCTGGCCTCGGTCATTCTGCAGATGACCGCGCTCGGATTGGGCAAGATCGACGCGTTTCCCTTCGTCGAGCCGCCGGATCCACGCAGCATCCGCGACGGTATCGGCTTGCTGGAAGAACTCGGAGCACTGAAGCCGGCCACGAAGGACGGCACTGCCGAGCTCACCCCGATCGGCCGCGAACTGTCCGCCCTTCCTGTCGATCCTCGAATGGCACGAATGTTGGTCGAGGCCAACGGCAACGGATCGCTTCGTGACGCGCTGGTGGTGGTGGCGGCGTTGTCGATTCAGGACGTGCGGGAGCGTCCCGCCGAGCACCAACAGGCTGCAGACGAGAAGCATGCCCGTTTCGCCGTCGAGAATTCGGACTTCCTGGCGTACGTGCAGCTGTGGAAGTACCTGCGGCAGCAGCGAGACGATCTGTCTTCCAATCAGTTCCGACGCATGTGCCGCACCGAGTTCCTGCACTACCTGCGGATCCGCGAATGGCAGGACCTGCACGGACAACTCCGCCAGATCACTCGCGGCCTCGGATGGACGGTGCCCGACGCAGAGTCGAGCGAGAACGCACTGCATCAGTCCCTGCTGTCGGGCCTGCTCTCGCACGTCGGCCTCAGAGAGGGCGACAAGCGTGAATTTCTGGGTGCCCGCGGAGCACATTTCGCGATCTTCCCCGGGTCAGGTCTGTTCAAGAAGCCACCGCGCTGGGTCATGGCTGCAGAACTGGTCGAGACCGGACGATTGTGGGGCCGGATGGCCGCCCGCATCGAACCGGAATGGGCCGAACGGTTGGCACCGCATCTGGTGAAGCGCACGTATTCCGAACCACACTGGTCGATCAAACGGGAATCGGCGCTGGCCTACGAACGGGTGACGTTGTACGGCATTCCGTTGGTGACGCAGCGCCCGGTCAACTATCACCGCATCGATCCCGAGGCGTCTCGAGAGCTCTTCATCAGGCATGCACTGGTTCAGGGCGAATGGAAGACCCAGCACGGGTTCTTTCACAAGAACAGGGCTCTGCTCGACGACGTCGGCGAGCTCGAACATCGTGCTCGCCGACGGGACATCGTCGTCGACGACGACGCACTGTTCGATTTCTACGACGCTCGCATCGCCCCGGAAGCCGTGTCTGCGCGACACTTCGACACCTGGTGGAAGAAGGCCCGCCGGCAAGATCCGTCCCTGCTCGACTTCACTACGGACACCGTCGTCAACTCGGACGCCGCGTCGGTACTGACGGGTGCGTATCCGGACGCGTGGCGACAGGGTGACATTCAATTCCCACTGACGTATCAATTCGAGCCCGGCACGGCCGCTGATGGCGTCACCGCGCGGATTCCCATCGCACTGCTCGCTCAGGTACAGCCGGTCGGCTTCGACTGGCTGGTGCCCGGGATGCGCGCCGAGCTCGTCACCGCCTTGATCAAGACTCTACCGAAGGCATTGCGACGCAACGTGGTTCCGGCTCCGGACTTCGCTGCGGCAGCGTTGGCAGTGATGAAACCGCGGGCCGAAACACTCGTGACGGCTCTGGCCCGAGAACTCTCACGGGCCGCACAGTGCCACATCACCGCGAAGGACTTCGACACTGCGGCGCTACCCGATCACCTGCGAATGACGTTCGCCGCGGTCGACCCGTCCGGGACCGTGCTCGGCAGCAACAAGGATCTGACTGCGCTGCGCGCCGGTCTGGCCGGTGAGGTCGGCCGACAGGTCGCACGTGCGGTCGGCGACGCGGAGCGCGCCCCGACGCTGGCGTGGACCTCGGGCACGTTGGGCCGCTTGGAACCCACGGTCACCCGAGACGTGGGCGGGCAGAAGGTCACCGGGTACCCGGCGTTGGTACCCGAGGGTTCGGGCGTGGCGGTGCGAGTGCTCAGTACCCCCGCCCAGCAACGAGCAGCCATGCGCGCGGGCACCCGCACTCTGCTGCTCGCTACGGCACCGAAGGGAACGAAGGCGCTGTTGGCCGGGCTGCCGACCGCCGAACGTCTTGCGCTCGGCCAGAACCCGTACGGCGGCGTCGATGCGCTGCTCGAGGAATGCCGTGCGCTCGCTGTGGAAGAAGCGATGGACGCGCACGGCGGACCGGTTCGCGATCCGGCCGAGTTCGACAAGCTCAGGGCACTGGTGGACGCGGAGGTTCCGCGGCGTACTGCTGCTGTTCTCGCACTGGTTCGACCGGTCCTGACGGCCGCGTTGGCTCTGTCGGCCCAGTTGCAGACCGCATCGGGTGAGCCGGCCGACGATGTCCGAGAACAGCTCGACGGCTTGATCTTTCGCGGTTTCGTCACCGAATTCGGTTCTCGACGGTTGGCAGATCTGCCACGCTATCTCGCTGCGGCGACGAAGCGGCTGTCCACTCTGCCGAGCAGCGCGGGCCGCGACGCTGCGGCGATGGACGTTCTCGACCGGGTGTACGGCTCGTACGGGCGGCTGTTGGATTCGCTTCCGGAGAGCAGGAAGAACAGCCCGGGTGTGCAGGAGCTGTTCTGGATGATCGAGGAGCTGCGGGTGGGGCTGTTCGCGCAGGGAATTCGTACCGCGTATCCGGTATCGGAGAAGCGCATCGAGAAGGCGATCGCCGATCAGTCTCGCTGATCGGCCCGCGGTTCACTCGACGTCGGCGGACTCTCGATGTTTGCGGAGTTCGTGAATTTCCTTCTCGAAGTCCTCTGCCGAACTGAACGAGCGGTAGACCGATGCGAAACGGAGGTAGGCCACTTCGTCGAGATCGCGTAGCGGTCCGAGAATGGCCAGGCCCACTTCGTTGCTGGGAATCTCGGCCGAACCGGCCGCGCGAATATTGTCTTCGACTTGCTGAGCCAGCAGGTTCAGCGCGTCGTTGTCGACGTCTCTGCCCTGGCAGGCGCGACGAACTCCTTTGACGACCTTCTCCCGACTGAACGGCTCGGTCACACCACTGCGTTTCACGACGGCGAGCACGGCAGCCTCCACGGTGGTGAAGCGTCGACCGCACTCGGGGCAGGACCGGCGTCGCCGTATTGCCTGACCCTCGTCCATTTCACGCGAATCCACCACGCGTGAGTCGGGGTGCCTGCAGAACGGGCAATGCATGAGGGAGCCTCCGTCGTAGCCGATACTCCGACGACGAATGTGCGCGTCGGGGCAGTCTTCGAGGATACTCAGCCACGCTGGGCACCATGGTGCCGGTGGTCATCTGCTGGGTGCGTACTCGACGAGCGCTCCGTCGTGAACCATGACCGCGCCGGCGGGCTGAGTGGACGCGTCGGGTGTGGTCGCGCTCAGATTCGCGATGCCGATCAGACCGCCGGCCACGACGACCACAGCCAACATCCACAGAACGAGAGAGCGTGGGCGCACGGTCTGGCTCGCGAAATGGGCCGAGGTGTCGTCGAAGTCTCGATCCGCCATCTCACGATCGGTGACGTCGGTCCAGGACTCGTCCACGACAGGCAAGCACGGGCCGTTCTGCGTCCGACGCGCGTGGTTCTGCAACACGGGCCGCGAGCGCCGACGACGCTCGACGACACCGGATCGCGAACGCATACCGGCAGTGGTGGGACGATCGGTGGTGATGGTCATCGGAACCTCGTCTTCGCTCGTTGGATCGATTGTTCGATCAGGCGTTCGATGGACGCTTGTTCGAAGTTCTATCACGCGCCTCCGACAAAGTCTGTAGAAAACGCGACACGAGTCGAACAGATGTTTGATTCAACAGCTGATACACGCTAGATTCGTGTCAGAAACCACACGCCACACGAGTCGACATCATCAACTCCAGTCCGCGTGGATCGATACCGCGTAGACCGAATCCAGCCGCATCAGCAGGAGGCCGACAGCATGAAGGACGAGACCTCGACGAGGTCCATCACCGGTTCCAGTACGACGGGTTCCACGAAAGCTGGTTCCACGCGAGCCGGATCCTCGACGGTCGGCAAGGCTGCAGCCGGAAAGCCGGCTGCCGAGCCGACCCCGAAGGCCATGGAGGTGGGCACCGACATCAGTGCAGGGCTCACCGAGCGCCAACGGAAGGTGTTGGAGGTCATCCGGGCCTCGGTCACCGAGCGCGGATACCCACCCAGCATTCGAGAGATCGGCGATGCCGTGGGCCTGACGTCGACGTCGTCCGTCGCACATCAGCTTCGCACCCTCGAACGCAAGGGGTTCCTGCGGCGCGACGCCAACCGCCCTCGCGCTGTGGACGTCCGCGGACTGGACGAGGTGCAGGCCGACCAGGCCGCGGCGGCGGTGGACGGTTCGGCAGCGTCCGACGAGCAGGATCGGTTGCCGACGCCGACGTTCGTGCCGGTTCTCGGACGGATCGCCGCGGGTGGACCGATTCTGGCGGAGGAAGCCGTCGAGGACGTGTTCCCACTCCCCCGCGAGTTGGTCGGTCAGGGATCGTTGTTCTTGCTCAAGGTCGTCGGCGAGTCCATGATCGACGCGGCGATCTGTGACGGCGACTGGGTGGTGGTGCGTCAACAGTCCGTGGCCGACAACGGCGACATCGTCGCGGCGATGATCGAGGGTGAGGCCACGGTCAAGACGTTCAAGCGTTCCAAGGGTGAGGTATGGCTCATGCCGCACAACCCACTGTTCGAGCCGATCCCGGGCAACAATGCCGCCATTCTCGGCAAGGTCGTCACCGTGATGCGCAAGCTCTGAACTCTGTTCGGACACAACGAAGAAGGGCCGCAGCACAGATGCTGCGGCCCTTCTCTTCGGTCCTGAACGATGGAAAGAATCAGAGATTCAGTCCGCGACCGATGATCTCCTTCATGATCTCCGTGGTGCCGCCGTAGATGGTCTGTACCCGAGAATCCATGTACGCCTTGGCAATCGGGTACTCCTTCATGTAGCCGTACCCACCGTGCAGCTGAAGGCACCGGTCGATGAGCTTGACCTGGTTCTCGGTGGTCCACCACTTGGCCATGGCAGCTTCCTGCACGGTCAACTTGCCGTCGTTGAGCAGTTCGATGAATTTGTCGACCATGATGCGGGTGGCGGTGGTTTCGGTAGCGAGTTCCGCCAACACGAATCGCGTGTTCTGGAACTTTCCGATCGACTTACCGAATGCCTTGCGGTCACGGCAGTACTGAATGGTCATTTCCAGTGCCGATTCCATGGCCGCAGCGGCGACGACGGCAATCGAGAGCCGCTCCTGAGGCAAGTTCTGCATCAGGTAGATGAAGCCCATACCTTCTTCGCCGAGCAGGTTGGCGGCGGGAACCCGAACGTCGGTGAAGCTGAGTTCCGCAGTGTCCTGGGCCTTCATGCCGATCTTGTCGAGGTTGCGACCACGCTCGAATCCGGGCATGTCGCGCTCCACGACCAACAGGCTGAAGCCCTGGGCACCTTTCTCGGGGTCGGTGCACGCTACGACGATGATCAGATCGGCATTGATGCCGTTGGTGATGAACGTCTTCGAGCCGTTCAGTACCCAGTCGTCGCCGTCCCGAACGGCCTTGGTCTTGATGCCCTGCAGGTCGCTACCGGTACCCGGCTCGGTCATGGCGATCGCGGTGATCAGCTCACCGGAGCAGAATCCGGGCAGCCACCGCTGCTTCTGCTCGTCGTTGGCCAACTCGATGAAGTACGGCGCGACGACGTCGTTGTGCAGGGTGAAGCCGATGCCGCTGTAGCCGCCGCGGGTGGTTTCCTCGGTGACGATGGCGTTGTAGCGGAAGTCCTTGACGCCGCCGCCGCCGAACTCCTCCGGTGCGGCAGTCCCGAGGAAGCCCTGCTTGCCGGCCTCTACCCAGACGCCGCGGTCGACGATGTTCTGCTCTTCCCACTTCGCGTGATTGGGGGCTACGTGCTGTTCGAGAAACTTCCGGTACGACTCCCGGAACAGCTCGTGCTCGGGCTCGAAAAGTGTGCGTTCCACGCGGGTCTCCTTGTTCGGTGCGCACCGTCGTCGACCGCGAGAAAGGGGTGTCACAGCGCGGTCGTCGGTGCGACTGACGTCACGGTTCAACAGTACGTTCGCGGTGCACCGAGGGTCGATGACCAAAACGCGCGCGATCCGTGACCGCCCCTGCTAGCGTCGTCGAGTCGTTCTCCCTCGGGCCAACGCCGAGACGATCGGGTATCCCACGAGGATGCCCAGCGATCCCCACGCGATACCACCGAGTTCGACCGATCCGACGGAGAGCGTCAGGTCGCCGATTCCGGCGACGAGTGCGGCGGCGACGACGGTGAGGTTCACGGGATCGGTGAAATCCACCTTGGCATCGGTCCAGATTCGAACGCCGAGCAGTCCGATGAGTCCGTAGAGCACGAGTGTCGCTCCACCGATGACACCGTCCGGGACGGTGAAGATCAGCGCACCGAACTTGGGCGAGAACGCCAACACGATCGCGGTGATCGCGGCAACCCAGTACGCGGCGGTCGAGTACACGCGGGTAGCGGCCATGACGCCGATGTTCTCCGCGTACGTGGTGGTTCCCGATCCACCGGCGGCCCCGGCGAGGGTGGTCGCCAACCCATCGGCGATCAGAGCGTCACCGGCAACGTCGTCGAGGTTCTTTCCGGTCATCGCCGCGACGGCTTTGACGTGTCCGACGTTCTCGGCGACGAGGACGATCACCACCGGCAGCGCCACCAGAATCACCGACAGCTGGAAGGACGGGCCACGGAACTCGGGTAACCCGATCCAGCTCGCGGCGCTCAGAGCATCGAGTCGTGGTTGCGCGATACCGCCGGTGACGGCAGCGAATACCCAGCCCACGACGACGCCGAGCAGGATTCCGAGCCGACCCACCAGACCGGGACCGACGGCCGTCGCGAGGAGAATCGCCACCAGGGTGACGGCCGCGACGAGCGGTTGCGCCTCGAACGAGGTCGTCGCGG
The DNA here is from genome assembly GCF_001426165.1 of Rhodococcus sp. Leaf233. Lineage (NCBI taxonomy): Bacteria > Bacillati > Actinomycetota > Actinomycetes > Mycobacteriales > Nocardiaceae > Rhodococcus > Rhodococcus sp. Leaf233. The sequence continues at coordinate 123,467 of NZ_LMRO01000010.1, forward strand.
CAGGGGCCAGATTGAGCCCGATCAATACGACCACCGCACCGGTGACGACGGGCGGCATCGCTGCGTCGAGTACCCGCGCTCCGGCGAACTTCACGACGAAGCCGATCGCAGCCAGCACGACGCCGACACACAGAACGGCACCGAGCTGCGCGGCGGGTCCGTCGGCTGCGGTCGCACCGAGCGGGGCCAGGAAGGCGAACGACGACCCGAGGTAGCTCGGCACCCGCCCGCGCGTGATGATCAGGAACAGCGCAGTACCGATGCCCGAGAACAGCAGCGTCGTCGAGACCGGGAACCCGGTGATGGTCGGAACCAACAGTGTGGCCCCGAACATCGCGACGACGTGCTGCATCCCGATGCCGACAGTGCGTGGCCACGACAACCGTTCGTCCGGTGCGACCACCGCCCCCGCGTCGACGGTTCGTCCGTTTCCGTGCAGCGTCCAACCCATAGTTCTCATGATGGGAAGAGACTATTGCGTCACCCGAGGATCGCGCTCACTGCCTCACGGGCTGCGGCCGTGCTGTCGGTCTTCAGTGCAGCGGCAGCAGCGGCCTTGCACTGATCGAGGGTCACGGTCGCCAACTTGGACCCGACGTGGGCGACGGCGGCGGAGGCCGCGGACAACGACGTGATGCCCATTCCTACCAGCACACAGGCCAGCAGGGGGTCGGCGGCAGCTTCGCCGCAGACACCGACGGGCTTGCCCACCTTCGCGCCGGCCGCGGCCGTGTGCGCCACCAGTGCGAGCACGGCCGGTTGCCACGGATCGGTCAGACCGGCCAGCTGCGCCGACATCCTGTCGGCGGCCATCGTGTACTGAGCCAGATCGTTGGTGCCGATGGACAGGAAGTCCACGTGCTCGAGGATGTGCTCGGCGAGCAGAGCGGCAGCGGGAATCTCGATCATGACGCCCGGGGTCAGTCCGCGTTCGCGCACATCCGCGGCGAAGTCCTGTGCCTCCTGCGCGGTGGCGATCATCGGTGCCATCACCCACGGGGACGAATCGGTCGCCTTCGCTGCCGCGGCGATGCCGTCGAGCTGGCGGTACAGAATGCCGCGGTCGGCTTCGGCGATACGGATACCGCGGATGCCGAGCGCCGGATTGGCCTCGTCGGGGTGGTTGGCGAATCGAAGGGGCTTGTCCGAGCCGGCGTCCAGGGTGCGGACGACGACCTTCTTGCCTGCGAAGGCGTCGAGGACCTGGCCGTAGATCTCCGCCTGCTCGTCGACGGTCGGTTCGGAATCGCGGTCCAGGAAGCACAGTTCGGTGCGGAACAATCCCACCCCGTCGGCTGCGCTGGAGCGCGCTGCGCGGGCACCGGCACCGTCCTGAACGTTGGCGAGGATATCGACGGAATGCCCGTCGGACGTCGCGCCCGGCCCGATCCACCGAGACACTCGGTCCAATTCGTCCCTGGCCGAGACGACTGCCGCGCGGGCGGTGTCGGCATCCGGTTCCAGTTCGATGCGTCCGCTGGTTCCGTCCACGGATGCATGCGTGCCGGCGGCGATGTCGTCGAGACCTGCGACGGCCACGATGCAGGGAATCCCCAGCTGCCGCGCGATGATCGCGGTGTGACTGGTCGGGCCGCCCAGTGAGGTGGCGAGGCCGACGATGAGGGTGGGGTCGAGGCCCGCGGTGTCGGCGGGTGCCAGATCGTCGGCGAACAGTACCGACGGTTCGGCCGGCACGGGAACACCCGGCTCGGGCACACCGAGAATTTCGGCGATGACGCGATCGCGAATGTCGCGCAGATCGGTCACTCGTTCGGCCATCAATCCGCCGAGCTGGGTGAACATGGCGGCGAACTTCTCGGTCGCGGCAGCAGTGGCGGTGACGGCGGTGCTGCCCTTGGCGATCGAGGATCGTGCGGCCCCGAGCCAACCACGGTCCGATGCCATGGCCGCATTCGCCGACAGCACCTCCGACGCTGCCCCGGTCGCCAACTCTGCACGGCCGCGCAGCCGCGTCGCGACGGCGTTCGCGGCCGAGTCGAAGATGTCCTTCTCCGCATCGCGATTCGCTTCGGCCACCTCACCGGTGTCGGCCGGGATGGCCGGACGTGCCCCGGGACGGATGACGGGTCCGTAGCCGACTCCGGGCACGACGGGTGTGCCGCGCAGTGTCGTGGACTCCCCTCCGATCGACGACATCCCATCTGCAGCAGGTGCTGCATCGGTGTGTCCGGTCGATGCGGTGCTGACCGATCCCGTCATGTGGTCCTCCTCGGATCCTGCGTGTACGTCTGTCGTCCCGGATGTCAGATGAGTGTGCCGCACCTGGCTTCCCGATGATGTTGTGACCGAGATTACTCCAAACCCTTGACATGTCAACACACACGGGCGTAAAACAACATAAAGCAACATCAACCGGGAAGGAGACGCAGGTGTACGCAGAAGAAAGACAGCACGCCATCGCTGAGCTGATCAGCACGCAAGGACGCGTCTCCGTCAACGACCTGGCCGCCAACTACGGCGTCACCACCGAGACCGTGCGACGCGATCTGGCCACCCTCGATCGACTCGGAGTGGTACGCCGCGTGCACGGTGGAGCGGTACCCGCCTCGGCGCTGACCACACTCGAGCCGGGCGTTTCGGAGCGGGAATTCACCCGCGCAGACCAGAAGGACGCGATCGCAGCTGCTGCGTTGTCGTTCCTCCCACCCGTCGGCGGCAGCGCCGTCTTCGATGCGGGCACCACCACCGGCCGCCTGGCGGGACTGCTACCGCACGATCGCGAACTCACCATGGTCACCAACTCCGTACCGATCGCAGCCCGGGCCGCAACCATGCCGAGCATCAGTCTTCGATTGCTCGGCGGGCGTGTTCGAGGAACGACACAGGCCGCTGTGGGCGACGAGGCACTGCGCGCCCTCGAATGGCTACGGGTGGACGTTGCGTTCATCGGAACCAACGCCATCAGCGTCGGACATGGACTGTCCACCCCCGACAGCGACGAAGCCGCGGTCAAGCGCGCCATGGTCGAGGCCGCAAATCATGTTGTCGTGCTGGCAGATTCGTCCAAGATCGGCCGCGAGCACCTGGTGAGTTTCGCCCGAGTCGACACCATCGACGTCATCGTCACCGACAGCGACATCTCGAACGAAGACCGTAAACAACTCAGCAACAAAGGAATCGAGGTGGTGATCGCATGATGGTCACGCTCACGGCCAATCCGAGCATGGACCGCACGGTCACGCTCGAGACGCCACTGACCCGCGGCGGCGTGCACCGGGCGTCGTCCTCGGCCGTCGACCCGGGCGGCAAGGGCGTCAACGTCGCTCGCGTCATCGGCGGATCGGGAGTAGAGGCGCTGGCCGTCCTGCCGGCCAACGTCGGCGATCCATTACTCGACGCGATGTCCGCCAAAGGAGTTCGATACTCGGCAGTTCCGACGTCCGGACCGGCGCGCACCAACATCACCGTCAGCGAAATCGGTGGCACGACCACCAAGATCAACGAGCCGGGTGCAACGGTGTCGGAGCAGACACGCGCCGAGCTGCGAGACCGGATTCTCACTCTCGCTGTCGATGCCGAGTGGGTGGTGCTGTCGGGTTCGCTTCCTCCCGGCCTGCCCGTCGACTGGTACGCGGAACTGGTTGTCGCCCTTCGCGCTACCACGGCCAAAGTTGCGGTGGACACCTCCGACGAGCCGCTGCTCGCTCTCGCAGATCGGTTTCCGGAATCGGCACCCGACCTGATCAAGCCCAATTCGGAGGAACTCGCCCAGCTCACCGGGCACGATTCCGAGGAGTTGGAAAGCGCTGCGGCACAGGGTGATCCATCGGCCGCTGTCGCCGCCGCAACCATTCTTCTCGGCCGAGGAGTAGGTGCCGTACTGGCGACGCTCGGCAGCGCCGGAGCAGTCCTGGTCACCCAGGGCGGTGCCTGGTACGCCAGCCCACCTCCGATCACTGCCGTCAGCACCGTCGGCGCAGGAGACTCCTCGCTGGCCGGCTACATTCTGGCCGACGTCGAGAACTGTTCCGACGCAGACAAACTTCGCCGCGCCGTCGCCTACGGAACGGCAGCCACCGCACTTCCAGGCACCACGCTTCCCCTGCCCGAGCAGACCCATCCGACTTCGGTGACGGTTCGCGCGCTCGACATCTCCACGTCCGTCACCCCGTCCACGCTCTCCCCTTCTTCGAACCGTCTCTAGGAGCCCCCATGTCCAGCCCCACCGAAGATCAGCCGATCATCGCCGAGGATCTGATCCTCCTCGACGCCGATCTGGGCGAATCCAAAGCTGCCGTCATCGAACGCCTCGCAGGCGTGCTGTCCCACGCGGGTCGCGCAACCGACACCGACGCCCTGCGCGACGCAGCCCTTGCTCGCGAAGCTCAGTCGGCCACCGGCCTGCCCGGCGGCATCGCAATTCCGCATTGCCGTTCCGAGGCGGTCACGAGCGCTTCGCTCGGCTTCGCCCGCCTGAACCCCAAGGTCGACTTCGGTGCCCCCGACGGCCCCGCCGATCTCGTCTTCCTCATCGCTGCACCGGCCGGAGCCGGTTCGGCGCACATGAAGCTGCTCTCGAGCCTGGCTCGGGCACTGGTCAAGCCCGAGTTCGTCACCTCACTGCGTAACGCGTCCTCGCCCGCCGAGATCGTCTCGCTGGTCGACGGAGTCATCAACCCGGCCGCCAAGCCGGTTGCCGCAACCGCTGCAGCAGCGCCGGTCGACACCGCGAAACACAGTGCGCCTGCAGCCACCCCCGAGACGGCAACAACCGCCTCGCCCAAGCACATCGTGGCAATCACCGCCTGCCCCACCGGAATTGCGCACACCTACATGGCTGCCGATTCACTCGTCGCCGCAGGTGAGCGCGCGGGCGTCACGGTGCACGTGGAGACTCAGGGCTCGAGCGGCAGCACGCCCCTCGACCCCGCACTCATCGCCGGTGCCGAGGCCGTCATCTTCGCCACCGACGTGGGCGTCAAGGGCCGTGAGCGATTCGCCGGTAAGCCCGTCATCTCTTCCGGTGTCAAGCGCGCCATCAACGAGCCCGACGTCATGGTCACCGAAGCGCTCCGCGCAGCTCTCAATCCGGATGCTGCCCGCGTCGGCGGCACCGCCGTCGCGGCCGGCTCCACCGACTCTGCCGGTGAGCTCGGATGGGGCACCCGCCTGCGTCAGATCCTGCTGACCGGTGTCAGCTACATGATTCCGTTCGTCGCCGCCGGTGGACTCCTGATCGCCCTCGGATTCCTGCTCGGTGGGTACGAAATCAAGGATGTCGCCGAAGACATCGTCGTCAACAACTCCATCACCTCGCTGCCCGAAGGCGGAATCGCCGCCTACCTCGGTGCCGTGCTGTTCCAGATCGGCGCGCTGTCCTTCAGCTTCCTGGTGCCCGCGCTGGCCGGTTACATTTCCTATGCCATTGCCGACAGACCAGGTCTGGCACCAGGTTTCACCGCCGGCGCAGTGGCTGTATTGGTGGGCGCAGGCTTCATCGGCGGTCTCGTCGGTGGCCTCATTGCCGGCTTCGTCGCACTGTGGATCAGCAAGTGGAAGATCCCCGCAGTTCTGCGTGGCCTGATGCCCGTCGTCATCATCCCGCTGTTCGCCACCCTCATCGTCGGCGCGATCATGTTCCTGCTGCTCGGCAAGCCGCTCGCCGCGATCACCAGTGGACTGACCGACTGGCTCAACGGACTCAGCGGTTCCTCGGTCATCATCCTCGGCATCATTCTCGGCCTGATGATGTGCTTCGACCTCGGCGGACCGGTCAACAAGGCGGCCTACGCCTTCGCCACTGCAGGCCTGTCGGTCACCGACACCGCATCACTGCGCATCATGGCAGCGGTCATGGCGGCCGGAATGGTGCCGCCCCTGGCCATGGCACTGGCCTCCACCGTTCGTTCGCGTCTGTTCACCGAGGCCGAGCGCGAGAACGGTAAGGCTGCATGGTTCCTCGGAGCAGCATTCATCTCCGAGGGCGCCATCCCGTTCGCCGCGGCCGATCCGTTCCGCGTCATCCCCTCGATGATGGCCGGCGGCGCAGTCACCGGTGCCATGATCATGGCCTTCAACGTCACCCTCAGCGCGCCCCACGGCGGGATCTTCGTGTTCTTCGCCATCGGAAACATCCTGTGGTTCATCGTCTCGCTGGCCGTGGGCACCATCGTCTCCGCATTCCTGGTGGTCTCCGCCAAGCAGTTCATCAAGGGCAAGAACGCACCGACCGACGCCGAACTCGACCCGGCACTCGCCACCGTCTGACGCTCGATACGATCCAACGAACCCACTACGCAAGGAGCAGCACATGCCCAGCACCACAGTCGCAGTCGGATCCTCGATCGGCCTGCACGCCCGCCCCGCAGCACTGATCGCCGATGCCGTCGCCGAAGCCGGAGTCGACGTCACGCTGGCAACAGCGGACTCCGAGCCGGTGGACGCCGGTTCGGCCCTGATGATCATGACCCTCGGCGCCACCAAGGGCACCGAAGTCACCGTCACCAGCGACGACCAAGCAGCACTCGACAAGGTTGCAGCACTCGTCGAAGCAGACCTGGACGCCTAACCGGAGCGCATCGATCGCCGGACGGTGAATCCCACCGCTCCGGCGATCAGCACCACCCCGGCAGCGACGGCAGCTCGGAATTCCCATTCCGAGTCCGTCGCTGTCGTCGTCTGTGCAGGAGCCGCAGGAGCAGCAGGATCGCGGGTCGGCGACGCCGGCGCAGCTGAGACGGATGCGGGTGTCGACAGCTCCACCGACGTCAGGTTCGGAATCTTCAGAATGGGCGGCAGCGTTCCGTCGGTCGGTCCGAACCCGGCTTCCGACGCGAGCAGAAGGGAACCGTCGTCCAGGAACGCCACCGCCTCGCCCTGTGGCTGAGCCGGCAGCGCGAAAACGGCTCGGGGTGAGGTGGGGTCGACCAGCGCCGACGCGACGTCCCCCGCTGGCGGACGGAATACGTACGCATCGGTGTACGTGCGCACCACGGCGGTCGAGCCGTCTGCACTCACCGCGCCACCGGTCGCCAGGATCGAGCCGACCACGAAGGGCGGCCCACCGGCCGTCTCGGTGGCCGTGAAGGCCAGTTCGCCGACCTTGCGCAGCGGCGTCGGACCGGGACTGCTCAGATCGGTGACGGATTCGTCTCCGGCAGGGACGTACACGCCGCTGATACCGGAGAGTTCCTTCGTGACCACGATGGGTCGACCACCGGGTTCGATGAGCAATGTCTCGGCGTCGTGTGCGCCGTCCGGGTAGGTCAGTCGATACAGCTCGCCCGCGCCTGTTTCCGGGTCCATTCGCGTCAGTGCCACAGTGTCGCGGCGCAACTGATTGTCGCCGATGTCGGCCAACCACAGTGAGCCGTCGTACGACGCCATGTCCTCCACGTCGTACGGGTCGACGGGAACGTCGATCCAACGCTGCACCGCACAGTTCGCGTCGAGCACCGCGACCCGATCGTCGGCACCGCTGTCGCCGATCCCGTACACGGTGCCGTCGAGCACCGTCGCACCGGACAGCTCTTCGAGTCCGGGATCGGTTGGTAGACAGTGGGTTACAACGTCGACCGGCGCGGCCAGGGCGGTCGAAGCACAAGTCAGCACGATCGCCGTGCCGACCACGGCCGCGGCGCCACCACGCACCACTGCGCGCGGATTCACCGAACTCAGGCGCTGGGTACGGTCGCGGTGAACTCGACGAGGGCGGCCGCAAGTGATTGCGGCACACGAGCTTCGACGCGCGTGCCGTCCGCCTCGTGCGTCGATTGCACTATTCGGCCGTCGGTGTGGATCCGGGCGACCAGGTCGCCGCGGGTGTACGGGACGAGGACGTCGACCAACACATCGGGCTCGGACAGAATGTCGCCGAGGTGATCCCGCAGTGCATCGATGCCTTCACCGGTCTTGGCCGAGACGAATCGTGCGCCGTCGAGCAGGCCACGCAACTGCGTCAGCTGGACCGGATCTGCGGCGTCGATCTTGTTGACCACCAACAACTCCGGTGGCATCTTCGCGTCCTGCTCGCGGACCACCTCGGTGATCACTTCGCGTACTGCTTTGATTTGATCGATCGGTAGCGGATCGGAACCGTCGACCACGTGCAGCAACAGGTCGGCGTCGGTCACTTCCTCCAGCGTGGAGCGGAAGGCCTCGACCAGCTGGGTCGGCAAGTGCCGGACGAATCCGACGGTATCGGTCAGCACGATGGCGCGGCCGTCTTCGAGCGTCGACTTCCGGGTCGTCGGATCGAGGGTTGCGAACAGCGCATTCTGAACCAGCACACCGGAACCGGTCAGCGCGTTCAACAGACTCGACTTGCCCGCATTGGTGTATCCGACGATCGCGATCGACGGCACCGTGCCACTGAGCCGCTGCTCGCGTTTGGTGTCGCGAGCCTGCTTCATGCCTTTGATCTCACGGCGGAGCTTGGCCATGCGCTCACGGATGCGTCGGCGATCGGTCTCGATCTTCGTCTCACCCGGTCCACGAAGACCCACGCCGCCGTTGCTACCGGCGCGTCCACCCGCCTGACGCGACATGGATTCACCCCAGCCGCGGAGCCTGGGCAACATGTATTCCATCTGGGCGAAGGCGACCTGTGCCTTGCCTTCTCGTGACGTCGCGTGCTGCGCGAAGATGTCGAGGATCAGTGCGGTTCGATCGATGACCTTGACCTTGACGACCTTTTCCAGCGCATTGAGCTGGGCGGGCGTCAGTTCGCCGTCGCAGATCACGGTATCGGCCCCGGTCGCGAGCACGATGTCGCGCAGTTCCTTGGCTTTGCCCGAGCCGATGTAGGTTGCAGCGTCGGGTTTGTCCCGGCGCTGCATCAGCGCCTCGAGTACTTCGGAGCCTGCAGTCTCGGCGAGCGCGGCCAGTTCGGTCATGCTGGATTCGGCCTGTGCCGCAGTACCGGTGGTCCATACTCCGACCAGTACGACGCGTTCGAGGCGCAACTGCCGGTACTCGACCTCGGTGACGTCGGCGAGCTCGGTCGACAGTCCGGCGACTCGTCGCAGCGCAGTCCGCTCCTCGAGTTGCATATCGCCCGAGGACGGGGAGTCATCGTCGAGGGGTGAGCGCGCCATCCGCCTCGACCATGCGTCGGACTCCTCGCGGGTCCATGCAGATGCGGTATCGGGTGAACGGTCGGCATCATGGTCGACCGGTTCGCCCGCAGGTGATGTTTCATGTGAGTTCGTCATACAACTCCCATGATCCACGAAAAGCCCAGCGTGTGCACGCGGGTTTCGCTCGGAGCCGGCGCGACGGTCAGGACTGACCGGCGAACCAACGGTCGTCGACCTCTCCCCGGGCGAGCAGTACCGACGGTCCGCGCAGGGTTGCACCGACGTGGTCGATGGCCACTCGGACCCGACCGCCGAGCACACCGACACTCACGTCTCCGGTCTCGAGCCCCTCGTAACTGAGCGCGGCAGCGGCGGCAGCGACGGTTCCGGTGCCACACGAGCGTGTCTCTCCGACGCCGCGTTCGAAGACGCGCATCTCGACTGCACCGTCGTCGAGCCGGGTCAGAATCTCGACGTTCGCACCGTGGGGAAAGAACTCGGAATCGAGAGTCGGCGAAGCGGTGAAGTCCAGCGCCCGCAACGCGGTGCGGTTCAGCGTGGGATCGACGCAGGCCAGATGCGGGTTCCCGACATCGACGCCGATCCCCTCGTACGCTGCACCGGCCAGGGTCGTCGCGCTCGAACCCAGCAGGGTGACGTCGCCCATGGCCACGGTCACGTCGGCATCGGTCTCGTCGTACGAGTGCACCGTCACCGCACGTGCGCCTGCGCGAGAGCCGACCACGAATTGATCGCGCTGCTCGAGATCGTGGACTCGCAGGTAGTGCGCGAAGACTCGGACCCCGTTTCCGCACATCTCGGCGATGGTGCCGTCACCGTTGCGGTAGTCCATGAACCAGTCGTCGGCCTCGACACCGGCCGGGATTCGATCGAGTACACCCGCGTCCCGCAGCACCCCGGCGCGCGCGACACGCAGTACCCCGTCGGCGCCGATCCCCTGCCGTCGATCACACAGCACCGTGACCGCCGACCTGGTGAGTTGGAGCTCGGCACCGGGATCCGGCAGCACGACGAAATCGTTCTGCGTTCCGTGGCCCTTGGCGAATTCCATGTCGGCGAGTCTACGGGGACCGACCTAGCCGAGTTCGATCGCGGACAGCGCATCCGACCGCAGGGTGGGCGATGCGCCGTCGAGCCACCGCACTCGTTCGTCGCGGCGGAACCACGACCGCTGGCGGCGCACATAGCGCCTGGTGCCGATGAACGTCCGCTCACGTGCATGGTCGACGTCGTACTCCCCGGCCAGCACATCGAGCGCCTGGGCGTATCCGATCGCCCGTGACGCCGTCACTCCGTCGCGCAGGCCGAGATCCAGCAACGCTTCGACCTCGTCGAGCAACCCGGAATCGAACATGCGCCGAGTACGCAGATCGATCCGCTCGTCCAACTCTGCGGTCTCACGGTCGACGCCGAGCACCACCGTGCCCCAGCGCGGTTCACCGATGACGGGGGCCGAGGCCGCGAAAGGCCGACCGGTCAATTCGACCACTTCCAAGGCCCGCACCATTCGCCGTCCGTCCGTGGGCAGGATCGACGCGGCAGCGTCCGGATCGACCTCCGTCAGAGCGCGGTGGATCGCGTCGACTCCGTCGCGTTCGAGCACCGCCTCCCACTTGGCCCGGACGACCGGGTCCGTGGCGGGAAAGGCCCATTCGTCGAGCAGTGATTGGACGTACATCATCGAGCCGCCGACGATGATCGGCCGACGGCCACGGGATCGAATGTTCTCGACGTCGGCGACGGCAGCCGATTGGTAACGCGCCACCGTCGCGATATCGGTGACCTCGAGCACATCGAGCTGATGGTGCACGATGCCGCGGCGCTCCGGCACGGTCACTTTCGCGGTACCGATGTCCATCCCCCGGTATTGCTGCATCGCGTCGATGTTGACGATCTCCCCGCCCAGCTCCTCGGCCAGGTCCAGCGCCAGGTCCGATTTGCCCGCAGCGGTCGGTCCGATCACTGCCACCGGTGTCGTGGCCGAATCCTCGGCGGTCGCCCCGGTTTCGTCAGCCACGGGACCAGACTCCGACGAAGTATCCGACACCGAACGGTGCGCCCCGATACAGCTCGGTCGTCGAGACGTCGTCGGTTCCCACGAGTGCGGCGAGCATCTGCACGGCCGGTCGGCCCCGAACACCGACGGCTGCGCAGAGGCCCTCGTCGAGCTCCGCGAGGGCGTCGACGTCGGCGGTGGCAAGAGCATCGTCGATGCGACGCTGCACGTCCGCGGCGCGCGAATCGAACGACCCCGGTGCCTTCGGGGTGAGGGTGTTCGCGCCGTCTGCCAGCACCAACACTCCCCACCTGTCGTCGGACGCGTCGAGTTCGCGGCGCAGTTCCATCCCGGTGTGCGAGCACCACCGTGCGCTCGCGTCCGCGGGTACCGTGCGGACCTCGATTGCCCTGTCGGCCGCCGCCGCACCGCGCAGCCAGCCGGCGAGGAGAACCGCCAGCGGCAACTCGGGGTCCGGCCCGGACCGTGCCGGCGAACCGGACAGCCGCACCTCCACATCGACGCCGTACCCACGCAGGGTGCCGACCGTTGTCGCGTCGTACCGCCCCTCGCCGTCGTCGACGCCGACCGCGAGCCACCTGTCGGCCACCGCGGACAGCTGCTCGACAGCAGACACAGCAGCTGCCCGAAGCTCGGTTGCCTCGGCTGCTGCCCGGCCCATCAGTTCGGGGACCAGTAACGGCGGAGAGGGCACCAGGGCCGCGGCACAGAACACACGTATCACGCTAGTCGGTGACGCGACTTGGCCCGACGAGTCCACCTCGAACCGTCTGAGCTGTTTCAATGGTCCGATCGGTCGTCACCGAGTTCAATGGTGTCCAGATCGCGATCGTAGGCAGCCGTGACGCGCGGCAGAGATGAGGAACAATGACCGACCCGAACGCCGGTACCCCCACCACCCCCGACGCCCCGTCGTCGGTTGCACCCGCCGATCACTCCGGCGGTGACGCGACCGGTACACCTCCGACCGGAGGACCCAAGCCAGGTGGCGGCCCCAAGCCCGGCGGCGGACCGAAGCCCGGCGGCCCGAGTTCTGCTTCTCCTCGTCCCGGCGCACCCCGCCCCGGTGGCTCCTCGGCAGCCAAGCCACACCCGACGGCCGCGCATGTGCCCACCGTGGTCGCGCCGGCGAGCGATCCGAGCAAGTACGGCCGGGTCGACGACGACGGCACCGCGTGGGTGAGCACCTCGGACGGCGAGCGTCAGGTCGGCTCCTGGCAAGCGGGCGACGCAGCGGAAGGCCTCGCGCATTTCGGGCGGCGCTACGACGATCTGGCCACCGAGGTCGGACTGCTCGAAGCCCGGCTGACGTCGGGTACCGGTGATGCCAAGAAAACCAAGGCTGCGGCCTCGGCGCTGCTGGAGAGCCTGCCGACGGCTGCGGTGATCGGCGACCTCGATCTGCTGGCTCGCCGACTCCACGCCGTCGTCGAGCACTCCGACGCAGCAGCGGCGGTCGCCAAGCAGGAGAAAGAGCTCGAACGCGCCGAGCACACTGCCCGCAAGGAAGCCCTCGCCGCCGAGGCCGAGCAGATCGGCAGTGAATCGACGCAGTGGAAGCATGCCGGGGATCGGCTGCGCGAAATTCTGGACGAATGGAAGACGATCCGCGGGGTGGATCGAAAGATCGACGATGCGCTGTGGAAGCGGTACTCGAAGGCCAGGGAGAACTTCAACCGGCGTCGTGGAGCGCATTTCGCCGATCTCGATCGGGAGCGAGGAGCAGCCAAGACCCGCAAGGAGGAGCTGGTCGAGCGCGCAAAAGCGTTGTCCTCGTCCACCGATTGGGGTCCCACTGCAGCCGCATTCCGAGACCTGTTGGTGGAGTGGAAAGCGTCGGGCCGAGCTCCGCGGGACGCCGACGACGCATTGTGGAAGAACTTCAAGGCCGCCCAGGACGTGTTCTTCGCGGCACGCAACGCCGCGGCGTCGGAGCGGGACGCGGAATTCGAGGCCAACGCCGAGGCCAAGGAAGCGTTGTTGGCGAAGACACATATCGATCCGAGCAAGGACCTGGACGCTGCTCGTGCGGCGCTGCGCGATCTGCAGGACAAGTGGGACGCCATCGGCAAGGTTCCGCGCGAGAAGATGCAGGAACTCGAAGGCAAGCTCCGGGCGATCGAGAAGTCCGTCCACGACGCCGTGGAGTCTCAGTGGCGTCGTTCCGACCCCGAGGCGGTTGCCCGCGCGGCCCAGTTCCGTGAGCGAGTGGCCCAGTTCGAGGATCAAGCGGCCAAGGCGACGGCGGCGGGCAAGACCAAGGACGCCGAGCGGGCGCGTGCGCAGGCCCAGCAGTGGCGTGAATGGGCCGATGCCGCGGAAAGTGCCGTCGACGAGTTGTGACCTGCAGTGCGGGCGGCCACACGAACTCAGGGGTTCGAGTGGCCGTCCCACAGGCGTAGCTTCTGCTCGCCCGACGCCGCCGCGATACGGCGCTGTTCCTGAGCGGCGAGCTGAGAGTTGGTCTTGTTCCATACGGCTTTGAGCCAATGGAACGTCAGCACCATCACCGCGATCCACGCAATGACGAGACCGATGCCCGGTCCGCCGCCCTGCAGGTTGTCCGGCACGGTCTGCCGCGTCCAGATCGAGAGCATCCCGTACACCGACGACACCGCACACCCGGCGAGGGCGGCCCAGGCCAGCGCCCAGACGCGGGTGACCAGCGCGAGCACCGACATCACCACACCGAACGTCAGCACCAGCACGACGAAAACGCGCGACGGCAGGGCAATCGATTCCGCGACCGCTGCGTCGCTGCCCGTCAGCACGTCGAATCCGGTGGCCGATCCGGTGTGCGGCAACGCGAACGTGACCAACAGAACCAGCACAAGACCGGCCACCACCATGGCTCGCGCTCCCGGATCCAGCTCGGTCATCACCGCTCGCTCGGTTCGTCCGAGTTCCTCGGCGGTTCGCGAGGGTACGACGCGATCGGGTCCATCTGTGTCTGTCATACGGTGCATCCTGTCTGAACCGGAAGCGGTGCCGGGGCACCGATCGAGGGAAGTCCGAGACCGACCCCGATCGGGGCCGTCTTCGGCATGATGCCGCGTTCGCGGGCGTCGCCTGCCGCGGTCCGTCGGTGCGTCAGCACTCCGGCGTCGGCGATCAGGTGGTACGGGGCCGCGGCGGTCAGGGTCGTCGTGACGACGTCGCCCGGGCGAATGTCGCCCGCCCGCTCGGCGTCGACGGCGAAGTGCACCAGTCGGCCGTCCCTGGCGCGTCCGCTCATCCGATGAGTTGCGTTGTTCTTGCGCCCCTCACCGGTGGCGACGAGCAATTCGACCTCGGTGCCGATCAGGGCCTGATTCGCGGCCAGGACGATCTCCTCCTGCAACGCGATCAACCGCAGATACCGTTCCTGTACAACCTCTTTCGGTACCTGATCGGGCATGTCGGCCGCCGGGGTGCCCGGCCGCTTGGAGTACTGGAAGGTGTACGCGTTGGCGAACTTCGCACGCCGCACCACCTCGAGCGTCTGCTCGAAGTCTTCTTCGGTCTCACCGGGGAAACCGACGATGATGTCGGTGGTGATGGCCGCGTGCGGCATGGCCGCGCGAACCTTGTCGATGATGCCGATGAACTTCGTCTGTCGATAGGACCTGCGCATCGCCTTGAGGATTCGGTCCGAGCCGGACTGCAGCGGCATGTGCAGAGTGGGACAGATGTTCGGGGTCGATGCCATCGCCTCGATGACGTCGTCGGTGAACTCGGCCGGATGCGGAGACGTGAACCGCACTCGCTCGAGTCCGTCGATGGATCCGCACGCGGTCAGCAGCGCGGCGAACGCCCCGCGGTCGCGAGGCAGATCGGGGTCGGCGAACGAGGCACCGTAGGCGTTGACGTTCTGCCCCAGCAGCGTCACCTCGAGCACGCCCTGGTCCACCAAAGCCTGTACCTCGGCGAGGATGTCGCCCGGCCTGCGGTCGATCTCCTTGCCGCGCAGCGCCGGAACGATGCAGAACGTGCAGGTGTTGTTGCAGCCCACCGAAATCGATACCCAGCCGGCGTACGCGGACTCCCGCTTGGCCGGCAGGGTGGACGGGAAGGCGTCGAGAGACTCGAGTATCTCGACCTGAGCCTGCTCGTTGTGCCGGGCGCGCTCGAGCAGTACCGGCAGCGACCCGATGTTGTGCGTACCGAAGACCACGTCCACCCACGGAGCCCTGTCCACGACGGTGTTGCGGTCCTTCTGAGCCAGGCAACCGCCGACGGCAATCTGCATGTTGGGGTTCCGCGTCTTCGCGGGCCGGAGCATGCCGAGGTTTCCGTACAGCTTGTTGTCCGCGTTCTCGCGTACAGCGCACGTGTTGAACACGACGAGATCTGCGTCGGTACCGGCGTCGGCGGGCACGTAACCGGCCTCTTCGAGCAGCCCGGACAGGCGTTCGGAATCATGAACGTTCATCTGGCAGCCGTGTGTGCGCACCTCGTAGCTGCGGGCACCTGCCGCAGATGGGGCACTGGCCGTCTCGGGGTCGACGCTCCCGCGATCGGTCACGTCCACGGTCGAAAAAACACTCGTTTGCACCTCTTCAGGGTACGTCCATCGCACGGGCGGACACGCCGGGGTCACGGGGCCCTCCGCGGACTGTGCAGGCGCTATGCGTGCCGACAGTAAAGTTTCCATTACATAATCGAAGACTGCGGGCGAAAACGCCGGTCGGCGAGGAAACTACGCATAGGGTTTCCACCTATGACGCACGCCACCGACGCCCCGGCAGCGACACCACCGCCGGGCGCCCCTTCGATGATCTCGCTCAAATCCGTCGACAAGCACTTCGGTGATCTGCACGTACTCAAGGACATCAATCTCGAAGTGCCGGCCGGCCAGGTCGTCATCGTCGTGGGTCCGTCCGGATCCGGCAAGTCGACGCTGTGCCGGACGATCAACCGGTTGGAGCCGATCGATTCCGGTGCCATCGAGGTCGACGGGGATCTACTCCCCGCCGAGGGCAAGGCCCTCGCTGCACTGCGTGCGGATGTCGGCATGGTGTTCCAGTCGTTCAACCTCTTCGCACACAAGACCATTCTGCAGAACGTCATGCTGGCACCGATGAAGGTGAGAAAGCTCAAGAAGGACGAGGCCGAGAAGAGCGCACTGGCTCTGCTCGAACGCGTCGGCATCGCCAACCAGGCAGACAAGTACCCGGCTCAGCTGTCGGGTGGTCAGCAACAGCGTGTGGCCATCGCCCGCTCACTCGCCATGAACCCCAAAGTGATGCTCTTCGACGAGCCCACCTCGGCCCTGGATCCGGAGATGGTCAACGAGGTACTCGACGTCATGACCTCGCTGGCCAAGGAGGGCATGACAATGCTCGTCGTCACCCACGAGATGGGCTTCGCCCGCAAGGCAGGCGACCGAGTCATCTTCATGGCCGACGGTGCCGTCGTCGAGGACACCGATCCCGAAACCTTCTTCAAGTCCCCGAAGTCCGAACGCGCCAAGGACTTCCTCGGCAAGATCCTCGGTCACTGATCAGATTCACCGCTCGTCCCCGTACGTACGACCTATCCGAAGGACATTCACTGTGAGAATCACCCGACCGCTTCGCCTCGGTGTCGCCATCGCCGCTCTGTCCATCGTCGCCACCGCCTGTGGCGGCGGCGAAGAAGCGCGCACCATCTCGAGCAGCGCCGAGAACGGCAGCCTCATCGTCGGCATCAAGTTCGATCAGCCGGGCCTCGGCCTCCGCAATCCGGACGGCTCGTTCAGCGGCTTCGACGTCGAGGTGGCCAAGTACGTCGCAGGCAAGCTCGGTGTCGACGAGGCGAACATCGAATTCAAGGAATCCCCGTCCGCGCAGCGCGAGACGCTGATCCAGAACGGTGAGGTCGACTACATCGTCGCCACCTACTCCATCACCGACACCCGCAAGGAGAAGGTCGGCTTCGCCGGACCGTATTTCGTGGCAGGTCAGTCGCTCCTGGTGAAGCAGGACAACACCGACATCACCGGTCCCGATTCACTCGAGGGCAAGAAGCTGTGCTCGGTCACCGGTTCCACCCCGGCACAGAACATCGCCGACGAGTACCCGGGAGTCCAGCTTCAGCCGTTCGACACCTACTCCGCCTGCGTCGAAGCACTGCGCAACGGCACCGTGGACGCCGTCACCACCGACGACATCATCCTTGCCGGTTACGCCGCTCAGTCCCCCGGTCAGTTCAAGGTGGTCGGTGAGCCCTTCACCACGGAGAACTACGGCATCGGCCTGAACAAGGACGACACCGACGGACGCAACAAGATCAACGACGCCATCGAAGAGATGGTGACCAGCGGTGCCTGGGAGCAGGCGTTCAACGACACCGTCGGCGCGTCGGGCTACCCGCTGCCGAGCCCGCCCACCGTCGACCGCTACTGATCGACTGCTACTGATCGACCACGCCGTCGTGTCCCGCTCGTCGCGGGCGGGACACGACGGCTCGATCTCGCCGAGCCGTGAGGATCAACAAGCACCGTGAACCTATTGAGCAAGTACGGCGATCAACTGATCGACGCGTTCCTCTCGACCATCTACCTGACGTTGGCATCCCTCGTCGGTGCATTGGTCATCGGAACGATCATCGCCGCGATGCGCGTATCACCCATTCCGATTGCGCGCGGCATTGCGGCGACGTACGTCACCATCTTTCGTAACACCCCCTTGACCCTGATCATTCTGTTCACCTCGTTCGGGCTGTATCAGACAATGGGCGTTTCTCTGGCGTCGGAGTCCTCACCGACGTCACTCGACGACAACAACTTTCGATTGGCAATCCTCGGGCTGAGCATCTACACCGCGTCGTTCGTGGCCGAGTCACTGCGATCGGGCATCAACACCGTCCCGGTGGGGCAGGCCGAAGCGGGCCGCTCGCTGGGAATGACGTTCACCCAGAACATCTCGATCGTCGTTCTTCCTCAGGCGTTCCGCGCGGTGGTCGGCCCGCTGGGAAGCGTCGTGATCGCGTTGACGAAGAACACGACCATCGCATCGGTCATCGGCGTCGCCGAGGCGTCGTTCCTGATGAAGAACATGATCGAGAACGAGGCCGCGATCTTCGTCGTCGGCGGAATCTTCGCGCTCGGCTTCATGATCTTGACGCTCCCGACCGGGTTGCTGTTCGGCTACATCAGCAAGCGATTGGCGGTGTCATGATGAGTGATGCAGTAGCAGTTCTGTACGACGTTCCCGGACCCAAAGCGGTACTGCGATACCGCATTCTGACTGTCGTCGTCGCGGTGATCTCGATCGGAATCGCATTTCTGATCTACCGCGCCCTCGACTCGAAGGGGCAGCTCACTGCCGAGAAGTGGGACCCGTTCCTCGAATCGACAACGTGGACCACGTACCTGTTGCCCGGTATTCAGGGAACTCTGGTCGCGGCGGCATTGTCGATCGTGTTCGCCCTGATTCTCGGTGCCGTCCTCGGCATCGGCCGCCTCTCGGATCACCGCGCTGTACGAATCGTCAGCGGTGCGATCGTCGAATTGTTCCGTGCAGTTCCCGTGCTGATCCTGATGATCTTCCTGTACGCGGTGTACGCCGATTACGAGGTCTTCAAGGTCAAGTACCTGGCGTTGGCCGCGGTGGTCACCGGCCTCACTCTGTACAACGGATCGGTGATCGCCGAGATCGTACGTGCCGGAGTCAATTCACTGCCGAAGGGTCAGCGCGAAGCCGCCTCGGCGCTGGGCATGCGCAAGAGCCAGGTCATGACCCTGGTACTGCTCCCCCAGGCCGTGACCGCGATGCTGCCCGCCATCATCTCGCAGATGGTGGTGGCACTGAAGGACTCGGCGCTGGGATACATCATCGGGTACGTCGAAGTCGTCCGTTCCGGTCAGCAGGTCGGCGCGTTCTACAGCAACTACCTCCCGTCGCTGATCATCGTCGCCGTCATCATGATCATCATCAACTCGGCGTTGACGAAACTGGCGACCGTGGTCGAGCGGCGTCTGCGATCGCGAAAGCGTAAGGGCGGCACCGCCGCTGTCGTGCCTGCACTCGACGGCGGTCAAGCGGCCTGAGCTCCGCACCGTTCGGCTACATAGCAGTATGGCCCGCAACACCGATGGTGTTGCGGGCCATACTGTTTCTCGACTACCTGGACTCGATGTGGACGATCACATCGAATCTGGGCCGTCGAAGTCTTCGGTGTCGGCTCCCACGCGATCGAGTTGTTCCTTGACCACGGCGAATGCCATTCCCTGCGAGTAGCCGCGGCGGGCCAGCATCCCGACCAACTTGCGCACCACTTTGTCGCGTTCGGCTCGTGCGTCGGGCCCGTTCGGATCCGGCAGATGCAGCGTTCGGAATCGTTTGCGCACCAACTCCGCAGCACGCTGCCGCTCGTCTTCGGCATCGATCAGATCCAGGGCGTTCACGGCCAACTCGTTGCTGACACCTTTGTTCCGCAGCTCCATGCTCAGGGCGCGTTTGCCCTTGCCGGAGTACTTGTGCCGAGATTGAACCCACTGCTCCGCGAACGACTCGTCGTCGACGAGTTTCGCCTTCTCGAGTCGGTCGAGCACTGCGGTGGAGACCTCGTGGGTGAAACCCTTCTTGGACAAGCTGGCTTCGAGTTCGTGTCTGCTGCGTGCCCGGTCGGTCAGCAGCCGAAGGCAGACGTCTTTCGCCTGCGCTTCGGTGCCGCCGCCGTTGTCTCGCTGCTGCACAGCGAACCCAGGTTAGAAGTCGACCGGAGCAGCTGCGGGCTCCTCTGCGGTGACGTCCGCACCGATCTGCAGCTTCTCCATGATCTTCTTCTCGATTTCGTCACGCACATCGGGATTCTCGAGCATGAACTTACGGGCGTTCTCCTTGCCCTGTCCGAGCTGATCGCCTTCGTAGGTGAACCACGAGCCCGACTTGCGGATGAACCCGTGCTCGACACCCATGTCGATCAACGAGCCTTCACGGCTGATGCCCTTGCCGTAGATGATGTCGAATTCGGCCTGCTTGAAAGGCGGGGCGACCTTGTTCTTGACGACCTTGACACGGGTGCGGTTACCGATGGCCTCGGTTCCGTCCTTCAGCGTCTCGATCCGACGGATGTCCAGACGTACCGAGGCATAGAACTTCAATGCCTTACCACCGGTGGTGGTTTCGGGGGAACCGAACATGACGCCGATCTTTTCGCGCAACTGGTTGATGAAGATCACGGTGGTGCCGGAGTTGCTCATGGCACCGGTGATCTTGCGCAGCGCCTGGCTCATCAGACGAGCCTGCAGACCCACGTGACTGTCACCCATCTCGCCTTCGATCTCGGCGCGCGGTACCAGTGCGGCCACCGAGTCGACGACGAGGATGTCGAGGGCACCGGAGCGAATCAACATGTCGGCGATTTCCAGGGCCTGCTCACCGGTGTCGGGCTGCGAGACCAACAGTGCGTCGGTGTCGACACCGAGCTTCTTCGCGTAGTCGGGGTCGAGCGCGTGCTCGGCATCGATGAACGCGGCGATTCCGCCGGCACGCTGAGCGCTGGCCACCGCGTGCAATGCGACGGTGGTCTTACCCGAGGACTCAGGACCGTAGACCTCGATGACTCGGCCGCGGGGCAGACCTCCGATGCCGAGTGCCACGTCGAGCGCGATCGATCCCGTGGGGATGACGGCGATGGGCTGACGGACCTCGTCGCCGAGGCGCATCACCGAGCCCTTACCGAAATTCTTGTCGATCTGCGCGAGTGCGAGATCGAGCGCTTTGTCGCGGTCGTATGCAGCCATCGTGAGCTCCCTGTGTCGTTTCGTTCAGCTGTGTCTGTCGATCAGCTTGTTGGCGGTAACGCTAGAACGGGGTACCGACAAGAAGTTCTTCGAGACCGGCCAGCAACCGTTGACATCAGCATAGGCGAACACGTGTTCGAGTCAACTACCACGGCTTTCGACACGCCGAGCGACTCGAGCCGATGCGGTGGAGCTACCAACGTTCCTTGGGCACATCGAACTCGTAACAGATCGACCGCCATACTTCCCGCGGGTCGACACCGTCTTCGATGGCCTGCGCGCCCGTCCGTCCGATACCGGACAGCACATGATCGGCGAGCAGGGAATTGCCTCGAACGGAGCCGAACTCCTCGGTGAGCAGTTCACGAAATTCGGTCAGACGCACATCGATCAGCCTAACGCCCGCCCTCGGCGTCGCTACCGGCGAGCACCTCGCGGCAGACCGAGACAGGATCCTCGACGTGATGCGCGCCTGCAGCCGCCGAGGTCGCTGCCGCCGCATGACGAGGGTCGGACAGCACGGCGGACACGGCGTCGGCAATTGCACCCGCGGTGGCGGGACGCACCAGTACGGCACTCCCCTGCCGAGCGGCCCGGTTCGCCAGCTCCCATTGATCGCCGCCGCCCGGCACGGTGACCACTGGAACTCCGTGGATGAGCGCCTTGGCCAACATGCCGTGACCACCTCCGCACACCACGACATCGGCGCGGCGCAGCAATTCGTCCTGGCGACCGAGTCCGGCATTCGCCCATTCCGGCACGTCGTCGGGCCCCCCGTCGAGCACCGAGGCCACTACCCGGACGCCTGTGCCGTCCAATCCCTTCAGAGCCATCTCCAACATTCCCTCGGCCCCGGTGAACGCCGTCGACGGGGCCACCATCACCAGCGGCGTATCGCCGGCGGGGACGTCGAGCAATTCGTCGGTGGGCTCCCACAGCAGTGGGCCCACCACATGGGCATCCCCCGGCCAGTCGGGCCGCGGCACTTCGAGTGCGGGAATGGTGGCGATGAGCCGAGCAGCCGGCCCGGGATCGCGTGCGGGTAGTCCGATGCTCACTCGGGCGTCGGCGCGCTGTTGCTGCCCGCGGGCGATAGAGCGCGCCGTCAACGCGCGCATCACCGTATCGCGAAGACGACCCCGAACACCGCGTCCGGGCGCGAGCCCACTTCCGATGGGCGGCAACCCCTTCGATGGCGAATACAGCGGGTGGGGCGAGAGCTCGACCCAGGGAATTCCCAATCGCTCGGCAGCCATTCCGCCTCCGGCCGTGAGAATATCGGAGACCACCAGATCGACGTTCTCGCGCTCGAGGTCCGGCAACAGTTCTGTCGCGACAAAGGCTGCGCGCGAATGAATGCGCTGCCCGGCATCGAGATCGTCGTCCTCCGGTCGCGGCAGCAGGCCACCCAGTGGGAGCGTGCGAAGACCGGCCGCTCTGGCGTCGCCGACCCACCGGCTTCCGGTGAACAGGACCGGATCGTCACCCGCCCGCTCGAACAACAGCGACAAGGCGATAGCGGGAAACGCATGTCCTGGGTCCGGGCCGGCCACCACTGCTACTCGCACGCGCTCAGCGTGCCACATCGCCGCGCTGGACGATCACCGATCGTGCCGGGCAGCGGCACCGACGGTCAGGCTTTGTCGGGACGAAGGTAGGCGTCGACGGCGTCCGCCATCTGGCGTACCACCTCGCCACCCGGAACCCGTTCGGACACCATCTCGGCGGACTGGACGGCGGACTGGACCATGAGCAGGACGAGCGTCGCCAGGGTATTCGGATCCCCGTCGCGGATCGACGAATCACGTTGTCCCGCTTCGACAAGACGCGCAACCGCATCGATGATCAACGATTGGCTGGTACCGAGGCGGTGCAGAATGTAGGTCGCGAGCACGTCCGAGTCCGACCGCAGAATCTTGACGAACAGCGGATGCTGCCTTATTCGATCTCCCGCCTGAACCACAGCAACGACGATCTGCTCGCGTCCGGACGCGGTGGCGTCGAAGTCGGGAATCAGGGCAGCGATCTCACGGGTGAGCAGGCTCGACACCACTGCTCGGGTATCGGCCCACCGCCGATACACCGTGGGCCTGCTGACTTTGGCGCGTCGTGCGATCTCGGCGAGGGTCGTGCGCTTGACTCCTCGTTCGAGGATGCACGAGCGTGCGGCGTCGAGAACGGTGTCCTCCACCGACTTCTCGGGTGCTGCCTCCAGGGAGGACTCGACCGAGGCGGGAGTCGACACCTGCTGCTCGATCACAGATCACCCTTCGCACAACGGTCGGAAGTAAAGTACTTCACTCGGAAACATTTCGTGTCGTTACTATACCTCACAGTAACAGCGACACCGTGTTGCACAGTGACCGTCGGCCCGTCCGTCCGTATTCTTCGGTGCCATTGTCGGGTGCCGATCACGCCGCCGACCTGCGCAGGAAACCTCGACCCTGGCAAGCTGATCGAGTGACCGACGAATTCGAGCTTGCATGACGCGATCGGTGACCGTTCTGACCAATCCCACGGCCGGCGGTGGTCGAGCAGTCCACGCAGCACGGCGCGCCGTGACGCGTCTGCGCGAGCGTGAACTCGACGTCTCGACCGTCGAGGGCCGAACGGCGGGTGATGCGCTGGAGTTGTTGAAGCGAGCCGTCGGGTGCGGGACGGATGCCGTCGTTGCCGTGGGCGGCGACGGGGTCGTCAATCTCGCGTTACAGGTGATCGCGGAAACCGACACTCCGCTCGGACTGATTCCTGCGGGCACAGGCAACGATTTGGCCCGGACGCTCGGGGTCCCCCTCGACGATCCCACCCGCGCAGCGGATCTCGTGGTCGACGGAGTCGTGACGTCGATAGATCTCGGTAGGGTCGGGACGCGCTGGTTCGGTACGGTCCTGTCGAGCGGCTTCGATTCACTGGTCACCGAGCGCGCCGGCCGCCTGCAGTGGCTTGCCGGCCCGGTGCGGTACAACGCGGCCATGATATTGCAGTTGGCTGCTCTCCGAACACTTTCTTACACAATAGAATTGGATGACGCCGAGCTGCACCTGGATGCCGTTCTCGTCGCCGTCGGAAATGGCAGCAGCTACGGCGGCGGCATGGCCATCTGCCCGACCGCACGAGTGGACGACGGGCTGTTCGCCATCACTGTCGTCCGGGATGTGAGTCGAACGCGATTGCTTGCGCTGTCGCCGACGTTGTATCGGGGTGCCCACGTCGACCTTCCGGAGGTCGAGGTCTACAGCGCCCGGAACGTGACAGTGCACTGCGACGACATGGTGGCGTACGCAGACGGCGAACGCATCGCAGAATTACCCGTCACGATCGAATGCGTGCCGCGTGCGTTGCGAGTGTTCGTCGGAGCGGATTCCCCACTGCGCACGTAACGCGGTCGGCAGTCAGTATTTCAGCGACGAACGGTCGTGACCGGAGGAGATGGCCTTGTACAGCCACACCAGCCCGAAGACGATGGCCCCGGCCACGACCAACCAGAACAAGCCCTTGATGATGCTGCCCAGCAAGGCAAGTGCGATCCAGACGAGAACGATGAATCCGAGAATTTTCCAGAACATGAACGGCTCCTACCGTGTGACGCGCACCGGGTCGTATCGCGTTATGTCGATACTGGCAGCCGATCACGGCGAACACATCGGGGTGAACCCTGATCTTCTCACCGGTGTCGTGACCGGATTTCGTCGAGTTCGGTGAGCGCGTCGGCCCACCCTTGCAGTCGATCGGTGGCAGACAACAATTCTCGGCGATGAGATTCCACCACGTTCTTCGACGTGGACCCGGCCGGTCCGGTCATCCGTGCTGCAGCGGCGACGAGATCCTCGTACTGATCCACTCCGGCAGCGAGATCGCTTGCCGCAGCCTCGATTCCGGGCCGCAGATGCGTGCGTGTCGACGAGCTTGCCGCTCCCGCACGTTCGAGGGCCGCAATATCGACGGCAACACCTTCCAAGCCCCTCACCGCATCCGAGGCAACGCCGATCATCTCTTCGACGTCCTCGGCGGCGATGGTGCCCGATCGCGCCAGAATTCCGAGCAGCTCGAACAGACTCTGCTCTGCGCCTGCCAAACGTGACATCGGCTCGAAGGCGGCAGATCCACGCTGCGGTAACGAACGCCTGCCGGGCAGTCCCACCGGAACCGGTTGACCTCGCAGTCGCCGCAAACGACCGAAGGCGAACACAGCAGGAACGGCCAAGAGCGCGGCAGAACCACCACCGACGAACAGAGTCCATTCCGGAGCCGACAAGGCTGCGATCCCCGCAGTACTCACCGCAGTGGTCGTCGACGCGGCCCCGAACCTGATACTTCGCCGGCGAGCCCGTCGAATCTTCTTCAGGTGCTTGGCACGTGGATCCTTACGACGGCCGGCGGCATCGAGCAGTGAGGTTCCTGCGGCCCGCGCTGTCTCGGCCAGAGACCGGACCACCGCTCCGGATTCGGCAACGGCGGCTGTCACCGTCTCCCTGTCCAGCGAAACGGCCGGCCGCTTACGCGACCGGCCGGGTTCGTGATTCTTGTTGCTCATGCGTCGGAACTACTGTCTACTCGAACGAACTTCGCGTTCGGTCGATCACGCCTGTGCCGGCGGCTCGGGCGTTGCGTCCGGGGCCTTGGCGATCGACGGCTTGGCGGCGGAATTACCCGTGGGCAGGGAGTCACCGGCCATGGAGGCACGGATCTGCTCGAGCCGGCTGTGACCGGCCATCTGCACAGATGCCTGCTGAACCTCGAGCATGCGTCCGGACACGGAGTTCTGAGCGAGCTCGGCGGAACCGAGCGCGTCTGCGTAACGACGCTCGATCTTGTCGCGTACCGCATCGAGACTCGGGGTGTTTCCCGGTGCCGACAACGTGCTGTCCATCGAGCGCAGCGATTCGCTGACCTTCTCCTGCATCTTCGCCTGCTCGAGCTGGCTGAGCAGTTTGGTGCGCTCGGCGACCTTCGATTGCAGGGCCATCGCGTTCTGCTCGACGGCTTTCTTGGCCTGTGTAGCAGCCTGCAGAGACTGGTCGTGCAGAACCTTGAGGTCCTCGACGCTCTGCTCGGCGGTCACGAGCTGAGCCGCGAACGCCTCGGCCGCGTTGGTGTACTGCGTGGCCTTCTCGACGTCACCTGCAGTGGCGGCCTGATCGGCCAGCGTCACGGCCTGACGAGCGTTGGCGTTGAGCTTCTCGACCTCGTCCAGCTGCCTGCTGAGCTTCATCTCGAGCTGACGCTGATTGCCGATGACGGACGCCGCCTGCTGCGACAGCGCCTGGTGCTGCCGCTGCGCGTCTTCGATCGCCTGCTGAATCTGAACCTTGGGGTCGGCCTTCTCGTCGATCTTGGAATTGAAGAGCGCCATCATGTATTTCCAGGCCTTGACGAAAGGATTAGCCATGGGGTGGTCCTGCCTCCATCTGTTGCGCCGCGGTGGCCGCGTACGGGTCGGCTGCTGTCGCAGTGACCGAAATGAACCTGTCAGTGCAGTGATGTTCGGGTGATTCGGTGGGGCCGGCAGCCGACTTCGGCTACTCGTTCGATCTTAGGCGGCGGCGAGAGCTCTGGCAGCAGGTGCCGGAATCACGACTCGTGTATCTCCGTCGATGCGGGTGGCCACAGCCGATTCCTCGGCACGCACAGCGGCGGTGGATGCGTCCGACAGCGTGATACTCACGTCGCTCATCACGTCGGAGAGAGGAACGGCGAGAGCATCGCAGATCGCTGCGAGCAGTTCGCTCGACGCTTCCTTGCGACCACGCTCCACCTCGGAGAGGTAGCCGAGGCTCACACGCGCGGTGTTCGAGACTTCACGCAGGGTGCGGCTCTGTGCGACGCGAGTACGCCGCAAACTGTCGCCGAGTGCTTCACGCAATAGCAGCGCCATCTCGCTCCTCCTCGTTGGTGCTTTTGCCGACGACTGTGCCGTCGAGACGACCACGTTCGTATCGTTCGTTCGGAGCCGTCGTAGGGTCAACGTCCCAGCCGGCCCGATTGGTTCCCGACCCTATATGCCCGTCGCCTCCGACACGTGCCGAAGGGGCTCCGACACGGCTGTCAGAACTGTAACTTCCCGCATCGCCTCGTGGACGCCCGTCGAATGCACTCACACCGAGGACACACCCCGGCGCAACCGAATCGCCTGAACCACGTAGTCCAGGCCGGTGTACACGGTCAGCAGAACCGCCAGAGCCATCAGCGCGACCGCCACTGGATCGACCGCGCTGGGCAGCGGACACAGATACACGCCGATCGCGAATGTCTGGACCAGTGTCTTGACCTTGCCGCCACGACCGGCCGGAATGACTCCGTGACGAATGACGGCGAACCGGACAGCGGTGATGCCTATTTCGCGTACCCCGATGATCGCCGTCACCCACCAGGACAGATCGCCCAACATCGACAGCCCGACGAGGGCAGCGCCGATCAGCGCCTTGTCGGCGATGGGGTCGGCCATCTTCCCGAAATCGGTGACGAGTCCGTACTTGCGGGCGAGTTGGCCGTCGATCCGGTCGGTGATGGCCGCTGCGGCGAAGATCGCCGTCGCCGCCAACCGCCACGAGGTGTCGTGACCGTCTCCGACGAAGAGTGCCGCAAGAAAGACCGGAACCAGAGCGATGCGCAGCACGGTCAACACATTGGCGATGTTGAGCAGCGGGACGGCGTCCGATCCGCCCGGAGCAGCGTTGCCGTGCGGCAGCCCCGGACTGCGCGAGGCACCGCCGGACGGAACACCGTGGCCCGGCGCTGTCGGGCCGGTCACGAAGCCGCTTCTCGGCCGCGGACCGGGCCTTCGATGGTGTGTCGGCGTTCGGGCAGCACCGACCCGTCGAGACGGGGACACTGCTCGCTGAACGACACACGGAAAGTTTATCGGTTGCATCGGTGACTACTGTTCACCACATGACTTCTGGGCCGAATCGGGCGAGTCGCGACACTGCCGATCCCGAATCCGACGAGTATTCCGACACCGTGGACGGCACGTCCATCGGCGACGCCACCCTGGTCGTGCGTCGAGCCCGAACCTCCGACATTCCCGAGATCAAGCGGCTGATCGACATCTACGCGGGCCGAATCCTGCTCGAGAAGAACCTGGTGACGCTGTACGAGGCAGTGCAGGAGTTCTGGATTGCCGAGCGCGCAGGCGAAGTCATCGGATGCGGAGCTCTGCACGTGCTCTGGGCGGACCTGGGTGAGGTACGCACGGTGGCAGTCGACCCCGCAGCCAAGGGGCACGGAGCCGGCCACCTGATCGTCGCCAAACTCATCGAGGTGGCACGCGAGCTCGCGCTGCAGAAGGTGTTCGTGCTGACCTTCGAGGTGGATTTCTTCGCCCGGCACGGCTTCTCCGAAATCGAGGGAACGCCCGTCACTGCCGAGGTGTACGCGGAGATGTGCCGGTCCTACGACACCGGCGTCGCAGAGTTTCTCGACCTGAGCTACGTCAAGCCGAACACATTGGGCAACACGCGCATGCTGCTCTCGCTCTGACAGAATTCTCCGGACACCCCTCGAATCCGGAAGTGAGCTCCATGCCCCTGATCGCCGTCACCTACACGTACTCCCCCACGACCACCGAGGGCCGCGACACCCATCGCGCCGCACACCGGGCGTGGCTGGCCGACTTGTTGGAGAAGAAGACGCTCGTCTCCAGTGGCCCGTTCGCCGACGACAGCGGCGCTCTGCTGCTCGTGGACGGCCCGGACGCCGCATCCGTGGAATCACTGTTCGCCCAGGATCCCTTCGCGGTCGAGAACCTCATCGAGTCGGCAGACTTCCACGAATGGACACCGGTGATGGGCGCGTTCACGGCCTGAGTCTGCTCGCCCACCCGTTCTGCGTGAATGGACCATTGCACCGCCCAGACGGCTGCAATGGTCCATTCACGCAGGTGTAGGGCCCGTCAGAACTCCTCGGACGCCGGCTGCTCGTCCGGGTCCCCGCCCTTGATCGACCACAGCAGTCCGTCGAGTTCGTCGGGCTTGACGAGAACTTCACGGGCTTTCGAGCCCTCGCTCGGACCCACGACGCCGCGGTTCTCCATGAGGTCCATCAATCGTCCTGCCTTGGCGAATCCGACGCGTAGCTTGCGCTGCAGCATCGACGTGGAACCGAACTGGCTGGTGACGACGAGTTCGACGGCTTGCAGCAGCACGTCGAGGTCGTCACCGATGTCGGGGTCGACGTCCTTCTTGTCCGAGACCTTCGCGGCGGTGACGGTGTCGTTGTACTCGGGCTCGGCCTGATTCTTGGCGAAGTCGACGACGGCCGAGATTTCCTCGTCCGTGATGAACGCACCCTGCAGACGCGTCGGCTTGCCCGCACCCATCGGCAGGAACAGCGCGTCGCCCATGCCGATCAATTTTTCGGCTCCGGGCTGATCGAGGATGACTCGCGAGTCGGTCAACGACGACGTGGCGAATGCCAGACGTGAGGGCACGTTCGTCTTGATCAGACCGGTGACGACGTCGACGGACGGACGCTGCGTGGCGAGCACCAGGTGGATACCTGCGGCGCGCGCCTTCTGGGTGATGCGGACGATCGCTTCCTCGACGTCGCGAGGAGCGGTCATCATCAGGTCGGCGAGCTCGTCGACGATGGCCAGGATGTAGGGGTACGGCCGGTAGACGCGTTCGCTGCCCAACGGTGCGGTGATCTCGCCGGACCGCACCTTCTTGTTGAAGTCGTCGATGTGCCGGACCTTGTTGATCTGCATGTCCTGGTAGCGCTGCTCCATCTCCTCGACGAGCCAGGCCAGGGCCGCGGCAGCCTTCTTCGGCTGCGTGATGATCGGCGTGATGAGGTGCGGGATGCCCTCGTACGGCGTCAACTCGACCATCTTCGGGTCGATCAGAATCATCCGGACCTCGTCGGGTGTCGCCCGTGCCAGCAGCGACACGAGCATCGAGTTCACGAAGCTCGATTTACCCGAACCGGTGGATCCCGCCACCAGCAGGTGCGGCATCTTCGCCAGGTTGGCACTGACGAAATCGCCTTCGATGTCCTTGCCGAGGCCGATCACCAGGGGGTGGTGATCCTTGCGGGTCGACGGGGCGGTCAGCACATCGGCGAGGCGGACCATCTCGCGATCCGAGTTCGGCACCTCGATACCGACGGCGGACTTGCCGGGGATCGGGGCGAGCAATCGCACGTTGTCGGTCGCGACCGCGTAGGCGATGTTGCGAGCCAGCGCTGTGATCTTCTCGACCTTGACGCCCGGTCCGAGCTCCACCTCGTAGCGGGTGACCGTCGGTCCGCGGGTGAATCCGGTGACCGCAGCGTCGATCTTGAACTGCTCGAGGACCTCGGAGATGGCCTCGATCATCGCGTCGTTCGCCTGGCTGCGCGTCTTGGGCGGATCGCCGTCGATGAGCAGCGACAACGACGGCAGCGTGTAGTCGCCGTCGACGACGCGATCGACGACGATCTTGTCGTCGTCGGCAGCCGGCTTGGGTTCGGCGGCCTTGACGATCGGCTTGGGCTTCGGCCGCGGGGGCGCGGCAGGCTCGGGCACCGGGACCGGCGCGGCCGCGGCAGGCGTCATGACCTCGGTGGGGGCCTCCGGTGCCGGTGCAGGGGTCTTGCGAGCGCGTGATGGCTTGACGACCGGGATGTACTCCTCGGTCGGGTAGTTGTCGTACGGGTCGGTGGTGCCGTGCACCGGGTATCCGTCGGCGTCGAAGTTCGAGTCGTAGTCTCCGTAGCCCTCGTCGCCGAATTCCGAACCGAAATCGGCCGGGTCGTACTCGTCGTATTCGTCGCCTCGACTGTCGGTACCGAACAGTGCCCGCATCCGGTCCGGTACGTCTCGTACCGTGGTGCCGGTGAGCAGCAGCACGCCGAACAGGCCGGCGAGCAGCAGCAACGGTACGGCGAGCCACACCGTCAGGCCGTCGGCGATGGGTCCGCCCGCAACGTAGCCGACGAAGCCCGCGCCTTCGGACCGACCGGTGGCGTCGGTCGGTGACCCCGCCGCCATGTGCCACAGCCCGACAACGGGCAAGCCCAGCAGTATCGAGCCCAGAACCAGGCGTGGTCTGACCTCGGGGCGAGGCTCCGAACGCATCAGTACGACGGCGATCGCGACCCCCAGCACGGGTGCGACGTAGCCGGCGTCGCCGATGACGGCACGGATCCCTACCTCGATCCACTCACCGACCGGGCCGCCGGCACTGAACCACACGCTTGCGGCGACGACGACGCTGACGGCGATGAGCCCGAGAGCGATTCCGTCACGTCGGTGACCGTGCTCGATGTCCGCGGCCTTGCTGACGGTGCGTGTGGTGGCACCGACACCTCGTGCCGCCATCGACCACGTGGACGCGATTCCGCGACCGATCGCGTCGAGCGCACCGCGGGACTTCTTCTTCGTGGGGGGCCGCCGCGACGCAGCACCTCTCGCGGGTGCCTTACCGCGAGACGATGCGCTTGCCCGCGTGGTGGCCGGGTTGCGCGGTGCGGTGGGCTTCTTGGGTGTCGTGACGGTTCGAGCCGTGCGGCCGGTACCGGACTTACGAGAGGTACCGGACGCGCGCGAGGAGCCGGATCCGCTGGATCCGGCCCTGGCGGTGGAGGTGCTGGTCTTTCCTGCCATGCCCCCAGGCTAGTCGCAACAGCCCCGTCGAAACCATCCGCAACACCAGTAACAACGACGGATGTGTTTCAGAAACTCAGGTCGAGCGCCTTCACGGCGGCGACATCGTTCGCAGAACCTTCGTACACGACCTCTACCTGGTCCCGACCGAACGCATAGAGAAGGAGTTCGGAGGGCTCCCCCACCACCGTCACACCCGGGCCCGAGCCACCCTTGAAGGTGGCCTGTCGGCCGTCCGGGGTGCGGACATGCACCGGGACCGGTGCCGAGCGGTGCCCTGCTCGTCCGATCAACCGCACCTGGGGCCACAGTCGGGACTCGACCGCGCTGGGCAGAACCCGTCGGGTCCAGTTCCCTACCGCGCGGCGCAGATCCTCGTGATGCACGAACATCTCACCGAGGTTGATCAGTGGATCCAGCAGAGCGAACGGCGACCACATCGGCGGCCCGGTGCGAACGTCCTCGACCACCGACGCGAACGGTCGATTCGCGACGGAACGCTGAACCCGCTCCGTGTATCCGGACAACGGACCGAGAAAGATACCCGGCGACGCATCGAGCCGCCGTTCGCGAACGACGAGGTGCGCGGCCAGATCGGCAGCAGTCCACTCACCACACAGTGTCGGCGCATCGGGACCGACGTCGAGAAGGGTCCGAACAAGCTGGGAACGTTCATCCTGGGCAAGGCTCACGTACTCCAGGCTACGGCTACACCGAAGGAGCGGCATCCTGCCGGGAGACCTACTCCTTCGTCTGGGTAACCTCCCAACAGTGCCGGTATCGGAAATTCTCGTCATCCTGCTCGCCGGCCTCGGGGCCGGTGCAATCAACGCCGTCGTCGGTTCGGGCACGTTGATCACGTTCCCCACCCTGGTTGCGTTCGGCTATCCCCCGGTGGTCGCCACGATGTCCAACGCCATCGGACTGGTGGCGGGAAGCGTCTCGGGTACCTGGGGGTATCGCCGGGAACTTCGCGGACAATGGCACCGACTGCGTTGGCAGCTTCCCGCCTCTTTCTTCGGCGCACTCGGTGGCGCGTGGCTGCTGTTGCATCTGCCCGAAAAAGTATTCGCCTCTGTCGTTCCGGTGTTGCTCATCGGTGCGTTGATTCTCGTTGTCGCACAACCGAAGATCCAGGCCTGGGCCAAACGTCGGTCCGAGGCGGCCGGCAAGGCGGCCGGCCACATCGGCCGCGGCCGCATGGCACTGGTCACCGTCGGCACTCTGCTGGTCGGAATCTACGGCGGCTATTTCACTGCAGCACAAGGAATCCTGCTCATCGGAGTGATGGGCGCACTGCTCCCCGAATCCATGCAGCGCATGAACGCTGCCAAGAACTTGCTCTCGCTGGTGGTGAATGTCGTTGCAGCAGTTGCTTTCACGATTTTTCGATTCGACGACATCAGCTGGCAGGCCGCCGGTCTGATCGCGGTCGGCTCCCTCATCGGCGGAGCGGTGGGAGCACGCTACGGCCGCCGGCTGTCGCCGGCGGCCCTGCGCGGTGCCATCGTCGTCCTCGGCCTCATCGGCCTGTGGCGACTGCTCGTCTGAACTCTAGGACTGCGGTTGCGGCTTGACCGCGATGATCGTCGGAACGATCATCGGCTTACGCCGGTACTTGTCCGCTACCCACCGGCCCACGACGCGGCGGACGGCCTGAGCGATCCGGTGGGTGTCGGACACTCCGTCCGAGGCCAGCCGCTGCAGCTCGGCCTCCACGAGCTGGCCGGCCTCTTTCAGGGCCGCCGGGTCGTCGGAGAAGCCGCGACCGGACACCTCGGGCGCGGTCACTGCACGACCGGTGGCCGAATCGACGGCAACGCTGATCGCGATGAAGCCGCCCTCGCCGAGCACCAGACGATCCGACAGCGTCGAATCTCCGACATCGCCGACCGACAACCCGTCGACGTAGACGTGACCGACCGGGACCTGCCCGACGATCTCGGCGAGCCCGTCGACCATGTCGACAACGACGCCGTCCTCGGCAAGCACAATCCGGTCCTCGGATACACCGGTCGCCTTTGCCAGAGCGGCATTGGCCCGCAGGTGACGCCACTCGCCGTGTACCGGCATGGCGTTGGTCGGCCGCACTGCGTTGTAGAGGTACAGCAATTCGCCTGCCGATGCGTGACCCGAGACGTGCACCTTCGCGTTCTGCTGCGTCACGACGGTCGCGCCACGCTTGGCGAGGCCGTTGACCACTGCGAACACGGAGTTCTCGTTGCCCGGGATCAGCGACGACGCCAGCACCACGAGATCGTTGGCTTTGACGTTGATCTGACGGTGCTCGCCGCGCGCCATCCTGGACAGCGCCGACAACGGCTCGCCCTGCGAACCGGTGGAGATGAGTACCAACCGGTCGTCGGGAAGCGTTGCGGCGGTATCGACATTGACCTCGAGGCCGTCGGGCACCCGCAGGTAGCCGAGATCCTGGGCGATCTGCATGTTGCGCACCATGGAACGACCGACGAATGCCACTCGGCGGTTGTACCGCTCGGCCACGTCGATGACCTGCTGGATGCGGTGCACGTGACTGGCGAACGACGCGACGATGACCCGCTGCTTCGCCTTGCCGATGACGGTGTCGAGCACTCCGCCGATCTCCCGTTCCGGCGTGACGAATCCGGGCACTTCGGCATTGGTGGAGTCGACCAGGAAGAGGTCCACGCCCTCGTCACCGAGCCGTGAGAAACCGGCCAGGTCGGTCAGACGACCGTCGAGCGGCAGCTGATCGAGCTTGATGTCTCCGGTGTGCAGCACCAGTCCCGCGTCGGTTCTGATGGCGATCGCGAGGGCGTCGGGAATGGAGTGGTTGACGGCGAAGTACTCGCAGTCGAACGGCCCGTGCTGTGTGTGTTGACCCTCGATCACCTCGACGAGATTCGGCCGAAGCCGGTGCTCACGGCACTTGGCCGCGACCAGCGCGAGGGTGAACTTCGATCCGACGACGGGCAGGTCGGGACGCAGTCGAAGCAAGAACGGGACTGCGCCGATGTGGTCCTCGTGACCGTGCGTCAGCACCACCGCCTCGACATCGGCCATGCGGTTCTCGATGTGCCGGAAGTCGGGCAGGATCAGGTCGACGCCCGGCTGCTGATCCTCGGGGAACAGGACGCCACAGTCGATGATCAGCATCTTGCCCTGATGCTCGAAGACGGTCATGTTGCGACCGATTTCGCCGATTCCGCCGAGCGCGACCACTCGTAGGCCCTTGAACGGCGCCTTCGGCGGTGTGCCGAGACGCTCGGTCGGGTCGAACTCACGACGCTTGTCGGGACGCTGCGTCCGAGCGGAATTCTGCACCATCGGCTTGCCCTGGCGGGCACCCGAAGGTTGGCCCTGCTTGGGAGCGGGACGCTCGGACGGCGGTCCGGCGTTTCGGGTTGCGCGTCCGCGCGATCTGTTAGGTCGTGTCATACAAGAACTCCTGCCGCCCGCAGCTCGGCTGCGAGCAATTCGATGTGATCGATGCTCGGTGGCACCTGGGGAAGTCGTGGTTCGCCGACATCGAGTCCGATGAGGCGCAGGCCTGCCTTCGATGCGCTGACGCCGCCGAGGCGTGCCACCGAACGGATGACCGGGATGAGGCTGACGTTGATCGCTTGGGCGCGGGCGATGTCGCCCATCATGAATGCTGTGTGCAGTTCGCGCAGACGGGCCGGGACGAGGTGCCCGATGACACTGACGAACCCGGTGGCACCCACGGAGAGCCAGGGCAGGTTCAGCGGGTCGTCTCCCGAGTAGAACTGCAGACCGGTCGACGCGATCAGCTCGGCACCGGCGTTGAGATCGCCCTTCGCATCCTTGACGGCAAGAATGCGGGGGTGCTCGGCGAGCCGACGCAGCGTTTCGGTCTCGATGGGGACGACCGATCGAGGCGGAATGTCGTAGAGCATCACTGGCAGATCGGTGGCGTTGGCGACCGCAGTGAAGTGGGCGTAGAGGCCCGTCTGCGGTGGCCTGGAGTAGTACGGGGTGACCACGAGCAGGCCGTGCGCACCGGCGCGAGCGGCATCACGGGCCAGTTCGACGCTGTGTGCGGTGTCGTTGCTTCCGGCCCCGGCGATGATTCGAGCCCGATGTCCGACGGCCGCGATCACGGCGCGCAACAGCTCGAGCTTCTCGTTCTCGGTGGTGGTGGGCGACTCACCCGTCGTCCCGGCCAGCACCAGCCCGTCGTTTCCCTGTTCGACGAGATGATGCGCGAGCCGAACGCCTGCGTCGATATCCAACTTCCCGTCGGCCGTGAACGGGGTCACCATTGCGGTGAGCACCGTACCGAACACAGGCGCAACGGAAGGAGCGGCGTCACCGTAGGTCATGGCAGCAGATTACCCGGTGCTTTACCCACTCCTACGCAGCGGGACTCCCCGCTGACACCGGTGGTCCGCGCCGGTCCGTTCGAGCCTCGAACGCGATTCCTAGACCTCGGTGACGAAGGGGCTGCGTGCGACTTCCGTTCCGTCCGGCTGGGTCGTGATCTCGAAGTCGCCGAACACGTCGGGTGCCACGTCCACGAGCTTACGCAGACATTCGACGGCGACGCGGCGGATTTCGACGTCCGCGTGCTCCGAGGCCCGCATCGACACGAAATGCCGCCAGGCGCGATAGTTACCACTCACCACCACGCGTGTCTCGGTCGCGTTCGGCAGAACCGATCTCGCGGCCTGCCGCGCCTGCTTGCCCCGCAAGGCAGCATTGGTGACCGACTCCAGTTTGCCGTCGAGGGCAGCGAGCAACTCGCTGTACGCGGCCCGACTCGCCTCTGTCGCCGATGCGAACAGGGCCTCGAGCTCGGGATCGCCCTCCACGGCCGGCGGAAGCACCACGTTGGCATCGTGTTCGGGCACGAAGCGCTGCGACAACTGCGAGTACGAGAAATGTCGATGCCGAATCAACTCGTGTGTGCACGACCGGGAGATACCGGTGATGTAGAAGCTCACGCTCGCGTGCTCGAGCACCGACAGGTGTCCGACGTCGAGCAGATGACGCAGATACGACGCATTGGTCGCAGTGCGAGGGTTCGGTTTCGACCAACTCTGGTAACACGCTCTGCCTGCAAATTCCACCAACGCCTGCCCACCGTCCGCGTCGGTCTCCCACGGGATGTCGGCGGGTGGAACGAACTCGGTTCGGGCCACCAACTGCACGTTCAGCGCGACTGTTCGAGGCGCAGCTCGACCTCTGATTTCTGACGACACCGCCCAACCCTAAACGGCGACGACCGCACCCTGCCGCGCACGACGCCACCGCTGGTGCCTTCGTGACGTCGACCTGACATCACCCGACGCCTTGACTGACGCCATCCAAGACGTCACACTGGCGTCATGGAACTGAGCCAGTACACCGACACGCTGCGCACCGATTTGATGGCCGCGGCGGCGTTGGGCGATGAACACACCCGGCAGACAGCCGAGGCCCTCGGCAAGACCGCGGAAGCGTCGGCGCGGTTGATGCTGCTGACCGCCCTGTCGGACTTCGCGGCCGAGGTGTCGAACGCACTGGAAGATCGAACCGTGGTCGTCCGCCTGGACGGTGGGCAGGCACACGCAGACGTTCGACGCAACGATTCGACATCGGACCACGACGGCGAGCCCAAAGAGCCTGTTGCCGAGGAGTATCCGACCATGGACGACGTCTCGGGCGAGGTACGACGCGTCACGCTCCGACTCGTCGAGCAAATCAAGGAACGAGCCGAGGACGCAGCGAACAACAGCGGGGTGTCCCTGAACTCGTGGCTCTCCCAAGCAGTTCAGGGCGCGCTACGAGATCAGATGCGCAAGGACCGCGGCTGGAACAACTGAGGGCTCACTCCCCTGTTTCTTTTCGCGCCTCTACTTCTTCTCTCTCCACTGTCGCTCGAACGGCAGCCGCCAGGCATGCGGCGCGATGAGTTGATGAATTGCGTTGGGGCCCCACGACCCCGGTGAGTACAGGCGCACCGGCGGTGGATCGGCCAGCAACGGCTCCGATACCTGCCACAGTCGTTCGATACCCTCCGCCGTCGTGAACAGCGTGTGGTCGCCGTACATGGCGTCGAGAATCAACCGCTCGTAGGCCTCGAGCACGTCGCCGGCGCGTTCGGTTTCGTGAGTGGCGAACTGCATGCTCAGTTTGTCCAGCCGCATCCCGGGCCCGGGCCGCTTGCCGTAGAACGACAGCGACACCTTCGATGCGTCCGCCAGGTCGAAGGTGAGGTGGTCGGGACCTTGCGCTCCGACGCCCGAACCGGCAGGGAACATGCTCTTCGGTGGCTCTCGGAACGCTATCGAAATGATGCGTTGGCCTTCGGCGAGACGTTTCCCGCTACGGAGGTAGAACGGCACACCGGCCCAACGCCAGTTGTCTATTTCGCATTTCAGTGCGACGAACGTGTCGGTGTCGGAATCGGGGGCGACACCTTCCTCCGAGCGGTAGCCCGTATATTGTCCGCGCACAACATTTTTCGGGTCCAGCGGGACCATCGATCGAAACACCTTGTTCTTCTCTTCACCGATCGCACGCGGTTCGAGTGCCGTCGGCGGTTCCATCGCCATGAACGCGAGCACCTGGAACAGGTGAGTGACGACCATGTCCTTGTACGCACCGGTGGACTCGTAGAACCCGGCCCGACCGTCGAGGGCGAGCTCCTCCGGGATGTCGATCTGAACGTGATCGATGAAGTTGCGGTTCCAGATCGGCTCGAACAGCCCGTTGGCGAAACGGAACGCCAGGATGTTCTGCGCCGGTTCCTTGCCGAGGAAGTGATCGATTCGATAGATCTGTTCTTCGTCGAAGGTCTCGTGCAGGCGAGCGTTCAGGTCGATTGCGCTCTGCAGATCGGTTCCGAACGGCTTCTCCATGATGATGCGCGATCGCTTGACCAGGTCTGCGGAGGCGAGCGTATCCACTACGGCCAGTGCAGCTCTCGGCGGAACCGACAGGTAGTGCAACCGCCTGGCGTTGCCTCCGAGTTCGATCTCGGCCTCGGCTACCGCGGCACCCAGCGCCGCCGGCCCGGCTTTCTGCGAGACGTACGTCAGCCGCGACGCGAACTGCCGCCACTGTTCGTCGCC
This sequence comes from Rhodococcus sp. Leaf233, assembly GCF_001426165.1. Lineage (NCBI taxonomy): Bacteria > Bacillati > Actinomycetota > Actinomycetes > Mycobacteriales > Nocardiaceae > Rhodococcus > Rhodococcus sp. Leaf233. Next base: position 161,889 of record NZ_LMRO01000010.1, read on the forward strand.
GACTTTACGGCTGGAGTACGCATTGATCGATTCGCGAGCGAGGGCTCGAAATGCGTCGGTGGACATCTCTTCGAGCGAGGTACCCACCACGCGGATGTTCGGTGCCAGCTCGGACAACGCCAAATGCATCATCCCGGATAGCAATTTCCGTTTGGCCAGATCTCCGGTCGCCCCGAACAGGACGACGACCTGGGGTGGAAGTTCGGTGTCGATGCCTGTCGGAAAAGTGGTCATGCTCGAAAATACTGGCATCGATCCGGATCGAGCGCACGCCGGATCATGTCATCGCAGCGCAGCGACGAGATCACCTCGGGTACCCACCACCACGCGTTCGAGTTCGAGCCACTCCGCCATCTCGTGCAGGACGTCGCGCAACCGGGGTGCGATGTCGCGTGGATCGCGGTCGCCTTCGACGTACGCCGCTATGACGTGTAGTTCCGAGTTGGCCCGCACGGCCTTGAGATCGACGCGCGCCACGAGATGGCCGTCCAGCAGGAAGGGAAATACGTAGTACCCGTGAATTCGCTTGTGCTGCGGGGTGTATATCTCGATGCGATAGTGGAAATCGAAGATTCTCTCCACACGCGGCCGATAGAAGATCATCGGATCGAACGGGCACAACAGGGTTGCGACGGTGGCAGTCCTCGGTGTTCTGGCGTCGCGGTGCACATAGGCCGGCGCGTTCCACCCTCGGACGGATACCTGCTCCAGGACGCCGTCTTCCACGAGGTCGGCGATTGCGGCCTTGGACTGCTTCTGGGAGAGCCGATAGTAGTCCCGCAGATCCGGCTCGGTGCCGATTCCCAGTGCACGAGAGGACTTTTCGATCAGGGCCCGCACCGCATCCGCTTCGTCGACCTGCCTGCGGAGAACAGCGTCGGGAAGCACCCGTTCGCTGAGCTCGTACTGCCGAACGAACCCGGACCGTGCCGGCACGCTGACCACTCCGGCAGCGAAGAGTTGCTCGCACACGACCTTGACGTCGCTTCGATCCCACCAGGGACCCTTGCGCCCGGGCTTCTCGACGTCGAGATGCTTCTCGATCTCACCCGCACTGGCCGCGCCGTGCTCTGCGATCACGGCGAGAACATCGTCCACCAGTGTGGGTTCACGATCGAGAATGCGGGCGGCTCCACCCCATCGACCGTGTCGGTACAACTCCATGCGCCACCGCATCAGCGGCCAGTCCTCCACCGGGAGCAACGCTGCCTCGTGCGCCCAGTATTCGACCAACCGCCTCGGGCGTCGGGTGGTGTCGGTCCAGGCGGCGTCGTCGAGGATTTTTCTGTCGTAGGCACCGACGCGACTGAACACCGGCGCGTAGTGCGCGCGCACCACCACCGACACCGAATCGATCTGCAACAACCCGGTGGTGTCGATGGCTCCGTGCACCGCGCTCTTGCTCGCCGGCCGCGTGCGCGATCGGGCCGACGCCAGTCCTTGGGCGGCCAAGGCGGTGCGGCGCGCCATGGCAGCGCTCATGTCTCGCATCGGGCCACCCTGTCACGATCCACCGACACGGTGGTTCAGGTGCTGAAGAGATTCTTGGCCTTGAGGATCAGCTCGTACAGTCCGTAGGCGAACGGCACGGACACCCAGAGCCATGCGATCACCATCGTTCCCTGCATTCGCGCGGTGGTCATGCCTTGGCTCCTGTCGAGGTCGTCGAATCGGCGGCGTCGGCCGAATCGGATTCATGGAATTTCGACGCCACCGGTTTGATGGCTTCGTTGGCCAGGAACCCGACGACCAACAATCCGATCATCACGTAGAAGGCCGGGAGGTACCGGCCGGTGGTTCCCGCCTCGCCGGCGTCGGCGATGGCGTTGACGATCAGTGGTCCCAGAACACCTGCCACCGACCATGCGGTGAGCAGTCGCCCGTGGATTGCGCCCACCTGGTACGTACCGAAGAGGTCCTTGAGATAGGCCGGAACGGTTGCGAATCCCGCGCCGTAGAACGACAGGATCAACAGCGCCGACACCATGAAGAGGATCTTGTTCGTGTTCGTGAACAGGGCGATGTACAGGTACAGGAGCGCGCCGACACCGAGGTACAGACGATAGATGTTCTTGCGACCCACCACGTCCGAGACCGAGGACCAGACGAAGCGACCGATCATGTTGGTCAGAGACAGGAACGCGACGAAACCAGCGGCCGCCGCGGCCAACGATTCTGGGGAGGTGGCGTCCGGAAAGAAGTCTTGGTAGATCCCGGAGCCGCGTTCGAGGATGCCGATGCCGGCAGTGACGTTGAAGCACAACACCACCCACAGGAGCCAGAACTGCGGAGTCTTGACGGCGTTGGCCGCGGAGACGTTGTGGGTCGAGATCATCGCCGACGCCGCGGGAGGCGTCCAGCCTTTCGGTGTCCACCCCTCGGCCGGGACTCTGATCAGCACGACTCCCAGCGCCATGAACACCGCGTACCCGACGCCGAGGGTGAGGAACGTCTTGGCGATCGAACCATCGGTGAAGCCGCCGAAGTTCACCATCAGTTGGCTGGTGAGAGGTGACGCGATCAGGGCGCCGCCGCCGAAGCCCATGATGGCGATACCGGTCGCCATTCCCGGCCGGTCCGGGAACCACTTCATCAGCGTCGACACGGGCGAGATATATCCGATTCCGAGGCCGATACCGCCGATGAAGCCGTATCCGAAGATCACCAGCCAGAACTGGCCGAGTGCCATGCCGAGTGCGGAAATGAGCAGTCCCGATACGAAGAAGACAAGTGAGACGGCCATCGCCCACCGCGGGCCGTTCTTCTCCACTCTGGTGCCGAAGATCGCGGCCGACAGGCCGAGCATGACGATGGCGAGCTGAAACGGTATGGCGGTGACCGTTCCGCTGAGCCCCAGGGCGTCGGGCTGTGAGATGGCGTTCTTGAAGACGCTCCAGGCGTACGCAGATCCGATCGCCAGGTGTATCGAGAGGGCTGCCGGGGGTATCAGCCAGCGACTCCACTCGGGCGTAGCAACGATTCTGGAGCGGTCGAGAATGGGGAGGGTCATCGAAATCCCTTGATATGGAGAGCGGTACAAATGCCGACTGTCCCCTGCAGTCAAACACGAGCACGACCCTGCCTGCTCACAATCGGACATAGTTTCTTCACCGAACTCACTACATCGAGCCGCGTATCCTCGCGTGAGTGGATGTCGAGCGGTGGCGTAGCAGATTGCCGGTGAAACGAGCCTCGGACGGCGAGGTGATCGGATGGACCGTCGCACACAGCGCGGGTGAATCGGCCCCGTACGACGAACACGACGAGGGATACCTGGTCGATGCCGTCAATCCGGTGGGTATCACTGTTGCGCTGGGTGTGTCGCTGGAGGACGCGATTGCCGCCCTGGAGGAACGCGGACTGGCTTCCCTGTCGTTGCCGCACTGGACGAAAGCCCCACTGCCGTTGCAGCCCGAGACCGATCTGCTGACACCGCAGGACGATTGGCAGTGGCGCCGGGTGTTGATGACTCAGCTCGACGACAACCGTGTCTGGATCAGACCCGCGTACCCGAGTTGGCCGGAACGACTTCTGGAAATTCCGTTGTCGATCCCAGCCGACGACGTGCTGCGATCCCACTCCCCTGTCGAGTCGGACTGAGTCGGTACTCGCGCGGCCGCAGCGTGCCGAGACGTACACGCCGACTCGGGCCGCAGTCAGTCGGACAGACCGGCCGCGATCGTCCCGCCGAGTTCGTAGCAGCGCTCCCGCGACTCCTTGCCGCTGTCCACCAGGTGAGCGGTCTCGGCAACCTTGTCCAATCCCCAACCCGCTGCAATACTTTCGATTGCCCGCCCGGCACCAGCGGTGTCACTGTTTCCGTACACCCACGCACCGTAGGGCTTTCCGGATACCGCATCGAGACTCGGGTAGTAGACGGTGTCGAAGAAGTGTTTCAGGGCACCGCTCATGTAACCGAAGTTCGCCGGGGTACCGAAGAGAAAGCCATCGGCGGCAAGCACATCCGGGACTGTCGCGCCGAGCGCAGGCACACTGCGCACGTCCACACCGCTGATCTCCGGGTCACGGGCTCCGGCGAGGACCGATTCGAGCAGTTCCCGCATCGGCGGGCTCGGTGTGTGGTGAACGATCAGCAGAGTGCGCGCCATGTCCGTCAGCTCTCGGCACGTTCCAGTGCCACAGCACGTTTCATGGTCTCGCGAGCTCGCCCGCGATCACCCGCGTAATCGTAGGCCCGCGCCAGCCGATACGAATTTCGCCAGTTGTCGGGATCTTTTTCCCATTCGGCCTTGACCTGCTGGAAGAGTTCGTCGGCTGCGTCTCGTTCGATGCGCCCCGACGGCCTCCTCGGCAGATCGTCGACGTCGAGTTCGAGGCCTTCCTCTCGGATGCGCGACGCCAGCCGCTGATGGTCGAATCCTGCTTTGAGCGTCGCCCACACGATCCACAACCCGACGATCGGCAGCAGGATGACCCCGATCCCCAGGGCAGTACTGGCCACCCCGCCGTTCTGGATCAACGTCACTCCGCGCTGTCCGAGCAGGAAGAAGTAGAAGCCGAGGATCAACACCATCACTGCAATGATGGCGACGACTTTGGTCGCTTTGTTCACTGTCGATCAGCTCACAGATCCAGAAGCGGATCGAGGCCGACGGTCAGCCCCGGCCGGGCAGCGATCTCTCGGACTCCGAGCAGTACACCGGGCGCAAAGGACGTCCGGTCCAGCGAGTCGTGTCGGATGCTCAGCGTCTCGCCCTGTGTCCCCAGCAGAACCTCTTGGTGCGCAACGAGGCCCGCCAGTCTGATGGAGTGCACGCGCACTCCGTCCACGTCGGCTCCGCGAGCACCGTCGAGCTCCGTCGTCGTCGCATCGGGACTCTTCGGGGTGCCCGCTGCCGCCCGCGCTTCGGCGATCAGCGCGGCGGTACGGTACGCGGTCCCCGAGGGTGCATCGGCCTTATTCGGGTGATGCAGCTCGATCACCTCGACGGAATCGAAGAATCGGGCTGCCTGCTGAGCGAAGCGCATCGACAGCACCGCTCCGATGGCGAAGTTCGGTGCAATCAACACACCCGTCTGTGGGGATCCGGCCAACCACTCACGAACCTGCTCGAGCCGCTGCTCGTCGAAACCCGTCGTGCCGACGACAGCATGGATGCCGTGCTCGACCAAGAACTGCAGGTTGTCCATGACCACATCGGGATGGGTGAAATCCACGACCACCTGCGCACCGCTGTCGACGAAGTTCGCCAGCGGATCGCCCTGGTCGACAGTTGCCACGAGCTCCAGATCGCCGGCTGCGTCGACTGCGGCGCAGATCGCCTGACCGACCTTGCCGCGTGACCCCAGTACCCCTACTCGAACAGGTGCCGTTGCACTCACGTCGTTCCCACACTCGTTTCGTCGTCGTCTTGTCGTCCTACCGAAGACCGAGCCTACTTCCAGGCCCCCGACACCGGCAGCTACGGTCGGTCGGTGAAGTCCAGCGTTCTGTTCGCCGACCGCGTCGATCTCGTCCGTGGCGGCCGATATCTCCTCAGCGATGCGACCGTGCGGGTCGACGAGGGCGAGCACTGGGTGTTGCTCGGTGCCAACGGTGCCGGCAAGAGCACCCTGCTCAGCTTGCTGGGAGCCGTCGTCCATCCCACGCGGGGCGCGGTGCACGTACTGGGCCACCGCCTGGGCCGAGTGGACATGCGCGAATTACGCACGCACATCGGACACGTCGATCCTCGTCTGAAGATCGAGGCCCCGCTCACTCTGCTCCAGGTCGTCCTGACAGGACTGACCAACACGCCCGATCTGATCCCGAGATGGTCGGCCACCGAGGACCAGGTCGCTCGCGCCCACCGGCTCGTCGAGTCGCTGGGAGTTGCCCACCGCGTGGACGCGTCGTGGCACACCCTCTCCCAGGGCGAGCGGGGCCGGGCACTGATCGCTCGCGCACTGCTGCCCGATCCGGCGCTGCTGCTACTCGACGAACCCGCCACCGGTCTCGATCTCGCTGCCCGCGAACAACTCCTGACGGCGCTGGACTCGCTGCGTGCCGAACATCCCGGGCTCGCCAGCATCCTGGTCACCCACCATCTCGAGGAAATCCCGACCTCGACCACCCACGCGTTGCTGATCCGTGACGGTCGCGTGCACGCTCAGGGGCCTGTCGACACGGTGCTGACCACGGACAACATCAGCACGTGCTTCGACCATCCGATCGACATCTCTCACCGTCGCGGGCGGTGGGTGGCCACCGCGGCCCACCGCTGACGGTCAGTCGAAAACGATGACCTGACGGATGGCGTTGCCGTCGGCCAATTCGTCCATGCCGCGGTTGATCTCGTCCAACGTGATGCGCGAGGAGATCAGCTTCTCGACGGGCAGTCGACCCTCGCGCCACATCTGGGCGTAGGTCGGAATGTCGCGCGCCGGGACGGCCGAGCCGAGGTAACTGCCGATGATCGTGCGCGCCTCGGCTACCAGACCGAGAGGTGAGATCGACGAACGGGCGTCGGGAGCAGGCAGGCCCACGGTGATCGTCTTTCCACCGGGAGCCGTTGCCGCGACTGCAGTTTCGAATGCACGGGCGTTGCCCGCTGCCTCGATGACGATGTCCGCCTTGATCCCCTTCTCAGCGAGATCTGCAGGTGAATAGACCTGTGTTGCACCCAGATCGGTTGCGGCGACGAGCTTGTCGGGGACGCCGTCGACACCGATGACCTCACCCGCACCGATCGATACCGCGGTCAGTACGGCCGCCATGCCCACTCCGCCGAGGCCGACCACCATCACCGACTGCCCCGGCTTCGGAGTTCCGGCGTTGAGGACAGCGCCGCCGCCGGTGAGCACTGCACAACCGAGGACCGCTGCGATGTCGGCTGGGATGTCGTCGTCGACCGGTACCACCGACTTTCTACTGACCACTGCGTGTGTGGCGAAGCCGGAGACTCCGAGGTGATGCTTGATCTCGGCACCGTCGCGGTGCAATTTGATGTCTCCGCCGAGCAACGTGCCCGCATTGTTCGACGCGCTTCCCACGACGCAGGGCATCTGGCCGTCGGTGGCGCACCCCGCGCAGTCACCGCAGCGCGGCAGGAACGTCATGACCACACGGGTTCCGACTGCTATGTCGTCGACGCCCGCGCCGACTTCCTCGACGCGGCCCGCGGCCTCGTGGCCGAGCAGCATCGGTACCGGACGAACGCGATTACCGTCGACCACCGACAGATCCGAGTGGCACAGTCCGGCGGCTTCGATCCGGACGAGCAGTTCCCCGTCACCCGGTGAGCCCAGTTCGAGATCGGAGACGGTGATGGGTTGCGAGTCCGCGAAGGGACGAGATCGGCCGATTTCTTCGAGTACTGCGCCGCGAATCTTCATCCCGCCAGACTATGCGGCTGCGCCGCATGTGCGTGGATTTGGAGTGGAGCCCGCGGAACGACCCGAAAACACTTCGTAGCCCACTACGAAGTTCCACTCACATGGGCCGCAGGCCATCACAGCGGCAGACGTGGCCTGAGCAGGTGCGCAACCAACGCCGTCCAGCCGGTTTGGTGTGTTGCTCCGAGTCCCTCGCCGGTGTCTCCGTCGAAGTACTCGTTGAAGGTCGGGTGCTCACTCCACAGTGGATCGGAACTCGATTCGATCCGCCGACCGTCGGCAGGCCGCTTGCCGTCGACAGGACGGAACAGTCCTGCCAAGCCGTTGTCGATCAAGTCTGCGGCATCGGTGAGAGTGCGATGGTTTCCCGAGCCGGTGGGAATTTCGATGGTGAACGAGTCGCCGTAGTAGCGCCCGTAGGCGCGCAGCTTGTCCGCCAACAGCACGTTCACCGGGAACCACACCGGCCCTCGCCAATTGGAGTTGCCCCCGAACATTCCGGTCCGTGACTCCCCCGGCTCGTACTCGATGGACAGGCTTCGACCGTCGACGTCGAACGTGACCGGCTCGCGGTACGAAGCCGACAAGGAACGAATACCGAACTCCGACAAGAACTCTTCCGAGTCGAACATGCGAGAGAGGATCCGCTTGAGACGTTCGGGCTGCACGAGGGTGAGCAGAAGGCGCACCTCATTGCCTTCCCGACGCGCCAGCAGCGGTGAGACCATTTCCGGCCGACGGTGCTGAACCCACCGCAGCCGCGCCGCGAGGTCCGGGCACTCCGCCTCGACCCAGGGCGGAATTTCCGTGGCCCCGAGAATGGGAAGCAGACCGACCATGGATCGCACTCGCATCGGTACCGCGTCGCCCTCTGGTTGGACGAGGACGTCGTAGAAGAATCCGTCTTCCTCGTGCCACAGCGAGATGTGCTGGGAACCGAACGAGTTGACCGCCTTCGCGATCGAGAGGAAATGCGAGAAGAACTTGGTCGCGACGTCGTCCCAGGCGCTGTCGTGGCGCGCGAGCTCGAGTGCGATCTTGAACATCTGCTGGCAGTAGAACGCCATCCAACTCGTGGCGTCGGACTGTTCCAGACGGAAACCGGGCGGCAGCGGAGCGGAACGATTGAACAATCCGATGTTGTCCATTCCGAGGAATCCACCCTCGAAGATGTTGGACCCCTCGGAGTCCTTTCGGTTGACCCACCACGCGAAATTGAGCAGCAGCTTGGTGAACACCCGGACCAGGAACTCGCGATCCTGGTACCCGTCGATCCGATAGACGTGCCAGGCCGCCCAGGCGTGGACCGGAGGGTTGACGTCGCCGAACTCCCACTCGTAGGCCGGCAGTTGGCCGTTGGGATGCATGGCCCATTCCCGGCACATCAGGACCAACTGCTCCTTCGCGAAGTCCGGGTCCACATGTGCGAGAGGAATAGCGTGAAAGGCCAAGTCCCAGGCGGCGAACCACGGATATTCCCACTCGTCGGGCATCGAAATCACATCGGCCAGTGCGAGGTGACGCCAATGGGCGTTACGGCCCTTGGGGTCCTGACGCGAGTGCGGCGCCGGGGCTCCCACCTTGTCGCCCTCGATCCACTGCTCGACGTCGTAGCGGTAGAGCTGCTTGGTCCACAACAGCCCCGCATATGCCCGCCGCGCCACGTGTCGATCGGCATCGGTGAGGTCCGCACCGATCACTGCGCCGTAGAACTCGTCCGCCTCCGCACGACGGTCACCGGTGACCGCGTCGAATCCCGCACCGAACGTCTGCTCGTCCGGCCGATGGGGCGACAAGCGCAGTCGCACCGATTGGGTTGCGCCCGAGGCGATGTCGTCGAATCTATACCAGAATGCAGCCTTCGTTCCGGTCTGCTCGGGGTTCACCGCACCCTGTTCGCCGTCGACGACATGTCGGCCGATACCGTCCTTGGGGTACTTCGACAGGTTGTCCTGCCCCCACAAGGACTCTGCATTGGTTTCGTTGTCGCAGAACAACACTGACGGCGATCCCTCGGCACTGAGGTAGTACCGACCGAGAAAGCCGTGATCGGCGGCAACGGCCTCGAGGCCGCCGGCCAGAAGTTCCGGTCGGGTCAGCTGGGTGAGCGATCCGCCGCGATCGTCGCGCCCCCACGACCAGGTGTTGCGCAGCCACAGTTGCGGCAGCAGATCGACCGATGCCGCCTCGGGTCCGTGATTGGTGATGGAGATCGTGATGCAGATGTCGTCGGGCGACGCTTTCGCATACGTGACCTGAACGTCGAAGAACCGGTTCTCGTCCAGGATCCCGGTATCGGCCAATTCGTATTCGCGGTCGCCTCGGCCGCGTCGGGCACTCTCCTCGCGCAGGTGCGCGTACGGATACTCCGCATGCGGGTAGCGGTAGAGCCACTGCATCCAACTGTGCGTCGGAGTGCCGTCGATCGCCCAGAAATACTCCTTGACGTCCTCGCCGTGATTCCCCTCCTCGTTGGCCAACCCGAAGAGTCGTTCCTTCAGAATCGGATCCTTGCGATTCCACAGGGCGAACGCGAAATTCAGGAAACCGAATCGATCGCAGATTCCACCGATTCCGTCCTCACCCCAGCGGTAGGCACGCTTGTGCGCCTGATCGAACGGAAACGACGCCCACGCGTTTCCGTCCTCGGAGTAGTCCTCGCGCACCGTGCCCCACTGCCGTCCCGCCAGATACGGGCCCCACTGACGCCATGGCCCGCTGACCCCTGGTGACTCCGCCAAACGGTTGTGTTCGACGGTGGACGGGGTGGGAACGCTCACGGGATTGGTGGTCACGGCACACAGTCTGGTGCTTCCCGGTCAGCGATGCACGCCGACATTGGCGGCGAGGTACCCGACTCGGCGTTGCACCGCGGCGATCTCTCGGATGCCGTCGGTGAGCAGACTGCGCTCGAGCGGTGAGAGATCGGCCATGATCAGCACATCGCCGGGCCGATGGCCTGCCGTCATCTGATCGATCTGGTGTGACAGCCGCAGCCGTTGAAGCAGCGCGAACACCTCGGTCAACGTGGTGACGTCCCGTTCGGAGAGCATCCCGTTGCCCGACGCGGCCGCCAGACGCGCCGGTGTCGAGGCCGAGGCCATTCCGACCGACAGTCCACCCCACCGAGCGAGATTGACGATGGGAGTCAGTGCATGGGCCTTGAGGTCGAACGTACCGCCGCGCCGCGCCAGCACGTCGCGCAGCGAACGCAGCCTGGCCCGTCCGGCGAGGGCGTCGCGAAGTTGCAGCCGCAGTGCATCGGGGTTGTCGACCAGCAGTCGGCGATAGGCCTCGGGAACGGTGTTCAACTCCCGCGGGCCCCACACCACCCTGCCGTCGATCATCAGCGACGACATGATGAGGCCGGAGTCCCCAGCCGGAGTGGAGCCTGCGGAACGACCAGTGGTTCCTGCTTTGCCACGATCGCCGAAGGGGTTGCTGAGCCAGTGGGCCGCGGCACTTTCCCATTGCCCGGCCGAGCGTGCGAATCTCGGCGAGCTCGCAACCGCACCGTTGGTGTCGGACGGCAACCCGGCACCGTCGAGGCTCGCGTGTACCCGCGCGGCCAGGCCCATCAGCACTTCGTCGCGAGTTCTCGGCACCGAGTTCGATCGTCCACGTACGTAGGGGTCGGCGGTGGTATCCGACCAAGTCAGAGCGCTGTCGACGTCCGAGGAGGGCATCGCCTCCCGTCGGGCGACGCTGCCCAGGGTGATCCAGGCGAAGTTGTGTCGCGGTACTTCGGGCCGCGCCGCCCATTCGATCTCCACGGCTCGGCGAACGAGGCTGTCGACCACGACGGACAGAATCGCGCTGACGGCCAGGGCGTCGGTCCCACCCCGGAACAGGTCCGCCACCAATCCCGGAACGAGCCTTCCTGCGTCGGCGAGTTCGGCCGATGTCGTTGCCGAGGTCACCGCGCGACGAACCACGAAGCTGCGACGCGTGGACGCGGCATGCAGATCGGAGTCCTCGACGACGCCGAGAACCTCGCCTCGGCTGGACACGACGGGCATGTGCCGCAGTCCCAGCTCGAGCATGTCCATCAGGACGGTGCCGGCCAACCGGTCCGCGGTGACCGTCTCTGTGGGCGACGTCATGACGTGCTCGACCGGAGTGTCGACGCCGATTCCCGCGGCGACCACCCGCACCCTGAGGTCACGGTCGGTGAATATTCCGTAGCGCGAACCTCGCAGCGGAACCAGGACGTACGAGCTGCCCTGTTCGGTCATGTGCCGAACTGCGTCTCGGACGGAGGTTCCGACAGAGACGAACACCGGTGGGGCCGAAAGCAGTTCGCCGACGGCGCGGCCGGCACTACCCTCGGCCGCCCCACCGCGATGCGTGCTGGCCGAGGTGACGGCGTCGGCCAGAAACGCCAGCCCGGTCGGCGTTGCGAACAGCGGTCGAATCAGCTCCCCGGGCAACCGAAGAACGGTGCTCGGCTCGGTTGCGCGCGCACAGAATTCGACCGTCCCGCCGACAAGCAACGCCGAGAAACCGAAGACCCCGCCCGGACCGATGGTGTCGATCGGTACGGCGGCGGGCGAGGTGTCGTCGGAGTGCACGATCACCACTCGACCGGTACGCACCACCCACACGGTGTCGGCCACATCGAGCTTCGACGTCGGGCCCACAACCCATGCGCCACTGGCATAGTCGAGTTCGACGGCAGCTCCGGCGATGTCGGTGAGTACCGCAGGTGACGCGCCTTGGAACGGTGGGTGCGCGCCGAGGAAGTCGGCAAGCTCCGATCTATCCGCCACGGATCAGGTCGGCGCACTTTTCCGCCATGGTCATGACCGTGATGTTGGGATTGACATACGGCAGCTTCGGCATCGCCGACGCGTCGACCACGCGTAGGTTCGAGATGCCCTTGACGCGCAACTCGGGATCGAGCACGGCCATGGTGTCGTCCACCGATCCCATCCGTGCCGTGCCTGCCGGGTGATAGACCGTGTTGTGGGTCTTGTGCACGTAGTCGAGCAGATCATCGTCGGTGACGGCATCGGGCCCGGGTGCGAGTTCGCGTTCGATCCAACCCGCGAGTGGACCGTCTGCGGCGATAGCGCGCGCCAGCTTCAGACCGGCGAGCATCACCGCGTCGTCGTGGCCGTCGGGGTCGGTGAAATAGCGCGGATCCACCTTGGCGCGATCGCGAAAGTCCCTGCTGCGCAACCGAACAGTTCCCCTAGAACGACCCTGGGTGACGTTGGGCGTCAAACAGAACCCGTTGTCGGTGCTCGGATAACCCCACCGGAGAGTGTTCATGTCGAACGGCACGCTGCCGTAGTGCATCATGATGTCCGGGTAGTTCAGCGACGAGTCGGTCTGCGCGAACACGCCGATCTCCCACCACTGCGAGGACGTGGTGACCATGGGCTTGCTCGCCTCCCAGAACACCAGCCCCTCGACGTGGTCGTCGAGGTTCTCTCCCACTCCCGGTGAATCGACCCGAACGGTGATTCCCATCTCCTGCAGCTGTGCCGCCGGTCCGATTCCGGAGAGCATCAACAACTTCGGAGTGTCGATGGCACCGGCGGTGACGATCACTTCGCGTCGCGCGGACACGGTGTCGTAACCGGTCAGGTCGGGGCGTTGGTACCGCACACCCGTCGCGGTCAGCGACTCGTCGATCAGAATCTCGCTGATCCAGCAGTCGGTGCGCACCTCGAGGTTGGGCCGCGATCCGATGATCGGGTGCAGGTAGGCATGGGACGTAGACATACGCGACCCGTCCTCACCCGCGTTGATCTGAAACCAGCCGGCACCGTTGAGTACCGGCGTCCCGCGGTTGAATGCAACGGTGGGAAGCCCTACTCCGGCGGCCGATTCGAGCACTGCTGCACCGCATGGATCGTGCGGCGGCACATCGCGGATTCGAACGGGTCCGTCGTGACCGCGGCCGGTGTCGTTGTTCTCTACGCGCGCAACGAACGGCAGGATGTCCGACGCGCCCCAGCCCGTCGCACCGGCCGCGGCCCAATCGTCGAGAGTTTCCGCCGGCGGATGAAAAGCGATGCAGGAGTTGTGCGACGAGCAACCGCCGAGCACTTTCGCACGCGCATGCCGCATGAAGCTGTTGCCACGTTCCTGCGGTTCGACGGGGTAGTCCCAGTCATAGCCGGAGTCGAGCAGATGCATCCACTCGACGAGTTCCCGGATCGCTTTGTCGCCGACGTCGGTGGGACCTGCCTCGACCAGGCAGACGCTGACGGAAGGATCCTCGCTCAGCCGCGCGGCCAGGACGCACCCCGCCGTGCCACCTCCCGCGACGACGTAATCGAACTGGGTGTCTGTCACTGCACGCTCCTTCTAGTTGCCCGTGGAGGCATGTGATTTCAGAGTGCCGATGTGCTTGCGCCCCTTGATTGCGTACCACAGCAGGCCCACGCCCAGGATGCCACCGATGTAGACGAACGCACCGAACGTGTTGTACCAGGGGGTTCCGTACACGGCCTCGCGCGGCCAGGCGAGGTTGAGCGCCATCCCGGCACCCCACACCACCGCCGCAATGTTGACCGGCAGGCCGAACTTACCCATCGTGAAGTATCCGCCGGGTTTGAGATCCTCCGGCGGCCACTCGCCTTTGATGCGCTTGACCAACAGTGGTCCGGTGACCATCAGATACGCGAGATAGATCATGATGATCGCGATCGAGGTGAGGACCGTGAAGATCTGCGGCTGACCGATGTTGACGACGAGGATCACGATGGCCAGCACTCCGATGGTCACCGCGGGCACCACCGGGGTCTGCGTCTTCGGATTCACCTTGGCCAGGCTTTCGCCGAAGGGCAACGCGTTGTCTCGCGCCATGGCGAACGTGAGCCGGATCGCCGCGGTGTGTACTGCCAGTGAGCAGACGAAGACCGCAATGACGATGCAGATGAGGAAGACGGTGCCGAGCGGGCCCCACATCACCGATTCGACGATGGATTGCAGGCTGCCGTCGGGGCTGCCGAGGGAAGGATCGTTCAGGTCCGGCGCGGCCATGACGGCGAACACCAGGATGGCTCCACCGATGACGAACGAGGCGAGGATGGCGCGAAAGATCGCTTTGGGAGCGGTGCGCCGAGGTTCGACGGTTTCCTCCCCGAGCGAGCTCGCGGTGTCGAATCCGTACATGACGTATCCCGACGCCAGCGACGCGACCAGGAAGGCACCGAGGTAGCCGCCGCTCTCACCGGCACCGTAGCCGTTGGTGGAGAAGAACACCTCGGGTCCCCGAGTGATGTTGGCCGCGAGCAAGATCGCGATGAGCACGGCCGCGATGAGTTCGATGAACACACCCGCACTGTTGATCATCGCCATCAATCGAACGCCCAGCGCGTTGATCGTGGTGGTGATGGCGATCAGAATCGCACCGAGCAGCACTGCATTGGCCGCGAAGTCGGTGGCACCCGAGCCGTCACCGATGATCTGAAATCCGCTCCAGATACGTGGCAGATTCAGCTGCAGAGCGAGGGCAACGGCGGCCAGTGTCACGATCGATGCCGTGAGCATCAACCAGCCCGCCGACCAACCGACGATCCTGCGGCCCAACAGCTTCGCCCAGTTGTACACCGATCCCGCCACCGGATACTTCGCTGCCAACTCCATGAAGCACAGTGCCACGCAGAGCTGACCGACGAAGACCGCAGGCCACGACCACAGGTATGCCGGTCCGGCGGTGCCGAAGCCGAAGTAGAACAGCTGAAAGGTGCCGGTGAGGATCGAGATGTAGCTGACGCCTGCGGCGAAGCTGGCGAATTTGCCGAGACTGCGGTCGAGCGATTCCTTGTAGCCGAAATCGTCCATTCCGCTCGAATTGTCGTTCAGTATTGCCATGCCTGTGGCCTTTCCCATCGTGCTCTATCGGGTACCGAACCACCCCGCCGCTGTAGGTGAGGTGTTGTGCCAAATATGCTTCGCTTCTTGATATTCGGACATACCGGACGGTCCGAGTTCGCGGCCGTTCCCGGACTGCTTGAAGCCGCCCCATTCCGCGGCCGCCGTGTAGACACCGAAGTCGTTGAGCCACACCGTTCCATGACGAAGCCCACGCACCATTCTTTCGCCTCGCGCGGCGTCGGACGTCCGAACACCCGCGGCGAGACCGTAATTCGTATCGTTACCCAGTAGAAGCGCCTCGGCCTCGGTGTCGAATCGCTCCACAGTGAGTATGGGCCCGAACGTCTCGTCTTGCACGATATTCATCGACCGATCGCAGTGATCGAAGATGGTGGGCAGGAAATAGCTACCTTTGCTCAAGGACGGATCGTCCGGCTTGGTACCTCCTATGACCAAGGTGGCCCCCTCCTCGATACCCGTCGCCACGAAGCCTTCGATCTTCTCGCGCTGCGCCTGCGACACCAGCGGTCCGGTCTCACTGGCCGGGTCCATACCCGGCCCCATCACGATGGTCTTCGCGCGCTCTGCCACGGCGGCCACGAACCGGTCGGCCACTGATTCCTCGATGATCAATCGGGTACCGGCCGAACACACCTGACCGGAATGCAGAAACACTCCGGTCAGTACGTTGTCGACCGAATCGGCGAACGACTGCTCGTCGGCCACCGCGTCGGCGAACACGATGTGTGGATTCTTTCCCCCGAGTTCCACCGCCACCTTCGTGACGTTCTCCGCGGCCGCGGCAAGAATGTGCCTGCCAGTGGCGAGTCCGCCGGTGAAGGAGATGAAGTCGACGTCGCGGTTCCTGGTGAGCGCATCTCCGAGCGTTGCGCCGCTGCCCTGCAGCAGGTTGACCACACCGGCAGGCACTCCCGCTTCTTCCACGAGCTTGGTGAACGCGATGGTGCTCAGTGGCGTCACCTCGCTGGGTTTGAGCACCATGGTGCACCCAGCAGCCAAGGCGGGGGCGATTTTCCACGAGATCTGCAACAGCGGGTAGTTCCAGGGTGCGATCATGACGCAGACACCGATGGGCTCGTGCACCACTCGGCTCAGAATTTCCGGACGGTCGACGTCGATCAGTCGATCTGCCTGCACCACAGCGAGATCGGCATAGAAGCGGAACACCGAGGTGACGTCGTCGATATCGATCTCACTCTCGCCGAACGTCTTTCCGGTATCGAGGGTCTCGATATGCGCCAACTTCGCCTTGTCCCGTTGGAGCAAGTCCGCGATGCGATTGAGCAGATCACTGCGCTCACCCACCGTCACCGAGCGCCAGGGGCCGTCGTCGAACGCTGCCCGCGCCGCGGCAACCGCAGCCAGGGCATCGTCGGGTGTCGCCTCGTCGACGACGGCCACCACGCTGCCGTTGGACGGATCGACGATGTCGCGGGTCCCGCCGTCACCGGCTCCCTGCCATTGCCCGTCGATGAACAACGACGGCCGCAGTGAGCTCGGGTCGAATCCTGCATCGGAGTCGGTCACTCGACACCTTCTTCCGTGTGGGGGCCTGTTGGTGTGTCTACGGTATGCCTCAGCGGCCGGTGACTCCATCGATCTGTTCGCGGATGATGTCTGCGTGCCCGTTGTGCCGCGCATATTCACTGATCATGTGCACGTAGACCATCCTCAATGACATCGGCCCGCCGCGACAGTCGACCGGATCCTCGAACGAGTATTGGGCAGCGACCACGTCCGAGGCCTCGCACTCGGCAGCGAATCGCGCGAAGTCCGACTCTGCACTCGATGCCGTCGCGCCCAGGAAGTCGGAATCCTTACCCAACGCAGCGTCGTACATCGGGTCGAACGACATCGACGCCAGTCGCTCTCGAAACCAGATGCGTTCGACCTTCGCGAGGTGCCGGACGAGTCCGAGGAGGGAGAGCGTCGAGTGCGAGAAGGGGCGTTGCGCAAGCTGTTCGGCATCGGCACCGGCACAGATGTTCGACAACGTGGCTCTATGCCAACGCAGCATTCCTTCGAGAATGGGTCTGTCGTCACCGACGAGCGGACCGTCGACGGGATCGGGCGTGGGCGCGGTGAAGCTCATACTGCGATTGTCGAGCACGAAGTGGCTCCTGCCGAACGACCCGCCCGAAACAGAGTGCGAAGCCCCAGCAACAACCCATTCGGACAATTCACACTACGGTGGGATTCATGACAATCGAAGATGTGGGCGGCAGGCGAACGGTGACGGCGGATGAGCTTCTTCTGTTGGTGGGTGATCATCTCCTCATCGAGGAGGGTGTCGCGACCGGGTTCATCGAAAGCGCTGGGCAGGTTGCCGAGAACGTGGCGGTGACGGTCACCGACGGCGTCGACGGAACCACCACGACCGAGCGAGTTTTCCTTCCCGACGCCGAGGTGACCATCGAACCAGCCGACCGCGGACGCGCTCCGGTCACGATGTGACGATCGAGTTCAGCCGACACCGAAGTACATTCCTGTAACTCGAGCAACTCGGATCACACCAGCCACACTGGCACCGAACTGAGCTAGGGTGACGAAAACCCGTCATCGTTCAGGAGGGCAGCCGACAATGCGATCCGGCCGAGAACAACCGTCGATTCGCGTTGCCGTGGTCTCTTGTGTCGCCGTGTTCGGGCTCGCCATGGGATCCAGTTCGGCGACGGCCGAGCCCGCTGCGCCGATCTCGACCCCAACGATTGCCGACGCAGTACGTTCGGCCGACGCGCAGCAGTACAACGATGCGCAGAATGCTCTGGTCAAGGGTCGCTACGAGGCCGGTTTCGCCGCACTGGACGCGGTTGCCACCGCCGCACCGAACGATGCCAATGTCGCAGCACTGCAGACGTTCTACGCCAACGCAACCGATGATGCCGACGCGCGAGCGCTGCACTCGGCCCGCCTGCGCGCCCTGTCTCCCCCGCTTGCCGATGCGGCGGATCGGGCTATCGAAGTCATCGACGAGGCGGCGACGGAGGCGATCGACTTCGCGCCTGCGACCGATGGCGTGAGGACGGCAATCGTGGTGCTCGGCCTGGGCCTGAACGACGACGGCAGTATGGCATCGGAACTGGTGCAGCGACTGAAATCCGCTGCCGCGGTCGCCGAGCGTTCCCCCGAATCACCCATCATCGTCACCGGTGGAAATCCGCAGCGCGGCGTCACCGAAGCCGAAGCGATGAAGAAGTGGCTGATCGACAACGAGATTGCGGCCGACCGCATTCACGCCGAGTCCACTGCGAATTCGACGGTGCAGAATGCGCAGCGCGCCACCCCACTGGCTACTGAGATCGGTGCTGTGAATCTGGTGCTCGCAACAACTCCCAGCCATCTTCGGCGAGCGATCTCCGACTTCGAGATCGCCGGTGCCGACGTGATCGGTGCCGCCACATCCACCCCCGACGATCTTCCGGCCCTGCCCGCGCTCGCTCCGACAGCACGGTTGGGCATGACCGTCGACGCCACCAAGATCATCGGGATACCGCGCACCTACTGACGCATCCACCCGCGCAGCACCGACGCCGCCCCGGCGTCGAACATCACCCGACGATCCTCGTCGTCGGCCATCCCGGGTATCGACAACTCGAGCGACACCAGACCGTGCACGATCGCCCAGAACGAGTGGCTGATCACGTCCACCGACGCGCCGCTCATCGTACCTGCCTCGACGGCGCTCGCCACCGCCGCCCGAAGCGGATCCATCGCGGCGGCCGCGAGGTGTGCCTGATCGGACACGTCGACCGAACCGAGCACTCCGCCGAACATCACTGCGTAGAGGTGTGGGTTGGCCATGGCCCAGCGGCGGTACGCATATGCCAGTTCGCGCAGGTCGACCTCGGATTCCCCGGTGACAGGAACGCTGCGTTGCGCGTCACCGAAACTCGAGAACGACGCGCCGAACAAAGCCACCAGCAGCTCCGCTCGACCGCCGAACAGCGAGTAGATGGCCGTGGTCGAGGTGCCCTGCGCGGCCGCGAGTTTACGCAACGACAACGAATCGACGCCATGGCGCGCAACGGTTTCCGCCGCGGCCTCGAGTAGCCGGGTGCGCAGTTCGGCATCGTGAATTCTGGGTCTCGCCACTTGCGAAATCTATCACAACGGTGTTTTATAACAGTGTCACGCCATGCACTCGGCCCCGAAACGAACAGACGGGAACACGTCATGCAATCCATCATCGACGGCCGCACCACGGTCGAATCCGACCGCGACACCGTCACGGTCTTCCTCATCGGAATGCGCATCAACAACCCCCTTGCCGTTCGCTCCTGGCTTCCTGCCGCGCGCGCGATGCCGCGGATGCTCAGCCACCTCGAGCAGGATCCCACCTCCGGACTGCTCGGCTACCACTCGTGGTTGGGCCGCACCACCATGCTCGTCAGTTACTGGCGCAACGCGGAAGACCTGACGCGATTCGCCTCCGATCCCGACGCACCACATGCCCCCGCATGGCGTGCCTTCAACCGATCGGTCGCTGCGACCGGCCATGTCGGCGTATGGCACGAAACCTATACCGCGACAGCCCAGGACAGTGAAGCGATCTACGTCAACATGCCGACATTCGGCCTCGCGGGAGCCATCGGTGGAATCCCCGTCGGCGCCGGCTCGCACACGTGGAAGCAGCGAATGAAGTCCGCGAAGTAAGCCTGTACGAGCTAGAGGAAGTTCCCGGCCCGCGCGGCGATATCGAGAACGGGCTGAGGAAAGACTCCCAGTGCCACGGTGACGACCACCGACACCCCGATCGCACAGGCCACCGGCGCGGTAGGACGCACCACCGTAGCGGTCCGTTCGCTGGGTTCGGTGAAGAACATCAGCACGATCACGCGCACGTAGAAGAACGCTGCAATCGCACTGCACACCACTCCGACCACGACCAGTGCGGCTCCCCCCGCACCCGAGGCTGCGCTGAACACCGCGAACTTACCGATGAACCCACTGGTGAGCGGGATCCCGGCGAACGAGAGCAGGAACAAACCGAACACAGCGGCGACGAGCGGCGAGCGGCGACCGATACCCGCCCATCGCTCCAGGTCGCTCACCTCACCGCGTTCGTCTCGGGCCAGACCGATGACCGCGAATCCACCCAGCGTGCTGAAGGCATAGGCAAGCAGGTAGAACATCGTGGCCGACACCCCCGAATCACGAACATCACTCGAACTACCCAGCGCAGTCACTCCGGTGAGGATGAACCCGGTGTGCGCCACGGACGAGTAGGCCAGCATCCGTTTGACGTCGGTCTGCGTCACCGCGACAACCGAACCGAGCACCATCGTCGCGATGGCGATAACCCACAACATCGGACGCCAACTCGACTCGAGACCGGGCAGCGCCATTCCGAAGATTCGCAGAATCGCACCGAAGGCCGCCACCTTGGTCACGGTGGCCATCAGCGCCGTCACCGGAGTAGGGGCACCCTGGTAGACGTCGGGAATCCACGAATGGAAAGGCACGGCACCGACTTTGAACAGCAGACCCACCGCGAGCAAGGCGGTTCCGATCAGCGCGAGTGATCTGCCCTGACCGTTTGCCGTGATGGCGTCGGCGATGCCGTCCAATCGGACCGTCCCGGCGTAGCCGTAGAGGAACGCGACTCCGAACAGGAAGAACGCAGACGAGAACGCGCCCAGCAGAAAGTATTTGAGGGCTGCTTCCTGAGAGAGCAGTCGTCGTCGTCTCGCTAGTCCGCACAGCAGATACAGCGGCAACGACAGTACTTCCAGCGCCACGAACATCGTCAGCAGATCCGTGGACGCCGGAAACAGCAGCATGCCGCCGATCGCGAACATCGCCAGTGGAAAGACCTCGGTCTGGGCGACGCCTGCATCGATGGCCTGCTTCTCTGCCACGCTGCCCGGCGTGGTCGAGGCCTGCGGAGTGAACGAGTCGATGCGGCGATCGGCCCCGGCCCCGGTGACGGCGACGGTGCGCTCCGCCAATAGTGCAATGGCCGGAATTGCCACGAGCACAATGGTTCCCTGCAGGAACAGAGTCGGTCCGTCGATCGCGACGGCCCCGTTCATCGCGGCTGCCTCGGTGCCGGCCAGGCCGAGCACTGCCGCTAGGGCGCCGACCAGCCCTGCCAGAGCGAGACCCACGTGGGTTGCGCGACGAGCACGTAGCGGTACGAACGCCTCGACGAGAACCCCGAGAACCGCGACACCGAAGACGATCAGCATGGGCGACAGCAGACCGTACTGCACTTCGGGAGTGGTCATCGTTGACCTCCTGCACTGTCGACGATCGTGGATTGCACTGCCGGAGTGATGATGTCGAGTGCCGGTTTCGGGTACACCCCGAACACGACTAGCAGCGCGAGCAACGGGATCACCACCAACGCCTCACGGGGAACGAGATCGGAGATCTTCTCGTTGCCCTCTCGGACCGGCCCCGTCATCACCCGCTGATAAAGCCAGAGAATGTAGATCGCCGACAGCACGAGCGCACCGGTGGCCACGATTGCGGCGACGCCGTAGCGACCGAATGTGCCGATCAGCACCAAGAATTCGCTGATGAACGGGGCAAGACCGGGTAGCGAGAGCGTGGCCAGACCAGAGATCAGAAACGTTCCGGCGAGCACCGGCGCGACCTTCTGGACGCCGCCGTAGTCGGCGATCGCGCGTGAACCACGACGGGACACGAGAAAGCCTGCGATCAAGAACAATGCGGCGGTGGAGATTCCATGGTTGACCATGTACAGCGTGGCACCGGCCTGACTCTGACCGGTCATCGCGAAGATGCCGAGGATGATGAACCCGAAGTGCGAAATCGAGGTGTAGGCAATGAGTCTCATCATGTCGGTCTGACCGATCGCCAGTATCGCGCCGTACACGATTCCGATCACCGCGAGCGTGATGATCCATGGGGCGAACGTCTGCGACGAACCTGGAAAGAGCTCGAGGCAGAAGCGCAGCATGGCGAAGGTGCCGACCTTGTCCACCACCGACATCATCAGCACAGCAGTCGCCGGGGTGGACTGCACTGCAGCGTCGGGTAGCCACGTGTGGAACGGCCACAGCGGTGCCTTGATCGCGAACGCGAACATGAAGCCGAGGAACAGCGCGTTCAGAACCATCGGATCCACACCGAGTCCCCCCGATGACGCCGCATCCGCGATCGCGCGCAGATCGAACGTGCCGCCGTCGAACGGGCCGTCGGGCCTGGCCGTGACGACGTACAACCCAATGACGGCAGCCAGCATCACCAGGCCACCGAACAGGTTGTACAGCAGGAACTTCACCGCGGCACGCGTGCGCTCGGTACCACCGAAACCACCGATGAGGAAGTACATCGGAATCAACATCGCCTCGAAGAAGATGTAGAACAGCAATACGTCCAACGCGAGGAACGAGACGAGCACCATGGACTCGACCACCAGGATCAACGCCATGTAGGTGTGCGAGACCCGGCGCGATCCGTAGTTCGCCACACGGCTGCCGTCGTGCCAGCCCGCGACGAGGAGCAATGGGGTCAGAACGGTGGTGAGCAACACCAGCACGAGGCCTATTCCGTCGAGGCCGAGCGTGTAGCGCGCACCGAATGCCGCTATCCACGAATGGTCTTCGAGGAACTGGTAGCGATCGCCACCGGAGTCGAATGCCACGGCGAGTACCACCGACACCGCGAGTGTGCCGGCGGCGAAGCCCACGGCGACGCTGCGTGCGATCGTCGGTCGATCGGCCGGCACCAGGGCGACGACAATCGCGCCGAGAATCGGCAGAACCCACAGGACGGTCAGCCAGGGGAACGTCACAGGACCACCACCATCAGCACGACGAGAACTGCCCCCGCGAACATCGCCAACGCATAGGACCGTACGAATCCGGTCTGCAGCCGCCTCGATCGAGTGGATACTCCGCCGATGGATCTCCCCACCCCGTCCACGACCGCGTCGATACCCGCCTTGTCGGCGAATACCATTGTGTTCGTGAGCTTTTGACCGGGCCGCATGAATGCTGCCTCGTTGAAGACGTCGCCGTACAGGTCAGCGCGTGCGGCTCTGGTCAGCACCGATACGTCCTCGGGTGGAGTCGGGGGAACGTCACGAGCGATGTACTTCCGGTACGCGACGCCTGCACCCACGAGTACCACCGCCAAAACTGCGACCGTCACGACCCAGGCAGGTATCGCGTGTTCTTCGTGCGCCGATCCCACCACCGGTTCCAGCCACGTCTCGAGGCGTCCACCCACCGCAAGGAAGGCACCCGATGCCACCGAGCCGACGGCCAACAGAATCATCGGAGCCGTCATGGTCGCCGACGCTTCGTGCGGATGTGCCTGCGCCGACCAGCGTTTCGGGCCGAAGAACGTCATCAGCATCACCCGAGTCATGTAGAAGGCCGTCAAGCCCGCACCGAGCAACGTGACGCAGCCCAGCACCACACCTGCCGCTCCCCCGGCCGCGAACGCAGTCTCGATGATCGGATCCTTGGCGAAGAAACCGGAAAACGGCGGAACTCCGATGATGGCGAGGTAGCCGAGACCGAACGTGACGAACGTGATCGGCATCGCGGCACGGAGCCCGCCGAACCGTCGCATGTCGGTCTCGTCGTTCATCGCGTGCATCACCGAGCCGGCCCCCAGGAACAGGCCTGCCTTGAAGAATCCGTGCGACAGCAGCAGCACGATGGCGAAGGCATAACCGGACGGGCCGAGTCCGGCCGCGAGCACCATGTACCCGATCTGACTCATCGTCGAGGCGGCGAGCGCCTTCTTGATGTCGTCTTTCGCACAACCGATGACGGCACCGAACAGCAACGTCACCGCGCCGACCGTGACGGTCGCCGCCCGCGCCACCGGCGAGGCCTCGAACACCGGTCCGGATCGGACGATGAGATACACCCCGGCGGTGACCATCGTCGCCGCGTGGATGAGTGCGGAGACCGGCGTCGGGCCCTCCATCGCGTCGCCGAGCCACGACTGCAGCGGCACCTGGGCCGACTTTCCGCAGGCCGCCAGCAGCAACATCAGTGCCATGGCGGTCGCCACCGATTCACCCGCGTTCCCGATTCCCGCGAACACCACGTCGTACTGCACAGACCCGAAGTTCACGAACATGATCATCAGGGCGATGGCCAAGCCGATATCGCCGACGCGGTTGACCACGAACGCTTTTCGAGCAGCCGTCGCTGCCGATGGCTTGTGTTGCCAGAATCCGATGAGCAAGTACGACGCCAGACCGACACCCTCCCACCCCAGATAGAGGCCGAGGAAATTGTCTGCCAGCACCAGCAGCAGCATGGCTGCGAGAAACAGATTGAGGTACGCGAAGAAGCGTCGCCGCTCCGGGTCATGGCTCATGTACCCGATCGAGTACACGTGAATGAGTGATCCGACCCCGGTGATCAACAGGACGAAACAGATCGAGAGTTGATCGGCACGCATGCCGAAATCGACCTGCAATTCGTCGACGGGCACCCAGCGGAACAGCGTGTGAGTGAGTGTTCTGTCCGACTCGTCCCGTCCGAGCATCGACGAGAACACCAGCGCCGCAACAACGAACGACGACACCGCGGCGGCCGTCGCGAGAAGGTGGCCCCACGAGTTGCAGCGCCGGCCACCGAGCAGAAGGACGGCCGCACCGAAGGCCGGCAGAGCCGGGAGAAGCCACAGGATCGACATCGTTTCTGCTCCCCCGTCAGTTCTTCATCAGATTGTTCTCGTCCATCGAGATCGAGCGACGAGAACGGAAGATGGCCATGATGATCGCCAGGCCCACCACCACCTCGGCTGCAGCGACCACCATGGTGAAGAACGCGAACAATTGGCCGTCGAGATTGCCGTGCATGCGAGAGAACGTGACGAACGCGAGATTGACTGCGTTGAGCATCAATTCGATGCACATGAACACGATGATGGCGTTGCGCCTGACGATGACGCCCGCTGCGCCGATCGTGAACAGCAGAACCGACAGGTAGAGGTAATTTTCTGGATTCATCGCGCGTCACCCCCGTCCACCTTGTACTCGATGCCTCGATCGGCGAACAGTGCGTTGACGGACGAGTCCGACTCGCTTCCGTCCGGGAGCAGAGCCCGTCGATCGACGCCGTTGTGACGAGCGAACACACCGGGGCTCGGCAGCGGCGTCACCCTGGAGCCGTCACGGAACCGGTCCTGCGACATCTCCCGCTGACCCTTCACCGGTCCCAGAGCCTCCCGGTGCGCCAGAATCATCGCCCCGATGGTGGCCGTGATCAACAGCGCGCCGGTCAGCTCGAACGCCCAGACGTACTCGACGAAGATCAGCTCGGCCAGGCCTTCTACGTTTCCGGTGGAGTTGGCCGCGTCGAGTCCGGCGAAATCGAGTCGCCCGGCGCGGGCCGAGTCGCGCAGCAGCACCCCGATGATCAACAGCCCGAAGCCGATTCCGATGACGACGGCCGCGATACGGTGCCCGCGCAGTGTCTCGGTCAACGACTCCGAGGTGTCGACCCCGACGAGCATCAGGACGAACAGAAACAGCATCATGACCGCGCCGGTGTAGACGACGATCTGCACGACACCGAGAAACAGGGCCCCTTGGGCCATGTAGAAGGTAGCGAGAACGACCATGGTGGCCGCGAGGAACAGTGCCGAGTAGACGGCCTTCGTGCTCATCACCACACCCAGTGCACCCATGACCGCAACGACACCGAGGGTCCAGAACTGCACGGCCTCGCCGGTGGAGGTTGCCTCGAGCGCGAGCTGAACGGTGGCAGTCATCGAACCGGCCCTCGATCGGTGTCGGCCTTGCTCTCGGCACCGGTGACGGCACCGCGGTAGTAGTCCTCTGCCGAACACCCCGGTGCCATCGCGTGCGGCGGCGGCACCATGTCCGGCTCCAGCGGTGCCAGCAGCGAATCCTTCTCGTAGATCAGGTCGGCTCTGTTGTCACCGGCCAGTTCGTATTCGTTGGTCATCGTCAGAGCCCGTGTGGGACAGGCCTCCACACACAGTCCGCAGCCGATGCACCGGAGATAGTTGATCTGGTAGACCCCGCCGTATCGCTCGCCCGGCGAGAATCGCTCGGTCTCGGTGTTGTCGGCACCTTCGACATAGATCGCGTCGGCCGGGCAGGCCCACGCACAGAGTTCGCAACCGATGCACTTCTCGAGCCCGTCGGCGTACCTGTTGAGCTGATGGCGGCCGTGATAACGCACCTCGGTCGGCTTCTTCTCCTCCGGATACAGCTCGGTTTCGGGCTTTTTGAACATGGTGGCGAAGGTGACACCGAAACCTGCTATAGGACCGAGGAATTCAGGCATCGGCGTTCTCCTTCTGGGACGCGGCCACGGTGGACCGTGCGCCGGCGTGCCGGCTCGCGATGTTCGTGCCCTGCTTCGGAATGGGAGGTACGGGAAACCCGCCCGCCGCAGCGTCGAACGGTGCGACGGGTGCAGCAGGCGGCAGGTTTCGTGTGCGCGCGCGGCGGCGCAGTAGGAGCAGCAGCGAACCCAGGACGGCGACTGCAAAGATCGTCGACACCACGAACGTGACCAGAGGTACGTCGTATCGCCCGGCCCCCAGTACCCGCACCGTCGCGATCACCATTACCCAGATCAGAGCGACGGGAATGAGGATCTTCCAGCCGAAGTTCATGAACTGGTCGTAACGCAACCGCGGCAACGTCGACCGCAACCAGATGAAGACGAACAGGAACACCCACACCTTGGCGACGAACCACAGCACCGGCCACCACCCGGAATTGGCACCGCTCCACAGACTCAACGGAATCGGAGCCCGCCAGCCACCCAGGAACAACGTGGTCGCGAGCGCCGACACCGTGACCATGTTGATGTACTCGGCAAGCATGAACATCGCGAAACGCAAGGAGGAATATTCGGTGTGGAACCCGCCCACCAACTCCCCCTCGGCCTCGGGCAAGTCGAACGGCGCGCGGTTGGTTTCACCCACCATCGCCGTCACGTACACCAGAAACGACGGCAACAACAGGAACACGTACCAGGTGTTCTGTTGCGCACCAACGATTCCGGACGTCGACATGGTGCCCGCGTACAGAAACACCGCAGCGAACGAAAGCCCCATCGCAACCTCGTAGGAAATGACCTGAGCCGTCGAACGTAGTGCACCCAGCAACGGATACGTCGAACTCGACGCCCAACCGGCCAGGACGATCCCGTACACACCCACCGAGGTGACCGCGAGGATGTACAGAACCCCCACCGGCAGGTCGGTCATCTGAAGCGGAGTCGTAGTGCCGAACACCGACACCTCGGGACCGAACGGAATCACCGCGAAGGCCATGAAGGCAGGGACCACCGAAATGATCGGAGCCAGAATGTAAATCGGCTTGTCGACGCCGGTCGGAGTGATTCCCTCTTTCAGAGCGAGCTTGATCCCGTCCATCAGAGACTGCAACAGTCCCCACGGACCCACCCGATTGGGCCCGACGCGCATCTGCATCCACGCCATGATCTTGCGTTCGGCATAGATGGCCACGAGCGGTGTGAGCACCAGAAAAACGAAGACCGCCAGGGCCTTGCCGACCACCAGCCACCACGGATCGGTGCCGAACATCGACAGATCGGTCGGCGCTGCGGCAATCACGATGCACCACCCCCGGGTCGTTCCGCAGGCTCCACTCCTGCACCCCCGGGTCGTTCCGCAGGCTCCACTCCTGCACCCCCGGGTCGTTCCGCAGGCTCCACTCCTGCACCCTCGGGTCGTTCCGCGGGCTGATCCCTGCAAATCCTCACCACCGCACCCGACTCCGCGCCGAGTGAGCGGTACACCGAAGAACCGGGCGAGTTCATCGGTACCCACACCACGTTGTCGGGTAGATCGGTGATCTTCAGTGGCAACGTGATCGAGCCCCGGCCCGTCTCGACCCTGACCAGGTCGCCGGGCGACGCTTCGATGCTCGACGCCGTCGTCTCGGACAGCCTGATCACGGGTGCCCTGCCGGTCTGCGCGAGATTGTCCTCGCCGTCCTGCATCCGTCCCGAATCGATGAGCATTCGCCAGGTGGCCAGAATTGCCTGGCCGATGGAGAGCGTCGGCATATCTCGCCGTGGTGCCACTCGGGCCACAGGAATCCGTGATCCGCTCCAGGCTCCCAGCCGTGCCAACTCGCCGCGCGCCGCCGCCGCGTCGGGTAGCGACAGTTCGACTCCCATCTGCGCGGCAATGGCGTCGAGAACGCGTTGGTCGGGCAATACTGCGCCGGCACCGAGTGCCGTGTCGAACGTGCGAGGCCTGCCCTCCCAGTCGACGAAGGTTCCGGGCTTGTCGACCACCGGTGCCACCGGAAACACCACGTCGGCCCGCTCGGTGACGGCGCTGTGGCGTAGTTCGAGGCTGACCACGAATGCCGATCGGTCCACCGCGTCGAGCGCACCCTGCGGATCGGGCAGATCGTCCGGGTCGATCCCTGCGGTGATCAGGGCGCGGTCAGGCCCGGCATCCGCCAGTATCGCCGCGGTATCTCGGCCCGCGTCCGTAGGCAGTTCTGTCACTCCCCACACGGCTGCCACCTCGGCGCGGGCGGCGGCGTCGGCGACGGGCCGCCCGCCCGGCAGCAGGTTCGGCAACGTGCCTGCGTCGAGGGCACCGCGCTCTCCTGCCCGTCGCGGAATCCATGCCAGGTTCGCTCCGGTGTCGTCGGCCAACTTCGACGCTGCGGACAATGCACCGGGAACGGAACCGAGCCGCTCGCCCACGAGCACGATCGCTCCAGGGCTCCGGAGGAGCTGGGCGATCGATTCGGTACCGCGGTCACCCACGTGCAGTGCGTCGAGCCACTGTGGTTCCTCGCCGGGAATCGACTGCAGGAGCACCCCGTCGAGCTTGCGCAGACCGCGGCTGGCCCAGGATGCGATGGACGCCACGACCACGCCGCGGGTCCGGCGCGCCTTGCGCAACCTGAGGAACATCAGCGGTGACTCTTCTTCGGGCTCGAACCCCACCATCAACACCACAGGAGCGTTTTCGAGATCCGAGTAGGTCACGCCCAGCCCCGTCGCCGCGATACGACCGGCCAGGAACTCCGCTTCCTCGGCGCTGTGAGCACGGTTGCGGAAGTCGATGTCATTGGTGTGCAGCACTGTTCGCGCGAACTTGGCGTATGCGTAGGAGTCTTCGACAGTCGATCTTCCGCCCACGAGTACCGCAGCGTTCCCGATCGACGCAGCCAGTCCCGTTGCCGCCGCCGCCAATGCGGCCGACCAGGACGTCTCGACCAGAGCCCACGATTCGTCTCTGACCATCGGTGCGCCGATGCGGTCCGGCTCGCTGGCGTACTTGAATGCCCACCGGCCCTTGTCGCAGTTCCACTCTTCGTTGACCTGGGGATCGTCACCAGCCAACCGGCGGAGGACCTTGCCACGACGATGATCCGTGCGTTGCGCACAGCCTCCTGCGCAGTGTTCGCACACGCTCGGCGAGGACGTCAGATCGTACGGGCGCGCTCGGAACCGATACTCGGTGTTCGTCAGTGCACCCACGGGGCAGATCTGGACGGTGTTCCCCGAGAAGTAGGAGTCGAACGGCTCGGTGCCGAAGATGCCGACCTGTTGCACGGCACCGCGTTCGAGCAGCTCGATGGATGGATCACCGGCAACCTGCGCCGCGAAGCGAGTACATCGAGCGCACAGGACACAGCGTTCGCGATCGAGCAGAACCTCGGCCGACAACGGAATCGGTTTGGGATACGTACGTTTGGTCTCGGTGAACCTGGACTCGGTGCGACCCGCGGCCATCGCCTGATTCTGCAGTGGACACTCACCACCCTTGTCGCACACCGGGCAATCGAGAGGATGATTGATCAGCAGCAATTCCATGACGCCACGTTGCGCTTTGCCCGCGACCTCCGACGTCACCTGAGTGCGCACCACCATGCCCTCGGCCACGGTCGTCGTACAGGACGCCAACGGCTTGCGTTGCCCCTCGACATCGACCAGACATTGGCGGCAGGCGCCCACCGGATCGAGCAGCGGATGATCGCAGAATCGCGGAATCTGTACGCCCATCAACTCGGCCGCACGAATCACCAACGTGCCCTTGGGAACACTGATCTCGTGGTCGTCGATGGTCAGTGTCACCATCTCTACTCTGGTGACCGAGTGATCGGGATTGGCAGGAGTGGAGCCTGCGGAATGACCCGGGGATGCAGGAGTGGAGCCTGCGGAACGACCATGTGCTGCTGCAGTCATGACGTCAGCTCCTCTGCCATCAGGGTCGATCGGTGTGGATCGAAGGGGCATCCCTGCTCGGTGACGTGACGGATGTATTCGTCACGGAAGTACTTCAGCGAAGACACGATCGGGCTGGCGGCACCGTCTCCCAACGCGCAGAAGGACTTTCCGGCGATGCCGTCGGCGATGTCGAGCAGGGTCGTCAGGTCGGCCTCGGTGCCGGTTCCACCGTCGAGGCGACGCAGAATTTGCACCAGCCAGTACGTGCCCTCCCGGCACGGTGTGCATTTGCCGCAGGATTCGTGTGCGTAGAACTCGGTCCAGCGCAGCACCGCTCGCACCACGCAGGTCGTCTCGTCGAATATTTGCAGGGCCTTGGTGCCCAGCATCGATCCGGCGGCACCGACGCCCTCGTAGTCGAGTGGGACATCGAGATGCTCGCCGGTGAACATCGGCGTCGAGGATCCTCCCGGCGTCCAGAACTTCAGTTCGTGTCCCGGTCTGATCCCGCCCGCGTAGCCGAGCAACTCCCGCAGCGTGATCCCCAACGGTGCCTCGTACTGGCCTGGACGGCAGACGTGGCCCGAGATGGAGTACAGCGTGAAGCCGGGTGACTTCTCGCTACCCATCGATCGGAACCACTCGATTCCTTTGCGCAGGATCACTGGAACGCTGGCGATCGATTCGACGTTGTTCACCACCGTCGGGCGTGCGTAGAGGCCCGCCACTGCGGGGAACGGTGGCCGCAGCCGAGGTTGTCCGCGCCGACCTTCCAACGAGTCGAGGAGGGCTGTTTCCTCTCCGCAGATGTACGCGCCGGCTCCGGCGTGGATCACCAACTCCAAGTCGAATTTCGTTCCGAGAACACCCTTTCCCAGATAGCCCGCCGCGTAGGCCTCGGCGACCGCAGCCTGCAGCCTGCGTAGCACCGGCACTACCTCGCCGCGGACGTACACGAATGCATGGGATGCGCGAATTGCGTACGCGGCGATCACTATTCCTTCGACCAGAGTGTGCGGGCTCGCCATCAGCAGTGGCATGTCCTTGCAGGTACCCGGCTCGGACTCGTCGGCATTGACCACCAGATAATGCTCTTTACCGTCGTTCTGCGGGATGAAGCTCCACTTCGTTCCGGTCGGAAATCCTGCGCCGCCGCGACCGCGTAATCCGGATTCCTTGACGAAGGCGATGAGGTCGTCGGGGTCCATCGCGAGGGCCTTCTCGAGCCCGCGGTATCCGTCGTGGCTGCGGTAGACGTCGAGCGTCCAGGAATTCTTCTCGTCCCAGAACTCGCTCAACACCGGCGTCAGGGCCATGTCACGCTCCGTTCGTCGGTGGATCGGTCTCGGTGGTGTTCGGTTGTGGTGGCACAGTCGCCGAGGGTGCCGGTGCGGGCTTGTCTCGCACCGTCTCCGGTGCGGCCGCGGCGCCGACGTCCGGGTGATCGTCGTTCGGTCGTGCCCCGGCCTCGGGTGCCGACATCGCGTGTTCGCGCGCGTATCGCAGTCCGGCCAGGGTGGCATCGCCTGCACTACCGGTCGCTTCGAGTGCCTCGGGCCGATCGTCGGAAAATCCGGCGAGAATCCGCTCGGTTTCGCGGAACGTGCACAGCGGTGCTCCACGCGTCGGTGTGACCTGGGTGCCGGATCGAAGTGCATCGACCAGATCCCGCGCAGACGACGGGGTGCTGTTGTCGAAGAACTCCCAATTGACCATCATCACCGGGGCGTAATCGCATGCGGCATTGCACTCGATGTGTTCGAGGGTGATCGTGCCGTCGGCGGTGGTACCTCCGTGCTCGACATCCAGGTGATCACGCAGCGCGTCCATGATGGCGTCGCCGCCCATGACAGCACACAGCGTGTTGGTGCACACGCCGACGCGGTACGTCCCGGTGGGTTCGCGTCGATACATCGAGTAGAAGGTCGCGACTGCAGTCACCTCCGCCCCGGTGAGTTCGAGTACCTCCGAGCAGAATTCGATTCCAGCGGGCGTGAGGCAGCCGTCCTCGGCTTGCACGAGATGGAGCAGCGGCAGCAGGGCCGATCTGGCCTGCGGATAGCGCGCGACGACGATATCGGCGTCGGCGTGCAGCCGGGCGAGCACCTCGGCGGGATACGACGTTCGTGCACCCGGCGTGGCCAGTTGCACCGGTTCGTCCGGCCGGGCTCCGAGTTGGATCAGAACCGGTTCCGACTGGGGCTGCGCGGTCATCGATCCACCCCACCCATCACCGGGTCGATACTGGCGACCGCGGCGATGACGTCGGAGATCATTCCGCCCTCGCACATTGCCGCCACCGCTTGCAGGTTGGTGAAGGACGGATCTCTGAAATGCACTCGGTACGGCCTGGTTCCACCGTCGCTGACGATGTGTACCCCGAGCTCCCCTCGCGGCGACTCCACCGAGGACAACACCTGGCCGGCCGGGACCCGCATTCCCTCGGTCACCAGTTTGAAGTGGTGAATCAGCGATTCCATCGAGGTGTCCATGATGGTCCGCACATGCTCCTGAGAGTTGCCCAGGCCATCGGGTCCCGAGACCAGCTCGGCCGGCCACGCGATCTTCTTGTCGTCGATGACGACCGGGCCGGGACGCAGGCGGTCGAGGGCCTGTTCGACTATCTTGAGCGATTCCTTCATTTCTTCGACGCGAATCAGATATCGCCCGTAGCAGTCGCATCCGGTGTCGGTCACCACGTCGAACTCGTAGTTCTCGTACCCGCAGTACGGATCGGACCGTCGCAGGTCGTAGGGCAGTCCGGTCGAACGCAGCACCGGACCGGTGACGCCCAGCGCCATACATCCGGTGAGATCCAGATAACCTACGTTCTCGGTTCTGGCTTTCCAGATCGGGTTGTCGTTGAGCATGAGTTCGAGGTCGCGCAGGCGTCCCGGCAGCACGCGAAGGAGCTCACGTACCCTGCCGACCGCGTCCTCGGGTAGGTCCTGCGACAGTCCGCCCGGCCGGATGTAGGCGTGGTTCATGCGCAGGCCGGTGATGGCCTCGAAGACGTCGAGTATCAGCTCGCGCTCACGGAACCCGAACAGCATCGCGGTGACCGCTCCCAATTCCATTCCGCCCGTGGCCAATGCGACGAGATGCGACGAGATGCGATTCAGCTCCATCAGCATCACCCGGATCACCGTGGCGCGCTCGGGAATGTCGTCGGTTATACCCAGTAGCTTCTCCACGCCGAGGCAGTATGCGGTTTCGTTGAAGAACGGCGACAGGTAGTCCATGCGGGTGACGAACGTGACGCCCTGGGTCCAGTTTCGGTACTCGAGATTCTTCTCGATTCCCGTGTGCAGATACCCGATCCCGCAACGAGCCTCGGTGACGGTCTCGCCCTCGATTTCGAGAATCAACCGCAGCACGCCGTGTGTTGACGGGTGCTGCGGGCCCATGTTGACCACGATCCGCTCGGTACTCGATCCGCGGGCCAACTCGACGACGTCGTCCCAGTCCTGTCCGGAGACCGCGTAGATGGTTTCGTCCGTTGCACTCATCAGTTGTACGACCTGCGCTCGTTGGGAGGCGCGACGCGAGCGCCCTTGTACTCGATGGGAATTCCGCCCAGCGGATAGTCCTTGCGTTGTGGATGACCGACCCAGTCGTCGGGCATCTCGATCCGCGTCAATGCAGGATGACCGTCGAAGACGATGCCGAAGAAGTCGTAGACCTCGCGCTCGTGCCAGTCGTTGGTGGGATACACCCCGCACAGCGACGGACTGTGTGGATCGTCGTCGGGGACGGCAACTTCGAGTCGGAGCCGACGGCCGTGCGTGATGGAGACCAGATGGTACACAACGTGCAACTCCCGGCCGATCAGGTCCGGATAGTGCACACCCGATGCGCCGGTACACAATTCGAATCGCAATTCTTCGTCGTCCCGTAGCGCCTGGGCGACGGCAGGCAAGTACTCCCGCACCAGATGCAGCGTCAATTCGCCGCGATGAATCACCACCCGTTCGACGGCGGCGTCGAACGTAGCGACGGGGTTCACAGCAAGAAGGACGGTGGCCAACCGATCGACGAGGGCATCGAAGTAGCCGCCGTAGGGCCGCGTCGCGGTGTCCTCCGCTGCCGCCGGCGGCACCAATCGGCCGTAGCCCGACGTGTCGCCACTACCGCGAACCCCGAACATCCCGCGTGGCCGCTGAGACATTTTTCCTGGCGGCTGAGACATCCCACCCGGCGGCTGCGCCGTCATCGGAGCAAACCCTTCAGATCGATCGTCGGGGTGGACGAGAGTGCAGCCGCCTCGGCGGCCGCTCGCACCTGTTCCCGGTTCACACCCAACGGCATCTGCTGAATCTTTTTGTGCAACTCCAGGATTGCGTTGAGCAGCATCTCGGGCCGAGGCGGGCACCCGGGCAGATAGATGTCGACGGGCACGATGTGGTCCACTCCCTGGACCACCGCGTAGTTGTTGAACATTCCGCCCGAGGATGCACAGACACCCATGGCGAGAACCCATTTCGGTTCTGCCATCTGGTCGTAGACCTGCCTCAACACCGGAGCCATCTTCTGGCTGACGCGGCCGGCCACGATCATCAGATCCGCCTGCCGGGGGGACGCGCGAAACGCTTCCATTCCGAATCGCGCGAGATCGAAACGGCCGGACGTGGTGGCCATCATTTCGATGGCACAACATGCGAGCCCGAAGGTGGCGGGCCACAGCGAGCCCTTACGTGCGTACCCGGCCAACCCCTCGACGGTGGTCAGCAGGAATCCGCTGGGTAGCTTCTCTTCGAGTCCCATCGATCACGCTCTTTCGCTTCCGCAGAATGAGAACAGTGCATCGTTCCGTCGTCGTATCCGAGATCGTGTGGTCAGTCCCAACCGAGCCCGCCTCGCCGCCACTCGTACACGTAGGCCACCGACACGTTCACGACGAACAACGCCATCGCGACGAGCCCGAACGCACCGAGAACGTCGAGGTGGACGGCCCAGGGATAGAGGAAGACGATCTCGATGTCGAAGATGATGAACAGCATCGCGGTGAGATAGAACTTCACCGGAAATCGTTGTCCCGTAGGCGCATGCATCGTGGGTTCGATTCCACATTCGTACGCGTCGAACTTCGCTCGGTTGTATCGGGCGGGTCCCACCATCGTGCCGACCATCACCGAGAAGACCGCGAACGCGACTGCGACGGCACCCAGGACGAGAATCGGAACGTAGGCGTTCATTCGGGCATCCGCTCCCTCGATCGACGACCGCGCCGCCGCGAAAGTAAATGCGACGGCCGTACCAATGTGACCTGAACCACACAGTATGGGTTCGGTGCAGATCTCGCGGGATTTCGAGCAGTCCAGTTTCGTAAACCGTTGACGCGCATGGGCCACCCACCCTCGGACCCAATCATTGATGTGATCCACATCACTCTTGCCTCACATGCGGTCCACACCGCGAGGGACGACCAATCACCGAACATTTCCGGCCACCCGACCCGGGCTGCCGCCACCACTGAGGAGAGACGATGAAGTCGATTTCCGTCTCGGCGCTCGCCGCCGAGGGACTGGGAACTGCCCTGCTCGTGATATTCGGCGTCGGCACCGCCGTCATCGCGGGCGACACCGTCGGAACCCCGGGCATCGCCCTGGCGTTCGGGCTCACACTGCTTGCCCTCGTCTACGCGATCGGCCCGATCTCGGGATGCCACATCAACCCGGCCGTGACGATTGGCGCCCTGATAGCTCGCGCCATCACCCCGGTCAAGGCTGCGTTCTACATCGCCGCCCAGGCCGTCGGTGCAGTGATCGGCGCGCTGATCGTACTGTTCGTCGCGTCAGGCCGTCCCGGATACGACATGTCGTCGGACGGTCTGGGCACCAACGGATTCGGCAGCTCCTCGCCCGGAGCGTATGGCGTGGCGTCGGTCGCGGTGTTCGAGACGATCGCGACCGGCCTGCTCGTCCTCGTCGTACTCGCCACCACGGCCCCCACCGTTCACCCCGTCGTGGCGGCCGGTATCCCGATCGGCCTGACCCTGACCGTGGTTCACCTGCTGGGCATCGGAATCGACTCGACCTCGGTCAACCCTGCTCGGTCCCTCGGCCCCGCCCTCGTCGCCGGCGGCCCTGCCCTGTCACAACTGTGGGTGTTCGTGGTGTTCCCCATGCTCGGAGCTGCTGTCGCCGGCTCGATACACCGGTTCGTGCTGACGGTGCCCGCATCGGAGAAAACGGTCTGATCTACCGCGATCGAGAGACCCTGGCACCGACGCGACCCGAGTGCTGCCTCAGCAGATCGACCACCGCGCGCCCGAGTCGGATCGGATCCACTGGATGGGGAACTGCGGCCTCGGCGCGCGACCAGTCGGCCAACCACCGGTCGTCGGGGCGTCCGATGAGCACCAGCACCGGCGGGCAGTCGTCGATCTCGTCCTTGAGTTGCTTGGCCAAACCCAGCCCGCCGACGGGCGAGGACTCACCGTCGAGGATCGCCACATCGATTCCCCCCGCGTCCAGGTGCTCGATCACCACGGCCGCGGTGGCAACCTCGACGAAGTCGACGACGCCGAGCGCCGGATCGGGCCGGGTGCCCACCGCAGACATCACCTGAGCGCGCGTGGCCGCGTTACTGCTGTACACGAGCACACGCACCTGACCTGCCGAACTTGCTCTCGCTGTGGCGTCGGACACACCGCGATGGTAGCGCGGCCCCCGGTGGACCGGGCCCGAACGCACGTCGCAGAGGTACTTTCGCGTCGTCGACGTCGTGTGGCGGCAGCTCAGGAGATGGTGACGACCACGGCCGCCGGTTCCTCGGTGCTGTGCACCGCGAAGTCCGGACGGTCGGACGCCACGGCGACGAAGGACTGTGAGATTCCATCGGCATCGGCCAGGAAGTCGACTGCCACCACGGCGGAGTCCGGCTCGTTGCGAATCCGATCCGGCCCGGCATACGGAACGACCGTGACATCCGGCTCGGTCGAGGTACCGGCGATGTCGACCTGGAGTACGGCTCGCCCGGGAAGCGCGACCGGCTCACTGGTTCCGTATCGGACGGCCTCGTCGACGTAGCGCACCGTGTAGGACACCGGCCCGTTGCCGCGCAGTCGATACTCGACGGAGGAGGCTCCCAACACCACGTCCGTCACCGCCACGGGTGAGCCCGACGGGTGACGAATTCCCTCCAGCGACAGTCCCGGCACGACCGGCGGCAGCGTTTCGGTCGGGGCGGTCGGCGCGGTGAACGGGTCACCGACCACGAGCGAGCCGGTGGCGGTCTCGAAGTTCGGTGGCGGTGACGCATCGGGCGTCGGGCGAGCGGCCTCACCGGCGGAGCAACCGACGAGCAGCACAGCAGCAAGCAGTGGTGCTACGACCGACCCGGCCGCCACAAGCCTGCGATACCCCTCGCTCATCGACTCACCGTACAGATGAAACCGATCGGTTCGATAGTGTCGATCGGCCGCAGTTCGGTCACGGTCCCACCTGCCGCAAATCCTGCTAGCGTCGTCGAGCATGGAGCCCACGAGCTATTCGTCCGGTGAACGCGTGTTCGGACCTCCCAACGGGACGTTCGACGCGGACTGGGCGGCCACCGCGCTGCGGTCCAACCGACCGGAATTGGACCACCCGACCTCGGTGCGACTGGTCGAGCGGGCCTGGGAGTTGCTTCGATCGTCGAATCTTCGCGGCGAGCCACTCGCGACGGCTCTGGATCTCGAGCCCGGCCTCGCCTCGGCGGTCGCGGCCGTGGCAACGGAGACGGCGGAGCTCTACCTTGACCGACGGTAGGTCTATCGGTCGACCACCTCGGTCGCCAACCTCGCGTTGCGGCGCCCGTAGGCGAAGTAGATCAACAGACCGAGGGCCAACCAGACCAGAAACCGTATCCACGTCTCCACCACCAGGTTGGCCATCAGGTAGACGCACGAGAGCCCGGACAGAATCGGCACGACGGGAGACAGCGGAACTCGAAAGGGCCGCTCGAGATCCGGCTTGGTCCGACGCAGGATCGGCACTGCCGCCGAGACCAGCAGAAACGCGAACAGGGCTCCGATGCTGACCATCTCGGCCAGTTCCTTCAGCGGTACCAGGGCCCCCAGCAGCGCCACGAACACCACGACGCCGACGGTCAACCGGGTCGGAGTCCCGAAACGGGGAGACACCTTCGCAACCGACTTGGGTAGCAAACCGTCCCTGCCCATCGCGAAGCCGATTCGGCTGATGGTCACCAACTCGACCAGAATGACCGACGTCAGACCCGCCACGGCCGCTATCGAGACCAGAACTCCAGCCCAGCCTGCACCCACAGAATCGAACGCCTTGGCAATGGGTGCGCTGTCGTCGAGCTCGGTGTATTTCACCATGCCGGTGACGACGAACGCGACCATCATGTACAGCAACGTGCATGCCACGAGCGTGCCGATCAGTGCACGAGGCAGATCATGGGCGGGCCGCTCGGCCTCCTCACTGAGATTGGCAACGGCCTCGAATCCTGTGTAGGCGAAGAACACGACCGCTGCAGCGGTGACGACGCCGGCAAATCCGAACGCCGAGGGTGCGATTCCGGCCACGGCCTGCATCAGGGGCTGATCGAGCGTCGAGCCACCGGCCTCGGCGGGCACGGACTCGGGTACGAACGGAACCAGGTTCGATTTCTGGACGAAGAACAGGCCGGCGACCACGATGAACACCGAGATGGCGACCTTGATCAGAACCAGCACGTTGGTCACTCGCGCCGACTCCTTGACTCCCACAGCGGCAATGACGCCCAGCACCGCGACGATGGCAACAGCCCCCACGCTCACCGGCGCTTCCTCCGTGAACAAGCTGGGTGGCAGAGAAAAGAGATCCGCGAGGTAGCCGGACCAGCTTCGAGCGACAACGGCAGCACCCAAAGCGAATTCGAGGATCAAATCCCATCCGATGATCCACGCGAACAGCTCCCCCAGGGTGGCGTACGCGTACGTGTACGCACTGCCCGCCGTCGGCACGGCCGATGCAAGTTCCGCATAACACAGTGCGGCAAGCAAACTCACGACACCGGCGATGACGAAGGAGATCACGACCGCCGGGCCGGCATTTTCTTTGGCCTGTACACCGGTGAGCGTGAATATGCCGGTTCCGATGACGATGCCGACCCCGAAACCGACCAAATCGCGTAACCCGAGCTGCTTGCGCAGACTGCCGGACCCCTCGTCGTCGACGTCGCTCTCGATCTCGTCGACGGACTTCGTGCGAAACATTCCCATTTCCCGACGCTAAGCCATCCACTGTTTCCGCGCCGGAGGAAAGGTGGTGTTTGTTTTCGCGATTGTCGGTTATCCGGACAAATCGGAAATCCTTGCGTCACAACCGTCCTCGGGACCGAGCGACACTAGGACCGTCCCAAGAATTGTTCGGCGAAAAATCCGGCCAGCAGTACCGCGGTCCCGCCGATCTCGCCGACGATCAGAGCGAGCATGAACAGGTGCGTCCCCGGAACGGGATGGACGAACTGATTCTCGGTGTCTCGCCGGATCCCGTGCACGGTGTAGCCGGCGATCGCGGCGACGAAGAACACCAGCACCACCACCGCTGCGGTCAGGTCGACCACCGTCGGCCAGGCGCTGTAGTGCGCGAGAGCCGCCAGCACGAGCGCAGCGAAGGAGTACATCAACGCTGCCCGATGCGCGATGTCGACGTATCGGTGCGCGGTTCCGTCGCTCGACCTGGTCATCTGGTGGTACTTGAGTACTCCCAGCGCCAACGCCCACATCAGCAACA
This sequence comes from Rhodococcus sp. Leaf233, assembly GCF_001426165.1. Taxonomy (NCBI): domain Bacteria; kingdom Bacillati; phylum Actinomycetota; class Actinomycetes; order Mycobacteriales; family Nocardiaceae; genus Rhodococcus; species Rhodococcus sp. Leaf233. Next base: position 201,943 of record NZ_LMRO01000010.1, read on the forward strand.
CACCCGACGCGAACACGATCACTTTCGTGTCGATCTCCAGCTGCATCCGCGCCTCCCCTGGTTCCGCTGTCCGGGCCGAACGTAGCACCGGGGGCAATGTTGGTTACGGTTCCGCAATGCCGGTCGACTCCGCCCACACTCAGAACGACTGCGCATTGCGCTTCGAGTGGGGGCTGTCCGCGATCGACGCTGTGGTCGCCGGTGCCGACATCGCCGTCGTCGTGGACGTCCTGTCGTTCACGACCACTCTGACGGTGGCGGTGGACGCCGGAATCGAGGTCGTACCCAGCCGATGGCGCGACGACCGTGCCACCCACCTGGCCGAGCAACACGACGCCGTTCTCGCAGTCGGCCGTTCGGTTGCCACGCCGGGCGACATCAGCTTGTGTCCTGCCACCGTGCGCGCCGCCGCACCACCACCGAGTCGACTCGTGTTGCCGTCGCCGAACGGTTCCACGATCGCCCACGCACTCGCCGCCCGGGTCGACGCGTGCGTGGGCGCATCGCTCCGCAACGCCGCCGCGATCGCGCAGTGGGTCGTCGACGAGCACCCCCACAGCGTGATTGCAGTCATAGCCGCCGGCGAGAGATGGCCCGATTCGTCGTTGCGGCCCGCAGTGGAGGACCTGTGGGGTGCCGGAGCCGTGCTGGCACCGCTCGTGGAGTCCGGCCTGTTCGATCCATCCCCCGAGGCGGTGGTCGCTGCGACCGCGTGGCACGCGGCCGCGGCGGATATAGCGACCGAGCTGCGGCGATGCGGCTCGGGGCGGGAGCTCATAGCGATGGGCCACCCCGAGGACGTCGACATCGCCGCCGAAGTCGGTTCGAGTTCCTGCGTGCCGATACTGCGCGGCGATACCTTCGTCGAGCACCGAGGCCGATAGCCCCATCGGGCCTCCGAAACCCGCACCGACGCGGCCGATCGTGTCCGAAATTTTGATCGGAACACGGAATCACGGATCATACGGTGGTGAGTACGGAACGAGTCGCCCCGAAGACCACCGTCGTTGTACCGACGTACAACGAACGCGAGAACCTCCCCAAGCTGGTCGAACTGCTGGCCGGGCTGAAGGTCGAGGGGCTCGGTGTTCTCGTGGTCGACGACAATTCCCCCGACGGAACCGGTGACATCGCCGACAAACTCGCCATCGACGGTCCCCTCGAGGTCTCCGTTCTGCACCGCACCGAGAAGAACGGTCTGGGCCGCGCATACGTGGCCGGCATGACACGGGCCCTCGACGAGGGAGCCGACATCGTGATCCAGATGGACGCCGATCTGTCGCACCCCACCGAGGTGATTCCGGCGATGATCGACAAGCTGCAGAGCACCGACGCCGCGGTCGTGCTGGGTTCGCGCTACGTCCCCGGCGGTTCGGTCGCGGCGGACTGGCCGTGGCACCGCAAGGCGCTGTCGGCGTGGGCCAACTTCTACGTGAACACGATTCTTCGTCTCGGAGTCAAGGACGCCACCGCCGGCTTCAAGGCATGGCATGCCCGCACGCTCCGCACGATCGACGTTGCGTCGGTGGAGAGCAACGGGTACGCGTTCCAGGTCGAGATGAACTACCGCACCGTCAAACACGGGCTCACTCTCGCCGAGGTACCGATCACGTTCGAGGAGCGTAGCGAAGGCGAGTCGAAGATGAGCCTGTCGGTCCAGCTCGAATCAGCCTTGGTGCCCTGGAAGTTGTTGCGGAACAAGAAGAAGCTCTGAGCACACCTCATCTCGACATCGGCCCACGGTGCTCATGACGCCGCCTTGACATCGGCGGCGTACAGATCGACGTACTCCTGACCCGACAGGTCCGCCAACGATGCCATGACCTGATCCGTGACAGCACGGATGATGACCCGATTGGATTGTCCCCCGGCATATCTGGAGAAGTCCATCGGTTCGCCGACGACCAGTCGCACCTTTGCCGGTCTCCACATCCGCGAACCCACCGGATTGAACCCGAGCGTTCCGTGGACGACCACCGGCACGACGGGAGCACCGGTCTCGATCGCGACCCGCGCCATACCGGTTTTACCCTTGTACAGTCTGCCGTCGGGTGACCGAGTGCCTTCCGGATAGACAGCCCAGATGTCCCCCTGTCGCAGAACACTTTTCGCGGCTTCGAGCGCCGGCTCCGAGGCGGCGGAGCCGCGTCGATCGACCGGGACTTGGCCCGTCGCGGAATAGAACCACCGGAGCGCGGCCCCCTTGACACCTCTACCGGTGAAGTACTCGCTTTTCGCGATGAACGTGACCCGACGTCGAACCAGAAGAACGAGAAAGAAAGAATCGACGACGGTCAGGTGATTTCCGGCGATGATGACCGGACCGGAGGTCGGAAGATTGTCCAGGCCGACCACCGACGGACGGCCGAGAACTCGGAGAATCGGTCCGATGAGCACGTATTTGAACAACAGGTACCACATGGTTCGACCCCTTCGGCTGGACAACGTCGACGCCGAGAGTAGACAATGTCTACGTGGCGGACAACCTCAGGACCCGATTGGTGGACGCAGGCGTGCGATTGCTCGACCGTGACGGGCAGGACGGGCTGACGATCAGAGCGGTGACCCGAGAGGCGGGAGTGTCGCACGGTGCCCCGCGGCGATACTTCCCGACGCTGAACGCTCTGGCCGCAGCCGTGGCCAGGGTCGGGCTCGTCGATCTCGGTGAACGAGCGACATCGGCGGCTCGGCAGTCGAATTCACCCCTGACTGCTCTCGACGCAATTGCCGAGGCCTACGTGCAGTTCGCGGTGGAGCGACCGGCGATGTTCGCGCTGATGTTTCGGCACGACCTGCTGGAGGGTTCCGGCGAGAAGCTCGGCGACACCTCACGCCCGCTGTTCGATACGTTGATCGAGACGGTCGGTGCGGTTGTTCCGGAGAATCCACAGTTCGTAGCCCTGCGACTGTGGACCTCCGCGCACGGGATCGCGGCGCTGCACTCCACGCGGGCGCTCGACCCCATAGGCGGCACGCCGATGGTGACATCCCTGATCCGCCGCGCAGTGCGCGACGCGATCAGGAACGTCAGCGAATCAGAGACTTGACCGACGCGGGCAATTGCCGGACCGACTTGTACGGCCCCACCACGGCGGCACCGAAGGGCCGATCGAGCAACACCGCCGCGACCTCACGCACCTCGTCGTTGCCGACACTGTCGATACGCGCCAGGGTGTCGGTGATGTCTCGGTGATTGCCGTAGTTCAGTTCGCTGCGACCGATACGGTTCATCCGAGAACCCGAATCTTCCAGTCCCAGCACCAATCCACCGCGCAACGACCCCTTGGCGCGAGCGCACTCGGCATCGGTGATGCCCTCGGCCGCAACCTTGGCGAGCACCTCGCGAATCACCGTGGTGACCTCGCCCAGGTTCTCCGGCTGGCATCCCGCGTACACCGAGAACGCCCCGCTGTCGGCAAACGTATCCACCGAGGAGTACACCGAGTAAGCCAGTCCGCGCTCTTCCCTGATCTCCTGGAACAGGCGAGAACTGAGCCCACCGCCGACAGCAGAATTCAGTACCGACAATGCCCAGCGGTGTCCTTCGTGACGTCCGAACGCCCGTACGCCCAGGCACAGATGCGCCTGTTCGCTGTCCCGGGTGGTCAGGCTCAGCGTCGGATTCTGGCGCAATCGCGCTGTGCCGCTACGCTTTTCGGCCGGCCTCAGGCCCTTTTCCAGATGACCCGCGAAGGCGCGACGTACCAAGGACACAATCTGCTTGTGATCGACGTTGCCTGCGACGGCGACGACCATCCGTTGCGGCGTATAGCGGCGAACATGGAACGAATGCAGTTGGGAACGGGTCATCGATTCGATGGATTCGACAGATCCGATGATCGGACGCCCGATCGGGTGATCACCGAACATCGCTTCCAGGAAAGCATCTCCCAGGAGATCCTCGGGATCGTCGTCGCGCATGGAGATCTCTTCGAGGACCACCTGACGCTCGACGTCCACATCTGCCGATCTACACCGACCACGAAGCACCACATCGCTGACGAGATCGATCGCGAGCGCGACGTCCTCGTCGAGCACGTGCGCGTAGAAGCACGTGCTCTCCTTGGAAGTGAATGCGTTCAGCTCTCCCCCGACACCGTCCATCACCTGGGCGATCTCGAGCGCACTACGCGTCGGCGTCGACTTGAACAGCAGATGTTCGAGGAAGTGCGCGGCACCGGCGACGCTGGGTTGCTCGTCGCGCGAGCCGACGCCGACCCACACACCGACCGATGCCGAGCGAACGCCGGGAACGAACTCGGTGACGACCCGAAGGCCGCCGGGCAGAGTCGTGCGTCGAACGCCCGTGTCGGTGCCGCTGGTCTCTGGAACGGCCGAACGGTACGTCCCGAGGGGACGTACCGTTCGGCTCGCTTGCTTCTTACTCAGCGCTGACCTCGGCGGGTGCCTCGGGAGCGTCGGCGGGAGCAGCTGCATTGTCGTCTTCGACGGGAACGAGGCTGATCTTGCCGCGGTTGTCGATATCGGCGATCTCGACGCGCAACTTCGACCCGACGCTCACGACGTCCTCGACCTTGTTGATGCGCTTGCCGTTACCGAGCTTCGAGATGTGCACCAGTCCGTCGCGGCCCGGGAGCAGCGAGACGAATGCACCGAAAGCCGTTGTCTTGACGACGGTTCCGAGGAATCGCTCGCCGACCTTCGGCAGCTGCGGGTTGGCGATGGCGTTGATCATGTCGATCGCGGCCTGTGCGGACGGGCCGTCCGCTGCACCGACGTAGACAGTGCCGTCATCTTCGATCGAGATGTTGGCACCGGTCTGCTCGGTGATGGAGTTGATCATCTTGCCCTTGGGCCCGATGACCTCGCCGATCTTGTCGACCGGCACCTTGATCGCGGTGACGCGAGGTGCGTACGGGCTCATCTCGTCCGGGGTGTCGATGGCCTCGGCCATGACCTCGAGGATCGTCGTGCGAGCATCCTTCGCCTGTGACAGCGCGCCGGCGAGCACCTTGGAGGGAATGCCGTCGAGCTTGGTGTCGAGCTGCAGGGCGGTGACGAAGTCCTTGGTTCCGGCGACCTTGAAGTCCATGTCGCCGAACGCGTCCTCGGCACCGAGGATGTCCGTGAGGGCGACGTAGCGAGTCTCGCCGTCGACCTCGTCGGACACGAGGCCCATCGCGATACCGGCAACCGGGGCACGCAGCGGCACACCGGCATTGAGCAGCGACAGAGTCGATGCGCAGACCGAGCCCATCGAGGTCGAGCCGTTGGAGCTCAATGCCTCGGAGACCTGGCGGATGGCGTACGGGAACTCTGCCTGGCTGGGCAGAACCGGCAGCAGAGCGCGCTCGGCGAGTGCGCCGTGACCGATCTCGCGACGCTTCGGCGAACCGACGCGGCCGGTCTCACCGGTGGAGTACGGCGGGAAGTTGTAATGGTGCATGTAGCGCTTGGACGTCTCGGGCCCGAGCGAGTCGACCTGCTGCGCCATCTTGACCATGTCGAGGGTGGTGACGCCCAGGATCTGGGTCTCGCCGCGCTCGAACAGAGCCGATCCGTGGGTACGCGGGATGATCGCGACCTCGGCGGACAACGACCGGATGTCGGTGATGCCGCGGCCGTCGATGCGGAAGTGATCGGTGAGGATGCGCTGGCGAACCGACTTCTTGGTCAGTGCGCGGAACGCGGCACCGATCTCCTTCTCGCGGCCGGCGAAGCTGTCTCCGACCGAGGTGAGGACCTGAGCCTTGACCTCGTCGAGCTTGTTCTCGCGCTCGGCCTTGCCGGCAATGGTCAGTGCCTCGTTGAGCGGGATCTTCGCGGCGTTCTCGACGGCTTCGAAGACGTCGCTCTGGTACGCCGGGAAGACCGGGTAGTCGCCGGTCGGCTTGGCGGCCTTGGACGCGAGCTCCTGCTGTGCGGTGCACAGGGCTGCGATGAAGGGCTTCGAGGCCTCGAGGCCCTCGGCGACAACTGCCTCGTTGGGTGCGGTAGCGCCGCCCTCGATGAGCTCGATGACGTTCTCGGTGGCCTCGGCCTCGACCATCATGATCGCGACGTCGGCGTCGGCACCGGAGCCGGAGACGATGCGGCCGGCGACGACCATGTTGAACACGGCCTTCTCGAGCTGCTCGTTGGTCGGGAACGCAACCCACTGCTTGTCGATCAGCGCGACGCGAACGCCGCCGATCGGACCGGAGAACGGCAGACCGGCGATCTGGGTCGATGCCGACGCGGCGTTGATCGCGACGACGTCGTACAGATCGGCGGGGTTGAGGCTCATGACCGTGATGACGACCTGGATCTCGTTGCGCAGTCCGTCGACGAACGTCGGACGCAGCGGCCGGTCGATCAGGCGGCAGGTGAGGATGGCGTCGGTGGACGGACGGCCCTCGCGGCGGAAGAACGATCCGGGGATACGGCCCGCGGCGTACATGCGCTCTTCGACGTCGACCGTCAGCGGGAAGAAATCGAATCCCTCACGGGGGTGCTTGCCCGCCGTCGTTGCCGACAGCAGCATGGTGTCCTCGTCGAGGTACGCGGCGACTGCGCCTGCGGCCTGCTGTGCGAGGCGACCCGTCTCGAAGCGGATGCTCCGCTTACCGAAAGAGCCGTTGTCGATGATCGCTGTTGCTTCGTAGACGCCTTCTTCGGCGTCCAATGTTGTGGTGTCCGACATGTGTTCTGTTCTCGTCCTCTCGTCTTTGCCGTGCCCGCGTGGACACACCACCAGCCCTCCTGGCTGTGGCGGCATACCTGTGCCGTCCATCTCCGAGAGTTCGTCTCGGGACGCGGCTGCGCGGAGGCGGCCATCGATCGAAGCCCTCCGGATCTCGTATCCGAAAAGCCACTACCGAAGACCGACACCACGGCGTGACAGGCATACACGGCGGTGTGCGGATACCGTGTATCCGCTGGTCGTGCTGACTATCCTGATGCTGCGGTACAAACACAGAAAGCCAACGAGGAACAGTCTAAGCACTGCCTCGTTGGCTACTGCACTATTGCTGCGAGTCGGGTGTACACCGGCGCGTCGAACCATGCATCGGAAACATCCTCGCGTCGATCGAAGTTATCGACGCAGACCCAGACGCTCGATGAGCGAACGGTAGCGAGTGACGTCTACCTTCGCGATGTACTTGAGCAGACGACGACGACGTCCGACCAGCAGCAACAGGCCGCGGCGGGAGTGGTGATCGTGCTTGTGCATCTTGAGGTGCTCGGTCAAGTCGACGATGCGCTTGGTGAGCATTGCAACCTGCGCCTCGGGCGAACCCGTGTCGGTGGGGTGCAAGCCGTACTCGCCGAGAACGGCCTTCTTCTGTTCGGTGGTCAATGCCACTGGTACTACTCCTGATCAATGACGTCCGCGTGAAAGGAAGCAACGGGCCCCGCCGTGGACGATGCATGATCATCCGGGCGGTATCGAAGCCGGTGCAGCCGCCGCGGACCGCAGCGAACACCGAGGAGTCAGCCTATCAGGCTGCGCTGGCGGCCAGGATCGAGCGGGCCCGGTCGGCGTCCCGGCCCATCTCCTCCACGAGAGCTTCCATGGAATCGAACTTCTCCATTCCGCGCAGTCGCTCGACGAAGTCGACTGCCACGTGCTGCCCGTATAGGTCTCCCTCGCCGTCGAGCACGAACGCCTCGACGGTCCTGGTGCGTCCCGAGAACGTCGGATTCGTGCCCACCGACACCGCCGCCGGGTGCCGCTCCCCCGGAGTGACCGTCCCCATGATCGGACCCGGACCGAGCACGGTGAACCAGGCGGCGTAGACCCCGTCCGCCGGTATGGCCGAGTACATCGGCGGAGCGACATTGGCTGTGGGATAGCCCATTTGACGGCCGCGTCCGTCGCCGTGCACGACGACACCCTCGACGCGATGCGGGCGGCCGAGCGCTGCGGCTGCTGCCGCGACGTCCCCGGCGTCCACGCACGACCTGATGTAGGTGGACGAGAACGTGACGGCATGCTCGGCCAACAGGTTGACTCCGTCGACCGCGAAGCCGGACCGTTCGCCGATCTTGCGCAGCATGGGGACCGTCCCGAGCGCCTTCTTCCCGTAGGTGAAGTTCTCGCCTACGACCACTTCTGCAACGTGCAGGCGTTCGATGAGGATCTCGTGCACGTATCGCTCGGGGGTGAGTTTCATCAGTTCGGGCGTGAACGGCATGACACAGAACACGTCGATACCCAGTTCCTCGGCCAGTTCGGCACGCCGGGTCAACGTCGTCAACTGCGCGGGGTGACTACCCGGACGGACCACTTCCATCGGGTGGGGATCGAAGGTCATGAGCACGCTGGGTACGCCGCGTTCCCGAGCTGCGGCCACTGCTCTACCGATCAACTGCGCATGTCCGCGGTGAACGCCGTCGAACACACCGATCGTGAGCACACATCGGCCCCAGTCGGCAGGTACATCGTCGAGACCTCGCCATCTCTGCACACCGCGAAGCCTACGGCCCGGCGGCCGCTCGGTCATCCTCGGACAGGCGTGTCGCGTGCGGCAGGTATGGACAAAAGGGTGTCCCCACGGTAAATATTTCGGGGTGCCTAACTTATTTCTTCGATCCCGCGGATCTCGCGTGGGCCGAATCGTTGCGAGCTGGGCCGTGGCGGGACTGCTGGTAGCGACGTCGAGCGGATGCGCTCGCGCGGTCGGCGACGACGAGCCGACGTCGATGGACGACGGCAGACCGTTGGTGCTGACGACGTTCACGGTGCTGGCCGACATGGCCGCGAACGTTGCAGGCGATCACCTCCGTGTGGAGTCGATCACCAAGGCCGGAGCCGAGATTCACGGGTACGAGCCCACACCCGGCGACCTACGCACTGCCGAAAGCGCCGATCTGATCCTGGACAACGGTCTGGGACTCGAGGCGTGGTTCGAGAAGTTCGTCGAGCGGGTGCCGGCACCGCACGCGGTCGTCAGCGCACATGTGGAACCCGTCTACATCCGCGACGACGCGTATGCGGGCAAGGCCAATCCACATGCCTGGATGTCGCCGGTCGTGGCGGAGACCTACATCACCAACATCGCCGACGCGTTCGTGGCGCTCGACGCTGTCCATGCCGAGGAATACCGCGCCAACGCCGCCGCGTACATCACCGAGCTGCGGTCGGTCGGCGACGAACTGGAATCCGATCTGGCCCAACTTCCGGCGCAGCAACGTGCTCTGGTGACGTGTGAGGGCGCGTTCGGCTATCTGGCCCGCGACTTCGACCTGCAGGAGGCGTATCTGTGGCCGGTCAATGCCGAACAGGAAGGGACACCCAAACAAGTGGTCCGCACCATCGATTTCGTACGTGACAACGCCGTGCCTGCCGTCTTCTGCGAGTCGACCGTCTCGGACAAGGCTCAGCTCCAGGTCGCCGAGGACACCGGTGCCCGCTTCGGCGGAAAGCTGTACGTCGACTCCCTCAGCGCCGCCGACGGACCCGTGCCCACCTACCTCGATCTGCTGCGTTACGACGCGCGGCTGATCGCCGACGCGTTGGTGGGCACGCGATGACCCGGCACATCTCGGGTGCGAACCGGGACGGTGCCGCGCTGACCGTCGACGCCGTCGACGTTCGGTACCGAGACGTCGTGGCGCTGGTCGGCGCGAGCCTGACCCTCGCACCCGGACGCGTCTGCGGCCTGGTCGGAATGAACGGATCGGGTAAGTCGACGCTGTTCAAGGCCATCATGGGCGTCGTCAAGACCGATGCCGGTTCGATCACGGTCTTCGGCGGCGACCCCGCCCGGGCCCGCAAAGCCGGGACGGTCAGCTACGTGCCCCAGGCCGAATCGGTCGACTGGACCTTCCCCATCAGCGTCCGGGACGTGGTGATGATGGGTCGTTACGGCAAACAGAACTTTCTCCGAACCCCTCGTGCGGCAGACAGAGCTGCGGTGGACGCGGCCCTGAGACGAGTCGATCTCACCGAGCTCGCCGATCGACAGATCGGGCAACTCTCCGGCGGACAGCGCAAACGGGCATTCGTGGCCCGCGCCATCGCTCAGGAAGCATCCTTGCTGCTCCTCGACGAGCCGTTCGCAGGAGTGGACAAGAAGACCGAGGCGACGATCACGCGACTCCTCCGAGAACTGGCCGCTCAGGGTGCGTCCGTCCTGGTGTCCACCCACGATCTGCACGCCCTTCCGGAACTGTGCGACGAGGCAATCCTGCTGCAGCAGCGGGTCCTGATGCACGGCAGTCCAGCCGAGGTGTTGCGCCCGGAGAACCTGGCACTGGCCTTCGGCATGGACCCGTCGAAGATCGACGAACTGGGCGCGAGCTCTCCTACTTCGGAAGCGAGCTGAACCGTGTACCTGATCGACTTCGTCGTCAATCCTCTCGAATACACCTTCATGCAGCGTGCGTTGTTGGTGACCGTCACCGCCTCGATCGTCTGCGCAGTGTTGAGCTGCTGGCTCGTACTCATCGGCTGGTCACTGATGGGGGACGCCGTATCGCACGCGGTACTCCCCGGCGTCGCCCTGTCCTATCTGCTGGGTGCGCCGTTCGCCATCGGCGCGCTGCTGTTCGCACTCATCGCGGTCGGTGCCATCGGGGTGGTTCGCAACACCACCATCGTCAAGGAGGACGCCGCGATCGGCGTCGTGTTCACCACGTTGTTCGCCCTCGGCGTCGTCCTGATCTCCAAGTTTCCGAGCCAGATCGACCTCAACCACATCTTGTTCGGAAACCTGCTCGGGGTGTCGCAGTCGGACATGATCCAGGTGTTCGTGCTCGGCGGACTGGCGTTGGCCGTGATGGTGATCAAGCGTCGCGATTTCACTCTGTTCGCCTTCGACCGCACGCAGGCTCGCGCGGTCGGCATCAATCCGAGCGTGATCTCGGCCGCGATGTTGACGCTGCTCGCGCTGACGACCGTCGTGGCGCTTCAGGCCGTCGGCGTCATCCTGGTCGTCGCCATGCTGATCACACCCGGCGCAACCGCATACCTACTCACCCACAGCTTCGGCCGCATGCTGATGATTGCCCCCGCCATCTCGGTGGGCTGCGCCCTGGTCGGTATCTACGCCAGTTTCTATCTCGACGTCTCCTCGGGTGGCAGCGTGGTGCTGGCCCAAGGCCTGGTGTTCGTGCTGGCGTACCTGTTCAGCCCGGCGCAGGGCATCGTCACGCGCGCTCTGCGCCGCCGAGGACAGGTGACGGTGGCTCCGGCCGGGTGAGATGTCTTTTTCCATTGGATTGCCTAAGCTCGGCGACGTGGCGCAACGAAAAGACGATCCAGCTCCGGCCGACGAGGGCGTACAGCTGTCCGCAGTTGCGCAGGACTACCTCAAGGTCATCTGGACGGCCAGCGAATGGAGTGAAGACTCCGTCAGCACCAAGATGCTCTCCGAACGAATCGGCGTGTCCGCATCCACGGTGTCCGAGGCGATTCGCAAACTCGCCGATCAGGGCATGGTGGACCACGCCCGGTACGGTGCCATCTCACTCACCGAGAAGGGCCGACTGGCGGCCATCGGCATGGTCCGTCGACATCGCCTCATCGAGACCTACCTCGTTCGCGAACTCGGGTACGGCTGGGACGAGGTCCACGACGAGGCAGAAATCCTCGAACATGCGGTATCCGATCTGATGATGGATCGGATAGACGCCAAACTCGGCCACCCCGAACGAGATCCACACGGGGACCCGATTCCGTCGGCCAACGGATCCATCGACACGCCGTCCGCAACCAGACTGAGCGAGTACCTCGACGGTCAGTCGGGACGAGTGGCTCGTATCTCCGATTCGGACCCCGCAATGCTCCGGTACTTCGATTCGGTCGGCATCGAGCTCGATCTACCGATCACCGTGGTCGAACGACGCGACTACGCCGGCACGGTGGCGATCGAACTCGCCCGACGCGGCAGCACGGAGTCCATCGATCTCGGTCACCGCGCCGCCGAAGCGATCTGGATGGTTCCGGCCACCTGAGCGGTGCAGTCCCCTCGGTCGCAGGGCCGACTCGAACGGGAAATCAGTACCCGCGCAGTGTTGCCGGCCGCACCACCATCACCGAGCTCGCCCGCTTGCCCTTTTCCTGCAGCAACGCGATGGTGTGCCCGGTGGGATCGACAGCCGCGTAGACCCCCTCGATTCCGACGGGATCGAGCCAGCGTCCCTGGCTGAGCGACTCCGCTTCGGCGGCATCGATCTGTCGGTGCGGAAATGCGGTGCGCGCGGCCTCGTCTATATCGAGGCCCACAGCGGGATTCTCGGCCAATTCCTCGAGCGTCACGGCGTGGTCGAGCGTGAACGGCCCGACCCTGGTTCTGCGCAGAACCGTCAGGTGGCCGCCGACGCCCAGTGCTGCGCCGAGATCCCGTGCGAGCGCGCGCACGTACGTCCCCGACGTGCAGTCCACCTCGACATCGAGGTCGACGAACCGGCCATCGGAATCGACGACATCGCGGCGAGCCGTCACGTCGAAGCGAGTGACAGTGACCTTGCGAGCGGCGAGGGTGAACTCCTCACCGGCGCGCGAGAGCTTGTGTGCCCGCTGACCGTCGACCTTGATGGCACTGACACTGGCCGGAACCTGCTCGATGTCACCGGTGAGTGCGGCAACCCCGGCCGCGATGTCCGAATCCGAGACATTCGTGGCCGGGACGTCGGCGAGCACCTCACCCTCGGCGTCATCGGTCGTCGTACTGCGCCCCAGTCGCACAGTGGCGGTGTACGACTTGGTCGTCAGCGTCAGCAGTCCGAGCATCTTGGTCGCGCGCTCGACGCCCAGAACCAGCACCCCGGTCGCCATGGGGTCCAACGTCCCCGCATGACCGACCTTTCTGGTCTGCAACAACTTTCGGCACGACGCGACGACATCGTGACTGGTGACGCCCGGCCCCTTGTCGACCACCAACACACCGGCACCGACGAGACCGGACGAGATCTTTCCGCGAGCACTCACGAGAGTGCATTGTGCCAGGCGCGACGAGCCGGTCGTCACATCACCGAGATCGCCGTCATCACCAAACCGTCGGACACCATCCATCGACCGTCGAAAGCCGTCAGCGGAGGTCCGGACACGGTGTCGCCGGGGACCAGCAGTTCGGATCGAAACGTTCCCGAGATGTCGTCACCGGTGCCGGTGCGCTCGAACGTGATGTGCGCGTCCTCGAACCCCAGCCAGCGACCGGTCAGCGGCTCCCAGGCCTTGTACGTCGCCTCCTTGGCGCAGAACAACACTCGATCCCAGTGGACGTCTTCTCGGCCCGCGGTCGAGAGCCACTCGCGCTCGGCTTCGAGGCTGACCGCGTCGAGCACACCGTCGGGAAGAGGTCCGTGTGGCTCGGCATCGATTCCCACCGAGCGAACCTGCATGGCGTAGCCCAGAACGGCACCGCGGTAGCCGTCGCAATGCGTCAACGATCCCACCACTCCCTTCGGCCACTGCGGTGCGCCGGAGGTGCCGCGCATGATCGGCGCGGGCTCCACACCGAGCTTCTGCATCGCCACACGCGCGCAGTGTCGAGCCGAGGTGAACTCACGCTTGCGCTTGTCCACCGCCTTGGCGACCAACGGCGCTTCGAGTGGGTGCGGCATCAAACCCGGTGGATCGGTGAACAATTCGGCCGAGACGACCCCGTTGGGGAGAATCGATTCGATCACTGGCCTGCCCTCATCTTCTCGACCTCTGCCTCCATCTCGGGCGTCACGGTGAAGTGCCCGCCCCATTTGTTCAACGTGCCCGGCGGATACTCGGGAACCGGAAGAATTTGGCGCAGAACGTTGTTCGGCAGTCCACGGCGCTGCCATTCGCGCGGGTAACCCACCGAGACCTCCTCGAAGCGGACGCCGTCGTAGTAGGTGGTCCGCGGGATGTGCAGGTGACCGTACACCGAGCAGATCGCGTTGTACCTGGTGTGCCAGTCGGCCGTCAGCGTCGACCCGCACCACAGGGCGAACTCCGGGTAGAACAACACCTCGGTCGGCTGACGCACCATCGGAAAGTGGTTGATCAGCACGGTGGGAACCGTGGTGTCCAGCGCGTCGAGGCGCTCGCGGGTGGCGTCGATACGGGCATGGCACCAGGCATCGCGCGTCGCATACGGCTGAGAGGACAGCAGGAACTCGTCGGTGGCGACGACGTTCTTCTCGCGCGCGATCGCCAGCCCGTGCTCCTTGTCCCGCGCACCCTGCGGGAGAAACGTGTAGTCGTAGAGCAGGAACATCGGCACTATCGTCGCGGGTCCACCTTCGCCTTCCCAGAGCAGGTAGGGATCCTCGGGAGTGACGACGTCGATCTCGCGGCAGAGATTGACCAGGTACTCGTACCGAGCCGCTCCGTGGATCTGAACGGGGTCCTTCACCGTCGTCCACAACTCGTGATTGCCCGGAACCCAGATCACTTTCGCGAAGCGGCTGCGCAGCAGCTCGAGCGCCCATTTGATGTCGTCGGTCTTCTCCGAGACGTCTCCGGCGACGATCAGCCAATCCTCGGGTGACTCGGGATGAATGTCCTCGGTGACAGGTCGATTGCCTCGATGTCCGACATGAATGTCGCTCACTGCCCATAACTTGGCTGCCACTGATGATCCCTTCCGATGCACTCGGCCGCCGACGTCGAATCGCCACAACCGCCCGAGAACGTACCAACCTCCAATACTCCCCGGAGATTCCGCAGCGGTGCACGCGGGGTGAACCGCTGCGGTTCGTCGGACGGCTCCGAAAGGAGGGTCCACGCACCAACGACCGCAGATTCGGGTATATGGTGCCATCTATGACGCTTTTGCGGATAGGTGCAGGAAACGGCATCGTGCGATGACGGCACCGCCGATACGGGTACGCGACGCCGCCGCACTGCTCGGAGTCAGCGACGACACCGTCCGCCGGTGGATGGACAGCGGGACCCTGCCCTCCCGCGACGACGAGACGGGCCGCAAGGTCGTCGACGCGCGCGCTCTCGCGCAGTACGCCCGCGAGCACGCCGCTCCCCCGCCCGAGGTGGCATCGGGCGGTAGCTCGGCCCGGAACCGACTCGTGGGGCTGGTCACCGACGTGGTCTCCGACGCGGTCATGAGCGAGGTCCGCATGCAGTGTGGGCCGTTCACCATCGTGTCCCTGATGAGCACCCGATCGGTCCAGGAATTGGGGCTCGAACCGGGCTCCATCACCGTCGCGGTCGTCAAGGCCACGACCGTCATTGTCGAAACTCCCTAGAACCGAAGGACGATGTCAGTGAAAAACATTCGAGCGGTTCACGGTGCTCTGGTCGCGGTCGCCCTGATGCTTGCAGGGTGCGCGGCCGACCCCGCTGCCGAGGACCCTCCGCAGGACGGGGGTTCGAGCACGCTGACCGTGTTCGCGGCGGCATCACTGCGCTCGACGTTCACCGCCCTCGGCACCCGCTTCGAGCAGGAACATCCCGGCACTACCGTCGATTTCAGCTTTGCGGGCTCCTCCGATCTGGCCGCGCAACTGGTCAACGGTGCACCTGCCGACGTGTTCGCCTCTGCCGATACCAAGAACATGAGCACGATCGTCGATGCCGGCCTCGTCGCCGGCGACCCGGTCGATTTCGCCTCCAACACCCTCACCATCGTCACTGCCCCGGGTAACCCGAAGGCCGTCCGGTCGTTCGCCGATCTGGCGAAACCCGATGTGCTGACGGTGATCTGCGCGCCGCAGGTGCCGTGCGGCGCGGCCACGGCAGCCGTCGAGAACGCCACCGGAACCGACATCCCGGCAGTCAGCGAGGAGTCGTCCGTCACCGACGTTCTGGGCAAGGTCACCTCCGGTCAGGCCGACGCCGGATTGGTGTACGTCACCGATGCAACGGGGGCCGCAGACGCCGTCACCGCCGTGCCTTTCCCGGAATCGAGCGGGGCGGTCAACACCTATCCGATCGCAGCATTGAGCGGATCCGACAACGTGGACACGGCCCGCGCCTTCACCGACTTCGTCGCCGGACCGGTCGGCCGTGAAGTGCTGACGCAGGCCGGTTTCGCGGCACCGTGACCGGGCACGCCGCGGGCACAGGTCCGACCGTCGGTGTACCCGGATGGATATTCGTCCCTGCCGCTGCCGGAGCGCTTCTCGTCGTCGCGCCGTTGGCCGCGATGTTCACCCGAATCGACTGGACGAACTTCTTCGGGCTCATCACGTCCGAGTCCGCAGTAGCCGCACTGCTGTTGAGTCTGAAGACGGCCTCGGCGAGCACGGTGTTGTGTGTGCTCCTGGGTGTGCCGATGGCAACGGTCCTCGCCCGCAGTTCGTTTCGCGGTCTGTCGACGCTGCGTTCCCTCGTCGTCCTCCCACTGGTGCTCCCCCCGGTGGTCGGCGGTATCGCCTTGCTCTACACGTTCGGTCGCCAGGGGCTACTGGGCGAACATCTCGATGCCGTCGGAATCCGGATCGCGTTCACCTCGACGGCCGTGGTGCTCGCCCAGGCCTTCGTGTCGTTGCCCTTCCTGGTGGTCAGCGTCGAGGGCGCGCTGCGCACTGCCGGGGACCGATACGACGTGGTGGCCGCTACCTTGGGCGCAGCCCCTACGACGGTCCTGCGCCGCGTCACCCTCCCCTTGATCCTGCCCGGGTTGACGTCCGGAATCGTTCTCGCGTTCGCGCGCGCACTGGGAGAGTTCGGCGCGACGCTGACGTTCGCCGGTTCTCTCGAGGGAGTGACCAGAACCCTGCCCCTCGAAATCTATCTGCAACGCGAGTCCGACCCCGACGCAGCGATAGCCCTGTCGCTCGTCCTCGTCGTCGTCGCGGCAGTGGTGGTCCTGGCCGCTCGCGGTACTCGAACGACGGGAACACCATGAGTTCGCTACACCTGCGCGCCACCGTCGCGGACCGGGGCGTCGATCTCGAGCTGGATGTCGCCGAGGGTGAAACAACGGCGATCCTGGGACCGAACGGCGCAGGTAAATCCACACTGCTGCAGCTCGTCGCGGGCCTGGTGCCACCCGACGACGGCATCATCCGCCTGGGCGAGGACGTTCTGACCGACACGACCGCAGGGACGGCCGTTCCGGTGCACGCCCGCGGCATCGCGACTCTGGCACAGGAGACACTGCTGTTTCCTCACATGACCGCACGGACGAACGTCGCATTCGCACCACGTAGTTCCGGCGCCGACCGGAGGACGGCCAGGGCAGTGGCCGATCGGTGGCTCGACGCAGTCGGAGCCTCTCACCTGGCCGAGCGCCGCCCGGCACAGCTGTCCGGGGGCCAAGCTCAGCGGGTTGCCATCGCCCGCGCACTCGCCGCCGATCCCCGACTCCTCCTGCTCGACGAACCGCTCGCCGCACTCGACGTCGACACGGCCCCGGCCATCCGAAGACTGCTGCGCACCGTACTCCGAGAGAACGGTCGTACGGCACTGATAGTCACCCACGATCTGCTCGACGTCGTCGCACTCGCAGACACCGTCGCCGTCGTCGACGGTGGACGCGTCGTCGAACGCGGGTCGGTCGCCGACGTTCTCACCGCCCCGCGAAGCGAGTTCGGTGCTCGCATGGCCGGGGTCAATCTGATCTCGGGCCACGCACTCACCGTCGGCGACACCACCGCGCTGCGCACGCCGTGGGACACCGTCGTGCACGGCTCGGGGCAACACGGTTCCGGGACGCCGGTGGTCGCAGTCTTCTCCCCCGCTGCGGTTTCGGTACACCTCACCGCGCCGCACGCCAGCCCGCGCAACGTCTTCGAAGTAGTCATCGAGGAGATGGAAGTGCAGGGCTCGGGCATCCGCGTCCGAGCTCGTCCGCACCCCGACGGCACACCGGGTATCGCGGCTGACATCACCGCCGCCGCGGTATCGGAGCTGGGCCTCGAACCCGGCCGACGGGTGTTCTTCGTCGTCAAGAGCCGCGAGGTGGTGCTGCATCCGGCCCTGGTGTCACGGCGGTGATGCATGCGAACGCGATCAGTCTCGCAGTTGCCGATCGCTACCGGTCACGAGCCATTTACCCGACAGCACTCGACCGGCGACCGCGACCATGCGCAGGCAGACGAAGACACCCAGACCCAACCAGATGCCCACGACACCCCAGTCGAACACCAGGGCCGACCAGATGAACGGCAGGAACCCGACGATCGCACACGCCATCGTGGCGTTACGCAAGAACGCGGCATCGCCGCTGCCCAACAGCACCCCGTCCAACGCGAACACCACACCGGCGACCGGAATGATCGCCACGAAGATCCACCAGATCGCCTGCATCTGATCGATCACCGAGACGTCGGTGGTGAACAATCCCGGGACGACCGGCTGCCCGGCGGCGAACACCGCCGCCAGGACCACCGCGAAGACCGTCGACCATGCTGTCAACCGGCGAGCGAGCGCACGCGCATCCTCGGTCCTGCCCGCACCCAGGGCCGCTCCCACGAGTGTCTGCGCGGCGATGGCCAACGAGTCGAGCATCAACGACACCAGGTTCCACAGATGCAGCACCACCTGATTTGCCGCCACCGATGCGGCACCGAATCTCGACGCGACCGCTGCGGCAGACAGGAAGCACGCCTGGAACGCGAGACTGCGCACGATCAGATCGCGGCCGAGTACCAGCTGCGCCCGCATGACCGACCAGCGCGGGCGCAACGGCGCACCCGACCGCCCGAGGGCACCGACGAACAGAGCGCCTGCGACACCTTGGCCGATGACGTTCGCAACGGCCGAGCCCACCAATTCGAGCCGGGGAAATCCGAGCAGGCCGTGGACGAGGAGTGGACACAGCACCGCCGACACGCCGAAACCGAGCACGACGAACCGCAATGGTGTCGTCGTGTTCTGCACGCCGCGCATCCAGCCGTTCCCGGCCAGCGATATCAGAATGAACGGCACCCCCACCAGCGCCACGCGCAGCCACAGCAGTGCCTCCGCGGCAATGTCACCGCCACCGGCCAATAGCGACACGACGGGGGCGGCGAACAACTGGACCACGAGGACGATCGCGAGACCGATCGCCACCGCCAGCCACGTCGCCTGCACCCCTTCCCCGACGGCGTCGCGCTCACGACCGGCACCGTGCATGCGCGCCGCACGCGCAGTGGTTCCGTAGGACAGGAAGGTCAGCTGCGTGCTGACCTGAGCGAGGACGAGCCCCCCGATCGCCAGGCCGGCCAGAGCCAACGCGCCGAGCCGCCCTACGACCGCCGCGTCGAACAGGAGGTAGAGGGGTTCGGCGGCCAGAACTCCGAGCGATGGAAGCGACAGCCCGAGAATTCTGCGAGCCGTGACAGGGGTGGAACTCACGACGCCGACAAGGCCTCACGCAGCGCATCGATCACG
The DNA here is from genome assembly GCF_001426165.1 of Rhodococcus sp. Leaf233. Classification (NCBI taxonomy): domain Bacteria; kingdom Bacillati; phylum Actinomycetota; class Actinomycetes; order Mycobacteriales; family Nocardiaceae; genus Rhodococcus; species Rhodococcus sp. Leaf233. The sequence goes on from NZ_LMRO01000010.1 coordinate 221,147, forward strand.
TCGGGGAGCTCACCGGTCGCGGTGTAGCCCGCGGCGTTGTGATGCCCACCGCCGCCGAGCCCGGTCGCCACTGCAGATACGTCCACCTGCGTCTTGGATCTGAGCGACACCACCCAGACCGACCCGAAATCCTGCTGCTTCAACACCGCGGCCACCTCCGCCTCGGAGGTGGTCCGCACGATGTCGATGACACTCTCGATCTCCTCCGACCTCAGACCGGCCGAATCCTCGCTCCGGATGACGGCGTACACGAGCCCCCGTCCGCCCGCCGCGTCGGGCAGCAACTCGGCCGAACCCAGTACCGCCCCGAGCATCGGCAGCCAGTCGAAGGGGTGCGTATCGAGGAGGCGACGGGCGATACGTGCACCGTCGATGCCGGTCGCGAGCAACCTCTCCGCGAGCAGATGCGAACCCGGCCGCACCCACCGGAACGACCCGGTATCGGTGACCAGACCCGCGAACAGCAGATGCGCCAGGTCCGCATCGATGTCGACACCCCACCGATCCAGCAGGCGGACGATCACGGCCGTGGTGGATTCGGCGGACGCGTGGACGACGTTCAGTGTTCCGAACCGCGTATTACTCCGGTGATGGTCGATGACCAGGGACTCCGATGCGGAGTCGAGTCGCTCGCCGAGCGAACCGAGTCGACCTCGGCTTCCGGCGTCCACGGTGACCACCAGATCGACCGATTCGGCCACCTTCTCCGGCTCCACCAGCAGATGCCGGTTCGGTAGCTCTTCCATCGATTGCGGCAGAAACGCGGGCGCGGCGAACGCCACCTGCACCTGCGCGCCGCGACGTTCGAGTACCGAACCGATTGCCAATCCGCTGCCGATCGTGTCGGCATCCGGCTGGACATGGCAGAGCACGGTCACCGAGGAAGCGCGCTCGAGCATCTCGATCGCACGCGCCAGATCCTCGTCCAGCTCGAACTCCGAACCAGAGCCATCGGACATCTCAGTCGGCTTCGGCTGGCTCGACGGCTTCTGCATCGCCGCGATCCGCGGGGGACTCCTCGCGGGGAGCCTTGTACGGGTCCGGGTCTCCGGCAGGCTTCGCGTTCGCCCGGGCGCGAGCCAGCTCCTCGTCGGCTGCGCGAGCGCGTTCGAGCAGCTCTTCCATGTGCCGGGCGGTGTCGGGGACGGTATCCGTCACGAACGTCAGCGTCGGAGTGAACCGCACACCGGTACCGGCTCCGACCTTCGAGCGGAGAACGCCCTTGGCCTTCTCCAGACCCGCCGCAGCTCCCTGCAGATCGGGCGGGGTATCGAGATCCTCGCCCATCACGGTGTAGTACACCGTGGCGTCGTGCAGGTCGGCCGTCACCTTCGTGTCGGTGATGGTCACGAACGCCAACCGTGGATCTTTGATCTCGTGGTCGATCGCCGTCGCAACGATAGCGGCGATTCGCTTGGACAACTTACGAGCCCTGGCCTGATCCACCACGACAATCACACTCCTCTTTCATGGCCGGACGTCACTGCAGTGCGACGTCTCGGCGATTACGCTCCAACATTCGCCGAACACGTTCGACGAACTCCCCGATCTAATCCTCGGGGCCGAAAATTCTCCGGCGTACTGCCAACAGTTCCAGATCCTGACGCTCGGCGACGTGCCGCTCGCACTCGTCGAGCTTGTCGTGTAACAGGTCGACGTTCGTGCCGGCCGCTGCCACGCCCAACATCGAACGCCGAATACGTTCTCGCTCACCGGTTTCGGCGGCAGACACTCCCAGCCTCTGCAGATCGCCGAGAACCGGTTCGACCATCGACCGTTTCTCGGCGAGCGAACGCACGTCCCCCAACAACACGTCCAACTCCAAAGCACCCAGATACACGCTGACGTCGCCCCTTCGATCAGCTCCGACGACAAAGCCGGTGGCGGTACATATGTCGTACCACCACCGGCTCGTCCCCGGAGTGCAGTGTCACTCCCCTGGCTTCACCACCGAGCCGACGTGACCGGGAACGGAGCTGTTCAGCTCCGGACCTGTTCTAGTCGCGCGGCTTTTCACGGAGCTCGTACGCCTCGATGACATCGCCCACCTTGATGTCGGAGTACGTCACCGTCAAACCACACTCGTATCCCTCACGAACCTCGACTGCGTCGTCCTTCTCGCGGCGAAGCGAGGAGATCGTCACGGTCTCGGCCACGACCGCATTGTCACGGAGCAGGCGCGCCTTGGCGTTGCGACGGATCGTACCGGAGGTGACGAGGCAACCGGCGATGTTTCCGACCTTCGAGGAACGGAACAGCGCGCGGATCTCGGCCTGGCCCAGAGCGACCTCTTCGTAGATCGGCTTGAGCATGCCCTTGAGGGCCTTTTCGATCTCGTCGATGGCCTGGTAGATCACCGAGTAGTACCGAATGTCGACGCCCTCGCGGTTGGCGAGTTCGGTTGCCTTGCCCTCGGCCCGCACGTTGAAGCCGATGATGATCGCGTTGGATGCCGACGCCAGGTTGACGTTGGTCTCCGTGACGCCACCGACACCGCGGTCGATGACGCGCAACTCGACTTCGTCGTCGATCTGGATACCGAGCAAGGCCTCTTCGAGCGCCTCGACGGTTCCCGAGTTGTCACCCTTGAGGATCAGGTTGAGCTGCGAAGTCTCCTTCAGAGCTGCATCGAGATCGTCGAGGCTGATGCGCTTGCGACTCTTGGCCGCCAGAGCATTGCGCTTACGGGCATTACGGCGATCGGCGATCTGACGGGCGATCCGGTCCTCGTCGACGACCAGAAGGTTGTCGCCTGCACCGGGCACCGACGTGAAGCCGATGACCTGAACGGGCCGGGACGGCATCGCTTCGGTGACGTCCTCGCCGTGCTCGTCGACCATGCGACGCACGCGGCCGTAGGCATCGCCGGCGACGATCGAGTCACCGACGCGCAGCGTTCCGCGGGCGATGAGCACGGTGGCCACCGGACCGCGACCGCGGTCGAGGTGTGCCTCGATGGCGACACCCTGGGCATCCATGTCCGGGTTGGCACGCAGATCGAGTGACGCATCGGCCGTCAGCAGCACCGCTTCGAGGAGGGCATCGATGTTGGTGCCCTGCTTGGCGGAGATGTCGACGAACATCGTCTCGCCGCCGTATTCCTCGGCGACCAGACCGTATTCGGTCAGCTGCTGCCGGATCTTGTCCGGGTTCGCGCCTTCCTTGTCGATCTTGTTGACCGCGACCACGATCGGCACGTCGGCCGCCTGGGCGTGGTTGATGGCTTCGACCGTCTGCGGCATGACACCGTCGTCGGCCGCGACCACGAGGATCGCAAGGTCGGTGGCCTTGGCACCACGAGCACGCATGGCCGTGAAGGCCTCGTGACCCGGGGTGTCGATGAAGGTCACGAGACGCTCGTTGCCTTCGAGCTCGGTCAACACCTGGTACGCACCGATATGCTGCGTGATTCCGCCTGCCTCGCCTTCGCGCACCGTGGTGTTACGAATCGAGTCGAGCAGTCGAGTCTTACCATGATCGACGTGGCCCATGACGGTGACCACCGGGGGACGCTGCTCGAGATCTTCCTCGCCGCCGGCATCTTCGCCGTAGGTGAGGTCGAACGAATCGAGCAGTTCGCGATCCTCGTCCTCGGGACTGACGACCTGCACGACGTAGTTCATCTCGCCGCCGAGAAGCTCCAGCGTCTCGTCGTTGACCGACTGCGTCGCGGTGACCATCTCACCGAGGTTGAACAGTGCCTGCACGAGTGCAGCGGGGTTGGCGTCGATCTTGTCTGCGAAGTCCGACAGCGATGCTCCGCGGGCGAGACGAATGGTCTCGCCGTTGCCGCGGGGCAGCCTGACGCCGCCGACTGCGGGAGCCTGCATGCTCTCGTACTCGGCGCGTTTCGCCCGCTTCGACTTGCGACCGCGGCGGACTGCTCCGCCGGGCCGACCGAACGCACCTGCGGCTGCGCCACGCTGACCGGGACGGCCACCGCCGCCGGGACGGCCACGGAAGCCACCTGCGGGAGCGCCGCCTGCCGGTGCACCACCGGGCGCGCCGGGAGCGCCACCGCCGCGGTAGCCACCGCCACCGCCGCCGCCCGGACGTCCACCCGGTGCGCCGCCGGGGCGACCGGGACGTCCTGCTGCGGGGCCGGGACGTGCCGAACGAGTCGGCATCGCACCCGGATTGGGGCGAGGAGGCATGGAGCCCGGGCTGGGCCGAGGTCCGGCCTGACCCGGTGCGGGACGGGGGCCGCCCTGTCCGGGAGCCGGACGAGCGCCGCCTGCCGGTGCGGCCGGACGGGGTCCACCCTGTCCGGGAGCCGGTCGTCCGCCGCCGGGGCGGGGAGCACCGGCACCGGGAGCGGGTCGCGGAGCCGGTCGTTCCACCGGAGCCGACGAGTACGGATTGTTTCCGACGCGCGGAGCCTTCGGGCCGGGCTTGGGGCCAGGACCAGCGGGCTTGGGGGCGGCCGGAGCCGACGCTGTTGCCTCGGCCGACGCGGCAGGTGCCTGCTCGACCGGAGCAGCGGGTGCTGCCGGACGAGGGGTGGGCGCAGCCGGTGCCGGCGTGGGCGCAGCGGCCGGTGCCGACGGGGCAGCGGGAGCTACCTCAGCGGGCGACTGTGCTGCCGGAGCTTGCGCTGCGGGTGCCTGTGCAGCGGGGGCCTCGGGCTCGGCCGGGCGGGATGCCGGCTTGGGTCCGGGACGAGGTCCACTCGGCTTTGCTGCGCCGGGCTTCGCGGCGGAATCCGACGCACGATCTGCTGCTGCGCGACCGTTGGGTGCTGCTGCACCGGACGCCGGCGCGTCCGCGTTTGCGGACGGGAAGGATTCACGAAGTCGACGAGCCACGGGGGCTTCGACTGTGGATGATGCGGACTTGACGAACTCGCCTTGCTCTTTGAGCCGTGCGAGTAGTTCCTTACTGGTGACACCGAGTTCTTTTGCCAACTCGTGCACGCGGGCCTTGCCTGCCACTGCTCTCCTCACTGAGAGGCCGAGCGAGGCTTGGTGCCCGCACGACCTCGGGTTATCTCCGATGGACGTTCATCGTTGGTGCTTCACGGTGTGCTCATCAGTGCTGTTGCCTGTTCTTGTCGACGGGTGTTGCTCTTGTCGTGTTCTCGCCGTGCAGCCGTTCGTGCTCGTCGAGCACGTCCGATACTGCGGACGATTCCACATTTCCCGATATCCGAAACGCGCGGCCGAAGACTCGGCGACGTTCCGCATTGTGCAGGCATTCTCGGTTGTAGTGCAACCAAGCACCACGACCGGACATCGAATGCCGGATGTCGGGGACGAGAGCGAATTCGTACGAACCAGCTTCTCGAACCACGATCCTCAACAGATCGGCGGCCGGCACCCGCTCCCTGCACCCGACACATGTACGAATCGGCCGGCTTGTCACAACCGGATTCTCGCGTTCACGTCTCCGAGCGGAGAGGTCGTTACCGAACCATCGACCACTCTACCGCTGTATTGCCTCGATCTCCGCATTCCGGCCCTAGGCGCTGGTCGTCTCGGGTGCCGCCGCGTCACTGCGGATGTCGATACGCCAACCGGTCAATCGAGCGGCAAGTCGAGCGTTCTGCCCTTCCTTGCCGATCGCCAGCGACAACTGGTACTCCGGGACCACCACGCGCGCCGCGCGAGCGGCTGCGTCCACCACGGTCACAGACACAACCTTCGACGGCGACAGTGCATTCCCGACGAACGTCGCCGGGTCCTCGTCGAAGTCGATGATGTCGATCTTCTCGCCGGCCAGTTCGCTCATCACATTCCGCACGCGCTGCCCCATCGGCCCGATACATGCACCCTTGGCGTTCAGGCCCGAGACCGTCGACGCGACCGCGATCTTCGAGCGGTGCCCCGATTCACGCGCTACCGCCACGATGTCGACCGAACCGTCGGCGATCTCGGGCACCTCGAGCGCGAACAACTTGCGCACCAGATTGGGGTGTGTGCGCGAGAGCGTGATCTGCGGGCCGCGGTTGCCCCGCGCGACTCCGACGACGTAGCACTTGATGCGCTCACCGTGCTCGTACGTCTCCCCCGGAACCTGCTCGGCGGGCGGAAGCAGGCCGTCGGCCCCGTTCGCCTCGCTGCCGATCCGGACGATGACGGTGCCCTTGGCGTTGGCGCGCGTATCGCGCTGAATGACGCCGTTGACGATTTCACCCTCGTGGGTCGAGTACTCCCCGAAGGAGCGCTCGTGCTCCGCATCGCGCAAACGCTGCAGAATCACCTGACGAGCGGTGGTGGCAGCGATCCGGCCGAAGCCTTCCGGCGTGTCGTCCCACTCGGAGATCAGATTGCCCTCGGCGTCGAACTCCTTGGCCATCACCCGGACGGAACCGGTCTTGCGATCGACGTCGATTCGCGCGTTGGACTGGTGCCCCTCGGTGTGCCGGTAGGCGGTCAACAGCGCGGTCTGGATCGTCGAGATCACCATCTCGATCGGAACGCCCTTGTCCGCCTCGATGGCGCGCAGAGCTGCAATATCGATATTCACTTGTCCGACCCTTCTTCCGGTGCTTCCACATTCACGATTTCGTCGGTGTTCGCGGGTGACGGCCTACCGCCCACCACGCCGCCCGCAAGATCCATCTCTTCTGCGGTCGGCCGCGAAAATTCTACCTGCACAACAGCTTTCACAACATCGGCCAGCGCGATCGATCGTGTCGAGAGAACTCCCTTGTCCTTGATCACGAGGGCAACCGAGTCACCGTCGAGAAGTCCGACGCGGCCCTCGACCTTGCCGTCGGCGAGTTCGATCCGCACCTTGCGACCACGCGCGCGACGCCAATGCCGTGGTTGTGTCAACGGGCGATCGATTCCGGGAGTGGTGACCTCGAGGGTGTACGGCGCTTCGCCGAAATCGGTCACGCCGTCGAACACATCGGAGATCACCCGGCTCAACTCCGGCAGCGCGTCGAGGTCGACGCCGTCTTCACGGTCGACCATGATGCGCACGGCACTGTGCTTACCGGCAGCGACCACGTTCACGTCCTCGAGGTCGTAGCCCCGATCTCGAACCAGGTCGCCGAGCAGTTCGACAACCCTTTCCTGGGACGGAACAGGCATGTCGCGAACTCCTCGTGTGTAGTTGTCGGCAATGCGGCACAGGTGCGCCGGACCGCGTTTGGTGAACCAACAGACTACCGCCCCGCAGGTGGTGCTCGCGACCACGCACGGCCGAGGCGACACACGGGCACGGCGCGTGTCGCCTCGAGGGTCCGACACGGTCGAGGGTCTGGCACGATATCGGGGTGCCCACGCCGACCGCCCTTCTCTCGTTGAACAGACGTGGGTTGTTCCGGCTCGCCGGTGCCGCCGTACTCACAGCGGCCACGGCGTCGACCGTCACGGCTTGCGGCGCGGAGGAAATCTCCGGTCCCGCACTCGATTCTCTGACGGCACAGTTGCGCTCCGCTCGCTCCGACGCCGCGGCTGCGTCTTCGGCGGCAACGGTCGCTCCCGATTACGCAGGAGCTCTCGGCGTGGTCGCGGCCCAGCGGACCGAACATGCGGATGCACTCGAGACCGAGATCGCCCGGGCTACCGGAGCGACCACCGACACCTCGTCGGCGACTGCCACGACGACCACGAGCGCGGCCCAGTCCGCGCCGCCACCCGATCTCGGCGCGGTGCGCGATGCGCTGACCGCCTCGGCACGCAGTGCGGCGACCGCCGCCCGCGACGAAAGCGGTTATCGCGCCGGCCTTCTCGGGTCGATCAGTGCCTCGTGCACGGTGTTCGCTCAGGTGGTACTCGCATGAGCGATCTCGGACCCGAACAACAGGGGCTCTCCGATGCACTCGTCGCCGAGTACGCAGCCGTCTTCGCGTACGGGATCGTCGCGGCGTTCTCCAACCCGACCCGAGCAGACATGGTGGCCGCGTGCACCGCGGCACACCGAGCGCGTCGAGACTCGACCATCGACGCACTCCGCGCGGCCAGCGTCACAGCGCCCCTGCCCGATCCGGCATACGCGTCTCCGTTTCCGGTGACCGATGCGATCTCGGCTGTGCAGCTCGCTGTTCAGGCAGAGATCGACACGAGTGTGGCGTGGCGCTCGGCCGTCGAGCGCAGTCGATCCGGCGGCACTCGCGAGATGGGCGTCCAGGCACTGACCGAGGCCGCGATCAGACTGGCCACATGGCAGCAGATCCTCGGCGTCACACCGTCGTCGACGGCTTTTCCCGGTCAGCCGTGACCACGTCGTCCGCCGGACCGGCGGAACGACCCGGCATGAACAGTGCCGCAACCAATCCGATCGCCACCGCCCCTGCGCCTACGAGTAGAGCGGGTGCCAACGCGTCGGTGTATCCAGCGGGGGTGAGTGATCCTCCGTTTCCGATGAACACCGCCGTCAGGACGGCGATTCCGAGCGCAATTCCCACCTCCCGCACAGTGGAGTTCGCACTGCTCGCCGTGGCGTGATCGTCGTCGTCCATGTCTCGCAACACTGCGGTCGCCGAGGGCGCGAAGGTCAACCCCATGCCGACTCCGGCCATCAACAGCGCGGGCACCATCGACAGGTAGGCGGTGTCGGGTCCGAGGATCAGTGCCATCCACACCAGTGACAGCGACTGCAACGCCAGTCCGGACACCAACAAGCCGCGCAGGCCGACTCGATCGGCCACGAGACCCGCAATGGGTGCGACCACCATAGGCGCGGCGGTCCAGGGCAATGTGCGAAGGCCCGCCTCGAACGGGCTGTAGTGCATCACTATCTGCAGGTACTGAGCAAGCAGGAACACGGCCCCGAACATGCCGAGCGAGAACGTGATTCCGATGATGTTCGCCAGCGTGAAACTGCGTGATCGGAAGAGCGTCAACGGCAGTACCGAGAACGGGGTTCGCCATGCTCGGGAGACGAACGCGAGGAGAAGCACCGCAGAGCCGACGAAGCTCGCGAGCACGGTGGTCGATGCCCATCCGTCGTCGTTGCCGTGGACCACCGCCCACACGAGCAAGAACACCCCGCCGCCCGCGAGCACCACACCCAGTAGATCGAGAGGTTGCCTGCGTCCGGTCGACTCGGTCAGGGCGATGTACGCCAGCGGTACCGCGACGAGCGCCACCGGGACGTTGATCCAGAAGATCGCCTGCCAGGAAATACCGTCGACGACCGCACCACCGACGACAGGCCCGAGTGCGACACCGAGGCCCGAGACACCGCCCCAGATTCCGATTGCCATGGCGCGCTTGGCAATCGGGACGACAGCTGCGAGCAGAGTCAGTGACAGCGGCATGATCGCCGCGGCACCGAGGCCCTGTATCGCCCGCGCGGCGATGAGCATTGCCGGACTCGTGGCGAGCGCGCTGGCCACGGAGGCCGCGGTGAACAGCGCTATCCCGCCGAGGAACACCGCGCGCCTGCCCCAGCGATCGCCCAAGGTTGCTGCAGTGAGCATGAATGTCGCGAAGCTCAGTGTGTAGGCGTTGAGGAACCACTGCAGCTGTCCGACCGACGCATTCAGATCCTGCTGAACCACCGGCAGCGCGCTGGTCATCACCAGATTGTCGAGGGTCGCCATGAACATGGGCAGGGATGCGGCGACGATTCCCAGCCACACCGGAATAGACCGAGCGGCGGGGTGCACTGCAGGCGGAGAGGCTGTAGCGGTCATGGCGAACGTCCCGTCTCGAGTTTGTAAGCATCGAATGATTACTTATGATGCGACCGTAAGTTATCGACTGATAACCTGTCAACATGTCCGACACTCCCACGCCCAAGCCCCGAGCAACCCGAATGGACGCGGCCGACCGTCGAGAACTCGTCCTCGACGCCGCGACACGAGCGTTCGCACGCGGGGGCTTTGCCGGGACGAGCACCGATGCGGTGGCCAAGGAAGCGGGCGTGTCGCAGCCGTATGTGGTTCGGATGTTCGGAACCAAAGTCGAATTGTTTCGGCTGGTCTTCCAACGCTCCATCGACGGCATCATGACGGCATTCGACGCAGTGCTCGCTTCGGGGCCTCTGGACCCAGCGGACGACGAGACCTGGGCCGACCTGGGCGGTGCCTACGCCGATCTGGTGGCCGATCGCGACCTCTTGATGGTCATGATGCACGGGTTCGGTGCAGGGTCGGTACCCGAGATCGGCCGCCAGGCACGAGAAGGAATGGGCGCGATCTACAACCAGATCCGCAGCGGTACCGGGTGTTCGGAAGATCAGGCTCGGCAGTTCATCGCACACGGAATGCTGCTCAACGTCTTGTTGTCGATGCAGGCACCGGAGCATCCGGAGGACAGCGAGGGACTGCACGAGATGACGATGTGCGCGTTCGGAACCAAGCTCGTCCCAGCCGATTCCGGACAGCTGTGACGCCTAGGGACGCATCTCGTACCGACCGTCGTACGTGACGACGTCGTTCCAGACCGTCTCGAATCTTGCTGCGTCCACCACCGGCTTGCGTACGGCGTCCAGCGCCCATTTCTGCTGCGCATCGGTCGACGACGGCTTTCCGTACAGCGCGACGGCGTAGCCGGAGAAGTCCCTGATCTGGAAGTCGAAGATCTGGTCCAGCATGTCGGTGGAGATCTCGTCGGCCTGTTCGAGGATCAGGTGGCCGTAGACGACGAGTGAGAACAGATGCCCCACCACGAGCAGGAAGTCGAGGTCCTGTTGCTGCGACTCGTCGGGGGCGCACTCGGCGAGGAACGACGCGAACGCCTGGGCCTGCTCGTAGAAACGACCCACGTTGGGAACACCGGAATGCTTGCGATACACCGGGTTCCAATCGTGGAACCGAACCGAACTCGCGCCGCGAGCGGGGCCTTGGGCGAAGAAGAATCCGTCGTCGACGGCGTCGGTGAACCTGGTGACCTCCGCCTGATCGGTGGGCGAGAACATGTATGCCGGCATGAACTTGAGCATCAGGGCGACGTTGACATGCACCGTTCCCTCGAGTTTCGGCAGTGTTCCGATCAGTTGCGCGGCTTCACGGAAGTAGGTGTTCTTCTCGTACCCCTTGGCGGCGATGACGTCGTGCAGCAAGCGGACCACCGTCTCGCCCTCGGACGTCACCTTGGCCTTGGTCATGGGGTTGAACAACAGGTAGCGCCGGTCGCCGGGACCCGCAGCGCGGAAGTAGTCCAGCGCACGCGCACTGAACAGCTTCATGGCGGTCAGCCGCGAGTAGGCATCGACGAATGCACTGCGCACATGGGGGAATTCGGTGACACGGTTGCCGTACAGAATCCGATTGTTGGCGTGTGTGATCGCCTCGTAGAACGCGTGCTCGCAGATGCCGATCGAGCCGGTGCAGAGGTTGAACTTGCCGACGTTGACGGTGTTCAGTGCAGCCGAGAACGCGTCGGGTCCGGTATGCAGAATGTCCTCGCCGCGAACGGGATAATTCTCGAGCGAGAAGGTGCTGACGTACATCTGGCCGTGAACGACGCTCTCGCGCAACCGATACGCGGGATGCGAGCTGTCGGCGACGAAGAAGACGTACGACTCCGGCCCGTCGATGTCGGTGCGTCTACCGAACACCGACACCATGCCCGCCACGTTGCCGTTACCGATGTAGTACTTCTCCCCTGACACGGTGAACTCGAGGTCGTCGTCGGCGGAGGGGGTCAACAGCATGTCGGTGGAGTAGACGTCGGCACCGTGTGCGCGCTCGGACAATCCGAATGCCATGACGCCGCCGCGGTCGAGCTCACGCGCTGCGCGGCGCTTGGCGTCGTCGTTGTCGCTCATCCAGATCGGGCCGAGGCCGAGCACCGTGACCTGCCAGGTGTACCAGTAGGCCAAGCCGTAGAACCCGAGAATTTCGCTCAGAGCAGCGTTGCGGGCAGCGTCCCAACGAGCGTTGGGCAACCCGTTCGCGTATTCGGCCGGCGTCGAGAACGTGGCGAACAGTTTCTGGGCTGCGACGAACTCGAGGAAGTCGGCGGGCCAGACTCCTTCGAGATCGTCGGCGAGCAGCCTGGCCTTACCGCGATCCTCGAACCAATCGATCAGTGCGCGGAGCTGACGACGAGACTCCTCGTCGAGCTCGGCGGGATCGAAAGTTGTCGGATCGAACAGCGCAAACTGAGCCACGGTGTGACCTCTCCTAGTCGTGTGACCCGAAGCTACCAGCGAGTAGACCGGCGCGTGGGGAGATCGAGCGTGGAGAGATCGGGACGGGCTGTTACGTGGTGGCGCGCACCGCGGCGACGATCTCGTCGACCGCGGAATCGATGTCGAGTTCACGGCTCTCACCCGAGAAGCGGTCCCGGATTTCGACCTTGCCATCGGCCCAACCGCGGCCGAGGACGACGACGAGCGGAACACCGATCAGTTCGGAGTCCTTGAACTTCACGCCGGGCGAGGCCTTGCGGTCGTCGAAGAGAACCTCGATGCCCTGCGAATCGAGTTGCGTTGCAATGGATTCTGCGCCGGCGCGCGCGGCCTCGTCCTTGTTCGCGATCACCAGATGTACGTCGGCGGGTGCTACCTCCGACGGCCACCGAAGGCCCTTGTCGTCGTGCATCTGCTCGGCGATGACGGCCACCAGACGGGAGACACCGACGCCGTAGGAACCCTGTACGAGTCGCACGGGCTTGCCGGTCTCGCCGAGTACGTCGACCGAGAATGCATCGGTGTACTTGTAGCCCAACTGGAAGATGTGCCCGATCTCGATTCCGCGAGCGCTGACCAGCGGCCCCTGTCCGTCGGGTGACATGTCCCCGTCACGCACCTCGGCGGCCTCGATGGTGCCGTCGGGAACGAAGTCGCGGCCGGCCACGAGGTTCACCACGTGCTTGCCCTGCACATCGGCACCGGTGATCCACGATGTTCCGTTCACCACCCGGGGGTCGACGAGGTAGCGAACTCCGTTGGCCTGCAGCGCACGTGGCCCGATGTATCCCTTGATCAGGAACGGGTGAGCAGCAAAGTCCGCGTCGGTCAGCAATGCGAATTCGGCAGGCTCTAGCGATGCTTCGAGACGCTTCTCGTCCACCTCACGGTCACCGGGCAGGCCGATGGCCAGCAGCTCCCACTCGCCACCGGCGGACCGCACCTTGAGCAGGATGTTCTTGAGCGTGTCGGCACCGGTGACGGCACGACCCAGATCTGCGCCGTTCGCCCACTCGACCAGCGTCGCGATGGTGGGAGTGTTGCCCGTCTCGTAGTCGACCGCGGCAGGCTGCCCCTCGATGGCGATGGGGTCCGGTGCCGGGGTAGTGACGGCCTCGACGTTGGCCGCGTATCCCGATTCGATGCACCGAACGTAGGTGTCCTCGCCGATGTCGCTCTCGGCCAGGAATTCCTCGGACGCACTTCCGCCCATCGCGCCGGACGTCGCGGCGACGATGACGTAGCTGACCCCGAGCCTGGCGAAGATGCGCTGGTAGGCGTCGCGGTGTGCGGCGTAGGACCGCTTCAGTCCGTCCTCGTCCATGTCGAAGGAGTAGGAATCCTTCATGACGAACTCGCGTCCGCGCAGAATGCCGGCGCGAGGACGCTCTTCGTCGCGATACTTTGTCTGAATTTGGTACAGCGTGACCGGCAGGTCCTTGTAGGAGTTGTATTCGGCCTTGACCGTCAACGCGAACAACTCTTCGTGGGTCGGACCGAGCAGCATGTCGTTGCCCTTGCGGTCCTGCAACCGGAACAATGCGTCCCCGTATTCGGTCCACCGGTTCGTCGTCTCGTACGGCTCACGCGGCAGCAGGGCGGGCAGCGAAATTTCCTGCGCCCCGATGGCGTTCATTTCCTCGCGCACGACGCGTTCGACCTGTCGCAGCACTCGGAGACCCAGCGGCAGCCACGAATAGACGCCCGGCGCGATACGACGAACGTAGCCGGCGCGAACCAACAGCTTGTGGCTGTCGACCTCGGCGTCGGCCGGGTCGTCGCGAAGGGTACGAAGGAACAGCTGCGAAAGACGGGTGATCACGGGTTGTCAGACTAGTCGGTGGTGCAGCGCCTGCGGGTAGGCGGCCGCGAAGTGAGTAGCCTTGACCCCCGTGCTGATTCTGCTGCCTCCCTCCGAGACGAAGTCCGACGGCGGTTCCGGAGCACCTCTCGATCTGGACCGGTTGTCGTTGCCGTCCCTGCTTCCGCTCCGCCGAACGCTTGCCGACGCCCTGGTCCGGCTCTCCGACGACGTCGACGCGTCCATCACCGCTCTCGGTCTCGGTCCGACCCAGGTGGACGAGATCGAACGGAACGCTCGCCTGTTCGCCTCGCCCACCACTCCCGCCCTGCGCCGGTACACAGGAGTGTTGTACGACGCTCTCGGGGCGTCGACCTTCACCCGTGCCGGACGCGCGCGTGCGGATGCCAGGCTGTGGATCGGGTCGGCACTGTTCGGGGCCGTTCGCGCGTCCGACCCGATTCCGTCCTATCGACTCTCCGGCGGGTCGTCCATTCCGAACTTCGGGACGTTGCGAGCGCACTGGAAGCCTCGACTGTCCAAGGCCCTTCTCACCGAGGCCGAGGGAATCGTCGTCGACCTCCGGTCCGGCACCTATCAACAGCTCGGGCCCATCCCCGGGGCGATCACGGCAACGGTGCTCACCGAGAAGCCCGACGGCAGTCGGTCGGTGGTGAGCCACTTCAACAAGCATCACAAGGGATTGCTCGCCCGCGCGCTGACCCTGACCACGGCCGAGCCCAAAGATGTGAAAGCTGTTGCGCGCGTGGCGTCGAAGGCGGGTCTTCGAGTCGAAGTGGCGTCGGACACCGAACTGATCGTGCTCACCGAATGAGCGCCGTTCCGGAACTGCTCAGACAGGGAGCCGAGGCGTCGGTCGGCAAGAACAAGAGTCAACGCATCGCCGACGACATCGCCGACCGTCTGGTCTCGATGCAAGCGAACGAACTCGGCACGCTGGCACTGACCAACATGATCGGCACACTGTACGAAAACGGCTGGCAACCACTGGATCTGATGCATGTGGTCCGGCGTCAGCACACGGTGGCCGTGACGAATCTCGCTGCCGCGGCACTGCTGCACCATGCCGATCTCATCGAAGCGGACTCCCGCGCCCCGCACGATTGGGTCGATCAGATGTCGGCGATCTGCGAACAGTTCCCGACGGTCGCAGCCCGAGTCGACGCCACTCCCGACTTCCTCACGGCGTACCTCGTGGCGTCCGGCAAGTCCGACTACATCGCCGCCAGCGATCAGTGGCTCGACGTGCTCACTCTGCTCGGCCAGTGGCAAACCCTCCCCCGTTGGCCGCAACTGGGTGCCAAGCCCTCGCAGTGGCCCCGCACACGCTCGTCGGTGCCGACGACCACCGGCGCGGATTCACCGAACAGCAAGATGCTGGCCAAGATTCGCGGTCTGCTGGCCAAGGCCGATGCCACCGATTTCGCGGAGGAAGCCGAGACGCTGACCGCCAAGGCGCAGGAGTTGATGACGCGATACTCGATCGACACGCTGCTGTTGGCCGAGGGTCATCTCGACGTTCGCGGTCGACGGGTGCACATCGACGGTCCGCACGCACCCGCCAAAGCCCAGCTCTTGCACGTCGCCGGTACTGCCAACCGGGTCAAGACGATCTGGGACGCGGAGTACGCCGTTGCGACGCTCGTGGGCGCGCCGGTGGACGTGGAACAGGCCGAGCTCGTCTTCACCTCGTTGCTGGTGCAGGCAACCCGAGCTCTCGGCCACTCCCCGGAAGCCAAGAAGCGAAAGAAGGCCGGCTCGGCCGCATTCGGCAAGGCGTTCCTCTACGCCTACGCCATCCGCATCGGAGATCGTCTCACCGATGCCGACGCGCATGCCCTCGACGAGGCGAGACAGGAATCGGGCGACCTGCTGCCGATTCTCGCGGCACAGACCGTTGCCGTGGAAGCGGAGTTCGACCGCCTCTTTCCCACCGCCAAGCCGATGCGCGGCCCGCGCCTCGATGCCGAGGGATGGGACTCGGGACGAGCCGCGGCCGACCGAGCCGATCTGTCCCGCTGAAACAGTCCACGAGGTTCGTCGACCGATTCGGGAACTGTTGTAGCTTCAAGTCAGTTGAGCAGACATGAACCGAACACGCGCAGCTGCTCGACTCACCGTGCCCGTTCTGGTCGCACTGTCCGCCATCACGGCGTGCGGTACGTCGCCCTCCACCCCGGAGCCGAACGACGTCTCCGTCGCCGCGCAGTCGCCCGACGACCGCTCCGACAGCGTCACCGAATCACGCAACGAAGAAGCAGCGCTGACGCTCTTCGAATCTGCGTTCACGGCCGAAGAACCCGCCTCCGCCGCGTCGGTCGTGGCGGAGAACGCCGTCGATCGACCTGGACCAGCGGTGGGGCCCGACGCGATCGTCGCCCGATTCGAGGCCACCCGGACACGGATTCCCGGTGCACGAGCCGTCGTCAAGCATGTCGCAGCCGATGGCAGATGGGTGGCAGTGCACTGGCAGGCCACCGCTGATCCGGCATCCGAGACCACCGGTGAAGCGAACATCGACCTCTTCGCCTTCGACGGCGGCAAGGTCACCGAGCACTGGGCCATGACGCAATCCGTGCCGGCCACGTCGATGAGCGGCAACACCATGTTCAGTGACCTCTACCGCTACCCGACCGCGCCCTCCGAGCCGACCGAGGACGAGGAAGAGCGCCGACGCATGTCGGTGACGGCTACCTACGACGCGCTCTTCCGCGAACACGACGCGTCCGTGCTCGGGACCGACTTCGCCCCGTCCTACCTGCAACACAATCCGATTGCGGGCAACGGCACCGCGGCACTGCAACAGTTCTTCGCCGGCGGCGCGCAGTTCCCTGCCTCGGAATCGGTCGTCTCGCTGGCCGACGGCGATCTGGTGTGGACGTTCGCGAAAGCGCCGGGCGCAGCAGAATCCGACCCCTTCGTCGCGGGAGACATCTTCCGGTTCGACGGCACCATCGTCGAGCACTGGGACGTGGTTCCGGAGTAGCGACCGCTGTCGGTCGATGACCGCCGGCAAGGCAAAATGGACCGGTGCCCGAGACTCTCGACGACATCGTGACCAGGACATCGGAATTACTGGCCGAGCGCGACGTGGCCGCGTTGTCGACCCTGATGGCAGGTCTGTCCACGACGAACGCGGTCAGAATGCTCGAACGGGTCGACTCGGCGCAGCGGGCGGTTCTGTTTCGACTGTTGCCCAAGGACGAGGCCGTGGTCGTGTTCGAGCGTTTCGACGCGACCATTCGCAGCGAGCTGTTCGAAAGTTTGCGTAGCGACGACGTCATCGCCCTGTTCGAGAACCTCGACCCCGACGACCGAGTGGAACTGCTCGACGAGCTGCCCTCCAACATCGCGCATCGCATGATGCTCGGCCTATCGCCCGCACAACGGGCGCTCACTGCACCGATGCTGGGCTACGACCGCGGGTCGGTCGGCCGTCGAATGAGTCCGGAGTACGTGCGCCTACGCAACGACACGACGGCAGCCGAGGCTCTCGACGCGGTACGAAGGACCGGTCCCGACGCAGAATCGGTGTACCTGCTGCCCATCACCGACGACCGTCGTACGTTGCTCGGTGTGGTGACGCTCGCCGATCTCGCGACGGCGGATTCGACCACGCCGGTGGGAGAGCTCCATTCGTCGCACCCGGTGGTGCGGGCGGACTCGTCGGCGGAGGTCGCGGCACGTCTGTGTTTCGAGCATCGCAGTCCGGCGGTGGTGGTGGTCGACTCCGAACAGCGCCTGATCGGCATCCTCACCCTCGAGCAGTCCTCTCGCATTCTCGAGGAGGCCGAGGACGAGGACGCAGCCAGGGCGGGCGGTGCGGAACCGCTGCGTCGGCCGTACCTGTCGACGCCGGTCCTGTCCATCGTTCGTTCGCGCGTGGTCTGGCTGCTCGTGTTGGCGTTGTCGGCCATCCTCACCGTGCAGGTGCTCGAGATCTTCGAGCACGCACTGGCCGCGGTGGTGACCCTCGCGCTGTTCATTCCCCTGCTCACCGGCACTGGCGGAAACACCGGTTCGCAGGCCGCGACCACGGTGACCCGCGCGCTCGCCCTGGGTGACGTCCGCCCGCGCGACATCGCCGCTGTGCTGTTTCGCGAGGTCCGCGTCGGCGCGACGATGGGAGCGATGCTCGGGACGTTGGGGTTCGTCATCGCCGGACTCGTCTACGACTGGCACCTGGGCCTGGTCATCGGCACGACGCTGCTGTCGATATGCACGCTCGCCGCGACGGTCGGCGGTGCGATGCCGCTGATCGCCAAGAAGATCGGCGTCGACCCCGCGGTGTTCTCGACGCCCTTCATCTCGACCTTCTGCGATGCGACCGGCCTGATCGTCTACTTCCTCATCGCGAAGGCCGTACTGGGAGTCTGATCGGCCCCGCTCGTCAGCCCTTCTGGGCGTCCTCCTGCGCGGCCTGCGCCTGGGCCACCTGCTGCGGGGTGAATCGGATGAACAGTGCGGCGATCCCGGCGATCACGGCGCAGACCGCGCAACAGAACAGCGCGAACATGTACCCGGAGCTCAGTGCGTCGAGCTGACTGTCGTTCATCAGAGTCGCCGGCCCGGATATGCCGCCGAGGGACAGTGTTCGCGACGTGACCAGTGCCCCGATGACGGCCAGCGCCAGAGGACCGCCGAGGGTCTGGGCGACCAGCGAGATTGCCGTCAGCGGACCGATTTCGGTGGGGCTCACGCCCGCGATGGCGCACAGAGGCAGCGGAACGACCGTCAGACCGACGCCGAAGCCGATCCCGATCACCGGGAAGAACAACCCTGGGAAGTACGCCGAATCCGCGTCCATCGTCGTCACGGACACCAGCAGCCAGCCGACCATGATGACCGCACCACAGAGAATGAGCCAGCGCGGAGCGATCCGAGTCACCAGTTGCGACGCGAGGAACGCCGCGGCACCGAGACCGAAGGCGAACGGCACGAAAGCCAGGCCGGCATGCAGCGGGCTGTAGCCCAGAATGTCCTGCACGAACAACGCCACATATGCAGCGAGACAGAACATGACCCCGCCGGCGAAGAAGATTGCGACGAAAGTCGCCACTCGATCGCGACTGACGAACAACGAGAACGGCAGCAGCGGGTTCTCGGCCCGTCGCTCGACCAACAGGAACAATCCGAGGAACAGCAGTCCGGCGATCAACGACACGATGACGATCGGGCTAGACCAGCCCAGCTCGGTACCCTCGCTCAGCGCGAGGACCACACCCGTGCAGCCCAGGGTCGCCAGGATCGCACCCGGCACGTCCAGGGCGAGCTTCGCCCCGACGGTCTCCTGCAGCGACACGACGGCGAGCACGACGATGACGATGCCGATCGGTACGTTGATCAGGAAGATCCAACGCCACGACACCTCGGTCAGAGCGCCGCCGATGATGAGCCCGGCAATGGACCCGACACCGGTCATGGCGGCGTAGATGGCGATGGCCTGATTACGCACCGGGCCCGGAGCGAACGTCGTGGCCACCAGCGCGAATGCCGTGGGCGACGCCACCGCGGCACCGACCCCCTGCAGTGCCCTCGCCGCAACGAGCGTGGCTTCGTTGACTGCCAGTCCGCACAGCAACGAGGCGATCGTGAACAGGACGACGCCGGCGAGGAACATCTTCTTTCGCCCGAAGGCGTCGCCGAGCCTGCCGCCGAGCAACATCAGCCCACCGAAGGCCAACGCATAGGAGGTCAACACCCAGTTGCGCCCGGCGTCGGACAGACCCAGATCGGCCTGCAGCGGAGCCAAGGCCAGGTTGGCGACGGTGCCGTCGAGAACCACCATCAATTGCAGCCCGCTCAGGACGATGATCGCCATCCCGAACGCTCGAGTCGTCACCGGGTACTTGATCTCGGTGGCGGAGGTGTTGGACATCGATGACTCAGGCACGAGCGTTCACGTTACCGGCGTGTACAGAGAACCCGGCCACAGTGCCGATGACGACGATCGCCGGCGGCCTGATTTCGGCCTCGCGGACCGCGTCGGCGACGGTGCTCAGCGTGGCCCGAACTTCACGTTGGGTGCGCATGGTGCCCTCCTGAACGACGATGACGGGGGTGTCCGACGGGCGGCCGCCCGCCACGAGTACATCGGCGAACAGCCCGATGCGCTCGACGGCCATCAGCAACACGATTGTGCCCTTGAGCTTGGCCAACGCGTCCCAGTCGACCAGAGAATCGGGGTGATCGGGGGCCACGTGACCGCTCACGACGACGAATTCGTGGGTGACGGCGCGATGCGTCACCGGGATTCCGGCCGAGGACGGAACCGAGATCGCGCTGGTGATGCCCGGTACCACCGTGACCGGAATGCCCTCGGCGGCCAGCGCTTCGAGCTCCTCGTAACCGCGACCGAAGACGTACGGGTCACCGCCCTTGAGCCGAACCACGAACTTGCCGGCCTTGGCACCGTCGATCAGCGCCTGGTTGATGGCTTCCTGCGCCATAGCCCGGCCGTACGGGATCTTCGAGGCGTCGATGACCTCGACGTGTGGTCCGAGTTCGGCGAGCAACTCGGGTGGAGCCAGCCGATCGGCCACCACGACGTCCGCGTATGCCAGCAGTCTGCGGCCCCGGACGGTGATCAGGTCCGGGTCGCCCGGACCGCCGCCCACGAGCGCGACACCGGTCAGCGGCGCGTGCGCCGAGTCGGCCACGACGCCGGACTGCAGCGCTTCGACGACGGCATTGCGCACGGCGGCCGATCGGCGATGTTCGCCGCCTGCCAACACTCCCAGCGTGAGGCCGTCCCATTCGGCCGACGCCGGAGTGACGGCTGTGCCGTCCTTGGCGATGTCGGCACGGACACAGAAAATCTTGGACGCGGTCGCTTCCGCGACAATGGCGATATTGGTCTCGGCCTCGTCGGTGCAGGCGATGGCGTACCAGGCGTCGGCCAGATCGCCGTGGCGGTAATCGCGCAGTTCGAGCGTCACCTGCCCTGCTGTCGCCATTGCCTCCACGGCCGGAGTGGCCTCGCGGGTGACCACGTGGACCACTGCTCCGGACGAGATCAACAGCGGTAGTCGACGCTGTGCGACGGTGCCGCCACCGACCACGACGACGCGCCGCCCTTCGAGATTCAGGCCGACCAGATAGGGAGAGTCAGTCGCGTTCACGAGAGGAAACGCTACCGCGCGCGCTGGACTCGCTTCTCGTCCCATACGGGCTCGGCCGCTTCGTAAACCTGCCCGGTGGCACCGAACACCAGGAATCGATCGAAACTGCGGGCGAACCACCGGTCGTGTGTCACCGCGATCACGGTGCCCTCGAATGCCGCGATGGCGTCTTCGAGCGCATCGGCCGACATCAGGTCGAGGTTGTCGGTCGGCTCGTCGAGCAGCAGCAGCGTGGCACCGGAGAGCTCGAGCAGAAGAATTTGCACACGTGCCTGCTGCCCGCCCGACAGATTGTCGTAGGACTGTTCGGCCGCGCGGGCCAGACCGTATCGGTCCAACGCTCGGCCGGCGGCCTCACGGCCCATGCCGTCCCGGTGCTCGTTGCCCATGTGAAGAATCTCGAGCAGCGTGTTGCCGGCAAGATCCGGACGCGTGTGCGTCTGCGCGAACAGACCGGGCCGTACCCGGGCCCCGAGTACCGCTGTCCCGGTGTGCGGAACGGGCGCGAGTGCGAGTTCCTGGACTGGCTCGTGCTCC
Source organism: Rhodococcus sp. Leaf233 (assembly GCF_001426165.1). NCBI lineage: Bacteria > Bacillati > Actinomycetota > Actinomycetes > Mycobacteriales > Nocardiaceae > Rhodococcus > Rhodococcus sp. Leaf233. The sequence goes on from NZ_LMRO01000010.1 coordinate 242,660, forward strand.
TTCTCGGGATCGGTGCCGCCGTTGGCGAGCAGACGCAGGAAGTGCGATTTGCCCGAGCCGTTGGAACCCAATACCGCCACGCGATCGCCGTACCAGATCTCGGTGTCGAACGGTTTCATCAGGCCGGTCAGTTCCAGGGCCGTGCACACGAGCGCACGCTTGGCCGTTCGACCACCGCGCAACCGGACGGTGACGTGCTGCTTGAGCGGTACGGCCTCGGGCGGTCCGGCCTCCTCGAATTTGGCCAGTCGCGTCTGCGATGCGTGGTAGCGGGCGGCGACGCCGTCGTTGAACTTCGCCTTCTCGCGCAGACGCAACACCAGCGCGCGCAGTTTGACCAATTCCTCGTCCCACCGCCTGCGCAGTTCGTCGAGTCGCGCGTTCCGGTCTTCCCGCGCTGCGTGATACGTCGCGAACCCACCGCCGTGCACCCACGCGGTGGCCCCGCTCACCCCCGGCTCCAGGGTCACGATCCGGTTGGCAGCGTTGGCGATGAGCTCCCGGTCGTGGCTGATGAACAGGACGGATTTGTCGGAGTCGCGAATGGTCGCTTCGAGCCAACGTTTGCCGGGCACGTCGAGGTAGTTGTCCGGCTCGTCGAGCAGCAGCAGATCGTCGGTGCCGGCGAACAACGACTCGAGCACGAGCCGCTTCTGCTCACCGCCACTGAGCGTCGAAGCCGCGCGCCACTTCGCCCGATCGAACGGCATACCGAGTGCAGCCGTGGTCACCTTGTCCCAGAACGGTTCCAGGTCGTAGCCGCCCACATCGCCCCAATCGGACAGGGCCTGCGCGTACTTCATCTGGGTCTTCTCGTCGTCGACCTCGATCATCGTGTTCTCGGCGGCGTCGAGCGCAGCAGCTGCGGACCGCACGGCTGGGGACGCGACCGACAGCAACAGATCACGCACGGTCGAGTCGTCTCGCAGTTGCCCGACGAACTGCCGCATCACCCCGAGCGAACCGGAGCTCGACACCGCGCCCTCGTCGGGAGCCTCGTCGCCCGCAACGATGCGCGTCAACGTCGTCTTACCGGTTCCGTTGGGCCCGATCAGTGCGGTCTTGGCACCGTCGCCCACCCGGAAGCCGACGCCGTTGAGCAGCTGCCGTCCGTCGGGCAGGAAGTACACGATGTCGTTGAGTTCGAGATGGGCCACAACGAACCAGCCAACCCCATAAGCCCCTCGATGGCCAATCGTTTTCACCCGAGCATGGCGGGGTGCCTGCTCTAGGCGAGCGCCAGGCTGGACGTTCGTGTCAGGACCTGCTTCCCGGCGTCGTCGACGTGGGCATGGTGGACCTGCAGTCGCGCCGAGTCGCCGTGCAGGGTCAGCAGCATGACCCCGTTGTCGAACCACGGGCCCGCCTCGGCTTGCCACTCGACACCCGACGGGCCCACGTGGGCGGCCCGCGCGAGCTTCGACAGGATCCTCGCCGCCGGGCGTTTGACGGCAAGTTTGTTGACCGCACGGATCGGGAGATTCAGCGGATTGCGGAACGGAGACATCGTCAGCTGATACGTCGCAGGCACGTCGCGCCCGCCGACACCGAAGTCGGCGTTCGCGACGTACGAGCAGTGCACGTCTCCCGAGAGCCACATGATCGACGCGGGCTTGTCGTCACCGCGCGAGAGCTCACGCGTCAGGGCTGCCATGTCGTTGAACGAGTTGGTGAATGCGGCCCAGTGCTCGAGGTCGAGTCCGATCCGCATCTTTTCGGCCACCTTGGCCGACCTCGTCCCCCAACTCCCCTGTGCCACAGCCTCGTTCCACTGTTCGAGATGGTGCAGTGCCGGCAGCATCAGGTACGGCAGTGACGATCCGAACAGCAGGTGTCGGGGCGTCGTCTCGAGTGCGCGCTCGCGGACCCACGCCCATTCCTTCTCGTCGACCATTTCGCGGTTGTCGGGGTCGAGATGTCGTGAGCAGCGTGAGTCGATCATGATCAGACGGGTGTCGCCGAAATCTCGATAGAAGCTCCACCGGCCGGTCTCGGGGGCTCGATCGACACGTAACGCGAAGTCGGCCAACAGTTTCTCGCGATCCGCGTCGGTCTCGGCGGAGCGAACGGCGGCGTACATCTCGTCCCCCGCCAGTTCTTTCGGCGAGAGATTGCCCAGATGTTGATACACCCAGTACGACGAGTACGCCCCGATCACGCGGTCGTTCCACCACGGCCGGGTCTCGATGTCACGACGCCAGGAGGCCGACGAATTCCAGTCGTCGCGCAGATCGTGATCGTCGAGAATCATGCACGACGGGATGCTCGCCAACAGCGTCCGCACCGGCTCGAGTCCCCACGATTCCCGATAGAGCCACGAGTACTCCTCGAAGTCGCAGATCTCGTTCTCCGCGTCGGTGCCGATGGCACTGGTCGGTCCCTCTCCCGACTCCCGCCGCGCCTGCAGTCGTTCGACTATCTCGGGCGACGGGTCGTCGGCGTACACCTGGTCACCCAGAAGCAAGAGGGCCTGGGGCCACTGGCCCGGATCCTGCTCGATGAGGGCAGATCCGAGACCGGCGAGTGCATCGGCACCGATCGTCTTCAGAGACTTCGCGCTGTAATCGTCACCGCGCCGACACGACCCGAACGCGAGCGTGACCGGCCCCGCTGCGTCCACGGTGTGGATGCTGGCTCGCTTGCCGTCCTCCGGCCACACCCTGTGCTCGTCGACGAACACCTCGTAGCTCACCGGCGCGTTGGCGGGCAGGCCCTCGAGTGGAACGAGCGCGAAGTGGTGGCCGTGCACTCCCCACGTTCGTTCCGATGCTCGGACGCCGACTTCGGTGACGACGGTGACGGTGCACGGGTGCGCCATCTCGAACCACAAGGTCGCGGTCTCGGTGCCGACATAACGAACGATCGGGCCGAGTAGAACCAGACTGTCGGAACTCATTCGACCCACAGTGCCCTCGTCGGCTCGCTTTCGCCAGTCAGTGCGGCAGATCCGCCGGTTCTTCGTCCGTCGCGGCCACCGCGACGACCACGGTGGCACCGACTGCCTTCGGAACCAGCAGCCGCCGCGACGAGCCGGCCAACAGAGCCGACGCTTCCGCGACGCTGGCAGTACCGACTGCGTCTCGCACCCGGTCCGACCCGGATTCGGTGACGACTGCGGACAGGTCCGACGCCGAGAACGTCGATCCTCGAACACCCATTCTGGACGCGATCGCTGCCACCAGTTCTGCTTTTCGGTCGATCGATGCGATGCTCACCACCGACCAGTTCTCCTCGATCACCTCGGTGATCGCCTGCAGTACCTCGTCGGGTCCGACCCCTGCTCTGGTGCCGATTCCGATGACGACGCCGCGCCTCACACGCACGCGTAATCGTGTGCGGCAGAGACGAATCGAGTGATCGACTCGGGGTTTCCCGCCGCGTGCGTGTGCAGATACGACGCGTGGACACCACCCTGCACGAAACCCTCGCGGGCGGCGGTTCTGCCGTCGACCCCATGCTTGTGCCAACCCCACGCCGCCGGTGCGCTCTCTCGGACGTCCACCAGTTTCGTTCGGTGGAATTCGTGGCCGGTGACGCGACTACCCGCGTCGAACAGCGTCGACGATTCGAGGGCGACGGCATCGCGGTATCCGAGGGTGAGCGTGTTCCCGAATTCCGCGTCGACGTCGACCACTCCGGCCATGGCGTGGCCGTCCAATCTCCTTGCGAGATAGAGCAACCCGGCGCATTCGGCATGTATCGGCAATCCGCGGGCCGCCGCTGTCCTGATATCGGCGAGGAGCACTTCGTTCGCCGCGAGGGCGGCGGCATGCTCTTCCGGGAAGCCGCCGGGGAGCACCACTCCTGCTGTGCCCGAGGGTAATCCGTCGCGCAGCGGATCGAAGACCGCAACATCTGCGCCGGCGGCCCGAAGCAGTTCGACGTGCTCGGTGTAGCCGAAGGTGAACGCCGGGCCGCCGGCGACAGCGATCACCGGTGCGCCGCCGGACGGTCTGACCTCGAGCGCAGGGTTCCAGGCCGGGACGGGCACCGACGAACGCGCCAGAGCCTCGACCGCCTCGATGTCCACGAACTGTGCGACCAATGCACTCATCGCGTCGACCGCATCGGTAGCGGCACCGCCGTGCTCCACCGCGGTGATCAGCCCCAGATGCCGTGACGGAACGACCAATTCACTCATCCTCGGCAGGGAGCCCAGAACCGGAACACCCACTCGTTCGCAGGCCTGACGGAGCACCCGTTCGTGCCGATCACTGCCGACGCGGTTGAGAATCACACCGCCGATCCGCACACTCGAGTCGTAGGTGGAGAATCCGTGCAGCACGGCGGCGAGGGATTGACTGTGCCCGCGTGCGTCGACCACGAGCACCACCGGCGCGCCGAGCATGGCCGCCACTCGCGCGGTCGAGCCCTCGGCGGACGCCTCCCCCGGACCGGTCATGTCGATCTTGCCGTCGAACAGGCCCATGACGCCTTCGACCACCGCGATGTCGCAGCCGCTGCTGCCGTGCAGAAACAGTGGGCCGATGCGGTCGGCACCGACCATGACCGCGTCGAGATTTCGACCGGGCAGGCCCGCGGCGAGCGAGTGGTAACCGGGATCGATGTAGTCCGGGCCGACCTTGAACGGAGCGACCCGACGGCCGGCACCGCGCAGGGCACCCATCAGTCCGGTGGCGACCGTCGTCTTTCCGCTGCCCGACGCGGGTGCCGCGATCACCACGGCCGGACACGACCGGTTCACCATTCGATGCCCCGCTGCCCTTTGCGACCCGCATCCATCGGGTGCTTGACCTTGGTCATCTCGGTGACGAGGTCGGCGGCCGCGATCAACTCCGGCGGAGCGTCGCGGCCGGTGATGACGACATGTTGGTTGCCCGGCCGATGTGTCAGCACCTCGACCACCTCCGCGACGTCGACCCAGCCCCACTTGAGTGGATAGGTGAATTCGTCCAACACGTAGAAGCGATGGGATTGCTGCTCGATGCGCCGTGCGATCTCACGCCAGCCTTCGGCCGCGGCGTCGGCGTGGTCGACCTCGCTGCCCTTCTTGCGAGTCCACGACCACCCCTCCCCCATCTTGTGCCATTCGACAGCGCCTCCGATTCCGGTGCTCTCGTGCGCGTCGCCCAGAGCACGAAACGCCGCTTCCTCGCCCACCTTCCACTTCGCACTCTTGACGAACTGGAACACGCCGACGTCGAAACCCTGGTTCCAGGCCCGCAACGCCATTCCGAACGCAGCGGTCGATTTCCCTTTACCGGGACCGGTGTGGACGGCGAGCACCGGCAGATTGCGGCGCTGACGAGTCGTGAGGCCGTCCTCCGGAACGGTTCCCGGAGCAGGTACTCCCTGTGGCATCGCGTGTCCCCCTACGCCGCTGCGCGAACGACGGCGGTGACCTGCTCGGCCGACAGGTCCGCGAGCGCCACGTATCCGCCTCCGAGACAGCCGGCGAAGTCCGCGGCCAATCCCAGGCGCACCATGCCCGACTCGCAGTCGACGACGACCGACGCGATCTTGTCCGCCGCGATGCGGCCGGCGGCGATTCGCGCCCGACCGACGGGATCGGTGCCGCCCGTGGCACGCCCATCCGTCAGAGCGACCACCAACGCGCGCCGCAGCGGGTCTCGAACCTTCTCGCGCAGCACCAACTCTCGCGCGGTCAGGAATCCCTGCGCCAACGGAGACTTGCCCCCGGTCTTCATCTTTCGCAGCCGCGTCACAGCGACATCGACCGAGGACGTCGGCGGCAGTACTGTCTCGGCCTCGGTGCCGCGCACGGTGATGACCGCGACCTTGTCGCGCCGTTGATAGGCGTCACGGAGCAGTGAGAGCACCGCACCCGTCACCGCCGACAGTCGGTCTCGCGCAGCCATGGATCCCGACGCGTCGACGACGAAGACGATGAGGTTGCCCTCGCGCCCCTCCTTGACGGCTCCGCGCAGGTCCTCGGGCGCCAGTCGCAGCCGCCCGGACGTGCGCCCACGCACCACCTGCTGCTCGGCTGCCGCGAACAACGTACCGATCAGATGCAGACCCCGGCCCGGTTCGACGGTGGGACGAACCGACCGTCCGTACGAGGACCTCGACCGCGAGCGCCTACCCGGAGCACCTTCACCGACACCCGGGAGTTCGATGAGCCGCGCCTTGAACTGCGCGCCCGGTGTTCCCGCCTGCCGATCGCTGCCGGCACCGGTCGGGGCCTTCTCCTGGCTGTCGGCCGGTTCCTGCGGGGCGTCGGATTCCGTGCTCGACGGCGCTTCGGAGTTCTCCGCCGCGTCGGGCCGGGGCGCTCCGCCGTCACCGTCGGGATCCGGCTCCGGCTCGGGATCGGGTTGCTGCTCGGCCTGTTCGGCGGCGTCGCGCATGGCGTCGTCGAGCTGCTTGTCGTCTATACCGGGCTCGTCGAAGGGGTCGCGTCGACGCCTGTGCGGTAGCGCCAGTTCGGCCGCGACGCGCACGTCCTCCTCGGTCACCTCGCTCGCGCCTCGCCACGCAGCGTGGGCGGAGGCAGTACGCGCGACCACCAGGTCGGCGCGCATACCGTCGACGTCGAACGATGCGCACAGCGCGGCGATTCTCCGAAGTTCCTTGTCGCTCAACACCACATCGTCGAGGATCGTGCGTGCAGCCACGATCTGCGCTGCAACGGCGGCGTCCTCGTCGACGTACGCGGCCGCGAACGCGTGGGGATCACGCTCGTAGTTCATTCGCCTGCGCACGACATTCATGCGCACGTCCACATCACGCGACGCGGTGACCTCGACCGCCAGACCGAATCGGTCCAGCAACTGTGGCCGGAGCTCTCCCTCCTCGGGATTCATTGTGCCTACGAGGACGAATTGTGCTGGGTGAGAATGCGATACGCCGTCTCGCTCGACGTGTACGCGGCCCATCGCCGCCGCGTCGAGCAGAACGTCGACGAGATGGTCATGCAGCAGGTTCACTTCGTCGACGTAGAGAACGCCGCGGTGTGCTGCTGCGAGCAGGCCGGGTTGGAATGCTCGTTCCCCATCGCGCAGTACCTTCTCGAGGTCGATGGACCCCACCACTCGGTCCTCGGTCGCTCCCACCGGAAGCTCGACCAGCTTGGCCGGGCGGGCACCGTCCTCGTCCTCGACGGCAGGCAGCAGCGTTGCGAGCGCGCGAACCACCGTCGATTTCGCAGTCCCCTTCTCTCCGCGCACCAGCACACCGCCGATACCGGGGTGCACCGCGCACAGAATCAACGACAATCGCAGCTGATCCTGACCGACGATCGCACTGAACGGATATCCCGGTTCGGGGACACTGCTCTCTCGTTGCACAACCAATTCCCTTCGTGCTCGGAGTTCCGCGCCGAGCGTTCGGTGGACGACACGAAGCCGGGCGGCGATCTGGCTGACAGGAGAACACTCCTGAACACAGTGGCGGGACCGCGCCTGGTTCTCACAGGACTTCTCCGCACTCGACTTCGAACGGAACACTACCGCCGAACGAACGAATGCCACACACGCCTGGACGTGTGTGGCATTCGTAGCTTCGGATCCGAACGGGCTGTTACGCCTCGCTCCACGCGGTGCCGCCGCCGCGACGCATAGGCGTGTGCGGAATACCGTCCTCGAGTACTTCCTCGCCGTCGGGCAGGAAGCCGTGCTTGGCGTACATGTCGACGAGGTAGCTCTGCGCGTTGATCCGGCACGGTGCCGAACCGACCTCGGCCAGTGCGGCCCGCAGGATTCGCGTGGTGTGTCCCTGTCCCCTGGCCGAGCGCTGGGTGCACAGGCGGCCGATACGGAACGCCTTCTCGCCGTCGTCGTGCTCTTCGAGCAAACGCAGAGTGCACACCACTTCACCGTCTCGTTCGAGCCAGAAGTGCCGCGTCTCGGTCAGCAGGTCACGTCCGTCCAACTCCGGATAGGCGCAGGCCTGCTCGACCACGAACACCTCGACACGCAGCTTCAACAGGTCGTACAACGTGCTGTTGGACAGGTCTAGTGCCCACGATCGTTTGAGAGCTGCTGCTTGCGTATTCATACCTTTTGCTATCACACACCCGTGGGCTCTGCGAGCTCACGCGAACTTTCCAGCTCCAGTGTCCTCGAGGTCCAGGCCCAGACTTCGTCGAACAGCGAGCTGTTCTGAGCCAGTTTGACCCCCAGGGACGGGACCATTTCCTTGAGCTTGGGCTGCCACGCGTCGTACTTGTCTCCGAAGCACCGCTGGAGCACGTCCAGCATGGCCGGTACGGCTGTCGATGCGCCGGGAGAGGCACCGAGCAGGCCTGCGATGCTGCCGTCGGCAGCGTTGACCACAGCGGTACCGAACTCGAGAACGCCGCCGCGTCCCTTCTTGCGGATCACCTGCACACGCTGACCGGCTGTGACCAGCTCCCAGTCCTTGGCAACGACGGTCGGCGCGAACTCCCGCAGAGTCTCGACCCGATCGGACTGCGACTGAGCCAACTCGCTCACCAGGTACTTCACGAGCCCGAGCTCGGTCACGCCGACGCCGAGCATCGACATCAGGTTGCCCGGCTTGACCGAGCCGGGCAGATCGGTGATCTTGCCCTGCTTGAGGAACTTCGGTGACCAGCCCGCGTACGGTCCGAACAACAATCCCTGCTGGCCGTTGATGACACGCGTGTCGAGGTGCGGAACCGACATCGGCGGAGCTCCCACCGAGGCCTTTCCGTACACCTTGGCCGAGTGCTGCTCGATCAGCTCGGGGTTGGTGCACCGCAGCCATTCGCCGCTGACGGGGAATCCGCCGAAGCCCTTGATCTCGGCGATGCCCGACTTCTGCAGCAGGTGCAGCGCGCCGCCGCCCGCCCCGACGAACACGAACTTGGCGTTGACGGTCTTCTTGGCACCGGTGCGCTGGTTCGCCACCTTGACGTCCCACGTGCCGTCGGACTGCTTGGTGATGTTGCGCACATCGTGCCCGAAGTGCACGGTGCCGCCGGCAGCGGACAGGTAGTTCAGCAGCTGCTTGGTGAGCGCACCGAAGTCGACGTCGGTGCCTTCCTGACTCCAGTTGAGCGCAACGGGATCGGAGAAGTCACGGCCGCGAGCCATCAGCGGCAGTCGCGCGGTGAACTCGTCCTTGGAATCGATGTACTCCATGCCGGCGAACAGGGGGTTGCCGACGAGCGCCTCGTAGCGCGCTCGCAGGTACTTCACGTTGTCCTCGCCGTGTACGAAGCTCACGTGCGGAATCGGATTGATGAAGTTCTTGGCGTCGGAGAGGACGCCCGTCTCGATACCGTGGGCCCAGAACTGCCGCGAGACCTGGAACTGCTCGTTGACGTTGAGCGCCTTGGCGATATCGACGCTGCCGTCCTTGTTCTGCGGCGTGTAGTTGAGCTCGCAGAGCGCCGAATGCCCGGTGCCTGCGTTGTTCCACGCGTCGCTGCTCTCGGCTGCTGCAGCGTCGAGACGTTCGTAGACGTCGATCGACCAGTTCGGCTCGAGCTGACGGAGCAGCGCACCGAGGGTGGCGCTCATGATTCCGGCACCGACCAGAACGACGTCGGTCTTGATCCGCTTACCCTGCTCTTCTGTGGACACTGGAGAATCGACTTCCTTGTCTGTAAAGGTCTCGGCCGGTGGCGGTATCGGTCCGAGAACTCTTCTGTAGAGGGTTACTCACCCGATGCGGTCAGGTTACTAGCTGGGCCTACCCCATCGGACACCACGTCAACCTGCTCTCGATTGTGCTCCTCGGACGCTGTCTGCGGCGCCCACTACAGTTGTGATCTGTGACTACCTGGGTTCCCGACGTCCTCGGCGACGGCTACGAACAGACGACCATCCCACTCGGTGACGATCCGGACGGCGAGGGCCAGGTCGAGGCGACTCTGGTGCGGTATCAACCGCCGGGTGTCGCCAACTTCGACCGCGCGGTGATCTATGTCCACGGATTCACCGACTACTTCTTCCAGCGACACATCGCCGAACATTTCGCCGCCAAGGGATACGCGTTCTACGCGCTCGACCTGCGCAAATGTGGACGGTCGCGTCGAGAAGGCCAGACCGCTCACTTCGTGACCGATCTGGCGATGTACGACGCCGAGCTGAACGAGGCGCTGAGCCTGGTGCGCGCCGAGCGCGCGGACGCCCCGGTGCTGCTGATGGCGCACTCCACCGGTGGCCTCGTGTTGCCGCTGTGGCTCAACCGTCTCAACCGTCAGGAAGGCGGCTCGTCCGGGTTGGGCCTGGCCGGCGTCGTCCTCAACAGCCCCTGGTTCGACCTGCAGGGCCCGCCGGCAATACGTAGCGTCGGCACCGCGGCGATCGACGTCATCGGCAGATTTCGGGCCAAGACGCCAGTTCCCGGGGGAGGCTTGGACACCTACGGCCTTTCCCTGGCGGCATCGGAGCAGGGCGAGTGGGATTACGACCTGGACTGGAAACCCCTCGCCGGCTTCCCCATCACCTTCGGCTGGATACGTGCGGTCCGGCACGGGCATGCCGAGCTGCACCGCGGCCTCGATATCGGAATTCCCTCGCTGATCCTTCGCTCGAAAGTGACGCATTTCTCTCGCCGCTACAGCTCGGCCGTCGACGCGGCCGATGCCGTTCTCGACGTCCGGCAGATCGCCCGTTGGGCCGGCTGCCTGGGTGATCGAACCTCGATCGTCCCCATCGAGGGCGCACGCCACGACGTCTTCCTGTCCACAGAGGGCCCACGCGTTCGAGCCTTCGAGGAAATGGACGAATGGCTCGAGTGGTTGCACCGGGGAGAGAAGACCGACCACGCGTCGGGCAAGGACCACACCGAGATCGGACACATTTCATGACTGAACACTTCGACGTCGTCATCATCGGCTCCGGCTCGGGAAATTCGATCGTCGATCAGAGGTTCGACGACAAGAAGGTCGCCCTGATCGAGGAGAACTCGACGTTCGGCGGAACGTGCCTCAATGTCGGCTGCATCCCCACCAAGATGTACGTCTACGCGGCCGAGGTGGCCCGCACCGTACGAGATTCCTCCAAGTACGGCATCGATGCGCACGTCGACACGGTCCGCTGGCCGGACATCGTCGAGCGGGTCTTCGGACGCATCGACCCCATCTCCGAGGGCGGAAAGCGATACCGCGCCGAGGGCAGCCCCAACGTGACGCTGTTCGAGGGGCACGCGAGCTTCGTCGGGCCGCGCACCATCGACACCGGAACCGGCACGACCATCACCGCCGACCAGGTCGTCATCGCGGCCGGCTCACGTCCCACCGTGCCGCAATCGATCGAGGATTCCGGTGTCAGCTACCACACCAACAACGACGTCATGCGCCTACCGGCACTGCCCGAACACCTGGTGATCCTCGGATCCGGTTACATCGCAGCCGAATTCGCGCACGTCTTCTCCGCGCTCGGATCGAAGGTGTCGATCGTCGCCCGTAAGGATTCACTGCTGCGCGCGTTGGATGCCGATATAGCGAAACGATTCACCGAGCTCGCCCGGGCCAAGTGGGACGTTCACCTCGAGTCCGGTGACACGCGAGGGATTTCCGAGGGCGGACTGCACGGCGTCGAACTCTCGGACGGCACCAAGGTCCTCGGAGACGCGTTCCTCGTGGCGGTCGGCCGGCAGCCAAACGGCGACCGACTGAATCTCGGTGCTGCCGGGATCGAGCTGGACGACGAGGGCCGCATCGTGGTCGACGAATTCGGCCGCACCACAGCCGAGGGCGTCTTCGCACTCGGCGATGTGTCCTCGCCGTATCAGCTCAAGCATGTGGCCAATCAGGAAGCTCGCGTCGTCCAGTACAACCTGTTGCAGGACGCCTGGCACGGCGACACGTCAGCGTTGCGTACCTACGATCACCGATTCGTTCCCGCTGCCGTGTTCACCGACCCGCAGATCGCGGAGGTGGGTATGACCGAGGAACAGGCCCGAGACGCAGGGCTCGACATCACGGTGAAGGTCCAGAACTACGGCGACGTCGCCTTCGGCTGGGCGATGGAGGACAGCGAAGGGCTGTGCAAGATCATCGCCGAGAAGGGCACCGGCAAGATACTCGGGGCTCACATCATCGGAGCTCAGGCCCCGACTCTCATCCAGCCGCTCATCCAGGCGATGAGCTTCGGACTGTCCGCCCAAGACATGGCCCGCGGTCAGTACTGGATCCACCCAGGACTGCCCGAGGTGGTCGAGAACGCGCTACTCGGCCTCGAACTGTAGTTCTCGGTCACCAAGGGCTGGTGCGGAGCACTATCTCCGTGGCCAGCGCAGCCGGGGCGTCGGCCGCGACGCGCTCGACACCGTCGAGCGCGACGACCCGAAAGTCCGAGTAGACGAAGCGACCGCTGTTGTCGGCGGACGGACGCATCGCGGAGCTGCCGATGACCAGCGTCGTCGGCAACTCGATTGCGGGGCATTCGGCGTCACGCACGGTTCCCCGATCGTCGGCGATGGCAGGGTGGCAACGATCCACGGCAATGAGGCTGGCAAACCGGCCGAAGGTCTTTGCCGCCAGCCTCCAGGCCGATTCCGCACCGGCACCGCTCCCGACGAGGTGGACCCACGACAGCTTCAGCTCGTCCAGCAAGGCGAGAACAGCGTCGTCCCCCACTCCATCGATGTCCTCCACCGCAACGGTTTTCAGATCCGAGTTGTGCAACCGCTCGCTGACCGAGTCGTAGACATCGACCGAATCGCCGATGTCGGGCAACAGGAGCACGGCGTGCCGACTGTCCGGTCCCGCTACTCGTAAAGACACAGACCCGCCCGCAGCACTCACATGCGTGAACTCCATGGGGACGACGGTACTGCCTCTTGCCAGAACCACGCATCGGTTCTATGGTTAGTTACATGAGTAATGAACCAGTGAGGTGCCCAACCTCGACGCACCGGCGGCGGTTCTGATGGATGAGGGCAGACCGATCTTCTTGCAGATCGCCGAGCTCGTCGAGAACTCGATCATCGACGGCTCCCTGGCCGAGGAGGAACAGGTTCCCTCCACCAACGAGCTCGCCGCGTTCCACCGCATCAATCCAGCCACAGCGGGCAAAGGGCTAGCCAAGCTCGTCGCCGACGGCGTCGTCTACAAGAAGCGAGGGATCGGAATGTTCGTCACTACAGGCGCACGGGACGCACTCCGGTTCCGTCGACGCGATCTGTTCGCCCGTCAGTACATCGACCCGCTGGTCACCGAGGCACGCAAGCTCGGAATGACCGTGGACGAACTCAAGACCATGCTCGACAACTGGGAGGCAGCGCGATGAGCATTCACGATATCGGTACGCCCGACGAACTCCGCCGCGTCGTTGCGTCGGCCACACACCTGACCAAGAAGTTCGGCTCGTTCACCGCCGTCGACGACGTGAGCTTCGAGATCGAACGCAACAAGATCTACGGCTTCCTCGGCCGTAACGGAGCAGGCAAGACCACCGTCATGCAGATGATGACCGCCCAGATGCGCGAAAGTGATGGTGAGATCTCGGTATTCGGCGAACGCCCGTGGGAGAACCCACGCGCTCTGAGTCACGTGTGCTTCGTCAAGGAAAGCCAGAAGTATCCCGACGATCTGAAGGTCAAGAACGCCATTGCGCAGGCCTCCCACATTCTTCCGCACTGGGACAACGACTTCGCCGCCGAATTGCTGCGCGATTTCGACCTCCCGTTGGGTCGCAAGATCAAGAAGCTCTCTCGCGGAATGACGTCGGCACTTGGAATCGTCATCGGTCTCGCGTCCCGAGCGCCACTCACCTTCTTCGACGAGCCCTACCTGGGGCTGGACGCAGTCTCACGACACATGTTTTACGACCGGCTGCTGGCCGACTACGCGGAGAACCCCCGAACGGTCGTTCTGTCGACACACCTCATAGACGAGGTCAGCAATCTGATCGAGCACGTGATTCTCATCGACAAGGGAAGAATTCTGCTCGACGCCGAGTCGGACGATCTGCGCGAGAGAGCATTCGAGATCACCGGTCCGACCGAGGCCGTCGACCGGTTCGCTGCAGAGCATCGAATCTTGCACAGAACTGCCCTCGGCTCGACAGCCCGAGCGACGATCGACGGGCGAGTGAACGATCACCAGCAATCCCTCGGCGTGGCGTCCGGCCTCAGCATCGAACCGATTCCGTTGCAGCAATTGATCATCGATCGAACCACTGCCCATTCCGGCTCTATCCACGAGTCGACCACCGCCGAGGAGGCCTTGTCATGAAGCGCATATTGAACGTAGCTCGGGTCCACAACACCTCGTGGGCAACCACATTCGCGTGGCCCCTGGGAATTCTCGTCGCAGTGTTCGTGATCACCTACGGCATCTTCTCGGTAGTTCCGGAAAGCGATTCGGATTTCAGCTTCAGCGGCGGCGTGTTCTCGGTCTATGGGTTCGCTATTGCCTTCTACGTCACGGCTATCACCCAGTGCTTCCCGTACGCCCTGAGCCTGAGCATCACACGTCGCGAATTCCTCACTGCGACAGCACTGGTGGGGGTAGCACAATCGGTCGCCCTCGGCACGATCGTCTACCTGTTGTCGGTCGTCGAAGCCGCGACCGGCGGCTTCGGGCTGAAGATCCGCATGTTCGGTCTGGCCCGCTACGCCACCGACAACCCGCTCCTGCAGTGGCTGACTCTGGTGATCGGGCTACTGCTGATCGGGTCCATCGGGGCGTTCGTCGGAGTCGTCTACCGGCGCTTCCGCACGAACGGTCTGTTCACGCTCGGACTCGCCGGCCTCGTCGTCTTCGGAGGCGGCGCGATCGTGATCACGTGGCAGAACTGGTGGCCCGACGTCGGGACTTTCTTCACCGACACCCCACGCGTGCTTCTGCTGGTGGTCGTTCCGCTCGTGATCACCGGGATCTTCTCGACCGTCAGTTGGATGGGCTTGCTCAAAGCATCTGCGTAACGATCTTTTTCGTCGAGCCGTCGACGCCGTTCTCTATCAGATCGAGAACGGCGTCGATATCGATGTTGCTTTCCACCAGATCCGCCAGCAGATCCAACTGCTGTTCTCGAAGGGCCGCAACCGACGTGTCGGACGCAACCTCGAATCCTGCGCGACCCGCCTTCTCTGCCACCCAGGCGAGAAAGGATCGACGGAAATCATCGGATTCGAGGAGTCCGTGCCAGTGAGTTCCCACGACAGCGCCACGCACACTGCCCTCGCCGACGCCCCCCGCGGTCGTCAGCAGCGCATCGTCGTCGTTCCGGACCACTCGTCCATGGTGAATTTCGTACCCCCGCACGGGATCCGAGCCGAATACGACGGAACGACCACTCACCTGCACGAGTACCTTCTCGGCCGCGAATTCGATGTCGAGATCGAGCAATCCCAGTCCCTCGACCGTTCCGACGCCCGACTCCACGGAATCAGAGATGGTTCGGCCCAACATCTGGTAACCGCCGCAGATGCCGAGAACCGGCCTCCCCGCAGCGGCGCGCTCGGAAAGGGCACGAGCAAGACCGGTGCGCCGCAACCATTCCAGATCCGACACCGTGGACTTGCTGCCGGGGACGACCACCAAATCCGCATCCTCGAGCCGAGAAGGCTCGGTGACCCAGTGCACCGACACTCCGGGCTCGCACGCCAGCGCCTCGACATCGGTCGTGTTGGAGATCCTCGGCAATCGCACCGCCGCCACTCGCAGCCACTGCGAGCCGAGCGGAGGACGGGGCCTGCCCACGGGCGCATCGGGAACGGTGCCGAGCGAATCCTCCGCGTCCATCCACAACCCGTCGGCGAACGGAACGACTCCGTACGTCGGCCGTCCCGTCAACGCCCGCAACTGGTCGAGCCCC
Organism: Rhodococcus sp. Leaf233; assembly: GCF_001426165.1. Lineage (NCBI taxonomy): Bacteria > Bacillati > Actinomycetota > Actinomycetes > Mycobacteriales > Nocardiaceae > Rhodococcus > Rhodococcus sp. Leaf233. Next base: position 258,361 of record NZ_LMRO01000010.1, read on the forward strand.
GGTGCCAACAGAGCCGGATCACCACGAAACTTGTTGATCACGAACCCTGCCACGAGAGCCTGATCCTCGGGTGACAACACCGCCACCGTCCCGAACAGGTGTGCCAGCACTCCCCCGCGGTCGATGTCGCCCACCACGATCACCGGCAGCGACGCCGCCCTCGCCAATCCCATGTTGGCCAGATCGGTGGCGCGTAGATTGATCTCGGCCGGTGAACCGGCACCCTCGCAGATCACCACGTCGAATTCGGCACGTAGCGAGAACAACTCGTCGGCGACCACATGCCGGAGCGCCTGCCGATGTTCGATGTAGTTGCTCGCACTCACCTGGGCCACCGCACGCCCGCGCACCACCAACTGCGACGTCCGATCACTGCCGGGCTTGAGCAACACCGGATTGAACCGCACGCTGGGCTCGAGGCCACAGGCAGCCGCCTGCATCGCCTGAGCCCGGCCGATCTCGCCGCCGTCCAACGTGACGACCGAGTTGTTCGACATGTTCTGCGCCTTGAACGGGGCCACCCGAACACCCCGCCGCGCCAACATCCGACACAGGCCGGCGACCAACACACTCTTGCCTGCATCGGAGGTAGTGCCGGCGACCAACAGAGCGCCTTTCACGGCAGGATCAAATTTCTATTCACTCCGCAGGCTCCGCTCACGGCAGTGTCAGGATCTCGCAACCCGTCTCGGTCACCACGAGCGTGTGCTCGAACTGCGCGGTCCACTTCTTGTCGTGCGTGACCACCGTCCAGCCGTCGTCCCACATCTCGGCGTTGATCGTGCCCAGGTTGATCATCGGTTCGATGGTGAACGTCATGCCCGGCTCGATGATGGTCTCCACCGACGGCTGGTCGTAGTGCAGCACGACGAGGCCGTTGTGGAACGTCGTACCGATGCCGTGGCCGGTGAAGTCCTCCACCACGCCGTAGCCGAAACGGTGCGCATAGGACTCGATCACTCGCCCGACCACGTTCAGGGCGCGCCCCGGCTTGACCGCCTTGATGGCCCGCATCGTCGCTTCGTGGGTCCGCTCGACGAGCAGGCGCGCCTCCTCGGACACGTCACCCGCCAGGAACGTCGCGTTGGTGTCGCCGTGCACACCGTCGATGTACGCGGTGACGTCGATGTTGACGATGTCCCCGTCCTCGATCACCGTCGAATCGGGGATGCCGTGGCAGATGACCTCGTTCAGCGAGGTGCAGCACGATTTCGGAAAACCCTTGTAGCCCAACGTGGACGGGTATGCGCCGTGGTCGACCATGTACTCGTGTGCAATACGGTCGAGCTCATCGGTGGTCACTCCCGGTGCCACGGCCCGGCCCGCTTCCTGCAGAGCGCGAGCCGCGATCTTCGACGCCACGCGCATCTTCTCGATGACCTCGGGGGTCTGCACCCACGGCTCGCTGCCTTCGTTCACGGTCGACTTCCACGCGTATTCGGGTCGCTCGATCGACTTCGGCACGGAGAGGACGGGCGAGACGACGCCTGGCACGAGTGGCTGACGGGGCTTGCTCTCGGCAGTGACAGACATGCCGTCCAGAGTAGTCGCCGCAACCGTGTCCAGAAGAACCAGCGCTGCTGGTCGAGGCCACCGAATCCGCAACCGCGCGACGGGATATGATCTGGGTCACGTTCGCCGTCGACGTACCCGAACCGAGGAAGGAAGCGTCGTGGTCCATTCCAGTCTGTTGCGCCCCCGGGACGGCGATGCCCTTCGCGCCGAACTACGCCAGGTCGCCGCGACGTCCGCCGTGCCCGTCGTGTTCGGCGGGGAAGTGTCCTCGGAAACGCTGCACCTGAGCGAATTTCACGGCACCCGCACGCGTGGGCTGGACGGGCTCGCCATCCCGCCCAGGTCCGGTCTCGGTGGCCGGGTCATGGACCAACGTCGGCCCGCGGCCGTCAGTGATTACGGCGCGTCGATGTCGATCACCCACCACTTCGACCGGCCGGTCCTCGGCGAGGGCCTCAAGTCGATCCTGGCGGTGCCGGTTGTCGTCGCCGGAGCAGCCCGCATGGTGATGTACGCAGCGGTGCGAGAACGCGGCCCCCTCGGTGATCGAGTCGGCGACATCATGACCGCCGCAGCCCGGCGCCTCGGTCAGGAGATCGCCATCCGCGACGAGGTCGACCGCAGGGTGCGCCTCATGGAAAGTGCGCGGGCCACGTCGGACGGGCACCTCTCGCGGACGGCCGAGTTGCGCGGTGTGCACGACGAGCTCGCCGAGCTCGCTCGGTCGATCGGAGACGCGGCGGTCAAACACAGACTGGACGCGGTCACCGCGCGACTGGCAGCAACGCTCGGTCGGACGGCGAACCAGGACAGCGACTCCGGCGACTCGCAGGCATTGACGCCACGCGAGATCGACGTCATCTCGCAGGTCGCGCTCGGTTGCACCAACGTCGAAGTCGCGGCACGGCTGTCGATCGGTGCCGAGACGGTCAAGTCCTATCTCCGCAGCGTGATGCGAAAAACCGACTCGCACACTCGATACGAAGCGGTTCTCGCGTGTCGTCGACTCGGGCTGCTGTCGGGCTGAACCCGGCCCACCGGCGCAGCGCTCAGTACCCCGGCGGAAGCTGCTCGAACATCTCCCGGGTGACGGCGACCGCATTGTCCGAGCTGCCGCCGCGTACCACCAAGGTCGCGAAGGCGATGTCGCCTCGGTAACCGACGAACCACGAGTGCGATCCGCCCTCGACCTCTGCTTCTCCGGTCTTGCCGTACACCTCGCCCTGGTCGGCGATCCGCTCTGCGGTGCCGCTGGTGACCACCGAGCGCATCATGCCGCGTAACCCGTCGACCATGGCAGGTTCTATCGGTGGATGATCGCCGGTGATGGCGGTTTCCCGTCCGACCAGAAGATTCGGAACCGGTGTGGAGCCGTGGGCAACCGTCGCGGCGGCCAGTGCCATCCCGAAGGTCGAGACGACCACCTTGCCCTGGCCGAATCCGTCCTCGGTGCGCTGGACGAGTTCGTCCGCGGGCGGGACCGAACCCGAGTCGGTCGGCAACCCCACGACGTCGTAGTCCGGACCGACGCCGAACTGGGACGCGGCCACGGTCAACGCGTCGGGCGACATCTCGCTCGCCAGCTTCGCGAAGGAGGTGTTGCACGATCGGGTGAACGCGGTGCTCATGGTCACGTCACCGAGAGCGAACTCGTTGTAGTTGGGGACGCTTCGTTCGCCGATCTCGATACGACCGGGGCACGGAACGGTGCTCCCCGGGGTCGCGAGTCCGCTGGAGATCGCCGCCCCGGCGGTGATGATCTTGAACGTCGAACCCGGTGGGTAGAGGCCAGCCGACGCGACCGGTCCGTCCCGATCGGCGGCCGGATTCTGCGCCACAGCGAGGATGGCCCCGGTGGACGGCTGAATGACCACCGTCATGGCCTGCTCGGCCCTGGCGTTCACTGCTCGTTGGGCCGCGACCTGAATATTCCGATCGAGGCTGATCGAGAAGGACGGTGCCGGCTCGGGCGGGGTGTCGGTGAGGACGTCGATGTCGACGCCGTTGCGGTTGCTGGTCACCACGCTCCAGCCGGCCTTGCCGTCGACGTCGTCGATGACGGCCTTCTTCACCTGGCCCACCAGGTCCGGCGCGAAGGTGGGGTCGGTGGACACGAGATCCGATTCGTCGGACGCCGTGACACCGGGGATCTCGGTCAGCGCCGCCGAGATGGGTTCGAAGTCGCTGTCTCGCAGCAGCGCCACCGGGTAGTCGCCATCGACCGAAGTCGCCGACTCCACGATCGACTGGGCCGTGATCGACGCATCGAACGGTGTCAGCAGTGTCGACAACGCCGTCGCCGAGGCCACGACGTTGTTCGCGGCCGACGCGTCGAACTTGATTCGATGTACGACCCCGGGCACCAGGACGTCGGTGCCGGAGCGCTCGTTGACCCGAGCGCGTGGTGCAGCCGTCGAGCGCAAGGCCATGGTCTGCGTGTCACCGAGCTTCGGGTGGATATCCGAGGCGGTCCACCGCACCACCCACTCTCCCGCACTCCGACCCATGTTCAGTTGGCCGTCGTACGTCCACACCCGATCCTTGGGCAGCTGCCAACGGTAGGTGTAGCCGACCGTGGCGGTGTCGCCGTCGACTCGAACCGACGTCGTCTCGGCGTCGAGGGCCTCCGCTTGCAGATTGGTCCACGCCTCGCGCAGCGCAGTGGCCGCGGCGTCCGGCTTGTCGGTATCGGCGGCGGCCGTGGGGATGTCGTTGGCCTCGAAGGCCGCGAGGAATGCCTGAGCTGCGGGCTCCGGACCGTCGGGCTTGGGTGTACACCCAGTGAGGCAGGCACCGACGACGGCACCGATCACGGTCACCACGCCCAGCCGTCCGCGCATCCAGGTCGCATCACGTGATCTCATTGCGCCCCATCGTAATACGGCCGGTGCGTCGACCACGGCAACGAATCGCGTTTCGGGACAGGCCGATCGAGCGACCGTTCTCAGTCCAGCAGCACCGTGGTGAACGTCGCCACTTGCGTCAGACCGATTTTCGCGTAGGCCCGGCGCGCGACGTAGTTGAAGCTGTTGACGTACAGGCTCGCAGTACGCCCCTGGCGGACGACCGAGTTCACCACGGTCGCCGTTCCGGATGCACCCAGGCCGTGCCCGCGTCGGTCCGGGTGCACCCATACCCCCTGGATTTGCCCGACCGTCCCGGACTGCGAGCCGATCTCGGCCTTGAACACCACGCGGCCGTCCTCGAATCTGGCCCAGGCACGTTGCGCTGCAATGAGACTGGCGATCCGACGCCGGTATCCCCTACCGCCGTCGTTCAGTCGCGGGTCGACGCCGACCTCTTCGATGAACATGGCAACGGCCGCGGTCAGATACACGTCCAGCTCGTCGGGTCGAACGAGCCGAACGAGAGGATCAGGCGAGATGGACGACGGTACCGACGTGGCCAACAACGGTTGCTCACCGCGCACTTCTCGCGCCGGACCCCAATCCGTCTCGAGCATTTCCCACAACGGAAGCGTCAACTCCGCTCTGCCGACCAACGACGAGCACAGACGCGGCCCACGGCACGCGCGGTCCGCGAAGGAACGAAGATCGTCGCTGGAACCGAGCAACGGAACCAGATTCGCACCGTAGAAGCACAGCGACTCGTCCGGACCGCCTCTGCTCCACATCTCGCCGTGGAACGACCTCGGATCGAGGCCCGATTCCTGCACGCGCGCGGCAACCATGCAGGTTGCAACGGGGTCGGCGTCGAGCACCCGGAGCACGTGCGCGACGTCCCGATTACCGAGAGGCTTCGCACCGAGGAGCTTGAGCACCTACCGACCTCCTGACCCACCTACCGCGTACGCACCGATTCTGAAGCGAATCATTCCAGACAATGTGTTCCCCCGGTGGCAGAGCGGCAAACCGGACGCCGAACAGGTGTACCCGCTCAGCTGACGGTGACCACCGGCGCGCCACCGCTGGCGATCTCGTCCTTCTCGAACTCCTCGGCGATGCGCATCGCTTCCTCGATCAACGTCTCCACGATCTGCGCTTCGGGGACCGTTTTGATGACCTTGCCCTTGACGAAGATCTGGCCCTTGCCGTTGCCCGACGCGACACCGAGGTCGGCGTCGCGGGCCTCGCCCGGCCCGTTCACGACGCAGCCCATGACCGCGACGCGTAGCGGGATCTCCATGCCTTCGAGTCCCGCAGTCACCTCGTCGGCGAGGGTGTAGACGTCGACCTGTGCCCGCCCACACGAGGGGCAGGACACGATCTCTAGTTTGCGCGGGCGCAGATTGAACGATTGCAGGATCTGGTTTCCCACCTTGATCTCCTCCGCCGGCGGTGCCGACAGGGAAACTCGGATGGTGTCGCCGATGCCCTTGGACAGCAAGGCCCCGAAGGCCACAGCGGACTTGATGGTCCCCTGGAAAGCCGGTCCCGCTTCGGTGACACCGAGGTGCAGTGGGTAGTCGCACTGTGCCGCCAACTGCTCGTACGCAGCGACCATGATGACGGGGTCGTTGTGCTTGACGGAGATCTTGATGTTGCCGAAACCGTGCTCCTCGAACAGGCCTGCTTCCCACAGCGCGGATTCGACGAGCGCCTCGGGTGTCGCCTTGCCGTACTTCTTCATCAGCCTCGGGTCGAGAGAGCCGGCGTTCACACCGATGCGGATCGGAATGTTCGCGTCACCGGCCGCCTTGGCGACCTCCTTGACACGGCCGTCGAACTCCTTGATGTTGCCCGGGTTGACGCGCACCGCTGCACATCCGGCGTCGATGGCCGCGAAGATGTACTTCGGTTGGAAGTGGATGTCGGCGATCACCGGAATCTGGCTCTTCTTGGCGATGATCGACAGCGCGTCGGCGTCGTCCTGTGTGGGGCACGCAACACGAACGATGTCGCAACCCGACGCCGTCAGCTCTGCAATCTGCTGCAGGGTGGCGTTGATGTCGTGGGTCTTGGTGGTGCACATCGATTGCACCGAGATGGGGCTTTCGCTTCCGACACCCACCGACCCGACCTGGAGCTGCCTGGTCTTTCGACGTGGCGCGAGTACGGGCACCGGCGGTGCGGGCATTCCCAATCCGACTGACACGGACACAGTGGCCTTCTTTCCTAGCTACGACTGTCGAGTCTACTTAGAACAATTGAATCGGGTTGACGATGTCCGCCGTGAGCGTCAACAAGGAGAACCCGATGAAAACGATGATGACCACGTAGGTGACGGGCATCAGTTTCATGTAGTCCACCGGCGCACCGTCGGGCAGGCCGCGACGATTGCGGAAAATGTTGCGTATGCGCTCGTAGATGGTCACGGCGATATGGCCACCATCGAGTGGCAACAGCGGCACGATGTTGAACACACCGAGGAAGAAGTTGAGCGACGCCAGCAGCCCGACGAACGTCTGCCAGTTGTCGTTTTCCACGGCCTGGCCACCGATGACACTGGCTCCGACGACACTCATCGGCGTGTCGAGCCCTCGTTCACCGCCGAAGATCGAATCCCACAGTGCCTCCACCTTGCTCGGCAACTGCACCAACGCTTTCCCGGTCTGCACGAAGATGTCCCCGGTGAAAACAAAGGTCTCGGGCACCGCTTCGATCGGGTTGTATCGAATGTTCGGCGGTGGACCGCCGGTGACGCCGATCGCTCCCACGGTTGTCGAGTTCTTCGCTTTGGTCTCAGGATCGACGACGTAGCGCTGAACCTGAAGGATCGGAACGCTCAGAGTCTGCGAAGCACCGTCGCGATCGACTGTCAGATCGGCCGACCCGGTCGAGTCCCGAATGGCGAGAACGACGTCGGACCAGGTCTCTGTCGGCTGACCGTTCACCGCAGTGATGATGTCGCCCGTGCGCAGTCCGGCTTCAGCAGCCGGACCGTCTCCCGAACACGGCGCAAGTTCACCGTCCTCGGTCTGGGACGTGCTGACACAACCGATGCCCTGGACCGTCGTTGTCGGCGTCACCCGATCCGGCGTGCCCCAGCCGAGCACCAACACGTAGACCAGCACGATTCCCAGCACGAAGTTCATGGCGATGCCGCCGACCATGACGACGATGCGCTTCCACGTCTTCTGGCGGTACATTGCGCGCTCGACCTCGTCGGGCGCGAGCTCGTCGATGGCGGTCATACCGGCGATGTCGCAGAACCCGCCTGCCGGAATGGCTTTGAGGCCGTATTCGGTCTCGCCGCGTCGGAAGGAGAAGATCTTCGGGCCGAAACCGATGTAGTAGCGGCGAACCTTCATGCCGAGCGCTTTCGCGGTCCACATGTGTCCCGCTTCGTGCAGCGCGATCGACACCCCGATTCCGACGGCGAACAGCACGACACCCAGAGCGAACACCATGTGTCAGAGGCCTTTCGGTTTCAGTAGTTCACGGGCGTGGGCCCGGGCCCAGGAGTCCGCCGCGAGTACGTCGTCGACGTCCCTCGGAGCCGTCGACCAGTCCTGCCCGCCGTCGCCCAGTACCGCGCGCACCGTCTCGACGATCTGCGGAAATTCGATTCTGTCGGCCAGGAACGCTTCTGCCGCGATTTCGTTGGACGCGTTGTACACCGCAGTCATGCACCCACCCATGATCCCGGCCTCACGCGCCAGCTGCACCGCCGGAAACACTCGGTCGTCGAGTGGTTCGAAGTCCCAGGAGAATGCGGTCGTGAAGTCGAGTGCACGGGCGACGTCGGGCACTCGATCGGGCCAGCCGAGGGCCAGCCCGATCGGCAACTTCATGTCCGGTGGACTGGCCTGAGCGATGGTCGAACCGTCGACGAACGTCACCATTGAGTGCACGATGGACTGCCGGTGCACGGTGACATCGATTTTCTCGTAGGGCACACCGAACAGCAGGTGCGCCTCGATCAGTTCCAGACCTTTGTTGACCAGTGTCGCCGAGTTCAACGTGTTCATCGGCCCCATCGACCAGGTGGGATGCGCGGCGGCCTGCTCCGGCGTGACCGACTTCAGTTCGCTCTCGCTCCACCCTCGAAAGGGACCTCCCGATGCGGTGAGAACCAGTCGATCCACTTCGCCGCGCGTACCGCTGCGCAGGCACTGGGCGAGCGCGGAGTGCTCGGAGTCGACCGGCACGATCTGACCGGGGGCTGCGGCGGCGAGAACCAGCTCGCCTCCGGCGACCAGGGATTCCTTGTTGGCCAGCGCCAGGCGCGCACCGCTGTTCAGCGCGGCCAGGGTCGGTTCGAGGCCGAGAGAACCCACGAGGGCATTGAGCACGACGTCCGCCGGGGTCGACTCGACCAGCTCGGTCACTGCTCGCGGACCACTCAGCACTCCGGGGAAATCGAGCTCGGCGGCGGCCTCGGGCTGGGCGACGGCTACCCGTCGGACACCGGTCTCCGCGATCTGGCGACGGAGCAGTTCGATGTTTCCACCGCCCGCAGCCAGCCCGACCACGACGAAGCGGTCCGGGTTGGCGGCGATGACGTCGAGCGCTTGGGTTCCGATCGACCCGGTACTTCCCAGCAACAGCACACGTATCGGCTCGGGGCGATCCGAGTTGGTCGTTCGCTCACGATGGTCTGGCACCGGTCCATTGTTGCCTACCGAGGCTGAGAAACCCCTATGTGCCGACGCAGGCTGGCACGCTGGGGTGCATGGACTTCTCGAAGTACCGCTCGGCACCGTTCAATTACGACGATGCGGGGGCCACCGCCGGCCCACTGCCCACCGGATACCACCACGTCACGATGTCGAGGGTCGTGGGATCCGGGCTGGACGACTTCGTGGCGGCGGCCGATGCGTTGATGCGATGGGACATGCACCGAGGAGCAGGACTGAAGGTCCGTTCCGAGGCCGAGACCGCTGCGCCCGACTCGGTGGTCGTTCTCACACTCGGACCGGTGCGCATTCCGTGTCGTGTGGTCTATGTCATCGACGAGGCGAACCGTCAGGGTTTCGCCTACGGAACACTCGACGGGCATCCCGAGTCCGGCGAGGAACTCTTCTACGTCGACTACTCCCCCGCCGACGGTGCCGTCACCGCCCACATATCGGCGTTCTCGCGTCCCGGTCGCTGGTACACCAAGCTCGGCGGCCCGGTGGGCAGGCGTGTCCAGGCAGCGTTCACCGACCGCTATCTGAGCGCGCTGGCATCGGCGTGCCGAAAGGCCGACTGACTCAGGCCTCGGGCGGGTGCACAGCTCGCCAGTGTTCGGCGATGTCGATTCTCTTCGCGACCCAGACCTTGTCGTGCGACTGCACGTGATCGAGGAAACGTTCCAGTGCAGCCATGCGGGCCGGCCTGCCCACCAGCCGGCAGTGAAGTCCGACCGAGAGCATCTTGGGACTCCCACTCGCGCCCTCGGCATAGAGAACGTCGAAGGCGTCACGTAGATGCGCGTAGAACTCGTCGCCCGTCGAAAATCCTCCCGGCGATGCGAAACGCATGTCGTTGGTGTCCAGGGTGTACGGCACCACCAGGTGATAGACGACCCCGCCGTCTCGGGGCACCTTCTCCCAGTACGGCAGATCGTCTGCATAGGAGTCGGAGTCGTAGAAGAATCCGCCGTGCTCCACCACGAGCGATCGGGTGTTGGGGGAATCGCGCCCGGTGTACCACCCCAGTGGCGCAGACCCCGTCAGCTCGCGCAGGATGGTCACGGCCTCCGCCATGTGCTCGCGCTCGACGTTCTCGTCGATCTGCTGATACGACAACCACCGCAAGCCGTGACATGCGATCTCGTGGTCCAACTCCAGCAGTGCCGCAACCACTTCCGGGTTCCGCTCCATGGCCTTGGCGACGGCGAACACGGTCAGCGGTAGTCCGCGCTTCTCGAACGCGCGCAGCACGCGCCACACTCCGGCTCTGGATCCGTACTCGTACAGCGATTCCATGCTCATGTGTCGATTCGGAAACGCCTGTGCACCGATCATTTCCGACAGAAACGTCTCGGACTTCGTGTCGCCGTCGAGCACGTTGTTCTCGGCACCCTCCTCGTAATTGAGGACGAACTGGACGGCGATGTTCGCCTCATCCGGCCACTGGGCGAGCGGCGGCGTGCGGCCGTAACCGACCATGTCGCGGGGATAGCTCAGCGGGGACCGACTCGGACGATGGGGAAGGCGCTCGGAGGTCACCGCCGCAGTCTCTCATTCGAGCCCACACACGCGCTGGGTGAGCGATGCAACCCTGATCACTACGACGGGCGGTCGTATGCCAATATTGTTCCGACAACGCGTCTGGCACCGTTCGTGCCGGGACCCACGTGAACGCATCACCCGAGAGGATCGACCGGTGGCAAATACCGAACTGGAATCCGCTTCGTACGACCCGGTCGTCGATACCCGCAACGAGGTGCCCGAGGTGCCGTCCGCCGCATGGGGATGGAGCGGCGAGTCGAACAAGGCGATGCGAGTCGCAGCCATCGTCGTTGCCGCGTTCCTGCTGTTCATGATCATCGGAAATCACACCGGCAAGGTCGAGGACCTGTGGTTGGTCGGCTTCGCCGTGGCGCTGGTCGGACTCGTCGTGCGCGACGTCATCGTCCGCCGCAAGCCCCGCTAGCGGCTCAGTTCTCGGCGGCGAGCTGACCGCACGCCGCTGCGATCTCCTGACCACGGGTATCGCGCACGGTGCACGACACGCCCTGCGCGATGACCCGTCGAACGAACTCCCGCTCCACCGGCTTCGGGCTGGCATCCCACTCGCTACCCGGAGTCGGGTTGAGGGGAATCAGGTTGACGTGTACCCGGGATCCGAGCGCCTTGTGCAGCTTCTTGCCCAGCATGTCCGCTCGCCACGGCTGATCGTTGACGTCCCGGATCATCGCGTACTCGATCGAGACGCGTCGACCGGTCTGATCGGCGTAGTACCGGGCAGCGGAGAGAACCTCCGCCACCGACCAACGATTGTTGACCGGGACCAACGTGTCTCGCAGCTCATCGTCCGGCGTGTGCAGAGACACGGCCAAGGTCACCGACAGACCCTCGTCGGCCAGCTTTCGAATGGCCGGAGCAAGGCCGACCGTCGACACGGTGACCGAACGCTGTGACAGTCCCAGCCCGTCGGGGGCTGGTGAGACGATCTTGCGCACTGCCGCGACAACGCGCTTGTAGTTGGCCAGCGGCTCACCCATGCCCATGAACACGACGTTCGACAGACGACCCTCACCGCCGGGGACGACGCCGTCGCGCATGTCCGCGGCCGCCGAACGGACCTGATCGACGATCTCGGCCGTCGACAGGTTCCGCGTCAGTCCGGCCTGACCGGTTGCGCAGAACGGACATGCCATTCCGCAACCGGCCTGACTCGAGATGCACAGCGTCGCGCGATCCGGATACCGCATCAGAACACTCTCGAGAAGAGTCCCGTCGTTGGCCTTCCACAGCGTCTTTCGAGTGTCACCGTCGTCACACGCCAAGTGCTTGATCGGCGTCAGCAAGGTGGGAAAGAGATCGGCACCGACCTTCTCCCGAGCCTCGGCCGGAAGATCGGTCATCTTGGTGGTGTCGGCCTCGAGCCGCGCGTAGTAGTGCCGCGCAAGTTGGTCGGCCCGGAATGCCGGTAGACCGAGTGCCTTCACTGCCTCACGCAGGCCCTCTTTGTCCAGGTCGGCGAGGTGACGCGACGGCATTCCCCGACGCGGAGCTGTGAAGACCAGCGGAAGATTCGGTCTCTTCTGCTCGGTCGTGCTGTCCGTTGCGGCTGCGGAATCACTCATGCTCGACCCCCGCGTCGTTCCTGCTGGCTCAACTCCATACCCACCATTGTCCACCCGTTCTGCTCACAGTCCTATTCGCGACGGTTTTCGACGGTGCCCTGACGGGTATCGACGCCGGGACCGATTGCGCGTGCATTCGGACCACGCGTGCGAAAGGATCATCGACATGGCCACCAGAGCAGACGACAACAACGAGGCACCGTTCGACACATCGGCGTCGACCAAGCCGGGGTTCGACGAATCGGTGGCCCCGTCGGGCGAACTCGCCCCGATCACGACCCCGGATTCGGACGGCCATTCCGCACCGGACCCGGAGTACGTTCCGGAACCGCAGCACACGCCCAAAGACGTAGCCCACACTCGCACGGCCGCTCTCTGGACCGGATTGGTGGTCGGGGCCGTCGTCCTCGTAATCCTCCTGGTGTTCATCGTGCAGAACCTCGACTCGGTCACCGTGCAGATCTTCGCCTGGCAGCTCGACCTACCCCTCGGAATCAGCATGCTGCTGGCCGCGATCGCGGGTGCGCTGGTGATGGCCATGGCCGGCGGCGCCCGAATCCTGCAGGTCCGGCGCGCAGCGAAGAAGAACCAGCGTCACGGTTCGTGAACACTATGTACAGAAGCTGGCACCGATGCTCTGAATCGATAAGGTTGGCGGTGCCCGACTTCACTCGAGGAGCATGACGTGACTACTTTCATGGAGACACCGGTGGCATCCGGCGTTGCACCCGACCGCGCACGATCGTGGCTGTTGGTTCCGGCCACCAAGCCCGATACCTTCGACGCTGCTGTCGCGTCCGGTGTCGACGCCGTCATCCTCGACATCGAGGACGCAGTCGCTCCAGCGAAGAAGCCTGCCGCTCGCGAGACCGTCGTGCGCTGGCTCAGCGAGGGCAACTCGGCCTGGGTGCGCGTCAACGACGCGACGACCCCGTACTGGGCCGACGATCTCGCCGCGTTGTCCGGGCTGCCCGGCCTGGTGGGGGTCATGCTCGCGAAGACCGAGAGCGGCGGTCAGGTCGAGGCGACAGCCGCCCGCCTCGCCGACGGCACCCCGATCCTCGCGCTGGTCGAATCAGCAGCAGGACTCGAGGCCGCCACCGAAATCGCGCGCGCGGACTCGACATTCCGTCTCGCCTTCGGCAGCGGCGACTTCCGACGCGACACGGGCATGAGCGACGACCCGCTCGCCATGGCCTACCCGCGCTCGCGACTGGTCGTCTCCTCGCGCGTCGCACGACTGCCCGGACCGATCGACGGTCCGACACTGACCGCGAACGACAGCATCCTCGGGCGCGATGCAGCCCTGACGCTCTCGATGGGCATGGCAGGCAAACTCTGTATGCACACCGATCAGGTGGCCATCGTCAACCGCGAACTGGCCCCCTCCCCGACCGACGTGTCCTGGGCTCACGATGTCATCGACGCTCTCGGTGCCGACGGTGCTCACGTCAAGGACGGCAGCGATCTGCCGCGTCTGGCAAAGGCTCTCAAGATCAACGAACTGGCTCGAATCTTCGGAATCTCTGCCGCGTCCTGATCGCTCGCTGCCGAGCCAGGCTCAGATCGACTCGACGCCGGTCGGCTTGTATCGAACGTGGATGCGATAGCGCACATTCAGGGTGAGGCCGTCGACCTGCCGTGCCGCAGCGCGCGCTACCCGCGGTGAGAACTCGATTCCCAGCACATCCCGCAAAACCCGGCGGTCGGGAAACGCCCACCTCGTGTCGACGCGTCGCATCTCGAATCCCTGGGCATCGAAGAACGCCTCGACGGCCGCCGGATCGTACTGCGGGAGATCCGCACGCATCCAGTCCCCGTACGGAGACGCCGTCGCGTCGAGGTCCACGACCACCAACGCCCCTCCGGGCCGCAGAACTCGCATCGCTTCGCTGATACCCGGGCCGCAGCCGGGGCCGAAGAAATACGCGGTTCGCGCGTGGACGAGATCGACCGAACCTGTGTCGACGGGCAGCGCGTCCGCTCTACCCGCACGCACGTCGACGTTCGCAAGTGACTCGACGCGCGTGCGGGCTGCGGCCACCAATGGGGCGTGCGGTTCCACACCGATGACGTACCGGGCGTCCGCAGCGAACATCGGAAGATGGAAACCGCTGCCGCAGCCCACGTCCACGACGTTCTCGGCCGTCCAATCGACGGTCGATCGAATGGTCGCGAACACAGCGCCGTCGACGTCCTGAGCCCTGTTCTCCGCCTCGTACAGATGCGGCCAGTGCCAGATGTTGGGACTGGGAATCACCCCGCCGCGATCACCGCTCATCGTCCGGCGGAGTCGGTCAGAGCAACACGGTGAAGACGAGCCACGCAACGAATGCAGAGGGCAGCAACGAGTCGAGTCTGTCCATGATGCCGCCATGGCCGGGCAACAACGAGCCCATGTCCTTGATTCGAAGGTCGCGCTTGACCTGCGATTCGATGAGGTCGCCCAGAGTTCCCGTCACGACAAGCACGACTCCCAGCAGGACACCGATCATCGAGTTGGCCTCGAGAATCAGGGTCACCGTCAGCAGGCAACCGATGACGCAGAAGATGAGCGATCCGACCAGCCCTTCCCAGGACTTCTTCGGGCTGATGGCCGGCGCCATCGGGTGTTTGCCGAACAGCACACCGGCGATGTAACCACCGACATCCGAGCACACGACGCCGATGACGAAGACCAGGATGCGACCGGCACCGTTGTCCTGCAGGACCATCAGAACGGCGAACGAGGCCAACAGCGGTAGCCAACACGCCACCAGAACGGTGACGGAGAGTTCTTCGAGATAGTTCTTGGGAGCAGTACCGAAGCCTTGTCTCAGCAAAAGCCACACCATGCAGACCACGACGGTGCCCACAGCCGCACTGAGCACTCCGACGGCACCGAACGGCCAGCCCAGCCAGATCATGGCCTGACCACCGAGGATCAGCGGGATGCGCGGAACGAGAACACCGCCCTCGCGGAGCCGCTTGGACACCTCGTACGTCGCGACGGCCAACGCCACGGCTACGACACCGATCCATACCAGCGGCACGAACACGAGCACGAGGATCAACCCGATACCCAAACTGCCGCCGACGCCGATCGCGGCAGGCAGATTTCGACCCGCCTTGCCGGCGGACTTCGTGGCGGCGACCCCGGACGAGCCAGCGGGCGTGCCGCTGCCCTCCTGCCGATCCGGTCCCACCACTGTCGTCAACTCCTCGATATTCATCGTCGTTCCACCGTGTTGCGCAACTATCGAAGGAGGTCAGACCTCCATCAATTCACCCTCTTTGCGCTTGACCAGTTCGTCGACCGAGGCGGTGTACTTCGCGGTGGTCTTGTCGAGCTCGTTCTCGGCACGTACGACGTCGTCCTCGCCCGCCTCGCCGTCCTTCTGGATGCGCTTGAGCTCTTCCATCGTCTTGCGGCGCACGTTGCGAATGGACACCTTGGCGTCCTCGCCCTTGCCCTTGGCCTGCTTGACGAACTCGCGGCGTCGTTCCTCGGTCAGCTGCGGCACGCCGATACGAATCAGGTTGCCGTCGTTGGTGGGGTTGACGCCGAGATCGGAATTGCGGATAGCGGTTTCGATCGGCCCGAGCTGATTCGACTCGTACGGCTTGATCACCACCAATCGCGCCTCCGGCACGCTGATGCTGGCCAGCTGGGTGATCGGCGTCGGGGCACCGTAGTACTCGATGACGATGCGCGAGAACATTCCCGGGTTGGCCCGCCCGGTGCGGATCGAGGACAGATCGTCACGGGCAACCGATACGGCCTTTTCCATCTTCTCTTCGGCGTCGAAGAGAGCTTCGTCAATCACGATCTGTCCTCCATCGTCTTCGTTCTCGGTTCGTTCGCGGTCGTGTCGGCGGCATTCACGACGTGACCAGCGTGCCGATGTTCTCGCCCGACACGGCGCGAGCAATGTTTCCCTGAATCAGCAAATTGAACACCAACATCGGCATCTGATTGTCCATGCAGAGGCTGAAGGCAGTCGCGTCGGCAACTTTGAGGCCTCGCTCGATGGCTTCGCGGTGGGTGATCGTGTCGAACATCGTCGCGTCGGGATCGAGCCGTGGATCGGCCGAGTAGACACCGTCGACGGCCTTGGCCATCAACAGCACCTCGGCACCGATCTCGAGCGCCCGCTGCGCCGCCGTGGTATCCGTCGAGAAGTACGGCATGCCCATACCTGCGCCGAAGATGACGACACGCCCCTTCTCGAGGTGCCGTCGCGCGCGCAGCGGGAGGTACGGCTCGGCCACCTGGCCCATCGTGATCGCGGTCTGAACTCTGGTGGCAACACCCTGCTTTTCCAGAAAATCTTGCAGCGCAAGACAATTCATGACCGTGCCGAGCATGCCCATGTAGTCCGAGCGAGATCGGTCCATCCCCCGCTGCTGCAATTCGGCACCGCGGAAGAAGTTTCCGCCACCGATCACCACGGCGACCTGAACTCCGGTGGCCACCACCTCGGCGATCTGCTCGGCAACGTTGTTCACGACATCCGGATCGAGCCCCACCTGGCCACCACCGAACATCTCCCCACCCAGTTTGAGCATCACGCGTCGGAACCCGGGACGGTCAGGGGCCGGATCGGTCATAGCTCTCCTCGGTACTCGTCGAACACTACGGTTTACTCACCGATCATCCTGCCCTATCGGCACCCGATCGGTGGACACGGCTCCGACCTGCCTCGCGCACGAACGATGCCGTCCACTCGATGAAATCGAATGAACGGCATCGCCTCGATCGGATCGAGCGCAGACTAGCTGGCGCCGACCTCGAATCGGGAGAAACGGGTGATGGTCACGCCGGCCTCGTCGAGGATGGCCTTGACGGTCTTGTTGCCGTCCTGAACCGACTTCTGCTCGGTGAGAACGACGTCCTTGAAGAATCCGTTGACGCGACCTTCGACGATCTTCGGCAGAGCCTGCTCCGGCTTGCCCTCTTCGCGCGCGGTTTCTTCTGCGATCCGACGCTCGGCGGCGACCAGATCCTCGGGAACCTCGTCACGGGTGACGTACTTGGCCTTGAGCGCTGCGATCTGCATCGCGGCAGCGCGCGCAGCATCGCCGGCGGCGTCGCCGTCACCGGTGTACTCCACCAGCACGCCGACGGCAGGCGGCAGGTCCGCGCTGCGCTTGTGCAGGTAGGTCGCGGTGTTACCGTCGTAGGACACGACGCGGCGAATTTCGAGCTTCTCGCCGATCTTGGCCGACAACTCGTTCAGAGCCGTCTCGACGGTCTTGCCGTTCAGGTCGAGTGCCTTGAGAGCGTCGACATCAGCAGGCTCGCCTGCTGCAGCCGTCGCCGCGACGGACGCGGCGAACGTCTGGAACTCGTCGTTCTTGGCCACGAAGTCGGTCTCGGAGTTGATCTCCACGAGCACTCCACCCTCGGCGACGACGAGGCCTTCGGCGGTGTTGCGCTCGGCGCGCTTGCCGACGTCCTTGGCACCCTTGATACGCAGGTACTCGACGGCCTTGTCGTAGTCGCCGTCGTTCTCGGCGAGTGCGTTCTTGCAGTCCATCATTCCGGAGCCGGTGAGCTCGCGGAGCCGCTTGACGTCGGCGGCAGTGTAGTTCGCCATCGTGGGCGAGCCTCCTCAAAAGTCTGAATACGGGCGTTGACGAAAGTGCTGTTCTAGAAGCGTGATCGACGGGCTCGCTGTGGAGCCGGTCCGATCACAACCCTGACATACCGAAGCGGCCCCGGCCCACCCCTGAGGGTGAACCGGGACCGAATTCGATCAAGCCTGAGCGGCCGGTGCTTCTTCTGCTGCCGGTGCTTCTTCTGCTGCCGGGGCGTCGGCGGCCGGCGCATCGGCTGCGGGAGCCTCTGCTGCCGGAGCGTCAGCGGCCGGGGACGCCTGTGCGAGCTGCTCGAGCTCCCACTCTGCGAGCGGCTCGCCTGCGCCGACCTCGGGCTTGGCGTCGGTTGCGGTGTTCTGGCCTGCACGGGCCTGCACACCTTCGGCCACTGCGGATGCGACGACCTTGGTCAGCAGCGCAGCGGAACGGATCGCGTCGTCGTTACCCGGGATCGGGTAGTCGACCACGTCGGGATCGCAGTTGGTGTCCAGGATCGCGATGACCGGGATCTTCAGCTTGCGCGCTTCGCCGACGGCGATGTGCTCCTTGTTGGTGTCGACGATCCAGATGGCCGACGGAACCTTGGCCATGTCGCGGATGCCGCCGAGGGTGCGATCGAGCTTGGTCATCTCACGCGTGAGCATGAGGATTTCCTTCTTGGTGCGTCCCTCGAAGCCACCGGTCTGCTCCATTGCCTCGAGCTCCTTGAGGCGGACCAGGCGCTTGTGCACGGTCTGGAAGTTGGTGAGCATGCCACCGAGCCAGCGCTGGTTCACGTAGGGCATGCCCACGCGAGTTGCCTCAGCGGCGATGGACTCCTGTGCCTGCTTCTTGGTGCCGACGAACAGAACGGTGCCGCCGTGGGCGACCGTCTCCTTGACGAACTCGTAGGCCTTGTCGATGAAGGTCAGAGTCTGCTGCAAGTCGATGATGTAGATGCCGTTGCGGTCGGTGAAGATGAATCGCTTCATCTTCGGGTTCCAGCGACGGGTCTGGTGTCCGAAGTGTGTGCCGCTGTCGAGCAGCTGCTTCATTGTTACTACAGCCATGGCT
Organism: Rhodococcus sp. Leaf233; assembly: GCF_001426165.1. Lineage (NCBI taxonomy): Bacteria > Bacillati > Actinomycetota > Actinomycetes > Mycobacteriales > Nocardiaceae > Rhodococcus > Rhodococcus sp. Leaf233. The sequence continues at coordinate 277,150 of NZ_LMRO01000010.1, forward strand.
GAATAACTCTCTTTCATGGTTCGGTTGACGCAGAGTGTCGGTGACCTCTGCCCTGGCGACCGCCGAAGTTGTCGGACCTGAACCACAGGGGGATCAGGACCGCCGACAACCGGTTCTCGTATCGTGAACTCTGCCGAGGCAGTCGATACGATGACGCGGACGCGCGAAGTCGACCCGTGCACGCACAGGCCGCAACAAGGAGTGTAGACCTGCGGCGGCCCCCGTCATAACCAGGCCCGACTGTCAAGAGATTCCGGTGCCTGTGGACGAATCTTTCGGTTGTCCACAATTCGTGCCGGGCCTCGTTTTCCAGCACATTCACAGGCCATCCTCGACGAGTGAACACTCTTCGTACCGGGTGCATCGCCTGCGTTCTTGCCGCGATCGTGCTGACCACGCCGGCCGCGGCAGCCGAATCGGACTCGTTCGCGTGGCCGATACGGCCGCACCCTCGCGTCGTCACACCGTTCGACCGCCCGGAACACGATTGGCTCCCCGGCCATCGCGGGGTCGACCTCGCCGCGGCGGACGGCACCTCGGTTCTGGCCGTCGCCGACGGTACGGTCGTATTCGCGGGCACCGTGGCCGGCAAGCCGGTGGTGTCGGTGGACCATCCGGGCGGACTTCGATCGACGTACGAACCCGTGACGGCGGCGGTCGGGGCCGGAGCACGAGTACGACGCGGCGACATCCTGGGTTCGCTGACGTCGGGACACGACGGCTGCACGGCGACATGCCTGCACTGGGGCATCAAGCGGGGCCGCGAATACCTCGATCCGACGGCCCTGGTGCGTGCCCGTCCGATCAGATTGAAACCCGTGCCGGAGCCGGTTCGGTGACGGTCAGCGTGCAGGGCCGGAGTGACGACCGGACGCGGCAGGAAAGTCGTCCGCGACCATGGCGGCAAGCTCGACGAAAGCGCTCCTGGTCTGGGGACGCAGCTTCTCGAGATCGACCACGGCCCCCTCGGCGAGGTGCTCGTCGAACGGAACCACCAGCACCGCGCGGCAGCGTTCCAGGAAGTGCTGCTGCAACAAGTTCATGTCGACCGCGGACGAACCCGGTCGGACCGAACTGATCACCACGACCGTGCGCTCGACCAGATGGCCGTATCCGTGCAGTTCCAGCCAGTCCAGAGTCGCGGCTGCACTGCGTGCCCCGTCGACGGCCGGCGAACTGACCAGAACCAGCGCATTGGCCAGCTGCAGCACCCCGTTCATCGCCGAGTGCATGATGCCGGTTCCGCAGTCGGTGAGGATCAGGTTGTAATAGACCTGCAGCATGTCGATGACCGCGCGATAGTCCTCTTCGCCGAACATCTCCGACGCCGAGGGATCCCGTTCACCGGCCAACACTTCCAGTCGGCTCGGTGCCTGCGAGGTATGAGTGCGAATGTCGGAATACCGGCGAATGTTCGGGGCTGCGGCCAACAAGTCGCGAACAGTCGACGCGGTCTGACGCGGTACCCGCTCTCCGAGTGTCCCGAAATCCGGGTTCGCGTCGACGGCGATGACGCAATCTCCGCGCAGCGACGCGAACGTCGACCCCAGACCCAGGGTGGTCGTCGTCTTGCCGACCCCGCCCTTGAGCGACAGGAACGCGATGCGGTAGTCCCCCAGCACCGGCTGGCGTATGCGATCGACCTGGTTGCGGTAGCGCTCCTCGGCCGTCGACTCGCCGGGGTTGATGACGCCACCGGTCAACCGGTGCACACCGCGACGCCACCCCGACGACGAGGTGCGCTTGGGTCGTTTGAGCAGCGATTCGGCACCCAGGTCCTGACTGCTCGGACGATACGGATTCGGGGCACCTGCCCACGGCTGCGGGGACCAGGGTGCCTGCTGGGCCGGCTGGGCCTGCGACCGATCGTCCCCGACGGGCGGAACGGGCGGCATCTGCGCGTCGGGATAGGCGGCCGGCGGGCCCGGTCGAAGCGGCACGGGCGGGTTGTACCGCGGGGGCACGGGTGGTCGCTGCGCAGAATCGGGCGTCTGCCACGGCGGGGGCTGCCGGGGCGTGGAGCGTGGAGTGGACATCGGTTCCGACGGTACGGATCCGGCGGCATCGTCACCCCGGCCGGCGACTGCACTGCCGTCGACTGCACTGCCGGGTCGTGCCCCGTTCACCGGCGCACTGTGGCCATGCGTCGACCACGGCTCCGATTTACCTTGCGGTCGGTCGCGGTCCACGGTCCCCCGTATTCGGTGTAGTCGATCCTGGGCAGACGCTACCAAACGATGCGCCGCCCAGCTCGACGCTCATGCTCTGGGATGCGCCTGATCGTGCACCGCCCGCAACCGTTCGACGGATACGTGAGTGTAGATCTGCGTCGTGGCAAGAGATGCATGTCCGAGCAGTTCTTGCACCACCCGGAGATCGGCACCTCCTTCCAGCAGATGCGTGGCTGCCGTATGGCGGAGGCCGTGCGGTCCCAGGCTGGGGCCGCCGGGGACTGTCTCCAGCACAGCATGCACCGCCGACCTGGCCTGTCGCTGGTCGAGTCGTCCACCCCGACGCCCGAGCAACAGGGCCGGTCCGGATCGATCGACGGCCAGGGCAGGCCTGCCGTCGGTGAGCCAGGCGTCGAGTGCCTGCGCGGCCGGCAGACCGTACGGTGCCGACCGTTCCTTGTTGCCCTTGCCCACCACCCGAACGACTCGTCGATCGGTGTCCACGTCGTCGACATCGAGACCGCACAGCTCCCCCACGCGGACCCCGGTCGCATACAACAGTTCGACGACGAGTCGATCGCGCAGCGCTATGGGATCGAGTTCGGCGGCACCCGACTCGGCAGCGTCCAGCGCTCGCGTCGCTTGATCGTGACGCAGCACTCCGGGCAGGGTGCGGTAACCCGACGGGGACGCGAGACGCTGCGCGGGGCCGACCTTCACAGCCCCGACCCGTTCGAGCCACGCCCCGAACGTTCGCACCGACGAGGTGCGCCTGGCCATCGATGTCCGGGCCGCGCCGGCCGCCGAGTACCCCGCCAACCACGAGCGCACGACACGCAGATCCAGATCGGCGATCGTCGCGCCCGGTGAGGACGCGGCCAGGTGCGCCAGTAACGAACGCGCGTCGGCAACGTAGGCCCGGATGGTGTGCTCCGACCGTTCCCGTCCGAGGCGCAGGTGTTCGGCGAACTCCTCGACGTGCACCTCCAGGTGCGGCGGCAGCGAATCGGTCATCGGCTCAGCTTGGGCGCTGACGTCTCGCTCGACAACCGGACACGCCGTCGGGTGGACGTCGGTGCGCGATCAGGCGTCGACTCCCGCCTCCGCCTGTGCCAGCTCACGCTTCCAGGCTCGGAAGGTTTCCTCGGTCCGCCCCCGACGCCAGTAACCCGAGATCGACGCCCACTCGGCCCCGACCCCACGTTCCTTGCGGATGTACGGACGGAGGTTGTGCATGACGGCCTGCGCCTCACCGTGGACGAACACCTGCGCTTGCCCGGGTAACCATTCGGTGTTCTTGACGGCCTCGATCAGCGGTGCGTTGTCTCCGGCCCGGTCGTCGCCGATCTCGTTCGACGACGCGCCCCGGTGCACCCAGGTGACGTCGACGACTGCGAGAGTCTCCATGTAGATCTCGTCGTGACGATCGCCGACCTCGATGAACACCTTGGCGATGGCGTCTTCCGGGAGGGCCTCGACCGCAGCCGAGATGGCCGGGATAGCCGATTCGTCGCCTGCGAACAGGTGCCAATCGGCGTCGGGGCGAGGCGCGTATGCCCCCGACGGCCCGAAGAACGACATCTCGTCGCCCGGCTTCGCGCGTGTGGCCCACGGTCCGGCGACGCCCTCGTCGCCGTGCACCACGAAGTCGATGGCGATTTCCCGCGCGTCGGTGTCGACGGATCGAACGGTGTAGGTCCGCATGATCGGTTCGTCCTCGGTTCCGAAGAACAGCTTGACGTACGCATCGGTCTTATCGATGGCGTCGAACTCCTCGAAGCCTGGACCACCCAGATACACCCGGTGCATGTGCGGGGTCAGCGCTTCCGTGCGCACTACGGTCAACGTGGTTTTCTTACGCGGCACTACAGACCCCTCTTCGAGCGAACGACGCCGATGCTCACTGCACCGACTAAGCATTACCTAACACCCTACCTTCACCGGGCCTCGGTAGGGCCGTCACCTCAGCCGCGCACCACCCGGGCCCACCCGGTCTCGTCGTTGCTCACGAAGCCGTCCATCTCCATCACCGGTAGCGCGGCGCGGACCTTCGACAACGGAACTCCGGAACTCTCCGACAGTTCACGGGTGGACAACGCTCCCGTGGCCGGCAGCGCGTCGTAGATCAACAGTGCGGTCTCGGACAGCGCATCGATTTCCCGGAACAGATCGGGACGGGGTTCCTCCGGCGAGCCGAGCGCCCCGGCCTCGGCCACCACATCGTGCGAGCTCGACACCAGAACGGCCTCACCCTCACGAATCATGCGATGGCATCCCTTCGACGTCGGAGAAGTGACCGGCCCCGGCACCGCAAGAACGGGGCGCCCCAGTTTCGCCGCCCACGCCGCGGTGTTGCGCGCCCCGCTCCGCCATCCCGCCTCGACGACCACCACCGCCGAACCGAGAGCCGCCACCAGTCGGTTGCGCGCCAGGAACCGGTGCTTGGCCGGAGTGGTTCCGGGCGCGTATTCACTGAGAACGACACCGCTCGAGGCGATCTGACGCAACAGGCGGGAGTGGCCCGCCGGGTATGCCCGGTCGACGCCGCAGGCGAGCACCGCCATCGTCGTCCCCTCGACTCCGAGTGCCGCGCGATGCGCTGCCGCATCGATACCGAAGGCAGCACCCGACACGACGGTCCAGCCGTCCAGCGCCAGATCGGCGGAGATCTCGGCAGTGACGCGGTCGCCGTACGGACTCGACGCTCGGGTTCCGACTATCGACACCGATCGTTCGGTGTCTGCTCCGACAGACCGGTTTCCCAACGCCCACAGTGCGATCGGCGGCGAGGTGTCGACACCCGCGGTAAGGCCGGACCCATCGAAGCCGAGAAAACGCCACGCAGGCCACTCGTCGTCGTCAGGGGTGATCAGCCGTCCACCGAGAGCGGCCATGTGGTCCAGATCTGCTGCTGCAGTGTCGACATGAGCCCGTGCTGCCAGTCGCTCACCCAAGTGTCCGGCGCGTACGGCTGCGGCGGTGACCTCGGGGCCGTGGGCAGCGGCGTGGTCCGTCACCGTGCGATGCGGACCCTGTGCCACCCGGGACAGATACGCCCACGCCAGCCGACGTGCGTCATAGGTCATGCCACTCCCCTGTCTCGAAAATCCAGTGCGGCACCGACCTCGTCTGCACCGGGCACGGTGCCGCCGGCGAGATCGTTCAGAGTCCACGCCACCCGAATCGCACGATCCGCGCCGCGCGCGGTCAGCGATCCATTGCGCAATGCCCGCTCGATCGGTACCAGCGTCGACCGAGCGAGCCGAAACCGTTGACGCAGCGCGGGTCCGGGCACTTCCGCATTGGTCCTCCACCCGAACTCCGACCAACGATGAGCGGCAGCATCCCTCGCTCCCGTCACGCGGGCGCGAATATCGGCCGTTCCTTCTCCGATGTCATCGACCAGCGCCCCGGTCGCGACTCCCATCATCTGAATTCGGAGATCGACCCGGTCGAGGAGCGGTCCGGACAGTTTTCCCAAGTACTTGCGGCGAGCAGTGGGCGCGCACACGCAGTCGGCCTGCCGCGCCGGGGCGCACGGACACGGATTGGCCGCCAGGACGAGTTGGAACCTCGCCGGGTACCGGGCCACCCCGTCTCGACGCGCAATCCGAATTTCACCGTCTTCGAGTGGGGTTCGCAGCGCTTCGAGTACCCGGATGCTCATCTCGGCGCATTCGTCGAGAAACAGGACTCCGCGATGCGCGCGACTGACTGCGCCCGGTTTGGCCATTCCGGTACCTCCTCCGACCAACGCGCTCACCGACGTCGAATGGTGTGGGGCGATGAACGGCGGCGATGTGATCAGCGGCCGCGCACTCGTCAGCAGCCCCGCCACCGAATGGATCGCGGTCACCTCCAGCGCCTCGGACTCGGTGAGCGGCGGGAGAATCCCCGGAAGACGTTGCGCGAGCATTGTTTTCCCGATTCCCGGTGGGCCGGTCAACATGATGTGATGCGCACCGGCCGCAGCGACCTCCAACGCCCATCGGGCATCCGCCTGACCGGCAACGTCACTGAGATCCGGATAGCTCTCCTGATGCCAGTCGGTGGGGGTGGGCGATTCCAGCGCCTGCTCACCACGAAGCCACGCAACGACATCCGCCAGGCAATCGGCACCCAACACCTCGATACCGTCCACCAGACCCGCTTCGGGCAGACACCGACTCGGCACCACCACCCGCTGCCACCCCGCCGCCTTCACCGCGAGCACTCCGGGCAGTACCCCGCGGACCGCACGCAACCTGCCGTCCAGAGCCAACTCACCCAGAAACACCGTCTCCGACAGGCTTCCCCGCGGAATGGCCTTGGCGGCGTCGAGGACCGACAATGCCAGCGCGAGGTCGTACACCGAGCCACCCTTGGGCAACGTCGCCGGAGACAACGCGAGAATCACTCGACTGTCCGGCCAGGTACCACCCGAATTCTTCACCGCGGCCTTGACCCGATCACGCGATTCGTTCAGCGCGGTATCGGGCAGTCCTACCAGATGGGTCCCCGGAAGACCCTGACCGATATCGGCTTCGATCTCCACCAATACTCCGTCGACGCCGTTGACCGCCACCGAATGGGCTCGTCCCAGGGGCATCAGAACGCCGCCCTGACGTGAGTGAGAACAGGGTCGTCACCGCGACCGATCACGATGGCGATCACGTCGAATCGGATGTGGACCCACGGCCCTCCGCGAAGCGAAAGCCACTGCAACGCGAATCCTCTGATCCGAGTCTGCTTGGTGTACGTCACCGCTTCCGCCGGCGTTCCGTAACCGATTCCCGAACGCGTTTTGACTTCGACGAACACCATCGTCTCGCCCTCGCGCGCAATGATGTCGAGCTCCCCCGAACGATGCCGCCAATTCCGCTCGATCACCTCCAGGCCGATGTGCTCGAGATGGCGTGCAGCAAGGTCCTCACCGCGGGCCCCGAGTTCTTGATTGGTCGGCATGTCGAATTCCTCCACTCTGCGGCCGCACAGCACGGCCGGATCCGGTCGCCATGACGGTGACACGACCGAAAGGAGGTGATTCCGAGAAAGTGCAGGTGCCGCATTGCCCTGTGGACACGCGCAATCCTGTGGAGAGAACCGTCGAATCGCAGGGCCGAAACACCTGTTTTGTCGTACCTGTGTGCTTACCGGCGTTCATGCCCTGTCGATCGCCCGACAAATGGTTCGAACATGCAAAAGCTCCGTCCGGATTACCGCACGGACGGAGCTGAAGCACGGAATCGGTAATCGAATTCGATGACCGAACTACCGCTGACCGAAGACAGCGGGCATATCAAGGCTGGGAGGCGGTCAGTGCGCAGCCTCGTAGGCGGCCTGAACTTCCTGGCTGATTCGACCTCGGGCGCTGACCTCGTGGCCGTTCTCGCGAGCCCACGCTCTGATGTCCTGCAGATCGACCTTTCCTCGAGCCGGTGCCGGCGCGGCACCGGTCTTACGGGGGCGGCGACCGGAAATCTTCTCGGCGTGCTCGATCCAGAAAGCCAGCTGCTCGTGCAGTTCGTTCGCATGCTTGAGATTCAAGTCGATGCGGTACTGGTTTCCACCGATACCGAATTCGATCGACTCCCCCTGGCCTTCTTTGATTACTGAACCGTCGACATCGTCGATCATCTGGACAAGCGTCTTGCGTGCCATCTCGTACCTCTTACGCGTCTGGGAGAATGTGGTAATTCAAGTTCTACCACCGATTATCGGACCGAGGCAAAGACCCAACGATGTTCACATCGGCGTAGGGTCGAAAACATTCGGTACGAAAACGTGTGAATACCAGAAGCTATTTGCATCATTAAATCGAAACACTATGGGAGACAACAGAATTCGGCGCTCACATTTCGACGATTCTCCCGCGCTCGACGTAACACGGCAACGGGCCCCAGCCCGAAACAGCACACGCGGAATTATTCGGTCGGTTGTCCAGCTTTTCGCTGATCGGTGCGCTTCGGAACACTTCACACGGGGAATCCGCCGAGCGGAACCGTCCAGGTGCACCCGTCAGGCACCGGGCACACCTGCCGATCCGACCCGGAACCGACTATTCGGGGAGACGCAGATCAGGTTTGTCCAGCTCTTCGATGTTGACGTCCTTGAACGTGATCACCCGCACGTGCTTGACGAAACGAGCCGGTCGGTACATGTCCCATACCCACGAGTCCGACATCCGCAATTCGAAGTAGATCTCACCGTCGGCATTGTGCGGAATGAGTTCGACGGAGTTCGCGAGATAGAAACGACGCTCGGTTTCGACGACATAGTTGAACTGTCCGACGATGTCCCGATACTCGCGGTACAGCGAGAGCTCCATCTCGGTTTCGTACTTTTCGAGATCTTCGGCACTCATCGGTCTCTTTCATCCTCCAGTCGGGCGTGAAATTCAATCATGGCGCACCGTCGTCGGTGCAGTCCATTCGCCCCAGTGCGTCGACCTCGCTACGCGAGCGACCGGCTGCCGCGGCAGCCACGTTGGCATAGGACATTCGATGCTCCCGGGTCGGGCCGAGCGTGGTCATCGCGGTCGAATGCGCACGTGTGCTGTACCCCTTGTGCACGGCGAATCCGTAACCGGGAATGTCGGTGTCCATCTGCACCATCAACCGGTCTCTGGACACCTTGGCCAGCACACTGGCCGCAGCGATGCAGGCAGCTGTGGCATCCCCTCCGATGACGGGTAGAGACGGCACCGGAAGTCCGGGAACCCGAAAGCCGTCGGTGAGGACATACCCGGGAGTGAGGCCCAGGCCCGCCACCGCGCGGCGCATTCCCTCGATGTTCGCCACGTGCACCCCGATGCGGTCGACCTCGGCCGCGTCGACGAACACCACACTCCATGCCAGTGCCAATTTCTTGATCCGGGGAAAGAGCTCCTCCCGGCGACGCTCGGTCAGCTTCTTGGAATCGTCGAGGTCCGCGAGGGCAGTGTGCGACCGAGAGCCCAGGATGCACGCCGCGACCGTCAACGGCCCCGCGCAGGCTCCCCGGCCTGCCTCGTCGACACCCGCAACCGGACCGAGCCCGTTGCGTTCGAGTGCCGATTCCATGGTCCGCAGCCCCGCCGCCCTCCTGATGATCGGACGCGGCGGCCACGACGAGCGGCTCAGAGATGCGCGCGCACGAGGCGCGGGACGAGGACGTGCCGTCATCGACCCTGAATGTCCGGCGAGTCCAGGAGGCCGGTTCGCGATGGCGGCAACGCGATGGCCACGGCCTTACCTATCACGTTGTCCAGCGGAACGGTGCCGGTGAACTCGTCGGTGACGTGATACCGCGAGTCTCGCGAATTGCTGCGATTGTCGCCCATGACCCAGATGTTGCCCTCGGGCACCGTGACAGGGTCGAAGCACCGGCCCGATTTCAATTCGGTGTCGCACGTCATCGTGTCCGGAACGAACGGGAAATCCATCTGTATGTACGGCTCGTCCAACGGCTTTCCGTCCACGAGCACCCGTCCCTGAGCGTCACAGCACTCGACCGTCTGGCCACCGGTGGCGATGACCCGCTTGACCAGATCGTTCTCGTCCGGAGCGACGACTCCGATCAAAGAGCCCACTTCCTGGGCCCCGCGGATGACCGAATTGTCGGAGCGCTGCGAGACGAATTCGTCGTTCCAGGAATCGGGGCCGCGGAACACGACGATATCGCCGGGCTTCGGATCGCCGAATCGATAGCCGATCTTCTCCACGACGATGCGGTCCCCGGTGCAGCCGGCGCAGCCGTGCAGTGTCGGTTCCATGGATTCGGATGGGATGAGATAGACCCGGGCGACGAACGTCTGAAGCAGAAAACTCAGCACGAGAGCTACCAGAATGAGGATGGGAAGTTCGCGCCAGAAGGACCGCTGCTTGCGATCCGCACGCTTGTTCCGGGGAGACTCGTCGTCGGGCTCGTTCGTCGAACCCTGTGGGGTCGGATCCTGTGGGGACTGCGTCACCTGGACAGGTTAGCCGGAACCGTCGCCCGCGGGCCGGTCGGTCCGCGCCTGCGGCGTTTTCACCGAGCATCGCTCGTACCGGTGCGTCCGAAACATCAGGGCGGCGGCTCCAACGCACCATGCCGCGTCACCGATGTTCGGTGACGCGGCATGGTTGCTGCTCGAAGCGGTCGATACGACCGGGTCAGCGCTTTTCTTTGATCTTGGCGGCCTTGCCACGCAGATCGCGGAGGTAGTACAGCTTCGCGCGACGAACGTCGCCGCGAGTGAGGACCTCGAACTGCGCGATGTTGGGGCTGTGCACCGGGAAAGTGCGCTCCACGCCGACGCCGAACGACACCTTACGAACGGTGAACGTCTCGCGGACGCCACCGCCCTGACGTCGAATCACGACGCCCTTGAAGATCTGAATACGCTCTTTCGAGCCTTCGATAACCTTGACGTGCACGTTCAGCGTGTCGCCGGGGCGGAAATCGGGGATGTCGCTACGCAGCGACTGATTGTCGAGAAAGTCCAGGGTGTTCATCGGTTGTGCCATCCTTGCGTTCTGCGCTTGAGCAGAGGAACCGAGCGGCTCGCCACCGGGGCGGCACAACTGGTTCGTACTCCGAGTGAGGTGTGTGCCTCGCGAGAGGCAACCCGCCTATTGTGCCAGACCGTCAGGCGTTCGAGGAAATCGCCCCGACCGAGGACTGGGCCACGGTTCCGGCCTGGGGTGCGGGCACCACGGTCCGCGCGAGCTCGTCCTCGGTGGCCTCGACCGCATGAACGATGCTGGGCTTGCCCGCGATCGCATCCTGCAGGTAGATCTTGGCCCGTATCAGCGGCCTGCGCCACTTCTTCTCTCGCCGCAGCGCACGCTCCATCTTCTTCGGTCTGCTCGTGTAGCGCCACCTCGCCCAGGGCGCACTCGGCCTGCTGAGTCGGACGGCGGCCAGAATGAGGATGGGCAGAACGAACAGCCCGATCAGCCCGGTCCAGATCTTGCCCTTGAGCAGCACGACGACACACAGACTCAGGTTGAGCAGTGCCAGCACACCGAGTGTTCCGCGAACCCAGGGATCGGGATCGGCCCAGAAATCGGCGGGGCTGAGCAACTCCAACGGGTGAAGTCCCAGTAGCAGGAACCCGGTGAAGGCGACGGCTGCGAACACCGCATCGACGGATGTTCGGCCCTGCTCGGACCAGTAGACGTCGCGGAGATAGAAGATGAGTGCGAATTCGTCGAGCACGAGGGCAGCACCGCTGCCGAAGATCGCCGCCAGCACGGCACCGATCGTCTGCGACCCGTCCACGTACACCGCGATGAGGCCGATCCCCGCCAACAGCATCAGCACGATTCCGAACACGACATGGTGAATGTGCTGACCGCCAGGGGTGATGTTGCCCGGCCACCACTTCACATCCGCGCGAATCATTCTGACGCTCAGGCGAATCAGCAAAAATCCCACGAGTAGGCCGAGCAGGAAGCAGAGCAACGGAAGGCGGCCGTGCTCGACGACACCGTGCTCCAACCACCTCACGCGCTCCACGTCCTTCCCGCCGCACGCCCGAAACAACGGATATCGCCGAATCAGCCTATTCTCGTTCGTCGCCGCCGGGGTCGGCATCGACCGGGAAAGTCCGAGCGCTACTTCCCGAAGCCCGCTTTGCGCAACGCGTCGGCCATGGAACCTGCCGCAGGTGTCGCTGCGGGGCCACCGCCGCGTCGGTCGCGTTGCGGGCGGTTGCCCTGGCCGCCATTGCTCTGACGGCCGTTGCCCTTGCTCGAGGACGTACCGCGCGAGCGGTCACCCTGCTGCCCACGAGGTGCGTCCTTGCCACCGCTCGCACCGGGCTCGTCGTCCAACCGCAGACTCAGGCCGATGCGCTGACGTGGGATGTCGACCTCCATCACCTTGACCCGCACCACATCGCCGGATTTGACGACCTCACGCGGGTCCTTGACGAAGTTGTGCGACATCGCAGAGACGTGAACGAGTCCGTCCTGATGCACGCCGACGTCGACGAAAGCACCGAACGCCGCCACGTTCGTCACGACACCTTCGAGCGTCATCCCCGGCTTCAGGTCGGCGACCTTCTCGATACCGGCTGCGAAGGTAGCGGTCTTGAACTCCGGACGCGGGTCGCGTCCAGGCTTCTCCAACTCGGAGATGATGTCGGTGACAGTGGGCAACCCGAATCGTTCGTCGACGAATTCCGCGGGGTCGAGGCGGCGCAGGAGTGCGGTGTTGCCGACCACCTCGCGCACGCCCACGCCTGCCTTGCCGACGATGCGGCGCACGACGGGATAGGCCTCCGGGTGCACGCTGGAGCGGTCGAGTGGATCCTCTCCCCCGGAGATGCGCAGGAACCCGGCGCACTGCTCGAAAGCCTTGGGACCCAAGCGCGGTACGTCCTTGAGGGTACTGCGGCTGGCGAACGGACCGTTCTGGTCGCGGTGCGCCACGATGCTCTCGGCGAGCGAACCGGCGATACCGGAGACCCTCGACAGCAAGGGCACCGACGCTGTGTTGACGTCGACACCCACCGCGTTCACCGCATCCTCGACCACGGCCCCGAGAGAACGGGCGAGCAGAGTTTCGGAGATGTCGTGCTGGTACTGGCCGACACCGATGGACTTGGGGTCGATCTTGACCAGCTCGGCCAACGGATCCTGCAGCCTGCGAGCGATCGAGACCGCGCCGCGGATGGAGACGTCGAGTTCGGGCAGCTCACTCGAGGCGTACGCCGACGCCGAGTAGACCGAGGCACCCGCCTCGGACACCACCACCTTGGTCAAATTCGCCGCCGGGAATTTTGCAATCAATTCTGCTGCCAGAGAATCGGTTTCGCGTGACGCCGTACCGTTTCCGATGGCGATGAGCTCCACCTTGTGCTTGGCCGCGAGCCCGGCGAGTGTGGCCACCGCCTGGTCCCACTTGCCCTGCGGCTTGTGGGGATAGATCGTGTCGTAGTCGACGACCTTGCCGGTGGCGTCGACGATCGCCACCTTCGTTCCGGTACGAAAGCCCGGGTCGAGTCCCATCGTGGTGCGGTTTCCGGCGGGTGCGGCCAACAACAGGTCTTTGAGGTTGCTCGCGAACACGTCCACGGCGTCCTTCTCGGCCGACTGGCGCAGTCTCATGCGCGTATCGAGTGAGACGGTGACCAGCATCTTGGTGCGCCATGCCCAGCGAACGGTATCGAGCAGCCACTTGTCGGCCGGGCGGCCGCGATCTGCGATTCCGAACTTGGTTGCGATACGCCCCTCGTAGACACTGGGCACACCGGGAGTCGGCTCGTCCCGCTCGGGTTCGAACCCGAGGGACAGAATCTCTTCCTTCTCACCACGTAGCGTCGCGAGGATGCGATGCGAGGGCAGGCTCGTGAACGGTTCGGAGAACTCGAAGTAGTCCGAGAATTTCGCGCCTTCCTCCTCTTTTCCCTTGCGCACGGTGGCGACCAGCTTGCCGGAGGTCCACATCAGTTCACGCAGCTCACCCACCAGGTCGGCATCCTCGGCGAAACGCTCGACGAGAATTGCTCGTGCCCCGTCGAGCTGCTCCTGATCGAACTGCGCCGGGTCGGTGGACGGATCGGTGAACAAGGCATCTGCGACGGGTTCGTGGCCGGCCTCCCGCGCAATCTGTGCCTTCGTCCGACGCTTGGGCTTGAACGGCAGGTAGATGTCCTCGACGCGGGCCTTGGTCTCGGCCAGCATCAGCGACTGTTCGAGCGCGTCGTCGAGTTTGCCCTGCGAACGAATCGATTCGATGACGGCATCTCGCCGCTCGTCGAGTTCTCGGAGGTATCGAAGTCGCTCGTCGAGTTGGCGCAATTGCGCGTCGTCGAGTGTGCCGGTGACCTCCTTGCGGTAGCGCGCGATGAACGGGACCGTGGACCCGCCGTCGAGGAGTTCTACAGCGGCACGAACCTGTTCTTCGCGAACATCGAGTTCTTCGGCTATGCGCTTGTTCACAGATTTCAGAGCAGTGGTCACGGCGATGGACCCTACCGCTAGTGTGGGACAGGTCGGTCAGCGGTTCTATGTGCGGGAGAGTTCTGTAGATGGTCAGGGGGGCTCGGTTACTGACCGCCACCTGCGCAGCACTGTTGGTCCTGAGCGCGTGCTCCGTACCGCCCGATGATCAGGCCGGCGATCCCGGTGGCAGGGATTCGGCCGAGACATCGGCATCACCGTTCCCGGATATCCAGAAGGTCGACGGCGTGGCCTTGGAAGCGCGTATTCCGATGGCGGTGGAATCGGCGCAAGCCCGAGGTGCCGATGTGAACTTCGCGTTGCTGGATCGAGAGACCGGTTCCTACTACAGCAGCGATGCCGACGAGCCGATCGAAACGGCGTCGGTCTCCAAGCTCTTCATTGCCGACGAGGTGATGTTCGAGGCGCAGTCGCAGAACCGCCCCGTCTCCGCCGACGAGCTGGCCACGATGACCAGCATGCTCGAGTTCTCCGACGACAATGCCGCATACACGCTCTGGTATCGATACGGTTCGTCCGAGATCGTCCGCGCAGTCGCGGCGCGATATGCCCTGAGGAACACCGACGCTCCCGGCGACGACCAGTGGTACAACACGGAAACGACTCCCAGTGACCTGGTCGGCTACTACGCCGGGCTGCTGAACGGCAGCGGCGGCCTGACCACCGCGTCGACCGACATCATCATCGGAATGCTGCGACGCTCGGCCCCCGTAGCTGCCGACGGCTACAAGCAACACTTCGGGATCGTCGACGGCTTACCTGGCGAGACCGTGCATGCAGTCAAGCAGGGCTGGATGTGCTGCGTGTCCGATCGCTGGGTCCATCTGTCGACGGGAACCATCGGCGCGGACAATCGCTACGTACTGGCCCTGTCGTCCCGTGAAGACATCTTCTACGCCGACGACATGGAAAGTTACCCGGACACGGCCGTCGTCGACGTGAGCGACGACGCCAGCGCACTGCACGCACGGGACACCCTGACCGGCTTCGTGTCGATGTTGTTCCCCGACGGCAGAATCAGCTGAAAACGTCAGTCCGTCAGTAGATCCGGGCGTCGGTCCGCTGTTCTGCGCAGAGATTGTTCTCGACGCCAGGCGGCGATCTTCGCGTGGTCGCCGGACAACAGAATCTCGGGGACGTCGAGTTCTCGCCATCGGGCCGGCCGGGTGTAACTCGGACCTTCCAGCAGCCCATCGGAGAACGAATCCTCTTGGTGCGACTGCTGATTTCCGAGTACGCCCGGCATCAATCTGACGACGGCCTCGGCCATGACCAGTACTGCCGCCTCGCCGCCGATGAGAACGTAGTCTCCGATGCTGACTTCCTCGACCCGAACGCGGCGTGCAGCGTCGTCGAACACGCGTTGATCGATGCCTTCGTAGCGACCGCACGCGAACACGAGATGCTGTTCGGTGGACCATCTTTCGGCCGTACGTTGCGTGAACGGCACCCCTGCGGGAGTGGGGACGACGAGGAGCGACTCGTCGGTCAGCACGTGGTCGAGTGCGTCACCCCAGACGGTCGGCTTCATGACCATTCCCGGCCCGCCGCCGTACGGGGAATCGTCGACGGCCTTGTGCACGTCGTGGGTCCAGGAGCGCAGGTCGTGAACGTCCACCGATACCAGCCCGCGACCGATCGCCTTACCGAGCAGAGCAGTACGCAGTGGGGTGAGGTATTCCGGGAAGATGGTGACGACGTCGAGGCGCACGAACTACTCCGGATCCAGCAAGCCCTCGGGCGGATCGATCTCGATTGTCTTGTCTGCCAACGACACAGAGGTCACGATGGCCGAGACGAAGGGTACGAGTATCTCGGAACGACCGGATTCCTCGTCAGCACTCGGCGTGATGGACAGCAGTTCGCCTGCTGCCGAGTGCAGGACCTCGCGGACGGTACCGACGACCGAACCGTCGGTGAGTACCACGGTGAGGCCTTCGAGTTCGTGATCGTAGAACTCGTCCGGATCGTCGGACGGCGGGAGATCGGTGGATTCGACGACGAAGAGAATCCCGCGCAGTTCGTCCGCTGCGGTCTTGTCGTCGATGCCGTTCAGACGCAGCAGAAGCCGCCCGGAGTGTTCCCGGACGGCGTCCACCGTGTGTGTCACGGGCTGTGCATTCGATCGTGGCTTGCGGCCACGCAGAACAGTGCCGACGGCGAATCTGTCGTCGGGGTCGTCGGTGCGAACCTCGACAACCACTTCACCTTTGATGCCGTGCGACTTGGCGACACGACCGATGACCAGCTCCATGATGGGTTACGTGACCTATTGGTCCGTGTCGACGACGTCGACTCGGATGCCGCGACCACCGATTCCGGAGACGAGAGTGCGCAGCGCCGTAGCGGTGCGACCACCGCGTCCGATGACCTTGCCCAGGTCGTCGGGGTGCACGTGAACTTCCACGGTGCGTCCACGACGGCCGGTGATCATCTCGACGCGAACGTCATCGGGATTGGCGACGATGCCGCGAACGAGATGTTCGACGGCATCGGCGACAACGGCACTCACTTCTCAGCAGCCTCGGCGGCCGGCGCGTTTGCCGTCTCGGTTGCTGCAGCGTCGGTGGTGTCCGCGGCAGCGGAATCGTCCGACTTCGGTGCCTTCTTCTTCTTGGCGGTGGTGGCCTCGCCCTGGGGCTCGGAATCCGCCTGCGCCAGCGCAGCGTTGAAGAGGTCGAGCTTGGACGGCTTGGGCTCGGCGACGCGGAGGGTGCCCTCGGTGCCGGGTAGGCCCTTGAACTTCTGCCAGTCGCCGGTGATCTTCAGCAGTGCCTCGACGGGCTCGGTCGGCTGCGCGCCGACGCCCAGCCAGTACTGCGCACGCTCGGAGTTGATCTCGATGACGCTGGGGTCCTGCTTGGGCTCGTACGTCCCGATGGTCTCGATTGCACGGCCGTTACGGCGGGTGCGGGCGTCGGAAATGACGACGCGGTAATGCGGGGTGCGGATCTTGCCGATACGCATGAGCTTGATCTTGACGGCCATGTTCTGGTGAAGCCTTTCGAGGAGTGGTCACTGCGCAATTCAGCGGTTCGCACGGCATGCGAACCCGGTTTTGCGTTGGAGTTGTCGTGACCGCCGCGCGGTACGTAACCGGAGACGGGCGAACAGCGGTCCATTCTGCCAGACGACCACCCGATACCCTCAATCGCCCGGTCAGGCCAGCAGAATCACCAAAGCCGGAAAGGTGTTGTTGACGGAGTGAGCCGTGGTCGACGCGACGATCGAGCCACTTCTCATTCTCGCGATGCCGATGGCGAGTCCTCCCCACAGCAGGACGACGAAGCGCCACCATTCTCGGTGCCAGATCGCGAACATCACCGCCGTGATCACCAGGACCACCCAGCGGTTGCCCAGCCACGCCATCGGCATGGGTCGAGTGCGCTTTTCGAGAGCTCCCCACAACATGCCGCGGAACATCGTTTCTTCGCAGATCGGTGCGCCGATCCAAATCCACACGGCGAAAACGACTTTCCACCCCACGGCGATGTCTGCCATACCGCCCAGCGGTGCCTGATCCTGAAAATCGATACGCGAGAGCAGCACGAGTGCGAGCAGCACTCCACCGACGAGGGCGACTCCGCCCCAGGCCAGACCCGATCGGATATGACCGACGAGTTCGTGAACGGATCTCGGTAGCCCGAAGTCGACGACGGGGCCGTTGCCCCTCGACATCGTCACCGCCACCGCCAGTCCTGCGGCGAGCAGGCTCGGGATCATGATCCCCACGACGAACAGCGGCGAGGACTCCGAGGACACGACCAGGCCGAGGAGCAGGAACCCGGCAAGATTGAGGCCGAGCACGAGGGCGGCCGCCGGCAGTCCCCACCGTTGGCCGGGTCTGCGCTCCTCGGCCGCTGCTTCGGCACGCCAGTAGGTCTCGGACAGTCCCGAGCCCTGCTGTTGCACGTGATTCATCGGTGCCATTCCCGCCCAGCTGGGCCGGTTCACGTCGAATTCCCCCGCGCCTCCTGGTGTGCGGCCGAACTGGTCGGCATCGAATCGGTCCGGGCCTTGCCGCGGATCAACCATCGACGTATCCCGATCCACTCGCGGCGCGTCCACGACGATCGGTCACGCGGCCGCGCAGAATCACCAGCTCGGGGTTGGACAACACGTCCGCTCCCCCGCGCGGGTCGTCGGAGTACACGACGAGATCGGCGGGCGCACCGTGCTCGAGCCCGCCTCGCCCCAGCCACGACCGGGCGTCCCAGCAAGCAGCACCGAGCGCGTCGGTCGGTGACAATCCGACGCGTCCCAGAGCGTCCACCTCGTCGGCGATGCGGCCGTGCGCGATGGATCCGCCGGCGTCGGTTCCGGCGAAGATCGGGATACCTGCGTCGTGGGCACGGCCGACGGTATCGCCGACTCGCGCATGCAACGCGCGCATGTGCCGGGCGTAGACCGGGTAGCGGGTGGCCGAGTCCGCGATGCCGGGAAAGGTCTCGATGTTGATCAACGTCGGCACCAACGCTGTCCCGTGCTCGACCATCATCTCGATGGTCTCGTCGGTCAGGCCGGTGCCGTGTTCGATGCAGTCGATGCCTGCCGCGATCAGTCCGGGGAGCGCGTCTTCCCCGAAGACGTGCGCGGTGACGCGTGCCCCTTCCGCATGGGCCGCGGCAATGGCGTCGACGAGGATCGCGTCGTTCCAGAGGGGCCGGAGGTCTCCCACCGAGCGGTCGATCCAGTCACCGACGAGCTTGACCCACCCGTCGCCGAATCGCGCTTGTTGCGCCACCGCCTCGGGAAGTTGTAATTCGTCCTCGATGTCGATCGCCAGGCCAGGGATGTATCGCTTCGGGGAGGCGATGTGCCGCCCCGCCCTGATGATGCGTGGCAGATCGTCGTGGTCGTCCAACGCCCGCGTGTCGACCGGAGATCCCGCGTCACGCAGCAGCAGAGCCCCGACGCCTCGTTCGGTCTCGGCCTGCGCGATCGACCCGGCCAGGTCGGTGTGTCCTCCGCCGTACTCGATGCCGAC
Organism: Rhodococcus sp. Leaf233; assembly: GCF_001426165.1. Taxonomy (NCBI): domain Bacteria; kingdom Bacillati; phylum Actinomycetota; class Actinomycetes; order Mycobacteriales; family Nocardiaceae; genus Rhodococcus; species Rhodococcus sp. Leaf233. The sequence continues at coordinate 296,220 of NZ_LMRO01000010.1, forward strand.
ATGACAGTGCGCGTCGACGAGCCCGGGCAGTATCCACCCGCCGTCGTGGATGAAGTCGGCATCGGCGATGGGCTCCGTGGACAGGACGCCGCCGTCGATCCACAGGTCGATCGGGGACTCGTCCGGCAGCCCGCGTCCCCGCACCCGCAATGCCGACACCGCAGGCCCGCTTACTTCTTCGGCAGCTTCAGCTGCGAGAGATCGATTCCCTCGAGTCCCGGCGGCAATTGATCGAGGCCCTTGGGCATCGACGACAGGTCGGGCATTCCGGCAGGCATTCCACCCGGCATTCCGGGGAACCCGCCGCGGATCTTCGGCTGTGTGGGCCCGCGAGCACCCTTCTTGCCTTTCTTGCCCTTCTTGTTGTTGCGCACCTGCTTTCGCGCACCCGGCATGCCCATCCGACCGGCCATCGCCGACATCATCTTGCGTGCCTCGAAGAACCGATCGACCAATTGGTTGACGTCGGAGACCTTCACGCCCGAGCCGTTCGCGATCCGCAGTCGTCGGGAGGCATTGATGATCTTCGGGTCGGTGCGCTCCTGCGGCGTCATGCCGCGAATGATCGCCTGCACCCGGTCGAGCTGCTTCTCGTCGACATTGGCCAGTTCTTTCATCTGGCCCGCGCCGGGCAACATTCCCAACAGATTTCCGATGGGCCCCATCTTGCGGACGGCCATCATCTGCTCGAGGAAGTCGTCGAGCGTGAGCTGGCCGGAGCCGATCTTGTTGGCGGTGGCCTCGGCCTGCTCGGCGTCGAAGTGCTGCTCGGCCTGCTCGATGAGGCTGAGCACGTCGCCCATGCCGAGGATGCGACTGGCCATGCGGTCGGGGTGGAAGACGTCGAAATCTTCGAGCTTCTCGCCGGTCGACGCGAACATGATGGGCTGCCCGGTCACCTCGCGCACGCTCAGTGCTGCGCCGCCGCGGGCATCGCCGTCGAGCTTGGTCAGCACGACACCGGTGAAGCCGACTCCGTCGCGGAACGCCTCGGCGGTGCTGACGGCGTCCTGGCCGACCATGGCGTCGAGAACGAACAAGGTTTCGTCCGGCTCGACCGCGTCGCGAATCCCGGCGGCCTGGCTCATCAGCTCGGTGTCGATACCGAGACGGCCTGCGGTGTCGACGATGACCACGTCGTACTGCTTGCTGCGAGCCTCGGCCACTCCGGCGCGGGCCACCTCGACCGGGTCCGCGGCCGACACGCCGAGCGCGTTCTCGCCACCGCCGATGGACGTGCCCGGGTGCGGGGCGAAGACTGCCGCGCCTGCCCGTTCGCCGACGATCTGGAGCTGGCTGACGGCACCGGGACGTTGCAGGTCACAGGCGACGAGAAGCGGGGTGTGACCCTGACCCTTCAGCCACTTGGCGAGCTTGCCCGCCAAAGTCGTCTTACCGGAACCCTGCAGGCCGGCCAGCATGATGACGGTGGGCGGGTTCTTGGCGAACACCAGTCTGCGTGTTTCGCCGCCGAGGATGCCGACCAGTTCCTCGTTGACGATCTTGACGACCTGCTGAGCCGGGTTGAGTGCGCCCGATACTTCGGCACCCTTGGCGCGGACCTTGATGCGGTTGATGAACTCCCGCACGACGGGCAACGCCACGTCCGCCTCGAGCAGGGCCAGTCGGATCTCGCGGGCTGTGGCGTCGATATCCGCACCGGACAGTCGACCTTTGCCACGCAGGTCCTTGAGAGTCCCGGTCAACCTGTCGGAAAGGGATTCGAACACCGATTGCACTCCTGAGCTAGCCGATCACCGAAAACGAGCCGAGTCCGGCACTGTCACCAGACCGAGTCCGGCGTTGTCACCAGACTAACGCCAGCCCACCTTATCCTCGCTCAGGGCGTCGGGCAGTGAGTCCGTTCGGTGCGGTGCGACCGGTCAGGCCTTGCTTGCCGAATCGCTCCACGTCACAGCGACGCCGCGGGTGGAGAGCCACTGTGCGGGATCGACTTTGACGCCGGCGGGATCGTGCACCTCGAAATGCAGGTGCGGGCCGGTCGACTGACCGCGATTGCCCACAGTTGCGATCTGTTCTCCGGCTGTGACCCGCTGACCGGGCTGCACCGAGAAGTCGTTGACGTGTCCGTAGATGGTCTCGGTGCCGTCGTCGTGCAGAACCTTGACCCAGAGCCCGAAACCGGACGCCGGTCCCGCATCGGACACCGTGCCGTCGGCTGCAGCGTAGATGGGCGTGCCGATCGGGGCGGCGATGTCCAGCCCGCTGTGCTGAGTGCCCCACCGCGAACCGAAGTTCGACGTCAACACTCCGGCGACGGGCTGGACCGTCGCCTTCTTCAACGAACGCAAACTCTCGAGCGGCGACGCCGGCCCGGCACCCGTTCCACCGAGTCCGACGTCGTCGAGCCACTGCTGGGCCGCGGCGTCCACCTCGGGGCCGAGAGCGGCGAGCGGTCCCGGAGTCGGTGCCTGTGTCGAGGCGTCCGACGGGACTGCCGAAGGATCGGTCTGTGGGGCCGGAGCCAAGTCCGGTGCGGCCTGCGGCGGCGCACCGAAAGGCGGCGCGAATTGCGGCAACTCGAACTGTGGTGGCACGAACTGCGGTGGCACGAACTGGGGCAGCTCGAATCCGGCAGGCAGCACACCCTCCGGGACGGCGAAGGGGAATCCGGCCGCGGGCGGTTCCGGGACGGGTGCCGCGCCTGCGGTGCCCGCGCCCATGGTGGTCGCGCCGACGACGATGGCGCCGGTTGCGGCGACGATGGTGGCCGCACGCCTGCCGGTGTCCTGAACTTCCTCCGCGGCGCGATGCTTGCCACCGGGCGTACCCGATGCCGTCTCGGCCGGTACGTAGATGTTCGACCGTCGGTGTGATCCCACAGTGCGCGCCTCTCGAAATGTCAGAATTGGAGCCTGCAGGAACGACGAGACGTTCGAGCAGCGGAGCCGGCAGTTCGGCCCGAAGGGCCTGCTGCGTCAGGTGACGAACATAACAAATCGGTCTCGGGGGTAAACCCATCGGCCGGAAGTTCGTGAAATGTCACCACGGCATGTCGGTTTCCGACGAACTTCCGACCAACGGTCAAGTGCCCTCGGGCTTTTCCGGGGGTTTGGGCGGTTCCGGCGATGGCACGACGGCGAGGAGCGCGCGTTCGAGATCCTCGCGCACAGCCCGACTGTCCGCGCCGGCCAAGTCGATGCAGAAGGAATCGACCACAGAACTACCCAGCGTCGATACCCGCGCCCAGCGAATATCGAATCCCTGCTGCTCGATTGCGCTCGCCAATCGACACAGCAGGCCGAGGCGGTCCTCGGCTCGCAGTTCGAGCACGACCTGACCCGGTTCGTTGTCGTCGAACCACAGCACCCGAGGCGGAGCCTGGGCGTACAGGACCGGCACAGCCGAATCCTCGCCGTCCTCGTCCGAGGTCTCGACGCGGGCGTCTCGTTCCTTCGCGTCGAGTACGGCGACCAGGTCGAGCTCGCCCGCCTGCGCACGGATGATCTCCTGCCGGATCAACCCCGCCTGCGGCGGGGCACCGAACAACGGTGCGACATCGAACGAGTTGATCGCCGAACCGTCGTGACTGCCGAGCGAGGCCGACAGCACCCGCAAGGAATGCAGTGCCAGCACTCCGGCCGCGTCGGACAGCAGTCCTGGAGTGTCGGGTGCAACCACGGTCACGACGAAGGTGTGCAGACCGTCGGTGGGCGTGATGTCGACGTGCACTCCCCCGCGCGAGGCCAACTCGATGTGCGCCGGGTCGAGCGGATCCGGCGACGGCAGAGTCTCTCCCGCCATCACCAGCCGACAACGACGAACGAGTTCACGGATCAGCGACGCCTTCCAGTCCCCCCACACGCCGGGTCCGGTCGCGAGAGAGTCCGCCTCGGCGAGCGCATGCAGAAGCTCCAGCAGAACGGTGTCCGCACCGAGCGCATCCACGACGGTCTGCACGGTTGCCGGGTCGTCCAGATCGCGCCGGGTGGCAGTCTCCGGCAGCAGGAGGTGATAGCGGACCATTGCCGTCAGCAGGGCCACGTCGGAGGGCCACAAGCCGAGCCGGTTACCGATCTGAACGGCGAGATCGGCACCGACGACGCTGTGGTCGCCGCCGCGTCCCTTTCCGATGTCGTGGACGAGCGCGCCGAGCACCAGCAGATCGGGACGAGCGACACGTGTGGTCAATGCACTTGCGTACGCGGCAGTTTCGACCAGGTGTCGATCCACCGTCCAGGTGTGCACCGCATCTCGAGGCGGCAGATCTCGAACCGCACCCCATTCCGGAATCAGCCTGCCCCACAATCCAGTTCGATCGAGCGCCTCGATGGCCGCGATGGCCTTGCGGCCGGATCCCAGCAGCACCAACAGATCGTTGAGTGCTTCCTTGGGCCACGGCTCACGGAGTTCGGGGGCGCTGTCGGACAGGCGGTTGAGCGTGGAGGCAGACATCGGCATGCCGGTCTGAGCCGACGCTGCCGCAACCCGCATGATCAGACCCGGATCCTTGTTCGGTCGTGCGTCGCGTGCCAGCACCACCTCACCCGCGTGCTCGACGACTCCCTCGTCCAGCGGACGGCGAACGGGTACGCGACGTAGACGCGAAAGACCGCGTCGTGGAAGCGAATTGCCGGCGGTACGCAAACCCACATCGACGGAGTAGCTGATGGTGCGTGCCGAATCGCTGAGCACACGAGCGAGATCGAACCGATCGCCGATGCGAAGCGCAGCACCGATCTCGTCGGCGTCCTGCGCACGCAGCTGATCTCGGGCACGACCGGCCACCCGGTGCAGTTCGGTACGCACGTCGAGAAGTCGCCCGTGCGCGAATGCCAAACCGCCGCCGGGTGATTCGGGTCCCAACCCGGGCATGCCATCGGTCAATTGAGCAATCGACAGGGCGTCGAGCAGTTGCACGTCGCGCAGCCCGCCGCGGCCGCTCTTGAGGTCGGGTTCGGCACGGTGTGCGATCTCGCCGCTTCGTGCCCAGCGCCCCTGAGTCTGGCCGATCAGCTCGTCGAAGCGACCGCGAATTCCGGTGCGCCACTGCCGACGTATGCCACCGATCAACAGGTTGCTCAATTCCACGTCACCGGCGATGTGTCGTGCTTCGAGCATGCCGAGTGCCGCGGTCATGTCCGCCGCGGCAACCTGCAGGGCCTGCGGCACGGTACGCACACTGTGATCGAGCTTGATGTGGGCGTCCCACAACGGATACCAGAGCTTGTCGGCGACGTCGGCCACGATGCGGGGGTCGAGATCGTCGTGCAACAGAATCAAGTCCAGGTCGGAGTACGGCAGCAGTTCGCGACGCGCCAGACCTCCTACTGCGACTATCGCGAAACCGGAATCCGGCTTCACGCCCAGTTCTGCGCCCTTGGTGGTCAGCCAGAACTCGTGAAGATCGACGAGCGCCTGCCTGAGCGAGGGCGCATCGAGTCGGCGGTTGCGGGTGCCGCCGTCGAGCAGTTGCTTTCTGGCCCGAGCGAGATCCGCAGCTGCATCGCTCGTGCCCTTCGATGCGGAGCCCGTAGAGACCGAAGGCCCCGGTTCTGGCGCGCGTGCGCCAGAACCGGGGCCCCCGGACCGAGACCCTGTGGGGTCAGAGCGCATCGGCGCCACGTTCTCCGGTACGGACTCGGATGACCGAATCCACCGGGGAAACCCACACTTTGCCGTCCCCGATCTTGCCGGTGCGGGCTGCTTCGACGATGACCTCGACGACCTTCTCCACTGCGGCGTCGTCGACGACTACCTCGACACGCACCTTCGGAACGAAATCGACCGAGTACTCCGCACCTCGGTAGACCTCGGTGTGGCCCTTCTGGCGGCCGTAGCCCTGAACCTCACTGACGGTCATTCCGAGCACGCCGGCCTGTTCCAGCCCCGTCTTGACGTCCTCCAGGGTGAACGGTTTGACGATTGCCGTGATCAGCTTCATTTTTGCTTCCCTTCACAAGACCTCGAGTGCCCGTTGTCGTACGGTGCAGCGTTCATCTCTATCTCTACCTTGTCAGGCGAAATCATATGCAGTCTCGGCGTGCTCGGCCTCGTCGATGCCGTTCGCCTCTTCCTCGTCCGTCACGCGCCAGCCCAGCGGCTTCAGAGCGAAGGCGATGACCGCGGTCACGATTGCCGTGAAGATCAATGCGAACAACGCGATGACGATCTGCACGACGAGCTGCTTGTAGTCACCACCGTAGAACAGGCCGGTCTCGGATCCGAGGAAGCCGATTCCGATGGTGCCCCACAGGCCTGCGACCAGGTGGACGCCGACGACGTCGAGCGAGTCGTCGTAGCCGAACTTGAACTTCAGTCCGACGGCGAGAGCCGACAGCACGCCGGCGATGACGCCGAGGATCATGGCTCCGACCGGGGTGAGCGCACCGGCGGCCGGGGTGATGGCGACCAGACCTGCGACGATGCCCGATGCGGCACCGAGGCTGGTTGCGTGTCCGTCGCGGATGCGCTCGGTGATGAGCCAGCCTGCGATGGCCGCTGCGGTGGCCGCGGTGGTGTTGACCCAGGCCACGCCTGCGATGCCGTCGGCGGCGAATGCCGAACCGGCGTTGAATCCGAACCAGCCGAACCACAGCAGCGCTGCGCCGAGCATGACGAACGGGAGGTTGTGCGGACGGTAGGCGACCTTGCCGAATCCGGCTCGCTTGCCGATGATGATCGCCAGGATCAGGCCTGCGATACCGGCGTTGATGTGCACGACGGTTCCACCGGCGAAGTCGATCGGTGCGACGTTGGCGACGGTGTCACCGTCGTCGTTGACCATCGTTCCGAAAATCTTTGCAGCCAAGCCCTTCTCGGAGCCCGACAGCAGTCCACCGCCCCAGACCATGTGTGCCAGCGGGAAGTACGCGAGGGTGACCCAGATTCCTGCGAAGGCGAGCCAGGTGCCGTACTTGACTCGACCGGCGATCGAGCCGCTGATCAGGGCGACCGTGATGATGGCGAACGTGACCTGGAACGCTACGTCGATGACGTTGGCGTAACCCCATGCGCCGGCGATGTAGTTGCCGTCCGCGTCGGTGATCGAATCCTTGAGTCCGAAGAACTCGAACGGGTTGGCGAAGACACCGCCGATGTCCTGGGTGCCGTAGGACATCGACCATCCCCACAGGAAGTAGATGATCGAGACGACGGCCATAGCTCCGAACGACATCATCATCATGTTCAACACGGACTTCGACTGCGACATACCGCCGTAGAAGAACGCCAAGCCCGGCGTCATCAGCAGTACCAGCGATGCTGCCATCAGCATCCACGCGGCGTTGCCGGAGTTGGCCAACATATCCTCGGGACTCACGTACACCCTCCATTCTCCTGCACACCGGTTGGCGCGCCGTTACGCAAGAAGAGTGGTTTCACGAAGTTTCATCCGTGACACTCGGGTGTTTCGGGCATGTGAACGCATGACCGAATTCTGTTGCTAAAAGGTTTCGTGCTGGCGTTTGTGCTTTTTACCCGGTTCGCCGGAGCCCGGCGAGGTCGATCAACCGAGCAGTGCGTCGACGAACGCCCCTGGCTCGAACGGAGCCAGATCGTCGGCACCTTCGCCGAGACCGACGAGCTTGACGGGTACCCCGAGTTCCCGCTGTACCTGAAAAACGATGCCGCCCTTCGCGGTTCCGTCGAGCTTGGTCAGCACGACACCGGTGATGTCCACAATCTCGGCGAAGACGCGCGCCTGAGTCAGTCCGTTCTGGCCGACCGTCGCATCCAGAACGAGCAGCACGTCGTCGACGTGGGCCCGCTTCTCGATGACGCGCTTGACCTTGCTCAGCTCGTCCATCAGACCGGACTTCGTATGCAGGCGACCTGCGGTGTCGACCAGCACCACGTCGACTCCGTTCTCGATTCCCTTGCTCACCGCGTCGAAGGCAACGGCGGCCGGGTCGGCGGCTTCCTTACCGCGCACCACTTCGGCACCGACTCGCTCGGCCCAGGTCTGCAGCTGATCCGCGGCAGCAGCGCGGAACGTGTCGGCCGCACCGAGGAGCACTCGCCGGCCGTCCGCGACCAGGACACGGGCGAGCTTGCCGGTGGTCGTGGTCTTGCCGGTGCCGTTGACTCCGACGACCAACAACACCGCAGGCGCGCCGTCGTGCGGAAGCGCGCGAATCGAACGATCGAACTCCGGATGCAGTTGCGCCACCAGAATTTCCCGCAGCAGGGCTCGCGCATCGGCTTCGGTACGAATACTGCGAGCTGCCATCTGCTCGCGCAGCGTGCGCATGATCTCCGTCGTCGTGGCCGAGCCGATGTCGGCGATCAGCAGCGTGTCCTCGACTTCTTCCCAGGAGTCCTCGTCCAGGTCTCCGCCGCCGAGCAATCCGAGCAGGGACTTGCCCACCGCGGACTGGGAACGAGCCAGACGTCCACGAAGACGGTCCAACCGACCTTCGGTCGGATCGATGGTGTCCAGTCGAGGAGCAGGTGCCTCGGCGTCCGGGGCGGGTTCCGGCACCGCAGGCGCGGTGGGCTCGGCCGGCTCGGCGGGCTCGACAACCGGCACCTGAGGCTCGACGACCGGAACCTCGGGGTCGAGGACCTCCGGCTCGTCCCGAGTGTGGGTGGGTGGCACCGGCGTCGGCTCGACCGGGAAGGTCTCGACAGGCTTCGGGGCAGGCGGGACGGGCTTCGGGGCAGGCGGGACGGGCTCGGCGGTCGCAGTGCCCTGACTGAACGAGAAACCGCTGCCGGCGGTGTAGCCACCGGATCTGTCCTTGGTGGCCGCGTCCTCGATTCGGGCGGCCTCGTCCGACTTGAGGGACACTCTCCGGCGACGGGACAGAACGAACCCGGCGACGAGGACGACGAGCAGGACGGCAGCGATCGCCGCGACGATGATCCACGCTTGATTACTCACGTGACCATCCTCTCAGGTGGTCACGACCGAGCGCATCGGTGGTGCATCGCCGAAATGGACTGTCCGCCGTCCGGGTCGTGTCGATAGCATCGTCGCCATGACGTGGACCGCGGTGCGCGACGCCGACCAACTGACCGCCATGTTCGGCGAACCCAGCTTTCGGGCGGCCAACAAGGATCGCCGGACCCTGCATCCACTCGACGTGCACTGGCTCGCGGCCTCGCCTTTCTGCCTGATGGGAACCTCGGACGCGAGCGGGCGGTGCGACGTCTCCCCCAAGGGTGATCCGCCCGGCAGCCTGGTCCACGTCGTCGACGAGGCCACGATCGCACTGGCCGAACGGCCCGGTAATCGTCGAATGGACGGCTACCGCAACATTCTCGAGAATCCGTTCGTCGGCCTGAACTTCTTCGTGCCGGGGCGCGGCGACACCCTGCGCATCAACGGTCGCGCGTCGCTGGTGACCGACGCACCGTTCTTCGACGAACTGCAGGTCAAGGGCCACCGACCCATCATGTGCCTCGTCGTCGACATCGAGCAGGTGTTCCACCACTGCGCCAAGGCATTCATGCGGTCCAAGTTGTGGCAGCCGGACACGTGGGATGCGGACTCCATTCCCGATGTCGCGTCCTTGACGAAAGCGTTGATTCCGCAGGCACCCGAAACGGTGGAAGAACTCCGCGAGTACTACGGGCCCTCCTACGCCGAGCAGCTCTACCCCGAGAAGTAGCGCAGCCTCACGTCGCGGAATCGGTGTCGCTGGGCACCGACACGTCCGGTTCGGCGGCCTCGACGGCAGGTTCGACTGCATCGACGGCGACGCGCTCGCGATTGAGCCGCTGCGAGATGACGGTGGTGATGCCGTCACCGCGCATACTGACGCCGTAGAGGGCGTCGGCCACTTCCATCGTCGGCTTCTGGTGCGTGATGACGATCAGTTGCGACTTCTCGCGGAGTTGCTCGAACAAACCGATGAGTCGCCGCAGGTTGGTGTCGTCCAGCGCTGCTTCGACCTCGTCCATCACGTAGAACGGCGACGGTCGAGCACGGAAGATCGCCACGAGCATCGCAACGGCCGTCAGCGACTTCTCGCCGCCGGACAGCAGCGACAGCCGCTTGACCTTCTTGCCGGGCGGCCGTGCTTCCACTTCGATTCCGGTGGTGAGCATGTCCGACGGGTCGGTCAGAATCAGCCGTCCCTCGCCCCCGGGGAACAGTTTGGCGAAGACACCGGTGAATTCACGCTCGACGTCCAGCCAGGCCTCGGTGAACACCTGCAGGATGCGGTCGTCCACGTCGGCGACGACCCCGAGCAGGTCCTTGCGCGCGGACTTGACGTCCTCGAGCTGGGTGGACAGAAAGTTGTATCGCTCTTCCAGTGCCGCGAACTCTTCCAGAGCCAGCGGGTTCACCTTGCCGAGCGTGGCCAGATCCCGTTCGGCGCGTTTGACACGCGCCTGCTGAGTGGCGCGGTCGAACGGCATCGGGGCGGGTGCCACCACCTGCTCACCGCGTTCCTTGGCCGCCTCGTACTCGGCCATTTCGAGTTCGGTCGGAGGCAGCGGGACGTCGGGGCCGTATTCCGCCACCAGATCGTCGAGCCCGATCCCGTGCTGTTCGAGAATGGTCGTCTCGAGTTGCTCGATGCGCAGAGCGGCCTGGGCACGCGCCACCTCGTCGCGGTGCACCGCGTCGGTGATCGAGGCCAACTGTCCCTGCAGTGCCCGAACCTGCTCCTTCACCGTGTCGAGTTCGGCTGTGCGCGTTGTCCGTTCGGCCGAGAGCTCGTCGCGCCGTCGTGCGGCAGCAGCGACGACCGCCCCGAGACGAGTCGCGAGCTCTTCACCCGACTCCGCCACTGCGGCAGCGACCGCGGCAGCATGACGCCGAGCCGCGCTCTCCCTCTCGGCCCTGGCTCTGGCCTCCCGCTCGGCTCGCGCCGCCCGGCGTAGCGAATCTGCCCGTCCCCGGACCGACTGCGCACGCTCCTCCGCGGTGCGCACGTTCAGCCGAGCTTCGACTTCCACGGCGCGAACCTCGGTGAGCGCGGCCGCCGCCATTTCACGCTCCATCGTGGTGGCCGCGTCGCCGCTCTCACCGTCTCCCACGAACCCGGATTGTTCGTCCTCGGCGGATCGCAGGCTGTCTTCGAGCTCGGCCAGCCGAGCGACCGCTTCCTCGCGACTCGTCTCTGCCGAATCACGCTGCGTCGTCAACCGTGCCGACTCGGCATGAGCAGACCGCGCCAATTGACCGAGCCTGCCCAGCTGCTCGTACACAGCTGCCATAGCGGCATCGGATTCGTTGAGGGCAGCCAGAGCCTGCTCCGCCGATTCACGTCGGTCGCGCTGTTCCGCGAGTGCACCAGAGAGCGCAGCATCGAGTTCCTCGGCCCTTCGCACGGCCGCAGCCAGCTCGACGGTCGAGGTGTCGATGGCGGATTGCACTTCGAGCGTGCTGGGCCGTCGGTCCGATCCTCCGGTCACCCACCCGGGTTCTACGACGTCGCCGTCCTTGGTCACCGCGCGCAGTCGGCCGTTGTCGGAGACGAGTCGGTGCGCGGTGTCGAGCGAGTCGACGGCAACCACGCCGTCGAGCAATGCCGTCATGGCACCGGCCAGGCGGTCCGGGTAGTCGATGAGATCGAGCACCCACCGCGCGCCATCAGGAAGTTCGGGACGTGAGAGTGGTTGCACTGCAACGGAACTGCTGTGCACTATGGCTGCGCGACCACCGTCCGCGGCGCGGAGCGCCAGGACTGCATCGCGGGCAGCGGCGAAGGACTCTGCATGGGCAGCGTCGGCCGCCGGTCCCATCGCGACTGCGACCGCGATCTCGTATCCCGGCTCGACCGTCAGGTGCCCGGCCAGCAGTCCCGACAGTCCGTCCTGTTCGTTCTCCACCAACCAGCCGGCACCGTCTTTTCGTTCGAGGCCCATCGTCAGCGCCTCGATCCTCGCTTCGAAGGACGCCACCCGCTTACCCGCGGTGCGTTCCTCTGCCTGCAATTCCGAGACACGCGCATCGGCATGACGTAGCGCAGCCACTGCGCGCTCGTAGTGGGTGTCCAAGCTCAGTTCGCTGGCGTCGAGGGTACCGATCTGGTCCTGCACGCTCTCGAACTCGCGCTGGGCCGCCTCGCCCCGTTCACGGGCCTCGTCGATGGCCACCGACAGGCGTGCCACCTCGGCGTCGATAGATTCGACCTTGGTCCGGAAGGTATCGACCCGCCCGGACAAGCGTGCAAAGCCCTCCCTGCGATCGGCCACCGCACGCACGGCCGCCAGGTGCGCCCGTTCCGCAGCCGCAGCCGCCGACTCTCGTTCGGCCAACTGTTCGCGGGCCGCCTCGAGGGTTTCCCGCGCCATCTCCACGGCTTCGACGAGTTCCATCTCTTCTTCGGCAACCCGCTCGGCCTGTGCCTCCAGCTCGTCGGGGTCCTGCCCTCGGCCGGCGCTCTGCACGGAGTCGAGGTGCCGGGCCCGCTCGTGCGCGATGCGAACAGTCGCGTTGACTCGTTCGGCCAGCGCGGAAAGTCGAAACCACGTCTGCCCGGCTGCTTCGGCGCTGGGCGTCAGGCGAGCGACGGCTTGCTCGTGTTCGGCGAGGGCTACGGTCCCCGCCTCGAGGGCGTCCTGCACCATCGCATACTGCTCGCGAGCCGCTTCCTCGTCCTGCGTCTGGTTGGCGAATTCTTCTCGCCTGGCCACCAAATCGTCTGCCGCCAGCCGGAGGCGAGCGTCGCGCAGGTCTGCCTGCACCGTCTGCGCTCGACGTGCGACCTCGGCCTGCCGACCCAACGGCTTGAGTTGCCGACGCAGTTCGGTCGTCAGATCGTTCAGTCGCGCGAGATTGGCCTGCATCGCGTCGAGTTTGCGGACCGCCTTTTCCTTGCGTTTGCGGTGCTTGAGAACGCCGGCAGCTTCCTCGATGAATGCTCGCCGGTCCTCCGGGCGGGATTCGAGAATCGCCGCCAGCCGGCCCTGCCCGACGATCACGTGCATCTCGCGCCCGATACCGGAGTCGCTCAGCAGCTCCTGGACGTCCATCAAACGGCAGGAGCTTCCGTTGATTTCGTACTCGCCCGCACCATCGCGAAACATGCGGCGGGTGATCGATACCTCGGAGTAGTCGATCGGCAGCGCTCCGTCGGAGTTGTCGATCGTCAGCGTCACCTCGGCCCGACCCAGCGGCGCTCGACCCGAGGTTCCCGCGAAGATGACGTCTTCCATCTTGCCGCCGCGCAGGGCTTTGGCACCCTGCTCGCCCATCACCCAGGTCAGAGCGTCCACGACATTCGATTTACCGGAGCCGTTCGGTCCGACCACGCAGGTGATACCGGGCTCGAATCGAAGAGTCGTCGCCGAAGCGAAGGACTTGAAGCCCTTGAGCGTCAGACTCTTCAGATACATAGCGTCCGTACTTTACCGGCCAGGTGCCCACCCGCGCGCCCAGCCTCCGGTAGTGCAGGTCAGCGCTCGACGAAACCGCTCAGATCACCGCGGGCCGACCCCCAACTCTCGACGACGAGCGTCACCGTGCCGGGGGTTCCACCGCCGCGTAGCAGTTCGAGAAGCGCGTCGAGACGATCGCGCGGTCCCTCGGCGATCACCAGCACCCGTCCGTCGGCGTGGTTGGTCGCATGACCGACGAGACCGAGTTCGAGAGCACGCGATCGAGTCCACCACCGAAACCCGACGCCCTGCACCAGGCCGTGCACCCACGCCGTCAGACGCTCGTCGTTCATGCCGGGCTCAACTCTCGGACGGATCCGTCGAAACTCGTTGCGTACAACGACGTCGGGTCGAATCCCACCCCGCCGAACGCGACCGCGGATGTCAGCGGCACACCTGTCGCCACGGCACACGACGACCCCGACGTCGGGTCGATGCGAATAACTCGTCCCGCGAGATTCTGTGCGAGATAGATCATTCCGTCGACACCCACGGTCAGGTCGTCCGACATGGTGAGTGGTCCGAATCCGTCGACGCGAACACGCGAGACCGAACCGGACGGATCCTGCTCGTCGAGGACGTACACGACGGGCTCGACATCGAACGTGTTGCCCACGTAGATCTTTCCGCGCGCAATCGCAATCCCGTTGGCAGACCCCAGATCCGTACGTACCGTCGACACGGTGCGATCGGTCGCGATCCGGCTCAGGCCTGCAGCGACACCCAGATTACGGGTGGTGAAGAGATCACCCGTCTCCGATCTCGCCAGTCCGTTGGGCATCGCCAGGCCCGACGCGTACGTCGAGCGACCACCGGTATCGAGATCGAGCGCGTCGATCGTTCCGGTCGAGGAATCGAAAAGTCCTGCGGCCGCACTGTTTCCGGTGGTGAAGTACAGGGTGTCTCCGTCCCGCACCAAGCCGCCGGGTGACTCGACGCCCGACACCAGAGTGCCCCGGTCTCCGTTCGGCGCGACGCTACGTAGAGCACCCGGTCCGATCGGCGACGTCTCGGAAACGATCATCGAGCCGCGGCCGTCGAACTCCAGATTCTCGAGCATCCCGAATCCCGACGCCACTGTGCTCACCGACCACGGAGTACACGCACTCGACGCCTGTGCGGCCGGGGCCGCGGCGATCGACGCGCCGCAGAGCAACGCCGCGGTGAGGATCGCCCGAGACTTCATCAGGCGTCCACGTCGATGTCCAGGTTGATCGTCGTTCCGGCCTTCAAGGTCCGCCCGACCGTGCACACCTTGTCGATGGCACGCTCGACGACGGTCAGCAGGCGTTGCTGCGCCTCGGGGTCCATCGCGCTGAGGTCGACTCGAAGGATCTCGTTCAACTCGGGATAGAGCTCGTTCTCGCGGTCGGCGGCCCCGGACACCTCGACGGTGGCGGAGTAGTCGTCACCGAGTCGACGAGAGAGCGGGACGTCGGAGCTCATGCCCGTGCACGCCGCGAGGGCGATCTTGAGCAGCTCCCCCGGAGTGAAAACACCCTCGACCGATTCGGACCCGATGAGCACCTCGGCTCCCCGCGAACTGCGACCGGTGTATCGACGTGTGCCTGTGCGCTCGACCCAGAGGTTGGTCGGCGTGCTCTGTTCTGCCATGACCGAAATACTAGGCGGGCGGTTCAGGAGTGGAGCCTGCGGAATGAGGTCAGGTCCGGAGGTGTCGCGGCCGCGGCTGGCAGGTGGGGCAGCTGAACGAGGAGCGGTTCATGAATTTTTCGCGCCGGATCGGTGCGCCGCACCTCGAACAGGGCAGTCCTTCCTGCCCGTAGGCATCGAGCGACCTGTCGAAGTAGCCGGACTGCCCGTTGACGTTGACGTACAGCGCATCGAAGGAGGTTCCGCCTTGAGCGAGGGCCTCCCCCATCACCGCGTGGACCCCGGTCAGCAGACGCCGCAGCGCGGGACGCGTCAGTGTTTCTGCGATTCGATTGCCGTGAATCTTCGCGCGCCACAACGCTTCGTCTGCGTATATGTTGCCGACACCGGACAGCACGGTCTGGTCGAGCAGTGCCCGCTTGATCTCGGTGTGCTTGCCGCGCAACACGTTCACCACCGATTCGGCATCGAACAGTGGGTCGATAGGATCGCGGGCGATGTGCGCGACCGGTTCGGGTACCTGGGTCCCGTTCACCGTCACGATCGGAGCGAGTGCCCAACCGCCGAAGGTCCGTTGGTCGACGAAGCGGAGGTCGCTACCGTCGTCCAGGCGAGCTCGAATTCTCAGGTGCTTCTCGTCCGGGGCAGTGGGAGGCTGCACGAGCATCTGCCCGCTCATACCCAGGTGGACGACGGTCGCGAAATCGCCGGGTGCCATCACCAGCCACAGATACTTGCCACGCCGCTGGGCCGAAGCGATGCGCTGGCCCCGCAATTGGCCGATCAGATCGAGGCCGCCGAGGTCGTGTCGCCGCACGGCGCGAGGATGTAGCACCTCCACCGAGCGCACCGTCTTGCCGACCACGTGGGATTCCAGGCCGAGCCGGACCACCTCGACCTCAGGCAGTTCGGGCATCAGGAAGAGTCGGATGCGGAGTCGGCAACGACAGGAGTCTCATTGTCCGACAACGAGTTCCACGCCGTGCTGGCAGCCTTCTGCTCGGCTTCCTTCTTCGACCGGCCCACCCCGACGCCGCGCGGGAATCCGCCGACGAGCACAGTGGCCGTGAATTCCTTGTCGTGGTCGGGTCCGGTCGACGAGATCTCGTACGCGGGGACACCCAATGCACGTTCCGCAGTCAACTCCTGCAGGCTGGTCTTCCAATCCAGACCCGCACCGAGCTTGGGAGCCCGATCGAGCAAGCCGGCGAACAGTGTCAGAACCACGGTGCGGGCAACATCGATTCCGTGTTGCAAGTGGATGGCACCCAGCAAGGACTCCATACCGTCGGCCAAGATGCTGGGCTTGTCGCGCCCGCCGGTCTGCTCTTCGCCCTTACCCAGCAACAGATGACGACCGAGGCCGCCGTCACCGAGATCACGAGCCACCTCGGCGAGCGCATGCATGTTGACCACACTGGCTCTGATCTTTGCCAGCTGTCCTTCGGACTTGGTGGGGTGCACCGCGTACAGGTGCTCGGTGACCGCCAAGCCGAGCACGGAGTCGCCCAAGAACTCGAGCCGTTCGTTGGTCGGCAGACCACCGTGCTCGTAGGCGAACGACCGGTGCGTCAGAGCCAGCGTCAACAAGGGTTCGGACAGAGAAACACCGATAGCGGCGAGGAGCGACTCTCGGTCGTCCCCGCCGCTGACGGCAGTGGAGCTATTGTTCTGTGGCCCGCCGTTGTGTCGGTCCACTACTTCGTTTGTCACCTGAGCGGGAATCAGACCGCTGCGACGACCTGGCGGCCCTTGTAGGTACCGCACGAAGGGCACGCGATGTGGGGCAGCGTCTTCTCGCCGCAACCACGGTTGGGGCACGTCACGAGGGTGGGCGCAGTGGTTTTCCACTGTGCACGACGCGACCTCGTGTTGGAACGCGACATTTTGCGCTTCGGGACAGCCACTTACTTCTCCTCGGCTTCGTTGTTCACAAGTTCTGTGCTCGGTTCTGGATCCACGCCAAATTTGGCTGCAAGTCCAGCCCAGCGAGGATCAATTGTATCGTGACTGTGGCCGGATTCAGCAATCGCCAGGCGAACGCCGCATTCTGGGCACAATCCCTCGCACTCGTCACTGCAGACGGGGTGGAGTGGAAGCTCCAGACCGACCGCGTCGACGATGACGGGTTCGAGATCTATCAGGTCGTCGACGATGCGGTGAATCTCGTCCGCATCCGTCGTCTCCTCGGTGATGCTGTTCGGGTAAGCGAACAGCTCGGTGAGGTAGACGTCGACATTGCCAGTGACCGGGTCGAGGCAGCGCGTGCACTCACCGGCCGTGGCAGCTCGCACGGAACCGGTGACGAGAACGCCCTCGGATACCGCCTGCAACTGCAGATCGAGCGAGACCGGTACACCGGCTTCGATGGCGATGGCATCGAGGCCGATTCGGGAAGGAGCCGGAACCGTCCGCTCGATGGTTTTCGTCGACCCGGGTCGACGACCGAGGTTGAGAATGTCCAGAACGAATCCTGCGTCCAGTTCGGGACGCGTCGTTCTCTTGGGCGGGGGCACGGCTGATCTTCCTTACTGTCGGTGTGCCTACTGTCGGTAAGCAACCACACAACGATACGCATCTGCGCATACGTGAGCAAATCATGACGGGTCAGTGCCGACTACGACGTCCCTGGTCTGCACTTCCGTAGGAGGTGTCACCGTACGGTTCGTTGCCGTAGTCCGGGACGCCCGAGCCGGTGCGCAGCTGCTGCCGACCGCGACCCACCGACCGAATGGTGCCGCTGAGGAACTCCTCGAACTCTGCAAGCTTGGTGTCGACGTAGACGTCGCACTCGCTGCGCATCCGATCGGATTCGGCGTGTGCGCTGTCGATCACCCGAGCCGACTCGGCGTGGGCCGCCTGAACGACCTCCGTCTCCGAGACGAGCCGGTTCTGTTCGGCGGTGCCGTCTGCGACCGACCGCTCGTACGACGCCGTACCGGACTCGATCATCCGATCGGCCTCGGTGCGAGCGCGAACGGTCAGCGCCTCGTACTCACGCTGGCCTTCGAGAACCGTTCGCTCGGCCTCGGCTTCGGCATCGGCCACGAGCTGATCGGCATGCGCCGACGCTTCGGACACCATGCGATCGGCCTGGGCTTTGGCGTCGGCGAGAATGCGGTCCGCCGAGTCGCGTGCGTTCTCCACCGTGTCCTGAGCTTCGGCGTTCGCACTGGTGACGGTCTTCTCCGCCGTCGCCCGCGCGTCACCCACCAGCTTGTCGCGATGATCCAACACGTCCTGCGCATCGTCGAGCTCGCCGGGTATGGCGTCACGTACGTCGTCGAGCAATTCCAGGACATCGCCGCGAGGGACGACGCACCCGGCAGTCATCGGAACGCCGCGCGCCTCCTCGACAATGGCGACGAGCTCGTCGAGCGCCTCGAATACGCGGTACACCGGTTACCCCAATCGTCGAATCTGCCACCGCGAACGCATCTGCTCCGCAGACGACACCCACAGTTCTTCGCTGTTCAGTCTGCCCGCCGATACGCCGGTCTGCGCTATACCCACCCGGTGTGTCGCCCTTTCGAACTACTGGGCCATCGAACTACTGCGCCATCGAACTACTGGGCGGCACGCTCGGCGATACGCGACATCAACCGGTCCTGCACGAACGGCGGCAACATACCGGTGACGTCTCCCCCGAACGTGGCCACCTCCTTGACCAACGAGCTCGACAGAAAACTGTGCGCCGGATTCGCAGGGAGGAACACCGTGTCCACTCCGGTCAGCGTCCGGTTCATCTGCGCCATCTGCAACTCGTAATCGAAGTCGACAGCACTCCGAAGACCCTTCACGATCGCCGAAAAGCCCTCCTGCCGTGCGTAATCGACCAGCAGGCCATACCACGAACCGACCCGAACGTTAGGCAGATGCTCGGTCGCGACCTCGAGCATCTCGATCCGCTCCTCGACGCTGAACATGCCCTTCTTGCTCTTGTTCACCATCACCGTCACCACCACCTCGTCGAAGGCGGCCGCCGCGCGCTCGAAGATATCCAGGTGACCGATGGTCACCGGGTCGAAGGATCCAGGACACAGTGCGCCAGTCATGCCCGCGAACCTATCAGCTCAGACAGCTCATTCCGCAGGCTCCACTCCTGACCGGATTGCGATCTCGATTCGGCTCTCGCCGTACTTCTTCGACTTCTCCGGCACGAGCCCGGTCGGCCATACGGTCTCCGGCGAACGCGACGACCGTTCGAGCACGACCACCGCGTCGACCGAGAGCCATCCCCCGCTCACGAGCCGCTCGAGGAGGCCGGCCACGGCGGTATCCGTGACGGCGTACGGCGGATCTGCCAACACCAGGTCGTAGGCCGCGTCGGCGGTGCCGGCCAGGACCGAGGCCACCGGCGCGCATTTGACCGAAGCTCCGGTCAGGCCGACCGATTCGATGTTCTTGCGCACTACCGCGGCCGCCCGTGCGTCGGATTCGACCAGCACCGCCGACGCGGCCCCACGTGAGAGTGCTTCGAGTCCGAGCGCACCCGACCCTGCGAACAGATCCAACACCGCGGCCCCGTCGAGCTCCATCCGACTTTCGAGCGCACTGAACAGTGCCTCTCTAACCCGCTCCGACGTGGGCCGGGTGCCTTGGCCGGGGACCGCCAATCGACGACCCCCGGCAACGCCCGCGACGATCCGGGTCATTCGCTCCCGGCCTCTTCGCCCGTCGACCCCCCACCGATGACGACGAGCAGATCGCCGCCCTCCACCTGCTGTACGCCCGAGATCGCCAGACGAGTGACCGAGCCGCCCCGCGGTGCGGTGATCGCTGCCTCCATCTTCATCGCCTCGATCGTGGCAATGGTGTCGCCGGCCGAAATCTTCTGGCCCTCCTCGACTGCCAGGGTGACCACCCCGGCGAACGGAGCCGGAATGTGTCCGGAATTGGAGCGGTCTGCCTTCTCGACGGTGGGTGCTTCGCTCGCGATGGACCGATCGCGCACCGACACCGGACGTAGCTGCCCATTGAGGATGCACATGACGGTGCGCATACCGCGTTCGTCCGGGTCGGAGATCGCTTCGAGTCCGATGAGCAGTTCGACGCCCTTCTCGAGCGTGACTCGATGCTCCTCGCCCTGACGCAGACCGTAGAAGAACTGGTTGGCCGACAATCGGGTCGTGTCGCCGTACTTCTCTCGATGAGCTTCGAGTTCCGCTGTGGGGCCGGGGAAGAGCAACCGATTCAGAGTGGTACGGCGTTGCGCCGACGTCCCGTCGAGGTTCTTTTCGTCCTCGTCGGTCAGCGGCGTCACCGGCTTGCCCGCACCTCGGCCTTCGAGCGCCTTGGTGCGCAGCGGCTCGGGCCAGCCACCGGCGGGTGTTCCGAGATCGCCGCGTAGGAACCCGACAACGGAATCGGGAATGTCGTACCGGCTGGGGTCCTCGGCGAATTCCTCGGCGGACGCATTCGCACCCACGAGCGCAAGAGCCAGATCGCCGACGACCTTCGAGCTCGGCGTCACCTTGGTCAATCGACCCAACATGCGGTCGGCCGCAGCGTAATTGGCTTCGACCGTCTCGAAGCGATCACCGAGACCGAGCGAAATAGCCTGTTGGCGTAGGTTCGACAGCTGGCCGCCCGGAATCTCGTGGGTGTACACGCGACCGGTCGGTGCCGGCAGCCCGGACTCGAAGGGCGCGTACACCTTTCGCACGGCCTCCCAGTACGGCTCGAGATCGCAGACGGCCTGCAGGTCGAGACCGGTGTCGCGCTCGGTGTGCGCGGCCGCGGCGACGATCGCCGACAGCGCGGGCTGACTGGTGGTTCCTGCCATCGCAGCACAGGCACCGTCGACCGCGTCGGCTCCGGCTTCCCAGGCAGCGAGATAGGTAGCGAGCTGTCCGCCGGGAGTGTCGTGGGTGTGCACGTGCACCGGCAGATCGAAGTTGGACCGCAACGCCGTCACCAGCGTCTTGGCCGCGGGGGCACGCAACAGACCCGCCATGTCCTTGATGGCCAGCACGTGCGCGCCGGCATCGACGATCTGCTCGGCCAACTTCAGGTAGTAGTCGAGCGTGTACAGGTTCTCGTTCGGATTGGACAGGTCGCCGGTGTAACTCAGTGCCACTTCTGCGATGGCCGTACCGGTTTCGCGCACTGCATCGATCGCCGGACGCATCTGATCGACGTTGTTGAGCGCATCGAAGATACGGAAGATGTCGATTCCGGTGTCGGTGGCCTCGGCGACGAAGCTACGGGTGACCTTCTCCGGGTACGGGGTGTATCCGACGGTGTTCCTGCCGCGCAGCAACATCTGAATCGCTATGTTGGGCACGGCTTCTCGCAAGCTCGCCAACCGCTCCCACGGATCCTCGTGCAGGAAGCGCAACGCCACGTCGTACGTCGCCCCTCCCCAGGCCTCGATCGAGAGTAACTGCGGCGTCGTTCGCGCCACGTACGGCGCTACGCCGAGCAGACCACTGGTGCGCACACGCGTTGCCAACAACGACTGATGGGCATCACGGAACGTGGTGTCGGTGACACCGAGCGCCTTCTGATTGCGCAGATCGCGGGCGAACCCCTCCGGCCCGAGCGCCAGCAGCCGTTGCCGGGAGCCGTCGGGAATGGGAGCCGAGAAGTCGACCTCGGGCAGCTTGTCGTGCGGGTACACCGGTGAGGGACGTTCCCCGTGCGGCTTGTTGACCGTCACGTCGGCCAGGTAGGTCAGAATTTTGGTGCCACGGTCACCCGAGGAACGCGACGTCAGCAGTTCCGGACGTTCCTCGATGAAGGAGGTGGTGACGCGTCCTGCGGTGAAATCGGGGTCGACCAGAACCGCTTGCAGGAACGGGATGTTCGTCGCGACACCGCGAATTCTGAACTCCGCCACCGCACGTCGGGCACGCGCCACGGCAGTGTCGAAATCACGGCCGCGACAGGTGAGCTTGACGAGCATCGAGTCGAAGTAGGCACCGACCTCGGCACCCAACGTCGTGCCACCGTCGAGGCGCACGCCGGCACCGCCCGGGGTGCGGTAGGCAGTGATGCGGCCGACGTCGGGCCGGAATCCGTTGGCGGGATCCTCGGTGGTGATGCGACATTGCAACGCTGCACCGCGCAACACGATGTTCTCCTGCTGCAATCCCAGGTCCGCCAACGTCTCACCGGAGGCGATACGCAACTGCGACTGCACCAGGTCCACATCGGTCACTTCTTCGGTGACGGTGTGCTCCACCTGAATTCGCGGATTCATCTCGATGAAGACGTGATTGCCGCGGGTATCGAGAAGGAACTCGACGGTACCGGCGCAGGAATAGCCGATCTGCTTGGCGAACGCCACGGCGTCGGCGCAGATCTTCTCGCGTAATTCCTGAGGAAGGTTGGGTGCCGGGGCCAGCTCGATCACCTTCTGGTGTCGACGCTGCACACTGCAATCGCGCTCGAAGAGATGGACGACGTTGCCTTGGCCGTCGGCAAGGATCTGTACCTCGATATGACGGGGGTCGATCACTGCCTGCTCGAGGAACACGGTCGCATCGCCGAACGCCGACTCCGCTTCGCGCGCAGCAGCTTCGATGGACTCGCGTAGTTGCTCGGGCTCGGCCACGCGGCGCATTCCGCGACCACCGCCACCTGCCACGGCCTTGACGAACAGCGGGAAAGTCATCGATTCCGATGCCGCGACCAATTCGTCGATATCGGACGACGGTTCCGACGACGCCAACACCGGTAGTCCCGCGGCCTTCGCAGCGGCGATCGCACGCGCCTTGTTGCCGGTCAGCTCGAGGACATCGGCGGAGGGCCCGACGAACGTGATGCCCGCCTCCACACACGCGGCGGCGAGATCCGGGTTCTCGGAAAGGAATCCGTAGCCGGGGTACACAGCATCGGCACCGCTGCGCTTGGCGGCGGCGACGATCTCGTCGACCGAGAGATACGCCCGAACGGGATGGCCCTTCTCCCCGATCTGATAAGCCTCGTCGGCCTTCGTTCGGTGCACCGAGTTTCGATCCTCGAACGGGAACACCGCCACCGTCGAGGCACCGAGTTCGTAGGACGCACGGAAGGCGCGGATAGCGATTTCGCCGCGGTTGGCAACCAAAACTTTGGAGAACATTGGCTCAACTTACCCGGCAGACACAGCCCCGGAGGCGTACTGATCCCACGATGCGGGAACTTTTGTTCAATTTCGGCTACTGAAACGGTGCAGTGCGGACTGCGACGGGGTCAGGACTTGTCGAGGTAGTCGATTCTGTCGGATCGCCACGCCGAACGCATCATCGACGCGATGCCGGGATTGTCGGCCAGAGACGGGTCCCGCGTGAACAACGACCGGGCACAATCCTGGGCGTCGGAAATGATGTCCTCGTCGTCGATGAACGAGAGCATCCGAAGTCCGGTCACCGTGCCCGACTGTGCGGCTCCCAACACGTCACCTTCTCGGCGGGTCGCCAGGTCCAGTTTGGCGAGCTCGAACCCGTCGTTGGTGGCGGCCACAGCCTCGAGCCGAGCGAACGACCCACCGCCCGGACTGAGCCAGCTGATCATGATGCACAGCCCCTGATGCCCGCCGCGGCCGATTCGGCCGCGCAACTGGTGGAGCTGGCTGACGCCGAAGCGGTCGGCATCCATGATCACCATGACCGTGGCATTGGGTACATCCACGCCCACCTCGACCACCGTCGTGCAGACGAGCACGTCGATCTCACCCGCGTTGAATTCCGACATGGTGATGTCCTTGTCATCACCGGACAGTCGACCGTGCAGCAGCCCCACACGCAGATCGGCCATCGGACCGGCCGAGAGCGTCTCGTAGAGATCCACGGCAGCCGTGGTCTCCGGCCCGTCTTCCACTTTCGGCGCAGCCTTCTTCGCCGCTCCGCTCTTCTTGCCCGTGTCCGCATCATCGCCGTCACCGATACGAGAACAGACCACGTAGGCCTGCCGGCCCGCCGCGACCTCCTCGTGAATCCGTTGCCAGGCTCGATCCACCCACCCCGGTTTGGATCTGGCCGGGACGACGTTGCTGACGATCGGCGACCTGCCGCGCGGAAGCTCCGTCAGTACCGACGTCTCCAGGTCCCCCAGCGTCGACATCGCGATCGTGCGCGGAATAGGTGTCGCCGTCATCACGAGGAGATGCGGGCTGGTGTTTCCACGAGCCTTCGCGCGCAGGGCATCTCGCTGCTCCACACCGAATCTGTGCTGCTCGTCCACGACGACCATCGCGAGGTCGAGAAACTCGACCCGATCCTCGATGAGAGCGTGGGTGCCGATGACGATCCCGGCATCACCTGTCACGGCATCGAGCAGGGCCGATCGCTTTGCCGCAGTGGACATCGACCCCGTCAGCAGAGCCACCTTGGTGGCCAGCTCGTGCGATCCCAGCTCGCCACCGGCGGCCAGCGTGCCGAGCATCGATCGGATCGATCGCGCATGTTGGGAGGCAAGCACTTCCGTCGGTGCCAACAGTGCGCACTGGTGTCCGGCGTCGATCACCTGCAGCATGGCACGCAACGCGACGATGGTCTTACCCGAGCCGACCTCGCCCTGCAACAGACGCGACATTGGATGCGGGCCCGACAGGTCGTTGGCGATCTCCGCAGCAACCTGGTGCTGACCGACCGTCAACTCGAACGGCAGCCGGCGATCGAACTCCGCCGCGATGCCGTCGGTGATCGGTGGGCACCGCGCGGCTACCCGGTCGGACGCGTCGCGTCGTCGGTCCGCGAGTACCAATTGAACAGCCAATGCCTCGTCGAACTTCAATCGTTCCCGAGCGGCGTCCTTGTCCGCCGCGGTATCGGGAAAGTGGACCGAACGCAGCGCGGCGTCGATGTCGATGAGGCCTCGCTCGCGGCGCACCGATTCCGGGAGCGGATCGACCACGTCGTCCAGCTGGTCGAGTACCTGCCGGACGCAGCGCATGAATGTCCAGCTCTCGACGTCCTTCGCCGCGGGATAGATAGGGACGAAGGCGCGGTCGAACACCGACATGTCGACGGCTCCGGACGAATCGACCGAGCCACGCGCCAGGCCGGCCAGCGTGCCACCGCCGACGATGCGACCCGCGGGGACGATGGCCCCGTCGTTGTCGTCACCCCCGAGGATCACGTAACTGGGGTGGGTGAGGTTCCACCGCCGACCGAAATACTTGACCTTGCCCGAGAACATGCCCCGCCGGCCGGGCACGACCACGTGCTTGAGCTTGTGCGGGCTGAAGAACGTGGCTTCGATCCGCTGCCCGTCGGCCGCAAGGGTGACGGCAAGGAATTGACCGTTGCGGTTCTTCATCGAACGCAGGGTGGCCGATTCCACGGTGGCGACGATGGTGATGTGTTCCCCCTCGGGGGGTTCCTTCTCGCCGAGCTCGGAACCGTGCGTCATGTAGCGGTGCGGGTAGTGCCGCAGCAGGTCTTCGACGGTATGGATGCCGAACACCTCGGCCAGCGGTGCCGCAGCCGCCGCTCCGAGGACATCGTCGAGCCGATCCACCAGCGTTGCCATTGTTCCGAGATTCCCTATTCCACTCCGAATTGCACGAGATCCCCGGGCTGCCCGCCCGGGTAGACCACCACGTCGACGCCGGGATGCGCACCCGCCACATAGTCGGCGAGCCGACCTCCGAGATCCGCGGGAGCCAGTGCCCCGAGCAACATCGTCACCATCTCACCGCCGGTGGCCAACAGCTGGTCCAGCAGTCTGCATCCGGCATCGAGCGGATGCTCGGCAACGATCACCACTTCCTGCCCGGCCAGACCGAGACAGTCACCCGGCTCGCACATACCGACCCAGGTCAGCGAGCGTTGCTCGGCGATGCGCAACGAACCCCACCTCGTCCCCGCTGCAGCATCGGACATCGCGAACGCGTCGTCGACGGCTGCTCTGGCCGCGTCGTGCACTGCGAGCGCAGCCAACCCCTGCACCATCGCCGAGCACGGCAACATCGACACGTCCTTACCGTCGGCCCTGGCCGCAGCACCGACGGCAACGAGCTCCTGAGCGGACAGCGCCCCGTTCGGCAGCACCAGAACCTCGCGGTGCTTCATGCCCACGATGGCGCGATGCAACACCGACGAATCGATGGGCTCGTCGCATCGCACCACCGTCGCACCTTCCTGTACGTAGAGAGCCGCGGCACCGTCACCGGCGACCAGGGCCAAAATATCGCGACCCACCGACATAGCCTCGGGCTCGTGCTCACCGACGTTCGCGTCGACGGAGTACTCGGCCAGTCCGAAACACGAGATGCGCACTCCTCGAATATTTCCCGCCGCGATCCCGCACTCGACGGCACCGCCCGGGTCGGTGGTGTGCACATGAGCGGAGTACGCCCCGGAGCCGTCTCCGGCAACCACGACCGAATCGCCGAGGTCCGACAGCGCTGCACGCAGCGCTGCCGCGCGGGTGTCGTCGATGCCGGGGACGACGTAGAGAACCTCGTAGCCGAGCGGCCGGGACTGCGAACGAGCCGCCGCCCCGTCGGAGGCTCCGTGTGCGTTCGAAACACCGACTTCGATCACCCGTTCGTGGTCCTGAGGACGGCGATAGCGTCGCCTCGGAGGGGTGCGGCCGGTCACGACCTCGACCAACGCGTCGAAGATCACCGACAACCCCAGCGCCCCCGCATCCACGACGCCCGCCTCTCGCAACGGTGCGAGTTGGTCCGTCGTGCGATCGAGAGCGCGAGCGGTGGCCTCCGCGATATCGACCACCAGCGTGGCCAGATCGACGTTCGCGTCGTGAGCAGCGGCCTCGTGGGCAGCGGCTTCGAGCACCGTGAGCATGGTGCCCTCGGCGGGGACACTGACCGCGCCCGCCACCAGAACTCGTGCACGCCGCAACATGGCCTGGATCGACACGGTGTCCAGCGGACCGTCGGCTGCGGCCTCACCCACGGCGCGCAGGAGTTGCGAGACGATGACCCCGGAATTTCCTCGCGCGCCCGATACGGCTCCCACCGCCAGAGCCCGTCCGATCGCACCCGCGCCTGCGGCCGGCCCGGCACTGCGCATGGACTCGACCGCAGCCCGGAACGTGAACATCAGGTTGGTGCCGGTATCGGAGTCCGGAATCGGGAAGACGTTCAGTGCGTCGATCTCGTCGCACCGAGCAGTGAGGGAATCCACACAGCGATAGGCCCACCGGCGCAGGTCCGAGGCATCGATGGATTCGAGTACGTCGACCACCTCGAGCGCCTCCCCTGCGTTCCGTCCGTACCTGCGCCCGGGCCCGACGATGTCGGCCGCGGACAGTGCCCGAAGCTTAGTCGGGCAGAATCGTCAGCGCGGCGCGCGTGAGCCGGTACACCTCGTCTGCGGTGGCGGTTTGGTGATTGGGTGGGACGCCGCTATTCTTGCAGGGTTGCCTCGAGGCGATCTTCACGCATTGCA
Organism: Rhodococcus sp. Leaf233; assembly: GCF_001426165.1. Classification (NCBI taxonomy): domain Bacteria; kingdom Bacillati; phylum Actinomycetota; class Actinomycetes; order Mycobacteriales; family Nocardiaceae; genus Rhodococcus; species Rhodococcus sp. Leaf233. Next base: position 323,477 of record NZ_LMRO01000010.1, read on the forward strand.
ATCCTTGCATCTGCTCGTAGTTCGTTTCGATGTCTTCGACCACATGTAACGCTCAACATCTAACAAGGAGTTCGCGACTATGGCTGCCGTCTGCGACGTATGCGCCAAGGGGCCCGGCTTCGGTAAGTCGGTCTCGCACTCGCACCGACGGACCAACCGTCGTTGGAACCCGAACATTCAGACCGTTCACGCTCAGGTTGCGCCTGGCAACTCCAAGCGCATGAACGTGTGCACCTCCTGCTTGAAGGCAGGCAAGGTGGTTCGGGGCTGATTTCGGCCCCGCTCTTCGATTTCCTCCACGGCCTCGACCGCGTGCGAGAACTGTGCCCCGCATCCACTCGGATGCGGGGCACAGTTGTCTGTCGATGTTCCTGCGCATTCGGGCAAACAGTTGGACGTCCGATAGAGTGCCGAACGTGACTCATTCGGACAGCGAAAGCTCGAGCAAGGTCAGCATCGAGGACGGGGTGCTGCACATCGTCGTCGCCACCGAGGCGGGCGGTTCCTCTCTCGACCTGGACGGCATCACCTCGGGAACGCAGGCACTGCACGAGGTGAACACCGGTGCCACATCTGTAGGAAGCGTCCTGCTCATCGGCCGCGGGCCGAACTTCTGCGCCGGCGGCAACGTACGGGACTTCGCCGGTGCCGACGATCGCGGTGCCTTCGTCGGCTCGGTTGCCGATGCGTTCCACGCCTTCGTTCGCGAACTGGCAGCAGTGACGGTTCCCATCGTCGCTGGTGTACACGGCTGGGCGGCCGGCGCCGGCATGAGCCTGGTGTGTCTCACCGATATCGCCATCGGCGGACCGTCGACCAAGCTTCGACCGGCCTACCCCGCCATCGGGTTCACGCCGGACGGTGGCATGTCCTGGACCCTGCCCCGCATCGTCGGATCCGGCCACGCAATGGACATCCTGTTGAACGATTCGATTCTCAACGGTGAGGATGCGGTGCGTCTCGGAATCCTCAGCCGCCTCGTGGGCGACGACTTCGTCGACAGCGAGGCCGAACGACTGGCCCGAACCCTCGCCGTCGGCCCCACCTCGGCGTATCAGGGAATCAAGAAGCTGCTCGCGGCGTCCGACACCGCAACTCTGGCAGAGCAATTGGATGCCGAGGCCGCCTCGATCTCGGCGGCCGCAGTCTCACCTGCAGGAGTGGAAGGCGTCGACGCATTCGTCGAGAAGCGTCGCCCCGATTTTTCCTGAGCCGGTCACGGCAACGTCCAGTCGATCGGTTCGTCCCCGCCCTCGACCAACAATTCGTTGGCGCGACTGAAGGGCTTGGATCCGAAGAATCCCCGTGATGCGGACAGCGGTGACGGATGGGCCGACTCGATGCACGGCACCGATCCCAGCATGAGTTTGAGCGTCGCCGCGTCACGGCCCCAGAGAATCGCCACCAGGCCAGGAGCCCGGGGATCCTCGGCTCTGTCAACAAGAGCACGAATTGCCTGCTCCGTCACCGCTTCCCAGCCCTTCTTGCGGTGCGACGCCGCTGCGGACGGTTCGACCGTGAGCACTCGGTTGAGCAGCATCACACCCTGCTCCGCCCACGGCGTGAGATCACCGTTGCTGGGCGTCGGCAGACCGAGATCGTCCGAATATTCCTTGAAGATGTTGGCCAGACTGCGCGGAACGGGACGCACGTCGGGGGCGACCGAAAAGCTCAGCCCCACTGCATGACCCGGGGTCGGGTACGGGTCCTGGCCGACGATCAGCACCCGAACCCGGTCGAACGGGTACCGAAAAGCACGCAGAACGCTCTCGCCGGCAGGGAGGTAGTGCTTTCCGGCGGCGAGCTCGGCTCGCAGAAAGTCGCCCATCGCAGCAACATTCGTCTCGACCGGAGCCAAGGCACGGGCCCAACCCGGATCTACGCTCTCGGCGAGCGGGCGGGCCGTCACCGGTCGATCCGGCGCAGCGCGTCGCGGTAGTACGCGGCGTTCGCGGAGTACATCTGCACGTTGATGTCCACGTGCCCCTCCGGAACCTCGAAGCCCTCACGGATTTTCGCTGGAACACCGAGCGCCATGCTGCGTTCGGGAACGACGAACTTGAACGGCACCACCGCACCCGCACCCACGATGGAACCGGCCCCGATCCTCGAGCCGTTGAGCACCACGGAACCCGATGCAATGAGGCAGTTGTCGCCGATGGTCGCACCCTCGACATGCGCGTTGTGACCGAGAACGCATCCGGCACCGATCACGGTCGCGTCGATGGGGGTGCAGTGGATGACGGTCCCGTCCTGGATGTTGGTGCCCGCACCGACGGAGATCGTGCCGTAATCGGCTCGGAGCACGGCCGTCGGCCACACCGACGATCCCGCCGCCAAGGTCACCGCTCCGATGACGACTGCATCGGGATGGACATAGGCGTCCGGGTGAATATCGGGTTCGCGATCGCCGAGCGCATAGATAGCCATCCTTGCAACTTAGCCGACTCCATCGACCCGGTCGGAGCTCACTCTCGGTCGAAGCTCGACCAACCGGATCTGCCCACGCGGTGGTGCCCGGCGACAGTGACGCCACCGGCGGTTGCATTCGACGCGGACTCGACGCGGCCGATCACGATCCACCCCGTCGGAACAGTAGCGAGGCCGGGGAACGTGCCGACGAGAGCATGATCCTCGCCGCCGGTGAGTACCCACTCGAGGGGATCTGCCCCCAACAGCTCTGCAGCCGAACGGACTTCGTCGGCGATCGGAAGACGCTCGGGTTCCAGAACCATCGATACCCCGGATGCGTCGGCGATATGACCCAGGTCGGCCGACAACCCGTCGGACACATCGGTGAGTGATGTCGCGCCTGCTTCGGCGGCCTCGATACCGGCACGGTACGGCGGGGAGGGCACGCGGTGTGCATCGAGAACCGCGTCGTGCCCGGAGCGATCGCCGCCCGCGAGCAACAGAGCGAGTCCGGCCGCGGACCACCCGAGCCGCCCCGCGAACGCGATCACATCACCGACCTGCGCACCCGATCGCAGTACGGGAGCCCTGCCCTGAAGATCACCGAGCGCAGTAATCGAGATCACCAGCTGATCCGATTGCACCACATCACCGCCGACGATCGCCGAACCCGCAGCCGACGCCTCGCGCCACATGCCCTCGTTCAGACCGTCCGTCACGCTCACCGGTGTGTCCGCCGGGCAGCCGAGAGCAACCAGGAATGCCGAGCACTGCCCACCCATCGCGGCGATGTCTGCCCCGTTCTGCGCGATCGCCTTCCGGCCGATCTCCACCGGAGTCGACCAATCGAGCCGAAAGTGTCTGCCGTGCACCAACATATCTGTCGTGGCGGCCACCCTGCCGTCGGATGCACTGACGACGGCAGCGTCGTCGCCGGGGCCGACGATGGTCGACGTCGGTTGCACTCGATCGGCGACGGCCCGGGCGATGACGTCGAACTCGCCGATCTGGGCCACCGTCGGTTCGGCGGCGGTGGTCCCCGAGGGGCCGGTGTCGTCGATGATGTTCCTCCCTCAGAGCGCAATTCGGACGTCGGTCTCCCGCGAAACCGGCACCGCGCCTGCGGTACCTTTAGCGGTGCCCGGGCCCGGTCCGGCGCAGCCGGTTTCGTGCTGTGAGTACGCAACCGACTCAACGTACAGTCGACTCAACTTACAGTCGATCGTCCCAGCAAGGAAAGGGACCACCGATGGTGCAAGCCTTCGTTCTCGTTCAGACCGAAGTCGGCCGTGCCACGACCGTTGCGCGGCAGATCGAGTCGGTCGACGGCGTCGTATCCGCAGAAGCTGTGGTCGGACCCTACGACGTCATCGTCAGGGCCGACGGCGCATCCGACACCGAGATCGCGGACATCGTCTCCCGAATTCAGAAGGTCGACGCCATCACGCGCACCCTCACCTGTCCCGTCGCCCCGCAGTCGACCTCGGCGGTTCGGTAGCGCATGAACTCTGCCGACCACGACCACGACAAAGACAACGGCGACGACGCCGGCACCCGGTCCGAGAATGCAGCAGCGGCCGACGAGACCCGCGAGCAGCGCCACCCTGCGGTCATAGCCACCGCGATCGCCCTGCCGGTCGCGTTGGTGGTGGGAGTTCTCGTGGCCGCGATAGCGGTGAACAGCTCCCCCGCCCACGATCCGGTAGCGCTGGGGCCGGTCGACGCACCCGACGCCGCGAGCGCACAGTGCTCGACCCTCCTCGATGCGCTGCCCGACGAGCTGGGCGACTACAGCCGCGCCGACCTGGCCGACCCGGCACCTGTCGGAGTCCGAGCCTGGGTATCGGCCGAGGAGAACGCCGAGCCGGTCGTGCTTCGCTGCGGGCTGCCTCGCCCTGTCGGATTCGACGTGGCCGCACCACTTCAGGTGATCGACGGCGTCCAGTGGTTCGAGGTGTCCGGTGAGAACGACGGCATCGACGCCAGCACGTGGTTCGTCGTCGATCGCGGCACGTACATCGCTCTCACCATTCCCGGCGACTCCGGCCCGACACCTCTGCAGGATGCCTCGTCGGCAGTGTCGGCAGCACTACCCCAGCAGCCCCTCGACCCGGCACCGTTGCAGTAGCGCCGGGTCAGCGCAGGCCGGTACCGCGTGCGAGAGCGGTGTCGATCAGGGTGCTGATCAGGGTCGAGTAGTCGATTCCGCTCTCGGCCCACATCTTGGGGTACATCGAGATCGACGTGAATCCGGGCATCGTGTTGATCTCGTTGATCACCGGGCCTTCCTCGGTGACGAAGAAGTCGACCCGCGCCAGTCCTTGGCAGTCCAGTGCGCGGAAGGCCGAGACTGCGAGTTCGCGAATACGATCGCTGATGTCGTCGTCGAGTGCGGCAGGAATGTCGAATTCGCTGACATCGTCGAGGTACTTGGTGTCGAAGTCGTAGAAGGCGTGATCGTCTTTGTCCGCGTCGGGGAGCCGGATCTCGGCGATCGCGCTGGCGCGCACGCTGCCGTCGGGGAATTCGAGTACGCCGCATTCGACCTCGCGGCCGTGGATCATTCCTTCGACGATCACCTTGGGGTCGTGCTCGCGGGCAACGCCGATCGCCGACTGCAGGTGATCCCACGAGGTGATGCGCGAGATTCCGATCGACGATCCGCCTCGCGCGGGCTTGACGAAGGCAGGAAGACCGATGTGGTCGCGTTCGGCTTCGGTCAGGTCATCGGTGCCGCGTCGCAGCACGACCTGCCTGCCGATCGGTAGTCCGTCGGCTCCCAGAAGCTTCTTGGTGAACTCCTTGTCCATGCCTGCGGCACTGGCCAACACTCCGGGACCCACGTACGGGACTCCGGCGAGTTCGAGCATTCCCTGCAGGGTGCCGTCCTCGCCGTACGGCCCGTGCAGCACCGGAAACACGACGTCGACCGCAGCCAGGACCTGTCCGGCGTCGCCCTCACCGAGAGCGATCAGCGCGCCTGCGCGTCCCGGATCGGTGCTCAGCGCGAGTGCGGCACCGGACTTGTCCACCGTCGGCAGTACTCGATCCCGAATCGTCAGCGCATCCGGATCACTGGAGCCGAGCACCCAGGCACCGTCGGGGGTGATCCCCACCGGGACAACCTCGTAGGTATCGGGGTCCAGATTCGCGAGCACGCTACCCGCCGAGACACAGGACACCGCGTGCTCACTGCTGCGGCCACCGAAGACGACGGCAACTTTGATTCGGGGAGTACTCACGGTGACAAACCGTACCGCCGTCTCCCCGCGAACGCGGATTCGCCCTGTTCGTGCACACGTCGCGAACGTGACCTCACTCGGGCTTGATTCGACGCCCCAGCAGGTGGCCCACCGCGTCCGGAACCGACATTCCCCCGTGACACACACGGTGCACGGCATCGGTCAACGGCATCTCGACGTCGTAGCTCTCGGCGAGCGCGCGCACCGACGTACAGGACTTCACGCCCTCGGCCACCTGCCCGTGCGCTGCTTCCTGCGCGCTCTCGAGGGAGCCGCCCGAACCGAGCCGCTCACCGAACGTACGGTTGCGCGAGAGCGGCGACGAGCAGGTGGCGACCAGATCTCCTACACCGGCGAGCCCGGACAGCGTCGACGGTGTGGCCCCGAGCGCGACTCCGAGCCGGATGATCTCGGCCAGGCCTCGGGTCATGATCGACGCGAGGGTGTTCTCGCCGTAGCCGACTCCGCTGGCCATTCCACAGGCGAGGGCGATGACGTTCTTGCACGCGCCACCGATCTCGGCACCGATGACGTCGGAGTTGGTGTACGGCCTGAAATAACCTGTGGCGCAAGCTTTTTGAATCTCAAGGGCTCGTTGCGAGTCGGAACACGCGATGACCGTCGCGGCCGGCTGCCCCTCGGCGATCGGGCGCGCCAGATTCGGCCCGGACAGGCAGGCCACCCGGCTGGGATCGGCCCCGGTCACCTGTGAAATCACCTGACTCATGCGCATGAGCGTTCCGGTCTCTATGCCCTTGGCCAGAGACAGCAGTGTCGCGTGCGGTGCGATCGCATCCGTCCACTCCCCCAGGTTCGCGCGCAGACTCTGCGACGGCACCGCGAGCACCACGATGTCCGCGCCGTCGAGGGCGGTCGCCGGATCGCTCGTGGCGCGGATCGACGACGGCAGTTCGATTCCGGGGAGGTAGTCCGCGTTCTCGTGCCGTTCGCTGATCGAGGCAGCGAGTTCCTCTCGGCGCGCCCACATGGTGACATCGGTTCCGGCATCGGCCAACACTTTGGCGAATGCGGTACCCCACGACCCGGACCCCAGTACCGCTGCTCTGCTCATGCCGCCAACCTCTCACCTGCTCGCCGATGCCCTGCCTACGCGCGCATCACCCTAACGCGCAGACCTGCCCGGGCGGTCGGAGTCGGCAGACATCGGTGACGCTGGCAGGATCGAACACCATGGGCGCAATTCGAAGCAGCGACGACGACCGCGAGGGTCGGCCGTCCGATGCGCTGCGCCGCGCGGTGGGAGTCGTCATCGCGGTCAAGGACCTGACAGCGGCGAAGTCCCGTCTGGCGTCCGAGTTCTCCGGGGCCGACCGGACCCGATTGGTGCTCGCCATGTTCGTCGACACGGTCACCGCGGCCGGTTCGGTATCGGTGGTCGATTCGGTCACCGTCGTCACACCCGATCCGGTCGTCGCCGACACCGCGCGACAAATCGGTGCCCGGGTGCTGGACGAACCGTCGGCTTCCGGCGCTCGAGATCCCGAAGCCCGTCTCAATGCCGCATTCTCCGCTGCTGCGGCCGCACTGCGAGTCGATCACGCACCACGCGATCGCCACGGGAACCCCGGCGCGGCCCCGGCCGATCGGGTCGACATCGTTGCGCTGCAAGCGGATCTGCCTGCGCTTCGTCCCGCCGAACTCGCGCAGGCGTATGCGACGGCAGTCTCCGGCGGCAGGTCGGTCGTGGTCGACCATCACGGCACCGGAACCGCAGCGCTGATCCTGAAGAATTCTGCCGACGAGCTCGCGCCGCTGTTCGGATCGGATTCCGCACGCCGCCACACCTTGTCGGGAGCGCGACCACTGGACGGCACGTGGCCGGGACTTCGACTCGACGTCGACACCGTCGACGACGTACGTCGGGCTCATCGACTCGGGGTCGGACCGGAGACGACAGCCGTACTCCGCTCACTCGGTTGGAGCGACGAGGAATCCGCAACCACCGCGTGATTCGGTGAACGTGCGAACAAGTTCGGTCATCGGAGTTTCACCGACGGCGGGTATGGGGGATGATCGTGCTGTGAGCACAGACGACGCGCAGCCAGCGACCGAAGATCCGGCGATCGAGACCGCGGAGAGCAACGGTGCGGACAGCAACGGTGCGGAGCCGGTGTGGAGTGCCCCGGTGACCGCAACGATGCCGAGCATTCCCTCCGCCCTTCCTGCCGCCACTCCGGAATCGGTGGATGCTGCCATGGTGCTTCCCGAAAATCGGTACCTGAACCGGGAATTGAGCTGGCTGGATTTCAACTCCCGCGTTCTCGCGCTCGCAGAGGACTCGTCCCTGCCGCTACTCGAGCGTGCCAAGTTCCTGGCCATCTACGCGTCCAATCTGGACGAGTTCTACATGGTTCGTGTCGCAGGGCTCAAACGCCGCGACGAGACCGGACTGTCGGTTCGATCGGCCGATGGCATGACCCCGCGTGAGCAGCTCGCGGTCATCGGGCAGCGCACTCAGGAGCTCGCTCTCAAACACGCCCGAGTACTGCTCGATTCGATCCTGCCCGAGCTCACGGCCGAGGGCATCGCAATCATCCGGTGGTCCGATCTCGACAGCGACGAGCGTGCGCGTCTGTCCGACTATTTCACCGAACAGGTCTTCCCGGTCCTCACCCCGCTGGCAGTGGACCCGGCGCACCCCTTCCCGTACATCAGCGGCCTGAGCCTGAATCTCGCTGTGACGGTGAAGGATTACTCCACAACCGGCGAGCACTTCGCCCGTGTGAAGGTACCCGACAACGTCGACCGATTCGTGCGCGTCAAGCGCGGTGAGGGGAGCCATCGCATCGACGCCTTCCTGTCGATGGAGGAATTGATCTCGGCGCACCTCGACGTGTTGTTCCCCGGCATGGAGGTGGTCGAGAGCCACGCGTTCCGCATTACTCGCAACGCCGATTTCGAGGTCGAAGAGGACCGCGACGAGGATCTCCTGCAGGCACTCGAACGAGAGCTGGCGCGTAGGCGTTTCGGTTCTCCCGTCCGCCTCGAGATCGCCGACGACATGACCGAGCACATGCTCGAACTGTTGCTACGCGAACTCGACGTCGATCCGGGCGACGTCATTCAGGTTCCCGGTCTGCTCGATCTGTCGTGCCTGTGGCAGGTCTACAGCGTCGACCGCCCCAATCTCAAGGACGCTCCCTTCGTCCCGGCAACACATCCCGCGTTCGGTGAGCGCGAAACCCCGAAGAGCGTGTTCTCGACGCTGCGCGACGGCGACGTTCTGGTGCATCACCCGTACGACTCGTTCTCCACCAGCGTGCAGCGCTTCATCGAACAAGCTGCGGCCGATCCGCAGGTCCTCGCGATCAAGCAAACTCTGTACCGCACCTCGGGTGACTCGCCGATCGTCAACGCACTCGTCGACGCGGCCGGGGCCGGCAAGCAGGTGGTCGCCCTCGTCGAGATCAAGGCACGATTCGACGAGCAGGCGAACATCGAGTGGGCACGCAAGCTCGAAAAAGCCGGGGTGCACGTGGTCTACGGCCTCGTCGGGTTGAAGACTCACTGCAAGACCTGCCTCGTCGTCCGCCGAGAAGGTTCGGTCATCCGCCGGTACTGCCATATCGGCACGGGCAACTACAACCCGAAGACGGCGCGTATCTACGAGGACGTCGGATTGCTCACGTCGTCGCCCGAAATCGGTGCGGACCTCACCGACCTGTTCAACTCGCTCACCGGATACTCGCGAAAGTCCAAGTACCGCAATCTCCTCGTGGCCCCGTACGGCGTGCGACGCGGCATCGTCGAGCGCATCGAAGCAGAAGTCGAGCACCTCAAGGCGGGCCGCGCAGCCGGAATTCGCCTCAAGGCCAACGCTCTTGTCGACGAGCAGGTGATCGACGCTCTCTACCGCGCATCGGTCGCCGGGGTCCCCGTCAAGGTGGTCGTACGCGGGATCTGCGCGCTCAAGCCGGGCGTACCGGGCCTGTCGGAGAACATCGAAGTTCGGTCCATTCTCGGTAGGTTCCTCGAACACTCACGGGTTCTGCATTTCCAGGGTGCCGACGAATTCTGGATCGGCAGCGCCGACATGATGCACCGAAACCTCGACCGGCGAGTGGAAGTGATGGCCCAGGTCAAGGATCCGAAGCTGACCAAGCAACTCGGTGACATCTTCGACTCGGCCCTCGACCCCACCACCCGCTGCTGGGAACTGGGGCCGGACGGTGGCTGGGTCGCGTCGCCTGCGCAAGGCGAAAGTGTCCGAGAACACCAGGTGGAATTGATGCGCAGCCGGAGGAATCAGGCGTCCTGATGGGCACTTCCGATGGCTCCCCCCGCGCCAACATCTTCGCGGCCGGATCGATTCTGTGGCGACGATCGCCGGAGAACGACTCGGTGGTGGAAGTAGCTCTGGTACACAGGCCGAAGTACGACGACTGGTCTTTTCCCAAGGGAAAGCTCGATCCCGGGGAGACAGCGGTCGACGCGGCTGTCCGAGAAGTCAAGGAGGAGACGGGCTTCGACTCGACTCTCGGACGGTCGCTGTCCTACGTCACCTACCCGATTCCCGGCCACCGTCGCATGAAGAAGGTGCTCTACTGGGCTGCCGAGGCAACCGGCGGAGAATTCGTCCCGAACGACGAAGTGGACGAACTCCGCTGGATCGCACCCGACAAGATCGGCGGCGAACTCTCGTATCCCATGGACCACAAGATTCTTCGACGATTCGTCGCCAAGCCGGCCGCTACGTCCACCGTGCTGCTGGTCCGGCACGGCAGTGCCGGCTCGCGGTCGCGATACAAGGGCAACGACGCCGATCGCCCCCTCGACAAGACCGGTAGACGTCAGGCCGAGGCACTCGTCTCACTGCTGGGCGCGTTCGGCGGCGACTCGGTGTATGCGGCCGACCGCGTCCGGTGCGAACAGACGGTCGCGCCGTTTGCCGAATCACTGGGCGTGCAGGTCGAACCGGAGCATCTGCTGTCCGAGGAGGGGTACGCCGAGGACCCCCGCAAGGGCCGCCAACGGGCTCGCGACATCGCCGAGACCATGAGCACACCGGTGATCTGCAGCCAAGGCAAGGTGATCCCCGATCTCATGCGATGGTGGGCCGACAAGGACGGCATCACGTTGCCTGCCAACAGAAATCGAAAAGGGAGCGTGTGGGTGCTCTCGCGCCACGACGGTCGGCTCGTCGCGGCCGACCACATCGCCAGCCCGCTACCGAACCTGGTCGCCGACGACTGAGTCGCATCCGAGGATCCTCGGATCACGAACACAGCAGAAGGCCCCGACCGAAATTCCGGTCGGGGCCTTCTGTGGAGTGCGAGAACGACCCGGTCCTGGATGACCGGTGCCGGTCGAGCGCTACTTCTTTGCAGCGCGCTTCGCGGGTGCCTTCTTGGCCGGAGCCTTCTTGGCCGGAGCCTTCTTGGCGACGGTCTTCTTGGCCGCTGTCTTGGCCGGAGCCTTCTTGGCAGGGGCCGTAGTGGTTGCGGCCTTGCGTGCGGTCGTCTTGGCCGGAGCCTTCTTGGCAGCAGCCGTCGTGGTCTTGCGTGCGGTTGTCTTTGCGGGAGCTGCCTTCTTGGCGGCGGTCTTTGCGGGAGCTGCCTTCTTGGCGGCAGTCTTCGCCGGAGCCGCCTTCTTGGCTGCCGCGGTGGTGGCCTTGCGGGCGGTCGTCTTCACCGCTGCCTTCTTGGCGGCGGTCTTCTTCGCTGCCGCAGTCTTCTTGGCCGGAGCTGCTGCCGAACCGCGCTTGACGGCAGGTCCGGTTGCGGGCAGCTTCTGTCCACCGGCGATGACGGCCTTGAACTGCGCGCCCGGACGGAATGCCGGTACGTTGGTCGGCTTGACGCGAACGGTCTCACCGGTGCGGGGGTTACGGGCGACACGCGCCGCGCGACGACGCTGCTCGAACACGCCGAAGCCCGTGATCGTGACACTTTCGCCGCGGTGGACCGCGCGCACGATGGTGTCGACGATGTTCTCGACAGCCTCTGTGGCGCTCCGCCTGTCAGACCCCAACTTCTCGGTCAGGGCGTCAATCAGCTCTGCCTTGTTCATGGATTTCCTCCGCTATATTGTGGCCCATCGTCGGACCGACTACTACAACGGTAAACCCCAAGTCGTCAAGAGTCTATGCGCCACGCCAATTTTCATTTCGGTGTCGCGGAATGCTTCACGGCCGCAAAGCGTGTCGGACCCCCCGTCCGTCAGCTTTTCGAAGGCTCCTCGATCCTTGCCGGAAGGGTGAGGGGTTTGTATGAAGGCCTTGACTTTTCGTACTCCGTAATGGCCTCTACCTGGCGTAATGTCAGTCCGATGTCGTCCAGACCCTCCAGCAGACGCCACCGCGTGTAGTCGTCAATCGCGAAGCGCACCACCAAGGTTCCAGCCGTGACCGTCTTGTCGACGAGGTCCACGACGAGCTCCAGACCGGGCTGTTCTTCTAAGGCTTTCCACAGCAATTCGACGTCCGATTGCTCCACCTCGGCCGCCACCAAGCCGGCCTTGCCCATGTTTCCGCGGAAGATATCGGCGAATCTGGATGCGATGACGACCCTGAAACCGAAGTCCGACAGCGCCCAGACAGCGTGCTCGCGTGACGATCCCGTGCCGAAGTCCGGCCCGGCCACGAGAACCGATCCGCGGTCGTAGGGCGCGAGGTTCAAGATGAAGTTCGGATCGGACCGCCAACCGGCGAACAATCCGTCCTCGAATCCGGTGCGCGTCACGCGCTTGAGATAGACCGCCGGAATGATCTGGTCGGTGTCGACATTGGACCGCCGGAGCGGAACGCCGATGCCTTTGTGTCGAGTGAAAGCTTCCATCGAAATTTCTCCTGTGAGTTCGATCGATCCGGTCGGAGGGCTCGCTGCTACGCGAGATCCGCCGGAGAGGACAGGGTTCCGCGAACTGCAGTGGCCGCCGCAACCAGAGGCGACACGAGGTGAGTGCGACCCCCCTTGCCCTGACGCCCCTCGAAATTGCGGTTGGACGTGGATGCCGAACGCTCTCCCGAGGTGAGCTGATCGGGGTTCATTCCCAGACACATCGAGCAGCCGGCCTGCCGCCACTCGGCACCTGCTGCGGTGAAGATCTCACCGAGCCCTTCCTCTTCGGCCTGCGCGCGCACCCGCATCGACCCGGGTACCACCAGCATTCGCACGCCGTCTGCGACGCGGCGGCCCTCGAGGACGGACGCCACCGCACGCAGATCCTCGATGCGGCCGTTCGTGCAGGAGCCGACGAACACGGTGTCGACGGAGATCTCGCGGATCGGTGTACCGGCTTCGAGACCCATGTACTGCAAGGCCTTCTGGGCCGATACGCGCTCGCCCTCGTCGAGCATTGCCTCGGGATCGGGCACGGCATCTCCCAACGGAGCACCTTGACCCGGGTTCGTTCCCCAGGTGACGAACGGCGTCAGAGTGCTCGCATCGATGTGTACCTCGTTGTCGAACACTGCATCCGGGTCGGTTGCCAGTTCGTTCCAGGCGGCCACCGCCGCATCCCACTCCGCCCCCTGGGGCGCATGCGGCCGTCCCTTCAGGTATTCGTACGTGATCTCGTCGGGTGCGATCATGCCCGCGCGCGCCCCGGCCTCGATCGACATGTTGCAGATGGTCATTCGGGCTTCCATCGACAACTTGCGGATGGCCTCACCGCGATATTCGAGCACGTATCCCTGACCGCCGCCGGTACCGATCTTGGCGATCACCGCGAGAATCAGATCCTTGCTCGTCACACCGGGAGCCAGTTCTCCGTCGACGGTGATGGCCATGGTCTTGAACGGTCGCAGAGACAGAGTCTGGGTGGCCATCACATGCTCGACCTCGCTGGTGCCGATTCCCATTGCGATCGAACCGAATGCACCGTGCGTCGAGGTGTGGCTGTCTCCGCACACGATGGTCATACCCGGCTGGGTCAGACCGAGCTGCGGGCCGATGATGTGGACGATGCCCTGATCGAGATCTCCCATCGGGTACAACCGAACTCCGAATTCCTCGCAGTTGCGGCGCAGAGTATCGACCTGGGTGCGTGAGACGAGATCGGCAATCGGCGCGAAGATGTCGGCCGTCGGGACGTTGTGGTCCTCCGTTGCGATCGTCAGGTCCGGGCGACGAAGCTCGCGGCCGGCCAACCGCAGACCGTCGAATGCCTGGGGGCTGGTGACCTCGTGTACGAGGTGCAGATCGATGTAGATCAGATCCGGCTCACGTGCACCGCCTTCTCCCCCACCGGGGACGACCACATGTTGGTCCCACACCTTCTCCGCCAGCGTCTTCGGCGCTTGTGCTACGGACGCATCGGATTTCGTCGTTTCGGACATCGCTGTCGCAGACCTCGTCTTCCCTGTCGTCGCGCCGGCGGACGGGCTGGTCCACCTCGCGTGATCGTCTCGACATCGTCCCCCACGGCACGCTGGACTTCTCGCGGTTGTGCAATCTCAGCATTCGGGAGGCTAATATCGTTCTATGAGACAGCATAGCCTGAGCGGCGCCGTCGACAAATCGAGCGGTATCGGTGTCCTCGACAAGGCCATGGCCGTGTTGCATGCAGTGGCCGAGACACCCTGCACTCTCAACGACCTGTGTGCCCGCACAGCGCTCCCCCGCGCCACTGCGCATCGGCTCGCGGTTGGACTCGAAACCCACCGCCTCCTCGTGCGCGATTCCGACGGATTGTGGCGCACCGGTCCGGGGCTGGGGGAATTGGCGGCGAGCGCGTCGGATGCGCTACTCGACGCCGCAGCATCGGTACTGCCTCGGCTTCGCGAAATCACCGGAGAGAGCGTGCAGATCTACCGCCGCGAGGGGACCGTTCGCGTCTGTGTCGCATCCATGGAGCCCCCGACCGGTCTCCGAGATACCGTGCTCGTCGGGGCCCGGCTACCCATGACAGCCGGCTCCGGTGCCAAAGTTCTTCTGGCATGGGCAGATTCGCAGACTCAACGCACAGTGCTGCCGGACGCCGAATTCGGCGAACGGGTGCTGCTGGAGATCCGCAGGCGAGGGTGGGCGCAGAGCGCAGGTGAACGTGAGCCGGGGGTCGCGAGCGTCTCGGCTCCCGTTCGCGACATCAACGACACTGTCGTGGCGGCGATCTCGGTGTCCGGCCCGATCGACCGCATCGGACGCAAGCCGGGCGCACGCTGGGCGGCAGACCTGCTCGCCGCCGCCGACGCGCTGCACAAGCGCCTCTGACCGCCGAACCGAGGCCGATCGCGCGGCACCCACCAAAAACCGGCTGAAGAGGCCGCAGAAGTGGAGTACGTTCGTCTCGAACGGCCCACCCGGCCGGTCGCCGACTGCAAGGAGTGCCCCATGTCAGAATCCGGCAGCGAAGAGTTGAAGAAGAAGTTCCGCGAGGTTCTCGAACAGAAGAACAGCAAGTCGCACAATTCCGTCGACCACAAGGACGGTGGCCCCAAGGTGAACAATGTCCACGGTCCGGCCGATCACCAGAAGATGTTCCGCCGCAAGAGCGTCTGACGCGAAGCGACACCACCGCACGACAGCAACGACGGTCACACCGAAACGACAGAACCCCCTCGATCCGGAGATCGAGGGGGTTCTGTCTTCGTAGCCCCGACGGGATTCGAACCCGCGCTACCGCCTTGAGAGGGCGGCGTCCTAGGCCGCTAGACGACGGGGCCAGGAACTTCACCTGCATTGTTGACGCTGTATCGAACACGTGATGCTGAGGTAGCTTAACTGCCTCGGCATCGGCGGCAAAATCGCCGCTCACCTGCTCGCTGGGGTACCAGGACTCGAACCTAGAATGGCGGTACCAGAAACCGCTGTGTTGCCAATTACACCATACCCCAATGGACTTGAATCGAAGTACGCATCCGATCGATGTGCACTGCGTTTCGAGCCGGGATAGAGACTATCAAAGGTCACTACCCATTCTCCAAATCGGCTGCTCAGAGCCCTGATAACCGCCCTCGACCGCCCGCGAGGCCCGCTCGGACACCATCGCGTGAACGCAGAACCCGCGCATCGTCGGCCGCAGAGCATGCAGCAGACTCCTGTTTCGTGAGCGTTCTCGAACTTCGCAGACGCCGATGAAGGTGCTGCTCGTTCCCCAGGGCAACCGGGCCGTGCTGATCCGCCTCGACGAGGACGGCTCCCCGTCCGGCGGCAGCTCCCCTGCCGAGGAGGTGACCGACGATCTGGTGGGCTCCGTGGCCGCTGTCGAGCGAGAGCACGCTCCCCGCTGGGTGTGGGAGGACACGAGCCGCATCTACCCGCGACTGCTCGACGCAGGGGTGCGGGTCCGGCGCTGCCACGATCTCGCCCTCGTCGGTGCCATTCTGGCGATGCGAACGGGGCGCACCACGACACCGTCCACACCCGCAGACCTGCGACCCGGATTGTTCGACGCCGACCCGCATGCCGATCCGGTGGCAGTGCTCGCCCACTACCGCCGTCAGATCGAGGAGATCGGTGACGATCGGGGGCTGCAGCTGTTGGCGGCCGCCGAGTCGGCCGGAGGTCTGGCCGCGGCGGAGATGACCTTCGACGGATTGCCGTTCTCGGCCGCTGCGCATCGGCGGCACCTCGACGCGACCCTCGGTGCGAGGCCGGTCGACGGATCGACTCCTCCTGCGTTGGTGAAGCTCGAGAACGAGATCTCGTCGGTGTTCGGGCGCCGCGTGAACCCCGGTTCACCCGCAGAGGTGGTCGCCGCGTTCGCGCGCGCCGGTATCGAGCTCACATCCACTCGAGCACACGTGATCCGAGACATCGACCATCCTGCGGTGCCGCTGTTGCTTAGCCACCGAGATCTGTCGAAACTGCACAGCACCAACGGGTGGACGTGGCTGGACGCGTGGGTTCGCGGAGATCGTTTCCGGCCGGTCTACGTGCCGGGGGCCGTCGTCTCCGGCCGCTGGGCGAGCCGGGGCGGTGGGGGTCTGCAGATCCCGAAACCGCTGCGCGCCAGCGTGATCGCCGACTCGGGGTACACCTTCGTCGCCGCCGACGCCGGCCAGCTCGAGCCCCGCATTCTCGCCGCGATGTCGGGTGACCCTCGCATGGTCGCCGCTGCGGGAACAGCGGATCTCTACGCCCCCGTCGCCGCCGAGTCGTTCGACGGTGATCGTGCGCACGCCAAGGTCGCTGTTCTCGGAGTGCTGTACGGCGCGACGTCGGGTGAGGCTCGTGCGTTGCTGACCCGCCTACGCGCCAGATTCCCCGACGCGGTGGCGGTCGTGGAAGAGGCGGCGCGGGCCGGTGAGCGGGGCGAGGTGGTCCGGTCGTGGCTGGGCCGAGCGTGCCCTCCCCCTACGCCGCAATGGTGGTCCACCGGTGACGCCCACGCGCGTGGCCGATTCACGCGCAACTTCGTGGTGCAGGCGACCGCAGCCGAGTGGGCGCTGTGCCTGTTGGCAGATCTGCGCGGGCGATTGCGGTCGAGCAGAAGTGAGTTGGTGTTCTTTCAGCACGACGAAGTAGTCGTGCATTGTCCACTCGGAGACGCACCGTGGGTGTCCGAGGCCGTTGCGGCGGCGGCAGAGTCGGCTACGCGTCTGATGTTCGGCGACACGGCAGTGCTCTTCCCGATGGAGACCAGGATCGACCGCTTCTACGGTGCCCCGGCTGCCGAGCCGGAGTTCGGGCCGGAGTCCGACTGAGCGCTCGGTGGGTCCTCGAACGTCACGTCTATTTCCTCGAACGCAGTACTGCGCTGCGCTTCTGCCTGTCCGGTGTAGGTGAGTTTGTCACCTTCGGTCAGGTCGACGTCGTCGGTGAACGGGGCCAGAAGGGCCCGCGGGAACAGCCTGTCGACACGAACCACGTTGATCTCGATGCAGATCACGATCGATACCGAGGTCACGTACAGAAAGGCCAACAGCCCGAGCACGACCGCAAAGACACCGTTCGTCACCGTCGCACTTGCAGCGACGTACTTCACGTACACACCGCCGAAGGTCTGCAGCAGCTGCCACGTCAGACCGGCTGCTATGGCTCCCGGGAGTACCTGTCCGATCGACACCGCTCGCACTGTGGCGAGCCGAAACGCAACGACGAACACCCCGACGTACAGCAGCGTTCCGATCACGAACACGACGAGACCGGATTCCGGGCCGAAATATCCTGCAGCACTGAGCACATTGAGTGCGGTGATCGCCAGTACCGCCAGACCCACGGTGCTCAGCAAACCCAATCCCCGCACTCGGGCTCGAATGGGATCGGGCCGAAGATTCTTCGGTACGGCCCATGCGGTGTTCATCGCGTTCTGCAACGCAACGGACACGCCGAGTCCGCCGTAGAGCGACCCGAGGATACCCACCGTCAGACCGACAGTGCCGCCACCTATCCGTTCGGGACGCCCCAGTTCTTCCCCGATCGCCGGGATCTGACCGAGTGCAGAGTTCAGGATCTGTTGTTGCAGCTCCGGGTTGCCCATCAACACGATGCCCAGAATCACGGAGAAGAGCAGCAGCGCAGGAAAGAGCGAGACGAATGCGTAGTACGTGATCAGCGCGGCCAGGTAACCACCCTGATCGTCGACGAACTTGTAGACCACCGCAATCGGAAATCCGAGAACCGGACGCCTGCGCTGCAGTCGATCCAGTCGGTCGGCGACGCTCATGTGCGAAAGTCTCCGACCGACCTCGACGGCCGACGTCGCACCGCCGTCACGCGATAAGGGTACGTGCGGCGGTCAGACGAGCGAGGGTCCTCTCGCGGCCGAGAAGTTCCATGGACTCGTACAGCGGCGGGCTGATGTGGGAGCCGGTGACTCCCACCCGAACCGGCGCGAAGGCCTTGCGGGGCTTGAGTTCCATCTTCTCGATGAGCGCGTCCTTGAGGGCGACTTCCAGCTCGGCCGTCGACCAATCCGTCACTGCGGTCAGTGCTTCGATGGCGGCGTCGAGTACCGGTGCCGCGTCTGCGCCGAGATTCTTGGCCGCCGCTGCAGGATCGATCTCGAACTCCGCGTCGTCGACGAAGAGGAACTTCAGCAGGCCCCACGCATCCGACAGCACGACGATGCGCGTCTGCACCAGATCCGCTGCGACAGCGAACATCTTCTCGTCGACCGGCTCGGTGAGATGCCCTCGAGCAACGAGGAATTCGCGTAACCGTGCCGCGAAGTCGTCTGCAGCCAACATCCTGATGTGCTCGGCGTTGATCGCGTCGGCCTTCTTCTGGTCGAAGCGCGCAGGGTTGGAATTGACCGACGAGATCTCGAACGCCGCCACCATCTCGTCGAGCGAGAACACGTCGTGATCGTCGGAGATGCCCCACCCGAGAAGCGCCAGGTAGTTCAGCAGCCCCTCCGGGACGAAGCCTCGGTCGCGGTGGATGAACAGGTTCGATTCGGGGTCACGCTTGGACAGCTTCTTGTTGCCCTGGCCCATCACGAACGGCAGATGTCCGAACTCCGGGGTGCGGTCGGCCACACCGATTCGGATCAGGGCCTCGTACAGTGCGAGCTGTCGAGGCGTCGACGACAACAGGTCCTCGCCGCGCAGCACGTGCGTGATCTTCATCAGTGCGTCGTCGACCGGATTGACCAACGTGTACAGCGGAACTCCGTTGCCGCGAGTCAAGGCGAAGTCCGGTACGGTCCCCGCCTTGAACGTGGTCTCGCCGCGTACGAGGTCGTTCCACGTCAGATCGTGATCGGGCATGCGCAGCCGCACGACGGCCCCACGTCCCTCGTCGAGGAATCCCTGCCGCTGCTCCGGCGTCAGGTCGCGGTCGAAGTTGTCGTAGCCGAGCTTGGGGTCACGCCCGGCGGCCTTGTGCCTCGCTTCGACTTCCTCGGGCGTCGAGAACGACTCGTAGGCTTCGCCGGCATCGAGCAGTTGCTGTACGACAGCCACATGCTGGTCGCGTCGCTGCGACTGGCGGTAGGGCTCGTAGGGACCGCCCACCTCGGGGCCCTCGTCCCAATCCAGACCGAGCCATCGCAGCGCGTCGAGCAACGCTGCGTAGGACTCCTCGGAATCGCGAGCGGCGTCGGTGTCCTCGATCCGAAAGACGAAGGTGCCGCCGTGATGTCGCGCGAACGCCCAGTTGAACAGGGCGGTGCGGACCAGACCGACGTGCGGTGTGCCGGTGGGCGACGGGCAGAACCGAACGCGGACATCTGCTGCTGTGGTCATCGTTGTCCTACTTCTTCGCTGCGACTGGGTTGGTCAAGGTACCGATTCCCTCGACGGTGATCGACACACTGTCTCCGTCGGTGATGGGGCCGACACCCTCGGGCGTTCCGGTCAGAATGACGTCTCCGGGCAGCAGGGTCATCACTGCGGACACCCACTCGATGATCTTCGGAATATCGTGCAGTAGAAGCGAAGTACGACTCTGCTGCTTGACGACGCCGTCGACCTCGGTCTTGATCTCGAGGTCCGAAGGATCGAGGGACGTCTCGATCCACGGCCCGAGGGGGCAGAACGTGTCGTGCCCCTTCGCCCGGGTCCACTGCCCGTCGTGCTTCTGATGGTCGCGTGCCGAGACGTCGTTGGCGACGGTGTATCCGAGCACCACGTCGTACGCCTTGGAGGCGGGCACGTCCTTGCACGGACGACCGATCACGATGGCGAGTTCGCCTTCGTAGTGCACCTCGTTCGACGACGGAGGCAGCACGATGGCCGCACCCGGACCGACGATGGAGGTGTTCGGCTTGATGAAAATGACGGGAGTCTCCGGCGCTTCACCACCCATCTCGGCGGCGTGCGCGGCGTAGTTCTTACCGATGGCGATCACCTTGCTGGCGAGGATCGGTGCGAGCAGTCGCACGTCGGCCAGTGGCCACGATCGACCCGTGAACGTCGGTGTGCCGAAAGGATGTTCGGCAATTTCCTTCGCCGTCCGGGCATCCCCCTCACCTTCGATACTCACGAATGCCACACCATCAGGACTTGCAATTCGACCGAGACGCATGTCGAAAGTCTATCGACCGCCGTTCTCCGCACGCCGATGCCGTCCTGTCCGTCGATCTTTCGCCGGTGTAATGTTTCGATCTGTATCCAGATAGCAAGATTATGGGTTCACATAGTGAGACGAGAGGCCGGAATGAGCGCCACGAAGCAGCTGTCCAGTATCGGCGAGACGCGACGGTGGTTCATGCTCGTGCTCGGGATGCTCGCGCAGACTGCCGGTGCCGTCTTCATCAACGGTGCTGCATTTCTCATTCCCGCCCTGCACGACGACCGGGGACTCGGACTTGCGACCGCAGGATTCGTGGTTGCGATGCCGACCGTGGGCATCATGCTGACCCTCATCGCATGGGGCGTGCTCGTCGACCGCATCGGCGAACGTCTCGTTCTCGTGATCGGGCTCGGGCTCACCGCTGCCGCGAGCCTGGCTGCGGTGGTCAGCACGTCCATTCCGGCGCTCGCCGCCCTGCTGTTGATCGGCGGTATGTCTGCGGCCAGCGCGAACAGCGCGAGCGGACGCGTCGTGGTGGGCTGGTTTCCGCCGCACCGTCGTGGGCTGGCCATGGGCATCAGACAGATGTCGGTTCCCCTCGGCGTGGCCGTCGCGGCACTGACCATCCCGCCTGTCGCGCGTGACCACGGCGTCGGCGCGGCCCTGCTCGTGCCTGCTGCCGTCTGCGCTGCGAGCGCTCTGCTGTGCCTGGCCGTGGTCGACCCTCCCCGTCCGAACCGCACCGATGCGGCGGCGCAGGGTCTGCTCGACAATCCGTACCGCAACAGCAGCCAACTGTGGCGCATTCACGCCACGTCCATCCTGTTGGTGGTGCCGCAGTACGTGGTGTGGACGTATGCGCTCGTGTGGCTGATGACCGACCGAGGCTGGACGGCCGCGGCCGCGGGTGTCCTCGTCACGCTGACCCAGATTCTCGGCGCACTGGGTCGGATGAGCGTGGGCGCGCTGTCCGATCGTGTCGGTAGCCGCATGCGGCCTTTGCGGTGGGTGGCCGTGACAGCCGCTGCCAGCATGCTCGGGCTCGGCATCGCCGACTGGTTCGACTCCCCCGCCGCCATCGTCCTGCTCGTCGTCGCGTCCGTCGCCACCGTTGCCCCGAACGGCCTCGCGTTCACTGCTGTCGCGGAAATCTCGGGACCGTATTGGAGCGGACGCGCTCTCGGGGTACAGAACACGAGCCAGTACGTGTTCGCCTCGGCTGTACCGCCGGTGTTCGGGGCGATCGCGGCCATCAGCTTCCCCGTGGCGTTCCTGGTCTCGGCGGTCTTTCCCGCGCTCTCCGTACCGATCGTGCCCGACGATCCGGCACCCGAGCCCACGGACGAGACGTCCGACACCGGTGCAGACCGCGCCCGCTGACGTGCCTAAGGGGTGACCTGCCCGTGATACACGACATGCCACGGTGGGCTGTCGGCCCACCGTGGCATGTCGTGGCGTGAGAGTTACAGGCGAGCGGCGATCCGAGCGCCGATCTCTTTCGTCGACGCGGTCGTGGTTCCCCGCTCGGCGAGATCCGCTGCGACAGCGGCTTCTACTCGCGCGGCCCCCGCCGCGTCGCCGAGATGATCGAGTAGCAAGGACACCGACAGGATGGCAGCGGTCGGATCGGCCTTCTGCTGTCCCGCGATGTCGGGCGCGCTACCGTGCACCGGCTCGAACATGCTGGGGTTGGTACCGGTGGCGTCGATGTTTCCACTTGCGGCCAAACCGATTCCGCCGGTGACGGCAGCCGAGAGGTCGGTCACGATGTCGCCGAACAGATTGTCGGTGACGATCACGTCGAACCGGCCGGGATCGGTGACGAGGTGGATCATCGCGGCATCGATGTGCTGATACGCGACCTCGACGTCCGGGAAGTCCGCCGAGACTGCCTCGACCGTGCGGGCCCACAGGCTACCGGCGAACGTGAGCACGTTGGTCTTGTGCAACAGCGTCAGGTGCTTCCTGCGGGTCAGCGCCCGCTCGAAACCGTTGCGCACCACCCGCTCCACGCCGTAACGAGTGTTGACGCTGACCTCGGTGGCCACCTCGTGCGGTGTACCGACGCGCAGTGCACCACCGTTGCCGGTGTACGGCCCCTCGGTACCCTCCCGAACGACGACGACATCGATCTGCTTGTCCCCGGCCAGCGGACCGACCACGCCCGGGTACAACTTGGCCGGCCGCAGATTGATGTGGTGATCGAGCTCGAATCGCGCCCGCAGCAACAGCCCACGCTCGAGCACACCGCTGGGCACCGACGGATCGCCGATCGCTCCCAACAGAATTGCGTCGTGCTCACGCAGTTCTGCCAACACCGAATCCGGCAGCAACTCTCCGGTGGCGTTGTAACGCCGCGCCCCGAGGTCGTACTCGGTCTTCTCGGCTCCGGGTGCGACCACGTCGAGAACGGCAAGCGCTTCGGCGACGACCTCCGGTCCGATTCCGTCCCCGGCGATGACGGCCAGCTTCATTTCACTCCTCGTAGTTCGTGTCGGTCCGATCGGCTGCGAGCGATCAGGACAGGTCGACCAGCTCGATGGTGGAGGCCCCCACAGCGGTGGCAATGCTCGCACTGAGCTCGGCCGGAACGTCCTTGTCGACGCGCAGCAGAATCGTTGCGCCGTCGCCCTCGGAGTCCTGGCTCAGTGCTGCGGCCTGGATGTCGATTCCGGCGTCGCCGAGCAGAGTGCCGATTCGACCCAGGCTGCCGGGCTGATCCGCGTAGTTGACGATGAGGTTCTTGCCCTCGGCGCGGAGGTCGAAGTTGCGGCCGTTGATGTTGACGATCTTCTCGACCTGCGAGGTGCCCGTCAGAGTGCCGGCAACGTTGAGGACCGATCCGTCACCGTAGACGGCGCGAATGTCGACGACACTGCGGTGATTCTCGCTCTCGGGAGCGGTGGTCACTTCTGCTGTGACACCGCGCTCCTCGGCGAGCGACGGAGCGTTGACGAACGTGACCGAATCCTCGATGACGGCCGAGAACAGTCCGCGCAGCGCGGACAGTTTCAGGATCTGCACGTCCTCGCTGGCGAGTTCGCCGCGAACGTCCACCGACAACGAGGTGGGAAGTTCGTCGGACAGGGCTCCGAGCAGCACACCCTGCTTACGTACGATTTCGAGCCACGGCGATACCTCTTCGCCGACGGCCCCGCCCTTGACGTTGACCGCGTCGGGCACGAATTCGCCTGCGAGAGCCAGCAATACGGACTTGGCCACATCGGTGCCCGCTCGGTCCTGCGCTTCGGTGGTCGATGCCCCGAGGTGAGGAGTGACGACGACCTGCGGCAGCTCGAACAACGGGCTGTCGGTGCACGGCTCGGAGGCGTAGACGTCGATGCCCGCGGCGAACACGTGACCGGAGGTGATGGCGTCGGCCAGTGCCTGCTCGTCGACCAGTCCACCGCGTGCGGCGTTGACGACGATGACCCCGGGCTTGGTCTTGGCGAGGGCTTCCTTGCCGATGATGCCCTTGGTCTCCGGCGTCTTCGGCAGGTGCACCGAGAACATGTCGGCCCGCTCGAGCAGCTCGTCCAGGCTCACCAGTTCGATACCGAGCTGCGCCGCGCGCGCTGCCGAGACGTAGGGATCGTAGGCGATGATGTGGGTCTCGAACGCGGCCAGACGCTGCGCGAACAGCTGGCCGATTCGGCCGAGTCCGACGACGCCGACGGTCTTGCCGAAGATCTCGACACCGTTGAACTTGCTGCGCTTCCACTCGTGCTGACGCAGGGTGGCGTCGGCAGCGGGGATCTGGCGCGCGGCGGCGAGAAGCAACGTCACCGCATGCTCGGCGGCCGTGTGGATGTTGGAGGTCGGTGCGTTGACGACGAGGACGCCGCGCTCGGTGGCTGCGGGTACGTCGACGTTGTCCAGGCCGACACCGGCGCGGGCGACGATCTTGAGGTTGGTCCCGGCAGCGAGCACCTCGGCGTCGACCGTGGTCGCGGACCGCACGAGAATGGCGTCGGCCTCGGGAACTGCAGCGAGCAACGCGGGGCGATCCGGACCGTCGACCCAGCGAACCTCGACGCCGTCGCCCAGTGCCTCGACGGTGGACGGCGCAAGTTTGTCGGCGATCAGAACGACAGGACGGCCTGGCTGGCTCACGTGAAAAACTCCCTATATCGGTTCGAGACGTGGTCGGAAAAATTCGGCGGGCTGTGCAGCACGAACAGTTTAGAGGCCCGAGACGTCACACGGTGACGCCACCGGACTCACGCACCGAAGGGCACCCCCGGCAATCCAGGGGTGCCCTTCGATCAGATTGCGTGACAACGCGATTCGATGAGAATCAGGCCGTCTCGGTGATCGGGCGGTCGACCCAGCTCATGAGGTCGCGCAGCTTCTTGCCGGTGACCTCGATGGGGTGCTCGGCGTTGGCCTTGCGCAGGCCTTCGAGCTCGGTGTTGCCGTTCTCGACGTTGGCGACGAGGCGACGGGTGAATTCGCCCGACTGGATGTCGGCCAGGATGGCCTTCATGCGTTCCTTGGTGCCTGCGTCGATGACGCGCGGTCCGGAGAGGTAGCCACCGAACTCCGCGGTGTCGGACACCGAGTAGTTCATGCGGGCGATGCCGCCCTCGTACATGAGGTCGACGATGAGCTTGAGCTCGTGCAGCACCTCGAAGTACGCCATCTCGGGTGCGTAGCCGGCCTCGACCATGACCTCGAAGCCCGTCTTGACGAGTTCTTCGGTGCCGCCGCACAGCACGGCCTGCTCACCGAACAGGTCGGTCTCGGTCTCTTCCTTGAACGTGGTCTTGATGACGCCTGCGCGGGTGCCGCCGATGCCCTTGGCCCACGACAGCGCGAGGGCCTGGCCCTCACCCTTCGGGTCCTGGTCGATGGCGATGAGCGCGGGAACACCCTTGCCGTCGACGAACTGACGACGCACGAGGTGGCCGGGGCCCTTGGGGGCAACCATGCCGACGGTCACGAACTCCGGAGCCTTGATCAGGTCGAAGTGAATGTTGAGGCCGTGGCCGAAGAACAGCGCGTCGCCGTCCTTCAGGTTGGGCTCGATCTCCTCGGAGAAGATCTTGGCCTGAGCGGTATCGGGTGCGAGCACCATGATCACGTCGGCCCACTCGGACACCTCTGCGGGAGTTCCGACCTTCAGGCCCTGCTCCTCCGCCTTGGCACGGGACTTCGAGCCTGCCGCCAGGCCGATGCGAACATCGACGCCGGAGTCGCGCAGGCTGAGCGAGTGCGCGTGGCCCTGGCTTCCGTAGCCGATCACAGCGACCTTGCGGCCCTGGATGATCGACAGATCAGCATCGTCGTCGTAGAACATCTCGACTGCCACTGGTTGTTACCTTTCCTCTTGGGTTTTACGCATGTTCGTCACCGGGGCCGCTAACGCGACGCAGTGATCGATTTCGGTCCACGTCCGACGGCAACGACTCCCGACTGAACTATTTCTCGAATTCCATAGGGGTCCAACATCTTCAGCAACGCGTCGAGCTTGGAGCGGGTGCCCGTCGCCTCGACCGTCACCGCCTCGGGAGAGACGTCGATGACCTTGGCGCGGAACAGATTCACCGTTTCGATGACCTCGCTCCGAACGCTGGCATCGGCGCGGACCTTGATCAGGACCAACTCGCGCGCCACCGAGGAATCGTCGTCCTGCTCGACGATCTTGATGACATTGATCAGCTTGTTGAGCTGCTTGGTCACCTGCTCGAGCGGGAACTCGTCGACCGTCACCACGATCGTCATGCGCGAGATATCGGGAATCTCGGTGCCGCCGACCGCGAGTGAGGAGATGTTGAAGCCGCGGCGCGAGAACAACGCGGCCACGCGCGCCAACACACCTGGCTTGTCCTCGACGAGAACGCTGAGGGTATGGCTCGTGCTCACAGGTCCGTGCCTTTCGCGTCGTTGTTCATCGGGTGCGGCGCCTGCTCGCGCTCCATCGCGTCGTCGAGTCCTGGCTCACTGCCCACGGTCTCGTCCTCGTCGAACAGCGGACGGATGCCGCGGGCGGCCATGATCTCGTCGTTACCCGTTCCGGCGGCCACCATCGGCCACACCTGGGCGTCGGCACCGACGATGAAGTCGATGACGACCGGACGATCGTTGATGGCGCGTGCCTGAGCGATCACCGCATCCACGTCCTCTTCCCGCTCGCATCGCAAACCGACGCAGCCCAAAGCCTCGGCCAGCTTGACGA
This sequence comes from Rhodococcus sp. Leaf233, assembly GCF_001426165.1. Classification (NCBI taxonomy): domain Bacteria; kingdom Bacillati; phylum Actinomycetota; class Actinomycetes; order Mycobacteriales; family Nocardiaceae; genus Rhodococcus; species Rhodococcus sp. Leaf233. The sequence goes on from NZ_LMRO01000010.1 coordinate 350,170, forward strand.
AATCGGGGATGCGCACGGCACCGTGAGTTCCGAGATTGGTGTTGGAGTAGCGCTCCTCGTAGAACAGGGTCTGCCACTGCCGAACCATGCCGAGGTTGCCGTTGTTGATGAGCGCGACCTTGATCGGGATTCCCTCGACCGCGCAGGTAGCAAGCTCCTGGTTGGTCATCTGGAAGCAGCCGTCGCCGTCGATCGCCCACACCTCGGCGTCGGGCAGGCCCATCTTGGCTCCCATGGCGGCCGGAACCGCGTACCCCATCGTGCCCAGACCACCGGAGTTGAGCCACGTGCGCGGCTTCTCGTAGTTGATGAACTGCGCGGCCCACATCTGGTGCTGGCCGACGCCGGCGCAGTAGATCGCGTCGGGACCGGCGAACTTGCCGACCGAGGAAATGACGAACTCGGGAGACATGGAACCGTCGGACGGACGGTCGTAGCTCAACGGGTACGTCTTGCGGATGCCGTCGAGGTAGACCCACCACTGCTCGAGGTCGAGAGTCGTTCCGGTGGCGCGATCGGCCCGCAGGGCCTCGATCAGCTCGGTGATGACCTCGCCGCAGTCGCCCACGATCGGCACGTCCGCGTATCGGTTCTTGCCGATCTCGGCCGGGTCGATGTCGGCGTGGATGACCTTGGCATCGGGAGCGAAGGACGAGAGCTGACCGGTGACGCGGTCGTCGAACCGGGCACCGAGCGTGATCAGCAGGTCGCTGCGCTGCAGAGCGGCGACCGCCGCGACGGTGCCGTGCATACCGGGCATGCCCAGGTTCAGCTGGTGGGTGTCGGGAAATGCCCCGCGCGCCATCAGCGTCGTGACGACCGGGATGCCGGTCAGTTCTGCGAGCTCGAGCAGTTCTGCCGAGGCGTTGGCCTTGATGACGCCGCCACCGACGTACAGCACCGGCTGCTTGGCATCGGCGATGTAGCGTGCCGCTTCGCGAACCTGCTTGCCGTGCGGCTTGGTGACCGGGCGGTAGCCGGGCAGACGCATTTCCGGCGGCCACGAGAACGTGGTCTGCGCCTGCAGCACATCCTTCGGGATGTCGACGAGGACGGCACCGGGACGACCCGACGCGGCGATGTAGAACGCCTCGGCCATGATGCGCGGGATGTCCGCACCGTCGGTGATCAGGAAGTTGTGCTTGGTGATGGGCATCGTGATACCCGAGATGTCGGCTTCCTGGAACCCATCGGTACCGATGAGGCTGCGGGCGACCTGACCGGTGATCGCGACGATGGGAACCGAGTCCATCTGCGCGTCGGCCAACGGGGTGACGAGGTTGGTCGCACCCGGGCCGGACGTCGCCATGCAGACGCCGACCTTGCCGGTCGCCTGGGCGTAGCCGGTGGCGGCATGACCCGCACCCTGCTCGTGGCGAACGAGCACGTGGCGAACCTTGACGGAGTCGAAGAGCGGATCGTAGACCGGGAGAACCGCGCCACCGGGAATGCCGAATACGGTGTCGACGTCGAGTTCTTCGAGAGCTCGTACGACAGACTGTGCGCCGCTGACCTTCTCGGGTGCGACGTGGCGTCGCGATCCGTTGGTCGCCGCGTCTGCGGACGGGTTGCTGGTCGACGGGCTCGTGGCTGTCCCCGACTTACGTGTCGTGGGCCCTGGGCGTGCGGTTGGTGCGCTCACTGATTGCTTCCTCAGGAATGTGAAATTGCTGGGCGATCTCTGGGCAAGAAAAAACCCCCGTCAGCGTGAGCTGTACGAGGGTGGCGCGTCGATGCGAGTTTGAACAACCGGCTCAGGCGTTGACGCGCCGGCCGATTACGAGTATCCAATTCCGCTTCACGCACTGAACGGTAGGCGCGCGCACAGGGAAGAGTCAAACTCGTCACGACGCAATCCCATTATGTGAGATCGCGTAGATGCAATGCGAAGATGAATGGGTGTCGTCTTCGCAGCAGTCCGAACCACCTCGGTCATCATCCCACACCGGTTCCGAGCAACCGAACAGTGGCGACGGGCCACCGCCGTCGAGCAGGCAGGTCATCCGCCTCCCACGTCTGGCCCTGATCGGCGTCGGGTTGCTCCTGTTCAGTACCTCTCTGCCTGCGGCGAGCTGGCCCGCCGCACTGGGTTGGCTGCTGATTCTGCCGATCGTCGCGTGCATCTGGGTGCTGCGTGTGCGCACCGTCATCACTCCCGAGGCGATCACGGCCCGCCGTTTCATCGGCTCCGACGTCATCGAGTGGGAGTCCGTGGTCGGACTGCACTTCCCCGACCGCCGCTGGGCTCGCGTGGTGCTTGCCGACAAGACGGAGAAGTCACTTCCGCTCGTGCGGTTCGATCGGCTCCCCCAACTCGCGGCCGCCAGCGGCGGTCGCATCACCGACCCCTATGCCGCGGCCGCTGCGGCGGAAGAGAAGTCCCGTGCGGAAGCCGAGGACGACGGCGAGCAGGCGTCGCAGGAGCAATAGTCGACGGCGAGTAGCCTCGTCGGTGCGATAAACCGCTGCAACGAACGAGGAATACGCTATGCCGCCGCTACGCTCACGGGTCACCACTGTCGGACGCAATGCCGCGGGCGCGCGCTCGCTGTGGCGCGCCACCGGAATGACCGATTCGGATTTCGGTAAACCGATCGTCGCCATCGCGAACTCGTACACCCAGTTCGTACCCGGCCACGTGCACCTGAAGAACGTCGGCGAGATCGTCGCCGACGCCGTCCGCGCGGCAGGCGGAGTCCCTCGCGAGTTCCACACCATCGCCGTCGACGACGGAATCGCGATGGGGCACGGGGGCATGCTGTACTCGCTGCCCAGCCGCGAGATCATCGCCGACTCGGTCGAGTACATGGCCAACGCCCACACTGCGGACGCACTCGTGTGCATCTCCAACTGCGACAAGATCACCCCCGGCATGCTCAACGCGGCCATGCGCTTGAACATCCCGGCGGTGTTCGTCTCCGGTGGGCCCATGGAGGCCGGTAAAGCTGTGGTCGTCGGAGGGGTCGCGCAGGCACCCACCGACCTGATCACCGCAATTTCTGCCAGCGCGAACGATGCCGTGTCCGAAGAGGGCCTGGACGAGGTCGAGCGCAGCGCGTGCCCGACATGCGGGTCCTGCTCGGGCATGTTCACCGCCAACTCGATGAACTGCCTCACCGAAGCGCTCGGCCTGGCGTTGCCCGGCAACGGCTCCACGCTGGCCACCCACGAGGCCCGCCGCGCCCTGTTCACTCGGGCCGGCACGACCATCGTCGAGGCTGCGATCAAGTACTACCGGGACGAGGACGAGTCGGTGCTGCCCCGCAACATCGCCACCCCGGCGGCATTCCGCAACGCGATGGCACTGGACGTGGCGATGGGTGGCTCGACCAACACCGTGCTGCACACACTCGCGGCGGCGCAGGAGGGCGAGGTCGATTTCGATCTCGACACCATCGACGCCATCAGCCGCAAGGTGCCGTGCCTGGCCAAGGTGTCCCCCAATTCGGATTACCACATGGAAGACGTGCACCGGGCGGGTGGAATTCCCGCCCTGCTGGGTGAACTGCGGCGTGCGAATCTGCTCGAGACCGACGTCTCGACCGTCCACACGAAGAGCTTCGACGAGTGGCTCGACACGTGGGACATCCGCTCAGGTGCCGCATCCGACGAGGCGATCGAGCTGTTCCATGCCGCTCCCGGCGGCGTCCGAACCGTCGAACCGTTCTCCACGAGCAATCGCTGGTCCTCCCTCGACACCGACGCCGCAGGTGGTTGCATCCGCGATCTCGAACACGCCTACACGGTCGAGGGCGGTCTGGTGGTGCTGCGCGGCAATATCGCCGTCGACGGCGCGATTCTGAAGACCGCGGGCATCGACGAGGACCTCTTCTCGTTCCAGGGACCTGCGCTGGTCGTCGAGTCTCAGGAAGAAGCCGTCTCGGCCATCCTGCAGAAGAAGATCCAACCCGGTGACGTGCTCGTCGTGCGGTACGAGGGACCCAAGGGTGGACCGGGAATGCAGGAGATGCTGCACCCGACGGCGTTCCTCAAGGGTGCCGGTCTGGGCAAGGTCTGTGCCCTGATCACCGACGGACGGTTCTCCGGCGGTACGTCGGGCCTGTCCATCGGACACATTTCCCCCGAGGCTGCGGCCGGCGGCGTGATCGGCCTCGTCGAGAACGGCGACCAGGTCCGCATCGACGTCGCCACGCGCACGCTCGAGATCCTCGTCGACGAGGAAACTCTGGAGACTCGACGCGCGAAGATGCTCGCGTCCGAGCGGCCGTGGCAGCCGGTCGATCGACAGCGCACGGTCACGACGGCGCTGCGCGCCTACGCCGCACTGGCGACATCCGCGGACAAGGGTGCTGTGCGCTACGTGCCCTGAGCAGAAAAAGCATGTGAGTGGTTCCTCGTAGCAGGCTACGAGGAACCACTCACAAGGTTGGTTGTCGACCGGATCAGCGGACGACCGGATTCGCTCCGTTGAGGAAGATCCAGATGCATACGCCCGCAGCGATTCCCACTGCGAGTGCGAGGAACGATCCGATGCGCGGGCGGGTCGCCCAGCCGCGGCGGCCGTCGAACGCGATCTTTCCGGGTCCGGTGAGAATGATGGCCGCGGCCGCGAAGCCGAGAACGGTTTCGTACTCCACGCCGGTGGCACCGGAGAACTGCAGCCCCGGCTCTGCCACCTGCTTGAAGCACCAGGCGTTGATGATGGTCGCCAACACAGCTGCACCGGCCAGCGGCGTCGCCAGTCCCAGGATCAGCAGTGCGCCGCCGAGGGTTTCGCCGGCCGCGGCTGCGATGGCGAGGATCTCCGGGTATCGGAACCCGGACTCCTCCAGGAGATTCTGAAATCCGTCCAGCCCGGGACCGTTCCACAATCCGACGAGCTTCTGCAGTCCGTGCCCGAGGAACACTGCTCCGATGGCGACGCGTAGGACGAACAGGCCCAGATCGGTGCTGCCGCGTCGGGCCGGAACTTCCACGGTCTCGGTGCGCACCGGGGCTGCCGGGGCAGCGACTGCCGAATCGGAGGACTCACCGAGATACTCCGTCGGACGATCCGAGTACGCGTTCGAGGTGGCACCGGCCGTCGTCTGGGTCGGCGAGTCGGCGAAGGCCGACGGGCGGTACGTCGGGATCTTCTCTGTCGGTGCCGCATCGGTGCTCCGCTTGTCGGATGCGGAGGAATTCGGGAAGTCCAACTCGTCGTCGGTTCGGGGCAGACGATCCGAACGCTGCGCACCGAACGCTGTGGTCGATGCACCGGACGCGTCGGAACCCGAACGCGTGGGCGAAATCTTCTCGGTGGGGTTGTCGTACGGGCTCTCGGCCGGTTCGTACGAGGGATCCTGCTGGTTGGGGTCACGCGGTGTATCGGTCACCTCCCCACACTAAGGCCGACAACCCCGCGCCACCGACGTTGACGCTCACGGCCGCGTGGCGCGTCGGACTCGACGTTCCGTAACGTTCGAACCATGAAGCCGCTCGGAGCATCGTCACGAACTGCCCGCGCGGCTGTGGTCGCCCTGTCGACGACGGTTGTTCTGCTCGCCGGGTGCGCCCGATTCGACGATTCCAACTCGTCCCCGTTCACTCCCGCGCCGGATGTCGGAGCTGCCGAACTCAAACCCACCACACCCAGCGAGACCTCGCCCCCGGCGGGTCCGAACGCCCCGCAGCCCGTATCGGGACCGTGCGTGGATCCCGACCCGGCAGTGATCGCCACCTGCCTCGACACCACGGGCGGACTCGTAGCTCTTCCCGACGGCCAGAGCAGCCTCGTGGCAGAACGCAGGACCGGCCGCATCATGGAGGTCACCGCAGGCCGGACGCCACAGCAGGTGGCCACGATCCCCGTCGACGGCACCGGCGACGGGGGCCTGCTGGACATCGCGCTCTCGCCCACGTACGCCGAGGATAAACTGCTCTACGCGCTGATCACGACGGCGTCGGATACGCGGGTCGTTCGGCTCGCGCAGGGGGACGTACCCAAGGACATCTTGACCGGGATCCCCCGCGGGGCCGCGGGAGTCCGAGGTTCCCTCGAGTTCTACACGCCGAACGAACTTCTGGTGTTGACCGGCGACAACGGCGATGCCGTGGCCGCCGCGGATCCGAACTCGTTGTCCGGCAAGCTGTTACGCGTGACGTCACTGTCGCCGACTCCTACTCCCCCGCGGCCGGGGATCGCGCTCAGCGGTATCGGCACAGCGGGCGACGTGTGCACCGACGGCAGCGGAAACATCTACGTCACCGACCGCACCGCCACCGAGGATCGCCTGCAGCGCATCGACAAGCTGGGAGCAGTGTTCTCCCCCGTGTGGACCTGGCCCGACCGTCCGGGTGTGGCCGGGTGTGCCGCCGGTCAGAGCGGCGTCGCGGTTGCCCTGACCACAGCGAAAGCTGTTGCAGCACTGGCCACGGACCCGAACACCGGAGCGGTCTCGGCCGAGCCGACCCTGTTGATCCAGGACAAGTACGGGCAGTTGAACGGGGCTACCAGCACGAGCGACGGTCAGATTCTGGTGGGAACGGTGAACAAGAACGGCACTGCCGTCGGCCCCACCGACGACCGCGTCGTCAAGGTGCCGTTCCCTGCCGGCGGTGGTGGCGGCTTCGACTGATCCGACAGCTCCTTCGAACGACAAGGGCGGCCGGGCAGCAATCGCTGCCCGGCCGCCCTGCTCATGCGTCGATCAGGACTGACCGCACGCCGCCAGCACGAGTTCCTTGACTCGGGCGGCATCGGCTTGTCCCCGCGTCGCCTTCATCACCGCGCCGACGATGGCACCGGCGGCCTGGACCTTGCCACTGCGAATCTTGTCCACCACACCGGGGTTCGCGGCAAGTGCTTCGTCGACGGCGGCTTGAAGCTTGGTGTCGTCTTTCTCCAACACCAGATTCCGCGCCGACATCACCTCTGCGGGCTCGCCCTCACCGGCCAAGACGCCGTCCACGATCTGACGAGCACCGTTGTTGTTGACCTTGCCGTCGGCCACCAAGGCTGCCACCTCGGCCACCTGAGCCGGAGTGATCGCCAGATCCCCCAATTCGACGCCGGCGATGTTGGCCTGCTGCGCCAGGTACGACACCCACCACGACCGCGCAGCCTGCGCCGACGCGCCGGCGTCGACGGTCGCCGCCACGAGTTCGAGAGCACCCGAGTTGACCAAGTCGCGCATTTCCTCGTCGGAGACGCCCCAGTCCTTCTGAATTCGCCCGCGGCGCAACCACGGCAGCTCGGGCAGAGTGGCTCGCAGCTCCTCGATCCACGCTGCATCCGGGGCCACGGGAGCGAGGTCGGGCTCCGGGAAGTAGCGATAGTCCTCCGCGGTCTCTTTCTTCCGGCCCGCCGTGGTGGTGCCGTCGGACTCCTGGAAATGTCGGGTTTCCTGCGTCACCTCGCCGCCGGATTCGAGCACCGCAGCCTGACGGCGCATCTCGTAGCGCACGGCGACCTCGACGCTCTTGAGCGAGTTGACGTTCTTCGTCTCGGTGCGAGTACCGAACTCGGTGGCCGACTTCCGCATCAATGAGACGTTGGCATCGCAACGCAACGAACCCTGATCCATCCGCACATCGGAGACGTTCAGCGACTTCAACAGGTCACGCAATGCGGTCACGTACGCCCGCGCCACCTCCGGTGCCCGCGCCCCGGTACCGGTGATGGTCTTGGTCACGATCTCGACCAGGGGCACACCGGCGCGGTTGTAGTCGAGCAACGAATGCGATGCGCCCTCGATTCGTCCGGTTGCGCCACCGACGTGCGTCGACTTGCCGGTGTCTTCCTCCATGTGGGCGCGCTCGATCTCGACGCGGAACGTGCTGCCGTCGTCGAGCACGACGTCGAGGTAACCCTCCGTGGCGATCGGCTCGTCGTACTGCGAGATCTGGTAGTTCTTCGGCTGATCCGGGTAGAAGTAGTTCTTCCGCGCGAACCGTCCCCACGGGGTGATCGAGCAATTGAGCGCCAGCCCGATACGAATCGCCGACTCCACCGCAGCAGCGTTGACCACCGGCAGTGCGCCGGGAAGGCTCAGGCACACCGGGCACACCTGCGTATTGGGCTCCGCACCGAACGCGGTGGGGCAACCACAGAACATCTTGGTGGCCGTACCCAACTCGACGTGGACCTCCATGCCGAGCACGGGGTCGAACGTGGCGAGCACATCGTCGTAATCGATCAGATCGACGGTTGCAGCAGTCATGCTCCGTAGTTTATGCATTGCATTCGCCACCCGAGTAACCACGTGTCCTCGCGCACCGATCGCCTCGGGGTCAGCCGAAGAACGCTGCTGCGTCGTCGTACCGGGTCTGAGGGACCCGCTTGAGTTGCTTGGTGGCCTCGGCCAACGACACCAGGCCGATCTCGGCACCGCGCAGCGACACCATCTTTCCGAAGTCTCCGGAATGCGCGGCATCGGTGGCGTTGACACCGAATCGCGTTGCGAGCACACGGTCGTACGGAGTGGGAGTGCCGCCACGCTGCACGTGCCCGAGCACCGTGGTGCGTACCTCTTTGTTGATGCGACGTTCGATCTCGACGCCGAGCTGATGTGCGACTCCGGTGAATCGGACGTGCCCGAATTCGTCGATACCGCCGTCGAGCAATTGCATCGACCCTTCGACGGGCTTGGCCCCTTCGGCCACGACGCAGATGAAGTGGGAGTCGCCCCGCTGAAAACGCTTGCGCACCAACGTGCATACCTCTTCGACGTCGAAGGGCTGCTCCGGGATGAGAGTCATGTGCGAGCCCGAGGCCAATCCCGCGTGCAACGCGATCCAGCCTGCGTGTCGCCCCATCACCTCCACCAGCATCACTCGCTGGTGCGATTCGGCGGTGCTGTGCAGTCGGTCGATCGCATCGGTGGCGATGGTGAGCGCCGTGTCGAAGCCGAATGTGACGTCGGTGCAATCGATGTCGTTGTCGATCGTCTTGGGGACACCGACCACCGGTACGCCCTCCTCCGACAGCCACGCAGCTGCCGTCAGAGTTCCTTCACCGCCGATCGGAATCAACACGTCGATGCCGTTGTCCTCGAGGGTCTGCTTGACTCGGTCTAGACCGGCCCGCAGCACGTCGGGGTTGGTTCGAGCCGTCCCGAGCATGGTGCCGCCCTTGGTGAGCAGCCGGTCGTTGCGGTCGTCGTTGCGCAGCTGGACTCGACGGTCTTCGAGAAGCCCGCGCCACCCGTCCTGGAATCCGACGACCGTGGAGCCGTATCGCGCGTCGGCGGTGCGAACGACAGCGCGGATCACCGCATTGAGCCCTGGGCAATCGCCGCCTCCGGTCAGAACTCCGATGCGCATCGATTTTGGCCTCTCTGCTCGCAGGCCCGCGGAGCGGACCGAAGTGACGAACATCAGCCTAATCGGGCGTGGGTCCCCGCGCGCGCCGGTACCGGTCGGCCTCACTTGGGCGTGACGACACCGGTTTCGTAGGCCAGCACGACCGCCTGCGCGCGGTCGCGTAGCCCGAGCTTGCTCAGGACCTTGCCCACATGGGTCTTGACCGTCTGTTCGGCCAAGAACAGCGCACCTGCAATTTCCGCATTGGACATGCCGGTCGCGATGAGTTCGAGAACCTCGCGCTCGCGCGGCGTCAGATCGGCCAGGCGGGAAGGAGTGTTCCTCCGCGCTCCGCGACGGGTCGTGACGTCGGAGATAAGGCGTCGGGTCACCGACGGTGCCAGCAGCGCATCGCCTGCCGCGACGACTCGTACGCCTCTGATCAGTTCCTCGGCCGCCGCGTCCTTGAGGAGGAATCCGCTGGCCCCGAGAGCCAGGGCCTCGTAGACGTAATCGTCGATGTCGAAGGTCGTCAGCATCAGGACACGGACCGGCGACGCGTGCGACGCGGACAGGATCGCGCGGGCCGCGTCGAGCCCGTTCATCTCGGGCATGCGCACGTCCATCAGCACTACGTCCGGCAACAGCCGCGCTACCTCGCTGACCGCGGTGCGACCGTTGTCGGCGTCGCCGACGACCGAGATGTCGTCCTGAGCGCCGAGCAGTGCACCGAACCCCTGCCGCACCATCGCTTGATCGTCGGCGATGAACACCGTTGTAACCACGCGTGACAGCCTAAACCGCGTCGCCGGCGTCAGCCGTTGCCGGCGGAGTCGACATTCCGGTCGGCACACGAACCGAAACCTCGAACCCACCGCCGGGCAGAGGGGCGGCATGCAGCCGGCCGTGTGCGGCCTGCGCTCGCTCGCGCATTCCCGCGATTCCGTGCCCGCCGCAATCGCTTCCGGGAGTGCGGGAGATGCTCGGGTTCGGAGCCGGTGCGTTGACCACCGTCATGTCCACGACGGCAGGGCCGATCGCGATATCCACCTCCACCTCGGCTTCGGGCGCATGGCGCGCGGCATTGGACAGCGATTCCTGCAGAATACGGAACAGGGCCAGTCCTGTTGTCTCCGAGACCGATTCGACGGTACCGGCGATGGCCCACCGCACATTCATGCCCGCTCTGCGACTTGCCTGCAATGTGCGTTCGAGATCCAGTGCACTCGGCGCGGGCGCGTCCTGCATCTGCGCTCCATCGCTACGCAGTACCCCGAGCATCCCCCGGATCTCGTTGAGCGCCTCGCGTGCACTCGCGCCGATCGACTCGAATTCTCGAGCCGCGGCCGGTGACACGTCGTCCAGTCGGTACGGCGCACTCTGGGCCTGAACGACGACCATCGACATGTGGTGTGCCACGACGTCGTGCAGATCGCGGGCGATCTTCGCCCTCTCCTCGAGAATCGTGCGGCGAGTGCGTTCGAGTTCGCTGACCTCCTCCTGCTGCGCGAGCTGCCTGCGCGAAAGAACGAGCCACCGGATCAGCAGCCCGAACACGACCACGGCAGTCAGGCCCACCGACCACCCGATTCCGTCGGAGCCCGGCATGTACGCGAAGAACACCAGCATGCTGGCCAACCACGCCACCAACAGCACCTGCGCCGGAGAACGCAGCGCGACCGCGAACAGCAACGCCAACAGGACGAGGATGTGCACCACTTGCCACGGGTAGTCGTAATCCGGAACGCGGTCGAACGCCGCCGGAATCACCAACGCGGACAGCGCCGATACCGCCCACCCCATCGCGGGATTGAGTCTGATCAGAGCGAACGGAAACGCTGCCAACGCTGCGACGAACGGTAGCAACGGAACCGAAACCTGATGCGTGACCGTCAGTGTCGGCCACGCGATCGAGTACAGAATTGCCGTCACCGCGATGATCAGCACGTCGACCGAACGGACGCCGCCGATCTGCTCGGGCACCCGGCGCCGAGCACGTACCCCGAGTTCGAGACTCGTCGACCTTTTCTTTCGCACGTCTCGAGCCTAGGCAGCATCGACCGCCGGCGTCCTCGTACCGGGGTATCGGTTCGGCATGGCTCGGAGGTATCAGGACCGCGTCGAACCGGTCCCGGGGGCACTCACCACAGCCGAACCTCGGAGCGATGCTTGCCTCGGCCGGCCGAACTTAGCGTCGATCCTCATGAGCCGGAACATATCTCGCACCCTGATGTGCGTGGCAGCTGCCATCGTCGTCGTGACCGCCACGACGGGAGCGGCAACGTCGTCACCCACCGAGGACCGTCGCTCCCCCGTGGCACAGACCGTTCGTGCACTGGTCACCGAACCCGCCGAGGACGCTGCGTCGACCATCCCGAGCGACTTCGCAGACGTCATGGGCTACCGGCCCGCGGTGCAGGACGGGATGGCGAGCAATCCCGGCGGGGATTGCTCGTCCCCGATCCCACTGCCACCCGAGTTCGAGGCTGCGTGCCGAGCCCACGACCTGGGCTACGACCTCCTCCGTTACGCGAACGCGACGGGCACGACCGTCGACCCACAGTGGCGCAGGGCGATCGACGCCCAACTCGACAGTCGCATGCACGACGCCTGTCACCATCGCACCGACGACGGGTCCCGGCAGATCTGCGACGCAGCTGCGGTCGTGGCGGCAACGGCAGTCGACCTCAATTCCTGGCGACAATCGTTCGGTGCACCGGTCGCCGAACCCGCCATGCCCCTGACACTGTTCGGAGCCGTGCTGGCGCTGACGCTGCTGATCGCGTCCGTTGTCGCGCGGTACCGACGTGTGTCGATGACCCCGACCCGCACGGACCGACGCTGATGTCCACCACGGCCATCCCGGACCGCGAGGTCGAGACCCCAGTCGCATCGGATGTCGAGTCGCCCAACCGTCTTCGCTTGCCGAGACTCGGCACGTCGGTGTCCGTTGCAGCGGCTGTGGCGATCTCCTCGGCTCCGTCACTTCTGCCCCGCTCCGCCGTCACTGCGGCCCTGTTCACCGGATTCATGGTGGCACTCGCTCTGACGGTCGCATGTGCGGGCCGACGGGTGTTCGGGCCACGACGGCCCGCGTCGCTACGGCTACGAGCGTGGACCGTCGTCACTGCTGCATTGATCTCGGGCGTCGCGTTGGCCTCGAACATGCACTGGCAGAATCGATTACGAGCCGCGATGGACGTCGAGCCGGTGAGCTGGAGCTACGCCGTCGACGTTACCGGGGGTGCCCTGTGCGTTGCGCTCGTACTGTGCGGAGCCGGTAGCGCGCTCCGGCGAATCTTCTCCGCTCTGGGCCGGAACCGTTGCGTGGCACTGCTCGTCACGGTCGCTGCATTGTCGTACACCCTGGCCGTTCCGTTCGTGCGGTCCACTCTGTCGGCCTCGTACTCGGCCTCGAACTCGGCGATGGACGACGCAGTGGCCGCCCCGACATCGGAGACGAGATCCGGCGGTCCCGGATCCTCGGCACCGTGGCGCACGCTGGGACGCGAGGGCCGCGCGTTCGCGTCGGGAGGGCAGGATCTCGACACCGTACGCACGTACGTGGGACTCGAGTCGGCCGCGACACCGGACGAGCGTGTGGCACTGGCCGTCTCCGAGATGGAACGGGCTGGAGCCTTCGAACGCAGCGTCGTCGTGGTCGCGATTCCCACCGGGTCCGGCTGGGTGGACGAGAATGCGATCACCGGGGCCGAAAGAACGTTCGGCGGTGACGTCGCGACGGTGGCGGTGCAGTACTCCGACAAGCCAAGTTGGGCGACCTTCCTGTTCGCCGAGGACGACGCCCGCCGGTCCGCGAACGCCGTGGTTCGAGCGGTCGCCACACGAGCGGCGGCGGAGCCGACCACACCGAAAGTCGTCGTGTACGGCCAGAGCCTGGGTTCGGTTGCAGGAAGTGATGCGTACCTTGCCGTGCAACAGAACATTTCGTCACTCTGCGGGGCTGTCTGGGCCGGCCCGCCCGCGGGATCGGTCGACACCGACGGTGCCGCCGTCCTGGCCAACTCCTCGGACCCCGTCGCGCGATGGTCTCTCGATCTGTTGTGGTCGCCGCCGGATACGACGACGTTCACGATCGACGCCCCACGGCCGCCGTGGTTGCCTGTCGTCGGCTTCCTGCAGACGTCCGTCGACCTGCTCGCCGCATTGGATGTCACGTCGGGCCACGGCCATCGATACGGGACCGACCAAGGCGAGGCCATGGCTCGCTGCCGCTAACGAGAGGGGCCGCCGGAAAAGGGAGTGCTGGTCCGTCAGCCGAGCAGACCGAGCCGATTGCCGAGCCAGTCCATCTCCTGATCGAGCGCCGGCGCCCAGACCTGCATCGAGTGTCCTCCCGGCAGCTCGCTGTAGTGCACATCCATGCCCGCGGCGGCGGCTGCCCGGTAGGCCCGCTCGGTCTGCGGCCTGAACTCCTCGTCGTCGGCTCCGACGACGAAGGCACCGGCAGAGTCGGGAAAGCTGTTGCGGGAGAGCACGTTCAGCGGCGTAGAACGATCGAACCGATCCTCGTCGGCCGGTGTGTCCGCCCCGTACGCAGCAAGGACCGACTCCGCTCTGGTGCCACGACGTTGTTCGTCCTCACCGGAGATGTCGAGAAATGTGGGGTACGCCGACGGGTCCGTCGTCGCGAGCTGAAGGGCGCAGGTTCCGCCGTAGGAGTACCCGCCGACCGCCCAGGATCGCGGGTCCGAGGACACGTGGAGGTTCGACCGAACCCATTGTGGGACATCGACTGTCAGATACGTCGCAGCATTACCGAGGTCCGAATCCATGCACATCGGGTTGGCTTCGGTGTCCCCCAGCCCGTCGGCAACGACGACAACCGGGGCGACGCCGCCGTGACGTGCCGCGAATGCGTCCATCGTCTGCGGTAGTCGGCCACCTTCGATCCAGTCGACCACATGGCCGGGCTGTCCCGTGAGCAACACCAGTACCGGGAGGTCGTCCGCCCCGTCGTCGTACGCGGCCGGGAGATAGACCGTCGCCGGACGAGCACGGAACTGCGACACCGTGCCGGGCACCTCCACGTCGAACAACCGGCCGTGTCCTTCGACGTGCACGACCGGCGCACGCCCGAGTGCCGACGCGGCCGTGGGGTACCGCGTCACCGTCAGGTTGGTCAGTACGGCGGTCGCCACCAGGAGCGCCGCTGCCAGGCCCAGTGCGCTCAGCCCACCGACGGGCGAGCCGAGCGGACGGCCACGGCGGATGCGAACCACGATCGCACCGGCGGCCACGATCGCCAGCACCGTGGCCGCCGCCAATCCGATGACCGGGACCGCTCCACCGAGCAAGGGCAGATGCGCCAACCGGGCGGCCCACCGATGCAGCACCTCGAACTACCGCAGATCGCCGCGGGCAGCCTCGTACGCAGCGCCGACGCGGTAGAGCCGCTCGTCTGCGAACGCGGGAGCCATGATCTGCAGACCCACCGGCAGACCGTCCTCGGACGCCAGTCCGGACGGCACCGACATCGCGCAGTGGCCGGCGAGGTTGGTGGGCAGGGTGCACAGATCGTTGAGGTACATCGCCATCGGGTCGTCGACTTTGTCGCCCAACGGGAATGCCGTCGTCGGGGTCGTCGGCGATACGAGCACATCCACCTTCTCGTATGCCGCGTCGAAGTCCTGCGCGATCAAGGTGCGGACCTTCAGGGCCGAGCCGTAGTACGCGTCGTAGTAACCGGCCGACAGCGCGTAGGTGCCGATCATGATGCGGCGCTTGACCTCCGGCCCGAACCCCTGAGCGCGGGTGGTGGCCATGACCGATTCGGCGCTGTGGTGGCCGTCGTCGCCCGCACGCAGGCCGTACCGCATTCCGTCGAACCGAGCCAGGTTGGACGACACCTCGGACGGGAGAATCAGGTAGTACGCAGCCAATGCGTGGACGAAGTTGGGGCACGACACCTCGACCACCTCGGCGCCGAGCGAAGTCAATGCGGCCACTGCGGCGTCGAAGGACGAGATGACACCGGACTGATAGTTGTCCGAGTGCAACTCCTTGACCACACCCACCTTCACTCCGGTCAGGTCGCCGCGAGCGCCCTCTCGGGCCGCCTCGACGACGGGACGAACCGGGGTGTCGACCGACGTGGAATCCCGCGGGTCGTAACCCGCGATGACCTCGTGCAGCAACGCGGTGTCGAGCACCGTACGACCACAGGGTCCACCCTGATCCAGCGAGGAGGCGCAGGCGATGAGTCCGTACCGCGAGACGCTGCCGTACGTCGGCTTGGTTCCCACGGTGCCGGTCAGTGCCGCGGGCTGCCGGATGGATCCACCGGTGTCGGTGCCGATGGCCAACGGTGCCTGGAACGAGGCGAGCGCAGCCGCGCTTCCGCCTCCCGAGCCGCCCGGGATCCGGGTGGTGTCCCAGGGGTTCTTGGTCGGTCCGTACGCGGAGTTCTCGGTCGAGGAGCCCATCGCGAACTCGTCCATGTTGGTCTTGCCGAGAACCGGAATGCCCGCCGCTCGCAGCATCGAGGTCAGCGTCGCGTCGTACGGCGACACCCACCCGTCGAGAATCTTCGAGCCGGCGGTGGTCGGCATGTCGGTGGTGGTGAACACGTCCTTGAGCGCCAACGGCACCCCGGCGAGCGGTGAGGCCGGTGCCGAGCCCGCGGCCAGCCCGGCGTCGACGTCGTTCGCCGCGGCCAGCGCCTGCGCGCTTGCCACATGCAGAAAAGCGTGAAGGTCGCCGTCGACCTCGGCAATCCGATCCAGATGTGCCCGGGTCACCTCCACCGCACTGACGTCCCGCGAGTGGATACGGTCGGCGAGCTCGGACGCGTCGAGCTTGGTCAGGTCGGTCATTCGCTCTCTCCCAGAATCTGCGGCACCGCGAAACGGCCCTCCTCGGCATTCGGTGCACCGGACAGCGACTGCTCCGGCGTCAGACCGGGAACGATCACGTCGGGACGCGTCACATTGACGATGTCGCTGGGGTTGGCGGTCGGCGCAACGTCGTCCGTCGCCACCTCGGCGACGGTCTTGACGTGATGGAGGATCGAATCCAACTGGCCGGCGAACTCGTCGAGTTCGGCGTCGCTGAGAGCCAAGCGCGACAGCCGGGCGAGGTGAGCGACCTCGTCGCGGGAGATATCGGGCACCGCGTAGACCCCTTTCACACAGTAGGAGTGGGGCCTGCAGGAACCGGCCCCGTATTTGCGCAGAGCGAACCGCACAGGTCCGCGAACGCGGTCCAGCCTAGTGCGCACCGTTTCGCCGACCTCACTCCCGGTCAGCGGTCTCGATCGGCCGCCGATCTCGCCCGCACGAGTGTCAGAATTGTCACGTCCCGCGTTGCGTGTCGAGCCGGCCAGGTCGAAGATGCAAAGATTGCTCGCGCCGGGGGTGCACAGTGTTCCCTGAACTACGCCAGACGTCGAAAGGGAGCGTGCCATGTCCTACCTGCTCCGCGTGCAGCTGCCCGACCGGCCGGGCAGCCTCGGATCGCTGGCCGTGGCCCTCGGCTCGGTCGGAGCGGACATCCTCTCGCTCGACGTCATCGAACGCGGCGACGGCTACGCGGTCGACGACCTGGTGGTCGACGTTGCGCCCGGTTCGCTTCCCGACACACTGATCACTGCAGCCGAGAACCTCACCGACGTCCGCGTCGACTCGATCCGCCCGTACACCGGCGTTCTCGACACCCATCGCGAACTGGAACTGATCGACCGGGTCGCAGCGGCATCCGACGACCGTCTGCAAGTTCTGGTCGACGGCGCTCCCCGCGTTCTGCGCGTGGGCTGGAGCACCGTGGTGGCCACCAACGCGCACGGTCCGTTCCGCCTGGTCGGTAGCCCGGGCGCACCCGAAACACACGCCGCCGAACTGCCCTGGTTCCCGTTGACCTCTCCCGCTGCACTCGACTCCGACGCAGACTGGGTACCTCAGGTGTGGCGGGACATGGACACCAAGATCGCTGCCGCTCCCCTCGGCACCACCGGCACCGTGCTGATGCTCGGCCGGCCGGGAGGGCCCGAGTTCAGGCCGTCGGAGGTAGCCCGGCTCGGTTACCTCGCCGGGATCGTCGCAACCGTCCTTACCTGATCACCGGAACTCGCCCGGTCTCCCCTACTGCTACGCGTCGGTGTCCGTCGTCGGCTCCGACACTGCGTCCGGGCCCTCGGTCAACAGACGCGTGAACCCTGCCTCGTCCAGGACCGGTACGCCGAGCTCGACGGCCTTGTCGTGCTTCGAACCGGGCGATTCACCGACGACGACGAACGCCGTCTTCTTCGAAACCGAACCTGCGGCCTTTCCACCCCGCAGCAAGATCGCTTCTTTGGCCTCGTCGCGCGAGTAGGAGTCGAGCGAACCGGTGACGACGATCGACAGGCCTTCCAGATTTCGCTCGATGGAGGCGTCTCGCTCGTCCTCCATCCGCACACCGGCATTCCGCCATTTCTCCACGATGGCCCTGTGCCAGTCGACCTCGAACCATTCGGACACAGCAGCCGCGATGGTGCCGCCCACCCCGTCCACCGCCGACAACTCCTCGACGGACGCTGCTTCGATGCGCTCGAGGCTGCCGAATTCTCCGGCGAGGGCTCGTGCAGCGGAGGGGCCGACGTGGCGAATGGACAGGCTCACCAGCACTCGCCACAGAGGCTGATTCTTGGCGGAGGACAGATTGTCGAGCAGTTTGCGCCCGGTGGCCGACAATGCGCCCGATTTCGTGCGGAAGATCGCAGTCTTCATCAGGTCTTCTTCGGTGAGCGAGAACAAATCGCCCTCGTCCTCGATCGCACCGGTGGCCAGAAGATCCGTCGCCGCTTCGTATCCGAGACCCTCGATGTCGAAACGCTGCCGTTCGGCCACGAAGAACACACGCTCACGGCGTTGCGCCGGGCAGAACTGCGAATTGGGGCAGCGCAGGTCCGCGTCGCCGTCCTTCGCCGGTGCCAACGGCGTCGAGCATTCCGGGCATTCGGTGGGCATGACGAATTCGGTCTCGTCGCCGGTCCTGGCGTCGACGACCGGGCCGAGCACCTCCGGAATGACCTCTCCCGCTTTGCGAATCGTGACGGTGTCACCGATCAGAACACCCTTGCGCTTGACCTCCGACGCGTTGTGCAGGGTCGCGAGAGACACCGTGGACCCCGCGACGAGCACCGGCGTCATGTACGCGAACGGAGTCACTCGACCGGTTCGGCCGACGCTGACGCGAATGTCCAGCAGGGTGGTGGTGACTTCCTCAGGTGGGTATTTGTACGCGATGGCCCACCGCGGTGCTCGCGACGTCGTTCCGAGCCGACGGTGCAACGACATCTCGTCGATCTTGACCACCAGGCCGTCGATCTCGTGCTCGACGTCGTGGCGGTGCTTGTCCCAGTACTCGACCTTCTCGACGACGGCATCGATGCCCTGCACGCGCGTCGTGTGGGTCGAGATCGGCAGACCCCACGCCTGCAGAGCCTCGTAGGCGTGCCACTGCGAATCGGGGGTGAAGCCGACCATCCGTCCGAATCCGTGACAGATCATGCCGAGACGCCGCTTCGAGGTCACGGCCGGGTTCTTTTGGCGCAGCGAGCCCGCCGCCGAGTTCCGTGGATTGGCGAACGGGGGTTTGCCCTCTTCGACGAGCGCCGCGTTGAGCGCCTGAAAGTCCTCGAGCCGGAAGAACACCTCACCGCGCACCTCGAGCAGCTCCGGAATCGGATATTCGGCGCTGCCGGTCAAGGTATCGGGGATGTCGTCGATCGTCCGAGCATTGAGCGTGACGTCCTCGCCGGTCCGCCCGTCACCTCGGGTCGCACCGCGCACGAGAGTGCCGTTCTCGTACACCAGGTTCAACGCCACACCGTCGATCTTGACTTCGCACAGGTAGTGCAGATCCGGACCGGCCTCGGTCTCGACCCGCTTGGCCCACGCACGGAGGTCGTCGTGATCGAACACGTTGTCCAAGCTCAGCATTCGTTCCAGATGGTCGACGGCGGTGAACTCCGTCGCGAAACCACCGCCCACGAGTTGGGTCGGTGAGTCGGCCGTACGCAGGTCCGGGTGGGCTTGTTCGAGATCGTTCAGTTCGCGCAGCAGGGCATCGAATTCACCGTCCGAGACGATGGGCGAATCACGTACGTAGTAGCGGAATTGATGTCCACGCACTTCCTCGGCCAGTGTCTGCCACCGCTCGCGGTCGGCAGGGGTGGCAGGATCGAGTTCGACTCCGGCAGCCTCGGCGGCATCGTCGGTTCCTGCAGGCAGTTCGGTCGGCTCAGGCACGTGACGAAGATTATCCGACGGCACCGACATCGAAACGATCCTGCGTCCGGAAGGCTATCTGCCCATCAGGCCCAGCAGCAGGGTGGCGGCGATCAACGCCACCGCGCAGATTCCGGCAGTCAGCGCGAATCCGGTCAGGAAGTCGTCGGAGTAGATACCGCCGAGGACGGAGGCCATCACCGAGAGCAGGACACCGGCGGGCAGACCGCGCCGCTGGGCGTCCGAGAGTCGATACATGTCTCGATCATCGCAGATCCCCGTGTCAGATCTCGTCGACGACCACACTGTTCCCGCCGGACTGCTTGGACCGGTACATCGCCGCGTCCGCCGTGCGAGCCGCTCGTCCCACGACGGAGGTGCCCACGTCCCACAGCGCGGAGTCCTCACGCAGCAGTGCCATACCGACGCTCGCCGTGACCGGAATGTCGTCCCGGTGGTCGCACAGCACGCGCACCACATCGACGCCGAGGTCGACGGTGCTCTGCGCATGTCCGACGACGGCCAGCAGAAATTCTTCGCCACCGGTTCGCGCGAGCACTCCGCCGTGGTGGCGGGCGAGTCTGCGCAGCCGATCCGCGACCCGGACGATGACCTCGTCGCCCCGGCTGTGGCCGTAGCGGTCGTTGACGGCCTTGAACTTGTCGATGTCGACCACCAGGAACGCCATCGACAGTCCGCGTTTGTTCGCGAGCTGCCACAGGTCGAGCAGTTCACTGTCGATACCGCGGCGGTTGTACACCCCGGTCAGAGGATCGAGTACCGACCGCTTGGCGTCGTTGGACAACGTCGTCCACGCCACCTGCGCGAACACCGGTACCGCCACCGTTGCCAGCAACAGCACCACCGTCGCCGTCGCGACCGCCGGTCCGTCGACGGCAACCACCTCGCCGTCCATCACAGCGAGGAACGTGCGAATACCGAAGCCGATGATGAACGTCGCCGTCCACACCAGGTGGGCTACGAGCAATCGAGGACTGAGGAAATACGTACAGAACGCTCCGGTGACGGCGAACAGCACCGTTCCGATCAAGGACGCGACCGGCGCGTACAACACCAGCACCGAGGTCGTCAGAATGTCGCCGAACGCCAGGAACCCGACGAAGAACTTCTTCCCGGGGATCGGGCCGAACACGCACCGTGCGGCAACGAGTACCTGCGTGAACAGGACGAAGAAGACCCACCCGATTGCCAGCGAGCCGGTGGGGCCGAGATCGCTGAACAACATGAGAATCGACGTGAGGGCATACATCAGGACGGCGGTGCCGAAGACGACCCGGATGATTCCCGTCAGTGGACGAGTGGACCGGTGGTTGAGGATCCATTCGAAGTCGTGCGGAGCCCGGTACCAATCCGACGTGGCGGCGGCGAGTTTGGCCAGAACTCCGCGTCGATGCCGGCCGGAACGTCGGAGGGAGGCGACTTCATCGAAGCCGCGACCACCTGATGCCATGTACGAACTCCCACCGATTCAAAGCAGACCCCCGACGGCCGTGTGAATGATGTCACACCTGTTGTGCGTCCCGAACGACCCGGGACGGAGCCGCAGGACGCTCCAGGCATTCCGACTCGGCACACTGTGTTTCGTCACAATGTCCCGGTCCGTGGTCACAACGATTCGGGTGCGTCCCGATAGGCCGCGACAACCTCGTGGGTGAGAGCCGTTGCTCGACGAGCCCACTCGGGCGTGCTTCCGGCCAAGCCGCAGGACGGCGTCACCGACACCTGCGAAGCGAGTATCGAACGATCGAAGCCGAGGCTGTCGACCAACTTCACACCGGGCTCGGCGCACTCGCGCCACAAGGGTGGTCGGTCCGGGGTTGCCGACGGCACCGATCCCAGTACGAGGGTCTTGCCGGCCTGGAGCAGCTCTCCCAGCGCATCGAGGTCGGTTCGGCGCAGCTCGTGTGCATCCACGGCCACCGCGACGGCTCGGGTTCGGCGCAGCAGATCGACGGGAGCTCCCCCGTCACAGCAGTGCACAGCGACCGGTAACGCGATGGTGTCGATCAGTGAGTCGAGCAGGTCCAGAACCTCCGGTTCCGGGATCGCGCGCACCGAGTCGATACCGGTGATCCCGGTCAGACTGCCCGCGAGAACGGCGGCGAGACTGGGTTCGTCGAGTTGGACCACCACGTTCGCCGAGAGTCTGCGTGCCACTTCTGCGCAGTGCAGGCGCAGCCCTTCGCCGAGGGATTCCGCGAAGTGCCGTAGAGCGCCGCGGTCGGTCAGCGCGCGGTGTCCGTGCCGCAATTCGACCTGCGCGGCCATGGTGAACGGTCCTGCAGCCTGCACCTTGATGGTCCGGCCGGCACCGCGTAGTCCCGCGACCTCCCACAGTTCCTCGAGCACGTCCAGATCCTCGGTGAGAAAGTCGGTCGCACGGCGACCGGCCAGCATCGGACGCGGTACGACGCGGTAGCCCGACGTCCGGACGTCGAGTTCGACGTCGACCATGATGGCTCCGGTGCGGCCGATCATGTCGGCACCGAGCCCGCGCCCTGGCAGTTCGACCACGTGTGGCAGTTCACCCAGCTCGCCGAGGACGATGGCGACGGCCTCACGAACGTCGGTGCCGGGCCACGAACCTATGCCGGTCGCCAGCCCTCCGAACGTGCTCGGGGTCACTCGCGCTCGGATCGGGTGCCCGAGATGGTCGAGCTGCCGATCACGATGTCACCGTGAATGTCCTTGCGGTACAACACCGCTGCCTGCCCTTTGGCGACACCGGTCAAGGGTGCCCGGAGCTGGATCTCCATCCCGTCGCCGACGGCCTCGGCAACCGCGTCGGTCAGCCCGCCGTGCGCCCGAACCTGTACGACGCATTCGATGGGCCCGGTGGGCGCGGTGCCCTCGGTCCACACTGCGCGGTCTCCGGTGATGGACCAGACGTCCAGCTTCTGCGCCGAACCGACCATGACGGTGCCGGTGTCCGGTTCGATCGAGGTGACGTAGCGCGGACGGCCGTCCACGGCCGGTCCTTCCACCCCGAGACCCTTACGCTGGCCGATGGTGAAGCCGTGCACACCGTCGTGGTCCGCCAACTCGGCTCCGGTCTCGGAGTCGACGACCTTGCCGGGACGAACGCCGATGTGTGCGCCGAGGAAGGCCCGGGTGTCGCCCGAGGGAATGAAGCAGATGTCGTGACTGTCCGGCTTGTCGGCGACGGCGAGACCCCGCTCGGCTGCTTCCTCGCGGATCTCGGACTTGGGGGTGTCGCCGATGGGGAACATCGCACGCGAGAGCTGCCCGCGGTTCAGGACGGCCAGCACGTAGGACTGATCCTTGTCGGCGTCCACCGCACGCCGCAGAACTCCGTCGTGCAGTTGCGCGTAGTGCCCGGTCGCGACGGCGTCGAAGCCCAGTGCCAACGCGCGGTCCGCGAGCGCGGAGAACTTGATCTTCTCGTTGCACCGCAGGCACGGGTTGGGAGTCTCCCCCGCGGCGTACGAGGCGACGAAGTCGTCGATGACGTCTTCTTTGAACCGATCCGCGAAGTCCCAAACGTAGAACGGTATTCCGAGGACGTCGGCAGCTCGGCGTGCATCCCCGGCGTCTTCTTTCGAGCAGCACCCGCGAGAGCCGGTCCGCAGCGCCCCGGGAGCGGTGGACAGCGCCAGATGAACGCCCACGACGTCGTGCCCCTCGTCGACGGCTCGAGCCGCGGCGACTGCGGAGTCGACTCCCCCGCTCATGGCAGCAAGAACACGCATCAGCGATTTCCTCCTCGAGCTCCGACGCCGGCGAGTCCGGCGGCACGAGCACGTTCGACGACCTGCGGCAGGGCCGCAAGCACAGTGGTGATGTCCGAATCGGACGAGCCGGTTCCCAAAGAGAACCGAAGGGATCCGCGGGCCACGCCCGGATCGCACCCGAGCGCGATCAGAACATGGCTCGCGCTCGCCACACCCGCCGTGCAGGCGGATCCCGTCGAGCATTCTATGCCCGCGGCGTCGAGAAGCATCAACAGCGAATCCCCCTCGCACCCGGGGAAGGTGAAGTGCACGTTTCCGGCGAGCCGCCCGTCGCCCTCCGGGCCGTTGAGGATGGCGTCGGGCACCACCTCGCGAACCCCGGTGATGAGTCGATCACGCAACGCGCGAGTTCGTTCCCCGTGCAGCGACAGATTCTGCACCGTCGAGCGCAGTGCGGCCGCCATCGCGACGACGCCGGCCGTGTCGGGCGTGCCGGACCGGACGTCACGTTCGTGACCACCACCGTGGAACAGCGGCACGCACGGGACCTGACGGCCCAGCAACAGGGCTCCGACGCCCTGCGGGCCCCCGAACTTGTGCGCGGCGATACTCAGGGCGGACAGACCGCTGTCGGCGAATCCCACTGGTAGGTGCGGTACGGCCTGCACGGCGTCGCTGTGCATCGGAACGCCGTACTCCGCGGCCACCGCTGCGAGTTCGACGATCGG
This sequence comes from Rhodococcus sp. Leaf233, assembly GCF_001426165.1. NCBI lineage: Bacteria > Bacillati > Actinomycetota > Actinomycetes > Mycobacteriales > Nocardiaceae > Rhodococcus > Rhodococcus sp. Leaf233. The sequence goes on from NZ_LMRO01000010.1 coordinate 374,083, forward strand.
CATGACGGTGCCGATCTCGTTGTTGGCCCACATGACCGTCACCAGCGCGGTCTCGTCTGCGTGCAGAGCCAGCTCGGCGCGCAGCACATCGGGGGTGACCCGGCCCTCGTCGTCGACCGGGAGCCAGGTGACAGTCGCCCCTTCGTGCGCGACGAGCCACTCCACCGCGTCGAGCACGGCGTGATGCTCCACCGAGCTGGCGATGATCCTGGTCAGTGCGGCGTTCGAGTCTCGACGGGCCGAGAAGATGCCCTTGACGGCGAGATTGTCGCTTTCGGTACCACCGGAGGTGAAGATCACCTCGGACGGGCGCGCACCGAGGTCCGCGGCGATCGACTCGCGAGATTCCTCGACCCGGCGACGGGCGGACCGGCCCGAGGTGTGCAGCGACGATGCGTTCCCGACGGTGCCGAACACGGAGTTCATCGCCTCGATCGCACACGGCAACATGGGAGTGGTCGCGGCGTGATCGAGGTACACCGATGGCTGCGGCGGGGTGGGGGCAGGCGTACTGCGCACAGAAGGCATAACGCGCTCGACGATACCCGGTCGAGCGACCGCGGACCTACCTGCGCGAGGTGGGTCCACGGTCGCCCGGGTCAGCTGCGAATCAGGCGGCTGCAACCGTCGGCGCGCTGGGGCTTCGCTCGGCTTCGGCCATCACTTCGTGCACCGCCGGGTCGTAGACGTCCTTCCGGGGTCGTTCCGCAGGCTCCACTCCGTCGTCGCGTCGAATCGCCACCTCGCAGCGCCGCGCGAGGTCGTGTCGATCGCCGCCGGGCGCTTCCGGGGCGGTGAACTCGACCTCGGCGCGCAGTCCGGCGAGCCGGAAGATGCGGCCGATCGACGCTCCGATCGTCTCGTCTCCGACGAAGCACGTCGCGGTGGTCGGTTCGCCGTGTCGATCGAGATAGCGCAGCCGGATGGGCTGCACCCACGTCTCGGAATCGATGGCAGCCTGCAACAGGGCCGGGCGAAGCGATCCGTAGGCCAACCCACACCAGGTGGTGGCCTCGGGGAACACGACGACCGATGCGCCCGCGCGGATTCGGTCGGCAACCTGGTCGACAACGTCCGGGAGCTCACGCAGTCGTGCGCGATCGATGGGAAGCACCTTCATGGCCCGAGCCAGTCGCCCGAGCAGCGGCCAGTCCACCAGATCGGCTCGGGCAACGAACGTCGACGGGCGCACTGCCGTGAGGACGACGACGTCGGTCCACGAAATGTGTCCGGAGACGTGCAGGGCACCACCTGCCGTACGCGACCGCTCTCGCTCCGAGCGTGTATCGAGCACGGTGAGATCGATGCCGATGGCCGATAGCAGCATCCGAGCGCCCAGCCGCGTCAATGCATGCCGAACCCGGGGAAAGGGCACCCCCAGGACGACCAACAGCGGCAACAGCGCGAAGGCCGCGATCGCCGCAACGATGCGCAGAACGAGGACGATTCGACGCACCGTGGGCGGATTCTTCGGCAGACACCCGTCACTGCACGGCGAGGACGGCATCCAGGCGTGTGCGCGAACCAGGGGTTGCGTCATCGGGCACCCGACTCGAATGTCGTTGCTGCAGAACGAAGACGGTCCAGATACCTGGTGTTGGCCTCGTGCAGGCCGAGGAGCGCGACGAAATCCGCCACTCCGAATTCCGGGTCGTGGGCGGGCTCACCGCAGATGGAGGCACCGAGCCGGAGGTAACCGTTCATCAACGGCGGCATGGACGCTCGCTTCGCCGCCGGAATGTCGAGGAGATCGACGCCGTCGACGACCACGGGGTTGTAGGGCACGACCCGCCTGTCGACCGCTGTCGCGTGTCGATCCAACAGCCGGTCGCGAACACCACGCACGTTGGCCCCGACCGCTTCCCCGGGAGCCGATTGCATCGGAACCGACACGCAACCCATCACCCACTCGTATCCCGTCACGTCGAGGTAGTGCAGGATTCCCGCCCACATCAGGCCGAGGACCGACCCCGATCGGTGGTCGGGATGCACAGCAGCCCTACCCATTTCGACGATGTTCATCCCGACGGGATCGAGCGCGGAGATGTCGAATTCGGTTGCGGTGTAATAGCCGCCTGCCGACACCGCGGCCTGCGGCGGCAACATGCGATAGCAACCGACGAACGTGTCGGTCCACTGGTCGCGAACGAGAAGGTGGTCGCAGAAATCGTCGAACCGGTCGGCGTCCAGACCGTCCGTGTCGGTGGGTATGGCAAAGCCGGGCTCGGAGGCGAACACGTCGTAGCGCAGGCGCTGCGCCGCGAGTCGGTGTTCGGGGTCGGTGGACAACACGAGCGAATAGCGGTCGGTGGCCGGGACGATCGATGCAGTCGAGCTCATGACGGAAGTGGTCATGAGGTGTGTCTAACGAGTGGGGAAGACTACCGGGCATCGCCGAGGAGAAGTGTCGGAAGAGTTTGCATGAACACGATTGCGCCCGCCGAAACGCAACGGGCCCCCACCGCAATCGCGATGAGGGCCCGTCGAGCAGAGATTTTCGCCGAGAGGCTATCCCTTGTGCTTCTTGACGGCCTCGGTCAGCTGAGGCGCGACGTTGAACAGGTCACCGACGATGCCGTAGTCGGCGATCTCGAAGATGGGAGCTTCCTCGTCCTTGTTCACCGCGACGATGGTCTTCGAGGTCTGCATGCCGGCACGGTGCTGGATGGCTCCGGAAATGCCGAGTGCAACGTACAGCTGCGGGGAGACGGTCTTGCCCGTCTGGCCCACCTGGAACTGGCCCGGGTAGTAACCGGAGTCCACGGCGGCACGCGAGGCACCCACTGCGGCACCCAGCGAATCTGCCAGATCCTCGACGACGGTGAACTTGTCGGCGCTGCCGACGCCACGGCCACCGGAGACGACGACCGTTGCTTCGGTCAGTTCCGGACGGTCGCCGCCGACGATCGGGTCACGCGAGGTGACCTTGACGGTGCCCTCTTCCTGCGCCGGGACCTCGACGGTCTCGCGGGTTCCCGCTCCGGCCTTCGGCTCTGCCTCGACTGCGCCGGGGCGCAGCGAGAGGACGGGGACGTCGCCGTTGGCCTTGGCCTCGACGGTGAACGCACCACCGAAGATGGAGTAGACGGCACTGCCGTCGCCGTTGATCGCGACGACGTCGTTGTGGTAGCCCGAGCCCAGACGGGCGGCGAGGCGGCCGGCAACTTCCTTGCCCTCGATCGTCGCTGCGGTGATGATCGCCGCAGGCGAGACCGACTCGGCGAGGGACGACAGGACGTCGACCTTCGGCGTGACGAGAAAACCGTCGACGTCGTCGGACTCGGCGACGTAGATCTTCTCGGCACCGGCCTCGGTCAACGCGTCGGCGACCTTGTCGGCGGTACCGACCGGGCCGGTGACGACCGCGGACGGCTCACCCAGTGCGCGGGCCGCGGTGATCAGCTCGGAGCTGACCTTCTTCAGTGTTCCTTCGACGTGCTCCACGAGCACGAGTACTTCTGCCATGACTTTGCTCCTCGTTGGTCTTCGATTGCTCGGTGGGGCGGGATCAGATGATCTTCTGGCCTACGAGGTAGGTGGCGATCTTGTCGCCGCCGTCGCCCTCGTCGGTGAGCCGCTCGCCGGCAGTCTTGGGAGGCTTGGGGGTGGACGAGGTGACCGTCGTTCCGGCGTTGTCGACGCCGACGATGCCGTCCTCGACACCGATGTCGGCCAGAGTGATGGTCTGCACCGTCTTCTTCTTGGCGGCCATGATTCCCTTGAACGACGGGAACCGCGGCTCGTTGATCTTCTCGGTGACGCTCACGATGGCGGGCAGCGTGGCTTCGAGTCCGAAGATGCCCTCGTCGGTCTCGCGCTCGCCGGTGACCTTGCCGTCTGCGACGGACAGCTTGCGCAGCTGCGTCAAGGCCGGGATCTGCAGGTATTCGGCGATGATCGCCGGAACTGCGCCGGTGCGGCCGTCGGTGGCCTCGTTACCCGCGATGATGAGATCGGCAGGCTCGTCGTTCTCGAACGCGACGTTGCCCAGTGCCGCAGCCAGGGCGTACCCGGTCTGGATGGCGTCGGAGCCGTGCAGGCTCGGGTCGTTGAGGTGTACCGCGCTGTCCGCGCCCATCGACAGAGCCTTGCGGATCGCGTCGGTGGCGCGATCGGGGCCTGCGGACAGAACCTTGACCTCACCGCCCTGAGCTTCCTTGATGAGCAGGGCTTCTTCGACGGCCCGCTCGTTGATCTCGTCGAGAACGGCGTCTGCAGCCTCGCGATCGAGGGTGTAGTCACCGTCGCTGAGCTTGCGCTCGGACCATGTGTCTGGAACCTGCTTGATCAAAACAACGATGTTCGTCATGGGTCTGCGTCGACCTCCTGGTCATGTTCTGCTGATCGTGAGTGTTCTAACGGTTGCTGCAAGTCGAACGGTTGGTGCAGTTCTACGTTCCGCTACGAGGTTACCCCACCGTAGTTACTGGTGGGTAACTTACCTCCCTGCCCGATCGACCATACATCCGCACCCCGACTGTTATGGAGACCACGTTGGCTTACCTCATCGCCGGAGGCACTAACCTTCCGTCGGTGAACGATTCATCGGCTCGGACACCGGCACCGGAACCACTCCCCCTCACCGGCGAGCGAACTGTGCCCGGCATCGCCGAGGAGAACTACTGGTTCCGCCGTCACGAGGTGGTCTACCGCGCCCTCGCAGAGCGGTGCCGCGACCGCACGGTGCTCGAAGCCGGATCGGGAGAAGGCTACGGAGCCAACATGATTGCCGAGGTTGCGGCCTGCGTCGTCGGCCTCGACTACGACGTCTCGGCCGCGACGCACGTCCACGCGCGCTACCCCGCGGTGACGATGGTGCGCGGCAATCTCGACCGCCTTCCGTTCGCGGATTCCTCGGTCGGTGTCGTCGTCAACTTCCAGGTCATCGAACACCTCTGGGATCAAGGAGCGTTCCTGGCCGAAGTGCACCGCGTCCTCGAGCCCGGCGGCACGCTGCTGATCAGCACACCGAACCGCATCACCTTCTCGCCCGGACGCGACACTCCCCTCAACCCCTTCCACACCCGCGAACTCGACGCGGCAGAACTGACCGAGTTGCTCGTCGCCGCCCGCCTCGAGGTCACCGAGCTCACCGGAGTCCGGCACGGCAGCACGCTGGCCGCCCTCGACGCCAAACACGGCGGATCCTTCATCGACGCGCAGATCGAACGAGCACTCGCCGGTGAACCCTGGCCTGCCGAACTCGCCGAGGACGTCGCCGCGATCACCATCGCCGACTTCGACATCGCGGCCGATCGAATCGACGACAGCCTCGACCTGGTCGCCGTCGCCCGAAAGAGCTCGGCTGCGGTGATCGGGTGACATCCGGTGCCACCGTGCCGGGCATGTTCTCCCTCGTCCTGCACTCCCACCTGCCCTGGTTGGCCAATCACGGCAGGTGGCCCGTCGGCGAGGAATGGCTGTACCAGTCCTGGGCCGACTGCTACCTCCCGCTGACCGCGGCACTGGAACGGCTGGCCGACGACGGTTACACCGACGTCCTCTCGCTCGGCGTCACCCCGGTACTCGCGGCCCAGCTCGACGATCCGCATTGCCTGGCCGGCATGCACCATTGGCTCGGAAACTGGCAGCTACGCGCGCACGAGGCAACCGACCCCGCGCTCTCGATACGTGAACACCGGGCATCCGCCGCGGCTCTGGACCGCTTCGAGACGCGATGGCGACACGGCGGCTCGGCAGTACTTCGTCCGCTGATCGACACGGGCATCGTCGAACTGCTGGGTGGGCCGCTCGCGCACCCGTTCCAACCGTTGCTCGACGAAAGACTGCGGCGGTTCTCCCTGAGCGAGGGCCTACGCGACGCCGCCGCCCGATGGGGCACCACGCCCCGCGGTATCTGGGCACCGGAATGCGGATTCACCCCCGGCATGGAAACCGAATACGCGGCCGCAGGTGTCTCGCACTTCATGGTCGACGGCCCCGCCATGCGGGGCGACACCTCCCTCGGCCGGCCCGTGTGGGATTCGGACGTCGTCGCGTTCGGGCGCGATCTCCCGGTCAGCTACCGCGTCTGGTCACCGAAGTCCGGCTACCCAGGCCACGGTGCCTACCGGGATTTCCACACCTACGACCACGCGACCGGACTCAAACCGGCCCGGGTCACCGGCCGCACCGTCGACTCGAACGACAAGGCTCCCTACGAACCCGAGCGTGCCGCGGCAGCAGTGGACCGTCACGTCGCCGACTTCGTCGACGTGGTGCGTCGGCGCTTGATCTCCGAATCCGAGCGGATCGGCCGCGATGCCGTGGTGGTGGCCGCGTTCGACACCGAACTGTTCGGACACTGGTGGCACGAGGGGCCACAGTGGCTCGAGAAGTTGATGCGCGCACTGCCCGCCGCGGGAGTCACCGTCGGAACGCTGAACGATGCCCGGGAACGGGGATACGTCGGAGCCCCACTCGAACTGCAGGATTCTTCCTGGGGATCGGGCAAGGACTGGCGCGTGTGGGCGGGCGACGACGTCGCCGACCTGGTGAAACTCAACGCCGAGGTGTCCCGGACCGCGCTCGATGCCGTCGACGCCTCCCGTGCCGTCCGAAGCCGGGCGGGTGGCCCCGAACTGCGCAATCGAGTCGACGATCAGATTCTGCGTGAGACACTCATGGCCGTGGCCAGCGACTGGGCGTTCATGGTCAGCAAGGACTCCGCGGCCGGATACGCCCGAGAGCGAGCTCACGTCCACGCACATGCGCTACGTGAAATCGCTGCCGCGCAGCAGCACCCGGCCCGAGCCGAAGAATTGGCGCGGCAATGGAATCACGCAGACGGACTGTTCGCGGCGCTGGACGCACGCAGACTGCCCGGTGCACGCCGAGAAGGCCCAGGGGGGCGTAGATGAGAGTTCTGATGGTGTCGTGGGAGTACCCACCCGTGGTGGTCGGCGGGCTGGGTCGCCACGTTCATCACCTGGCGACCGAGCTGGTGCGCTGCGGGCACGAGGTCGTCGTCCTCTCGCGCAGACCGACCGGCACCGACGCGTCCACCCATCCCACGTCCCACCACATCGAGGACGGCGTACTGGTGGTCGCCGTCGCCGAGGATCCGGCGCACTTCGTGTTCGGAGAGGACATGCTCGCGTGGACTCTGGCGATGGGGCACGCGATGGTGCGGGCAGGGGCCGCCCTCGGTAAACCCGGCCTCGGCGACGGCTGGCAGCCCGATGTCGTCCACGCCCACGACTGGCTGGTCGCGCACCCGGCCATCGCTCTGGCCGAGTTCTACGACGTGCCGCTGGTCTCGACCATCCATGCCACCGAGGCCGGACGACACAGCGGCTGGATCTCGGGCACCGTCAACCGCCAGGTCCATTCGATCGAATGGTGGCTCGCGAACGATTCCGACGCGATCATCGCGTGCTCGGCGTCGATGAAGGACGAGGTCACAGCCCTGTTCGACGTCGCCGAGTCGACGGTCTCGGTCATTCACAACGGCATCGACGGATCCGCGTGGAGTTTCCGACGCCGACAGCCCCGCTCCGAGCCCGCGAAATTGCTGTTCGTCGGTCGTCTGGAATACGAGAAGGGCATCCAGGACGCCATAGCCGCTCTGCCACGCGTCAGACGAAGTCACCCCGGCACCACGCTGCACATCGCCGGCGAAGGCACTCAGTTCGGGTGGCTGGCAGGTCTGGCACGCACCCACCGCGTCGCCAGGTCGGTGTCGTTCCTCGGCAACCTGAACCACTCCGATCTGCTCGGATGGCTGCACGGCGCCGACGCCATCGTCCTTCCCAGCCGGTACGAACCCTTCGGCATCATCGCCCTCGAGGCCGCGGCAGCAGGCATTCCGTTGGTGGCATCGACGGCCGGCGGACTCGGTGAGGCGATCGTCGACGGCGTCACCGGGCTGTCCTTCCCTCCGGGTGATGTGGCCGCGCTGACGGCGGCGGTGCGGCGGGTGTTGGACAACACCGATGCGGCGCAGGAGAGAGCCGTCGCCGCTCGGGAACGTCTCACCGTCGACTTCGACTGGAAGCACGTCGCGGAGTCGACGGCTCGGGTGTACCTCGAAGCCAAGCGCAAGGTTCGCCATCCGCTGGGTCGCCCGCACATCGTCGAACGCGCCCTGCCCGATCGCAGCTGACCCCATGTGAGTGGAACCTCGTAGTCCACTACGAGGTTCCACTCACATGGGTCTCAGCTCTCCCGCGCCGCCTCGGCCTGACCGAGAGCCTTCTTGCGTGCGATGTCTTCCAGCGCCGCGATGTACTTCGCTCGCTCGGCTGCGCCGGCCTCCCAGGCCGTCTTGCGATTGCGGACGACTTTGGCCGGGGCACCGACGGCGATGCTGTAGTCCGGAATCTCACCCTTGACGACGGCATGGGCACCGAGGACGCAGCCTCGCCCGATTCTGGTTTCCCGCAGGATCGTCACCTTGGCGGCGATCCAGGTGTCGGGTCCGATTCGTACCGGGCCCTTGACGATTCCCTGGTCCTTGATGGGCATGTTCACGTCGTCCATCCGGTGGTCGAAATCGCAGATGTAGCACCAGTCGGCGACGAGCGTCGACGCGCCGATCTCGATGTCGAGGTAGGTGTTGACGACGTTGTCCTTGCCGAATACCACTTTGTCTCCGATGCGGAGCGAACCCTCGTGGCACCGGATTGCATTGCCGTCGCCGATGTGGACCCACCGGCCGATCTCGAGGCGAGACAGTTCAGGGGTGGAGTGAATCTCGACGTTCTTGCCGAGGAAGACCATGCCCCGCAGGATCACGTGCGGGTTCGCGAGCTTGAACTTGGCCAGACGGTAGTACCGAACCAGGTACCAGGGGGTGTAGGCCTTGTTGGCGAGCACCCAGTCGAGGGACGCCCGCGTGAGAAACCGCGCCTGCTCGCTGTCGCGTCGTCTCGACCCACGCCAGCGTGTTCGCAGCGGCGCGTTCCACATACTCGTCATGGACGTTCACCCTAGTTTCTCGCTCGCCCGCTCTCTGCCGGCACCCGTCAGCGGGCTAGTGTTGTCTCTCGACCGATGCCCGGGCATCGGCGCAGCAGGCCGAGTGACCGCCGATCGAAAGGGCACAACGGACATCATGGGGAGTGCTCGAATGCGTGTCGGGTTCGGTGCAGGTTCGACGTCCGGAGCAGGCAAGGGTCTGACTGCAGTGGCTGCGACGGTCCTGTTGACCCTTGCCGGGTGCAGCACGGAACCTGCTGCCATCGAACCGCTCTCGCCCGACTCCTGGCCCGCGGCGCACGCGAACCTCCGCAACAGTGGCTCGACGGACGTATCGGTCGGTGCTCCACTGACGCGGGACTGGACTCGACCCACCGGCGGCACCGTGACGTCACCGGTATCGATCGGCTCGAACGGTCAGATGTTCGTCACTGCCGCAACGGAATCGGGTTGCAATCTGTTCTCGTTCGAGATCGAGTCCGCCCGCAAACGCTGGTGCAACCGGATCGGCCCTTCCGTGGTGACCGCCACCCCCACCGTCGATTCTGCGATCAACGTCTACATCGGCGACGAAGGCGGGCTGAACTCGTACAACGATCACGGGCAATTACGTTGGCGTACACCGGTATACGGTGTTCCGAAATCCGCCCAGTTCTTGGGCGACGGCAGCGTGCTGTCGATCACCCAGATGGGTCAGGTCAGTGTCCTCGATTCCCAGAACGGCCAACTGCGAGTACCCATTCTCGATCTCGTTCCGGCCCCGGACTTCTTGACCGACCCCGATGCGGACTTCGAGCCGATGGACACCGGACTCGCCCAGTGCAGTTCGGGTGAATCCGAATGCGCTGTGCCTGCCGCGCCCGCGGTGGACCGCGCCAGCGACGCCATCTACCTGACCCTGTGGCGACCGGGTTCGATTGCGCCGCAACTCGTCTCGCTGCAGTACTCCCGCGACGGCGCACCTGGACTCGTCGAACGGTGGTCCTCGGACCTCCTCCCTGCCGGCGTCGCATCGAGCCCGGTGCTCTCCGAGGACGGATCGACGGTCTACATCGCCGACGTCGACGGGCGACTGACCGCATTCGACACCTCGGACGGGAAACAGAAGTGGACCGAGGGCACGGGACTCGGAATCGGAGGCAGTCCATCGATCGCCTCGGACGGCACCATCGTCCCGGCCGGCGGCGACGGCACCCTGATGGGACTTCGAGACAACGGCGACTCGGCCGAGCGCGTGTGGGTTCGCGACGACGTCGAACAGGCCGGGGCAGCAGCACAATCCGCGGACGGGCGCGGCCACACCGTCGTTCGCGACGGCGACGGGCTGGCTCTGCTCACGTTCGACGCGGCGACGGGCGACAGCATCGATTCGCAGCCCTTACCCGATGTCGTCGGCACCACCGTGGGCACGTCCGTCGGTCCCGACGGGCAGGTCGTCACGGCGAGCTACCTGGGCGAGATCTTCACCTACACCGGCTGACGGACCGCGCCCGGCTCGCAGACGAACGCCACGGCCGAGCGCTCGATGCGAGTGATGACGACCGACAGCGAGACCCGGCCCCGCAGCTTGAGTTTGGGCCTGAGCAACGCGGGATCCACGTCGACTCCGCGCACCAGGATCTCCACCGCGCCACACCCCAGTCGATTCAGTTGCTGCCGAAGCACTTTCTCCGAGAACTTCGACTGCTCGAGGATTCGGAAACCACGCACTCCGACGGGTACGGCGTCGCCAGTCAGGTACGCGATCCTCGGATCCAATTGCCAGAGGCCGAATTTGGCACCGTAGTGCCGCACCAGTCCGGCCCGCACGACCGCACCGTCCGGATCCACGATGTATTCACCGGGCGGCCGAACGGGAATCTCGTCCGACTCGGCGTCGGTGATCTCGAGCGCACTTCCGTCGGATCGCAGGACCGCGGCACGTCGCCGAATTCCGCTGTCGCCGAGACCTTCCGACCATAGGCACGCCTCGCGTACTCCCCCGTCGAGGGAGACCACCTCGATCTCACCGGGCCAATCGAGGGCATCGAAATCCAGCCCGGGAGCGCATTTGACGACCAGATCTCGCCCCCGATACGCGTCGAGGAGATCCGGCAACGGAGGTTCGAGCGCTGCGGGATCGTGCCGTCGACGACCACCGACGCGTCGTCCGGGATCGGCCACGATCACGGTCCCCCGTGTCGTCGGGGTCAGTGCGTCGGCGCGCAGCACCGTCGCGGAGGGCACGTTGTGGGCAGCCATGCGCACCCGAATCGGGTCCAGGTCACTTCCCACCGCAAGTTCGGTCGTGTCGACCAACGCCGCCAGCTCGCTGCCGATGGAGCAGGTGACATCGTGCACCCGCCGTCCGGCCAGGCGGTCCGCGCGCCTGCGAGCGACGATCGTCGGCGTCGCCTGCTGCACCGCGTCGTCGGTGACGAGCCAGCCGTCGGACCCCAGCAGCTTCGCCCGCGCTTTCCGCCGCACCGTCACCGTCTCGACGAGGGCCGCAACGTGCTCGGGGTAGCGGGCACGTACCGAGGCGATATCGCGCAGCGAAGTTCGCGCGTCGAGCTCGAGTCGGTCGACTGCACCGAGTGCCTCGGCACCGGCCTCGCTTCGCAGGAAGTCGAGGTCGGTGCCGGTGAAGTCATAGCCCACGGTTGGGACCGATCGATGCAGCGTCGGTCGTACGGCCGACGGTGGTGGAACGAATCAAGCGCGGGGCGCGGGCTTGGTTCCGGTGATCATCACGTTGTAGAACATGCCTCGCGGTACCACGTGCTGCAAGACCTTCTCGTCGACCCAGCTCAGTGTCTTCCACCCGTTGAACGCGAACTTGGCCCAGTTCCAGCCGAGCTTGCCTGCCGGAACGGCAGCCTCGAACGTGCGCACCGGCCACCCGAGCAGAGCGGCAGCGAATTCTTCGGTGTTCGCCTGAACGGCCTCGGCACCTGCCGACAACGCGATGTTCTCGAGGTCGGTCGGATCGAACGTGTGCAGGTCCACGACGGCCTCGAGTGCTGCAGCTCGCGAGGACTCGTCGAGTTCTTCCTGTGGTTTGCGCCAGTCCGCCAGGAACGGCAGCTTGGTGGCACGAGTGGTCGCTTCCCAGGTGATACGGCCCAGCCAGCGAGCGTAGAAGTTGCCCACCGTGGTCGGCTCGCCTGCGAAGACGAAGCGTCCACCCGGCTTGAGAACGCGCAGAACTTCTCGAAGAGACTGCTCGACGTCCGGGATGTGGTGAAGCACGGCGTGACCGACCACCAGATCGAAGGTGTCGTCGTCGTACGGAATCGTTTCTGCGTCGGCCACCCGGCCGTCCACATCGAGTCCGAGGTGCTCGGCGTTGCGCAGCGCGACCTTGACCATTCCGGGTGAGAGGTCGGTGACCGAGCCCTTGTCGGCAATCCCGGCCTGCATCAGGTTGAGCAAGAAGAAACCTGTGCCACAACCCAATTCGAGCGCACGACCGTACGGCAGAGCCGCTCGGGCCGATGCGTCACCGGACACCGCCTGATCGAACCTGCCTCGGGCGTAATCGATGCAGCGCTCGTCGTAGGAGATCGACCACTTGTCGTCGTAGGTCTCGGCTTCCCAGTCGTGGTAGAGCACCTGCGCCAGTTTGGTGTCCGACCGCGCTGCCTCGACCTGCTCGGCCGTGGCGTGCGGATTCGGTGCCGGATCGACCTCGCGGTCTCGCGCCTCGGCCGAGACGAGAGGCGTCACAGAAGCAGTCGGTCGATTCGCACCGTCGTGGGGGCTTGCAGTCATGAGGCGAGCCTACTATCCGGTAGCCATGGAACAAGTTCGTCCACCGACCTCGATGCTCAACGCCCGGTGAAAGCGGCCTTACCCGGTCCGTTCGCGATGAAGGATTCCATCCCGATGGTGCGGTCCTCGGTGGCGAACAGGGCCGCGAACTGCTGTGCCTCGACGCGCAGTCCGTTGGTCAGGTCGACGTCCAACCCCTGATCTATGGACGCCTTGGCCGCAGCCAGAGCGCGTGACGCTCCGGTCGTGAACTGCCCCGCCCATGCGCGTGCCGCGTTGTACACCTCGTCCGGCGCAACCACCTCGTCCACCAAACCGATGCGCAGGGCCTCCTCGGCTCCGACGAAACGGCCGGTGAAGACCATGTCCTTGGCGCGACTGGGCCCGATCAGACGGGCCAGGCGCTGCGTGCCGCCGCCCCCGGGAATGACTCCGAGCAGCACCTCGGGAACGCCGAGCTTGGCATTGTCTCCGGCGATGCGTCGGTCTGCGCCGAGCGCGACCTCGAGTCCACCGCCCAGTGCGTATCCGGTCACTGCGGCCACGACCGGTTTGGGAATCGTGCTGAGCGAGCCGAGGGCGGACTGCAGTTCCGCCGCGATATCGGTCATCTCGACGACGGACATTGCCGCCATTTCCTTGATGTCGGCACCGGCCGCGAACACCTTTTCGCCGCCGTAGACGATGACCGCTCTGACGTCGGAGTTCACGGTGGCTTCGCGTGCCGCAGCCCGGATCTCCTCCTGCACCTGACGATTGAGCGCGTTCATCGGTGGGCGATCCAAGCGAATGGTGCCGATACCGTCGGATACTTCGAGAGTCACGAACTCAGCCATGGCCGAAGGCTACCGCGCCCGAGTTCAGCGATCCGACCAGGGATGGACCGTGCCCGCGTAGTACGCGTCCTCGCCGTCGAACTCCACTCGGACGGTGCCGTTCTCCCGGGTAAGGACGGGCAGGACCGTCGCGATCGTCTGCTCGTGATCGAGAACGTCGGCCACCGTGTCGAATCGGCCGAGCGCATCGAGCTGGCTCCACGTCGGTGGCAGCAGGACGGTGGTCCCCGAACGCCAGTCCGTCAACGCGTCCTCGGCCGAACGCCAGCTCACCGACGCCGCCTCGCTGGTCTCCCCGTCGGCATTCTGCCCCTCGGGGAGCACGGCAACGAAGAACCTCGTGTCGTACCGTCGGGCTTCACCGATCGGGGTGATCCAGTGCGACCACGGCCGCAGCAGATCTGCTCGCAGAACCAGATCGTGGTCGGCGAGAAACTGGGCGAACGACAGCTCCCGGCGTTCCAGTCGACCGCGTTCCGCAGAGAACGGGGCGGTGTCGGCGACCACCGAATCCGCCGTCGGACCGGCCAACAACACGCCACACTCCTCGAACGTCTCGCGTGCCGCTGCGCACACCAGCGCCTGCGCCTTCCCCTCGTCGGTACCGAACCGGTCGGCCCACCACGACGGCGGCGGACCTGCCCACTCGATGTCCGCGGCCGCATCCGACGGATCCACACCGCCACCGGGAAATACCGTCATGCCGCCCGCGAACGCCATCCCGCCGACGCGTTCGAGAAGGAACACCTCGATGCCGGGTTGTGATCGGCCGTCACGGATCAGGATGACGGTCGACGCATCACGTGCTGGAACGGGATCGGCGGCGGTGCTCGAGCTCATCTCCGCAACGTACCGCTGAGCCGGTGCGCCCGAGCACGGGGTCCGCTCTAGCGGCGGTGGGCCCCGGCAGCGCGCGTGCGCCGCGCGAAGTAGCGACCGTCGACGCGATCGAGGGTGATCGACTGGCTGAATGCCTCGGTCAGGTTCTCCGCCGTGATGACGTCGTCGACCAGGCCTTGCGCAACCACACCGCCCTCCTTGAGGAGTAGTGCGTGGCTGAAGCCGGGCGGGATTTCTTCCACGTGGTGGGTGATCAGCACGGTCGCGGGAGCGTCGGGGTCGGCGGCCAGATCGGCCAACCGGGCTACCAGTTCCTCGCGGCCGCCGAGATCGAGGCCGGCAGCGGGCTCGTCCAGCAACAGCAGTTCGGGGTCGGTCATCAGGGCACGGGCGATCAGTACACGCTTGCGCTCACCCTCCGACAGGGTGCCGTAGGTCCGGGTCGCCAGATGTTCGGCCCCGAGGCTCTCGAGCATCTCGACGGCCCGTTCGGTGTCGATCGCGTCGTACTTCTCCCGCCAGCGCCCCAGCACGGAATATCCGGCGGATACGACCAGATCGGAGACGAGTTCGTCGGCAGGGATTCGGTGCGCCAACGAGGACGACGACAAGCCGATTCGAGGACGCAGTTCCGAGACATCGGTTCTGCCCATCACCTCACCGAGGACGTGAGCGACACCGGACGTGGGATGGATCTCGGCGGCAGCGATACGGAGCAGCGACGTCTTACCTGCACCGTTGGGCCCGAGTACGACCCACCGTTCGTCCAGTTCCACCTTCCAGGTGACGGGACCCACCAACGTCACGCCACCTCGGCGAACTACGACATCGGTGAAATCTACGAGCAGGTCGGGATCCGGTTCAGACACGGCTCCTATCCTCCCGCACACTCCCCGCGCAGACACGGCAGGATGTGCACGCGTGTCGCCCATTGACGATGTACCTCGCACCTCCCGCCGTCCCGTCGACGGGGTCACTCGCGTGAACCCGCCCGGGCAGCCGTTCCCCCTGGGTGCCACTGCGCATCCCACTGGTACGCAATTCGCAGTCCACGCTCCCGGTGCGGATGGCGTCGAGGTATGTCTGATCGACCCGGACGGCGGCGAGCGGCGCGTGGAGTTGACCAACCGGACATTCGGCATCAGACATGCCTTCGTCCCTGACGTCGGGCCAGGCGTGCGGTACGGCTTTCGCGCGCACGGCACCTGGGATCCCCACTCGGGCCGACGATTCAACGGGGCCAAGATCCTGCTCGACCCGTCCGCCCGCCAGGTGTCCGGTGACTTCGGGGATCCCGCGGCCCTGTTGGCCTACGAGGACGACCCGTTCGGAGCCCCCAGCAGTCGCGATTCCCTCGGCCACCTCCCGCTCGGCGTCGTCCGCGGACCGTCGGACAACGGCGACCGGCCGCTGAGGCCTGCCGTTCCCTGGGACAGAACCGTGCTCTACGAATTGCACGTCGGGTCGTTCACCGCGCGCCACAACGGCGTACCCGAACACCTCCGTGGCACCTACCTCGGGCTCGCGCAACCGGCCGTACTCGAACACCTGGCTCGAACGGGCATCACGTCGGTCGAATTGCTGCCGGTCCACACCACGTTCACCGAACCCGGGGTACGCGCTCGAGGGATGCGAAACCATTGGGGCTACTCCACGGGCGCGTATTTCGCTCCCGATCCGCGTTTCGCCGCCGTACGAGGCAACGAAGTGGACGAGTTCCGGACGATGGTCGACGCGTTGCACAGCGCAGGGATCGAAGTGATCCTCGACGTGGTCTACAACCACACGTGCGAATCCGCGGTCGACGGGCCGTCGATCAGTTGGCGGGGTCTCGACGCGCCGGGGTACTACCTGCTCGACGGTCGCGGATCCGACGTCGACCTGACCGGTTGCGGCAACACACTCGATTCGGCGTCTCCCGCCGTGGTCCGCATGGTGTGCGACAGCCTGCGGTACTGGGTGCAGGACATGGGCGTGGACGGATTCCGATTCGACCTGGCCAGTACGCTCGGCCGACCGGGCGGTTGGCGATTCGATTCTCGTGCACCGCTGTTGACGGCGATCGGTACCGATCCGGTGCTGTCGGGCGTCAAGTTGATCGCCGAACCCTGGGATGCGACCGGTGCCGGATATCAGGTGGGCAACTTCGGGGTCATGTGGTCCGAGTGGAACGACCGCTACCGAGATACCGTGCGAGGATTCTGGGCCGGCCATCACGGAGTGCGCGAATTGGCTTCCCGCCTGGCCGGTTCCGAGGACCTCTATGCCGGCAGCGGTCGACTGCCGTGGGCGTCGATCAATTTCGTCACCGCACACGACGGATTCACCGCACACGATCTGGTCTCGTACGAACGAAAGCACAACGAAGCCAACGGCGAAGAGAACAGAGACGGCACCGACAACAACTCCTCGGTCAACTACGGCGTCGAGGGTCCGACCGACGATCCCTCCGTCCTCGACGACCGTGGGCGACACGTCCGTGCTCTGCTTGCCACCCTGACGCTGTCGACCGGAACACCGATGCTGCTCGCAGGTGACGAACTCGGCCACAGCCAGGGCGGAAACAACAACGCGTACTGCGTATCTCACGATGCACCGGCATCCGACGCCTGGGCAGTCGACTGGGACAGCGCGGATCAGAACATGATTCGATTCGTGGCGCGCCTGCTGCGCGTACGTGCGAGCGCCCCGACACTGCGTCAGCAGGAGTTCTTCACCGGCCGGGCGACGCCGACCGGTCGACCGGACCTCGTCTGGTTCGATTCCGCCGGAATCGAATTCGATCACGACAGATGGAACGACGATTCGGTGCGCACGATCTCCGCCTGGGTCGACGGGTCCGACGTGCGTTCCTACGCCTCCGACGGCGGGCAGGTGGACGACGCGAGTTCGTTGCTGATCTTGCATTCCGGCGGTCCCGCGGAGATCACGCTGGCCTGCCCCAGTTGGTCGTCGTCTCGATTCGTGCCCGTCCTCGATTCCTCTCGCGTGGACGGCGTCCCACCCGATACCACTGCACTGGAGGCAGGTTCGAAGATTTCGGTGACCGGCTCCACCGTTCTCGTGTTCCGCAGCGCCGGTAGGTGAGTCATGAACAGCTGCACGAGCGGTCCTACCCCGAGCGCGTAGAGCACCGTACCCACACCGAGAGTTCCGCCGAGCAGCCAGCCGGTGAGTACCACTGTCAGTTCGATTCCCGTGCGAGTGAGGCGAATCGACCATCCGGTGCGCGCCACCAACCCGGTCATCAAACCGTCTCGGGGGCCCGGGCCCATTCCCGCACCGATGTAGAGCGCCGTGGCGAAGGCATTGACGACGATGCCCGACACCATTGCCAGTGTCCGAACGATCGGCCCGTCCAGATGGGGCAGGATCGCCGACGTCGTATCCACGGCGACAGCGATGACGATCACGTTGCTCACGGTCCCCAAACCCGGACGCTGCCGCAGCGGTATCCACATCAGGAGCACCGCCACGCCGGTGATGGCAGTGATGGTTCCGAAGCTGAGTGACAGGTGCCGCGACAGACCTTGGTGGAACACATCCCAGGGGTTGACGCCGAGCCCACCGGCGATCATCAGCGACATGGACGCGCCGTACAGCCACAGGCCGACGTAGAGCGCCGTCAGGCGAGACGGGAGACGACGGCCGGCGACGCGTAGCGGTGAGAAAGGCATGGTGTCAGTGTCCGGCCACTGGATACCTCGTTCGATAGCCAGTTGCGCGACAGTGGACCCCCGGCCGATGCTGCGTTACATCCGGACAGCGATCACGGTCGTCGAACCGGGAGCCACTTCGGTGAAACCAGCATCTCGGACTGCGACGGCGCGACCCGCGCGGACCTCGTCCAGCGCGTGCGTCCACTGCTCCGGATCCGCCGATCGAACCGAACAGGCGAAACCGGAATCGGCCCAGGCTCGACAGTCGTCGAGGCTCATCGCACCGGCCAGCAACATCGACGCATGACCCACCTGCGCCGCGGCCTTGCCCACCGTCATCGACAGGGACGCGTCGATCCACAGCACCGGCCCGGCGCTCGGCGGTGACTCTTCTTCGGCCGGTACGTCGGTGCCGCCGATCTGAAGACGCTTGATGCGCGGATCCAGATCGCCGACGCGGCCCGGCACGAAAGCACGGGCCGAAGCGTTCCCGACCTCGACCGTGACACCCGGAACTTCCTGCGCTGCAGTCCATTGCGCGCCGCGGGCACGGCGGGCCACCTTCCTGATCCGCGCCGAGGTCCACGCAACGAAAGGCTCGTGCCACGAGGCGTCGACACCGACCCGTGGGTCGAGGCACAGCGCCACGACGGCTCGGGCGGCGGCTTCGAGTAGGTCGTTGCGCACCGGCGGGTCGGCCTTGGGTATGTGCAGCACCATGGGCATGGCCAGAACCTCAGACGGGTCCTCGGGATCCTCGGCACCGCCGTAGCCGCGGGCCAACTCGGCGTGACGCGAGGCGAAGGTGTTGGCGTCCGAGAACTGCTCGGGTTCAGCCGTATCGGACGTCGACCCGGCACGGTCCCGATCGACGGAGTCGCCGACGGCGGAGGCGTCGGTCATGGGATCGGGACGCGGCGGACTCCCCCGTCGACGGCATCCGCGGCTTCGATCTCGTTTCGGGTGACCCCGAGAATGAACAGGACGGCGTCCAAGTACGGGTGCGAGATCGCAGTATCGGCGATCTCGCGTAGCGCGGGCTTGGCGTTGAACGCAACGCCGAGCCCGGCCGCGGTGAGCATGTCGATGTCGTTGGCACCGTCGCCGACCGCGACCGTCTGCTCCATCGGCACTCCGGCTTGGGCGGCGAACTCCCGCAGTGCGGTCGCCTTCGCAGCGCGGTCGACGACGTCGCCGGTGACTCGACCCGTCAACTTCCCGTCGACGATCTCGAGTGTGTTGGCCTTCACATAGTCGAGTTCGAGTTCGTGAGCCAATCCCTCGATCACCTGGCGGAACCCACCCGATACGACACCGCAGGCGAAACCGAGACGCCGAAGCGTCCGGATGGTCGTTCGAGCCCCTGCCGTCAGCTCCAAGCTGTCGGCGACGTCGTCGATGACGGATGCGTCGAGGCCTGCCAGCGCGGCGACACGCTGTTCCAACGACTCCGCGAAGTCGATCTCCCCGCGCATCGCCGCCTCGGTGACGGCACGTACCTCGTCTTCGCGCCCGGCCCGGGCGGCAAGCATCTCGATGACCTCGCCCTGGACCAACGTCGAGTCCACGTCGAACACGATGAGTCGTTTCGACCTCCGTGCGATGCCGGCTCGCTCCACTGCGATGTCGACGCCGATTCCCGCTGCGATCGCGGCGAGGCCGGTGCGTAGCTGGAGGTCTGCCTCAGGCGAGGTGTCGGTGGCGGTGACTTGAAGTTCGAGGCCCGTCACCGGGTAGTCCGCGATCCCACGGATGGAATCGATATTGGTCCCCTGCCGGGCCAATTCCCTCGAGATGGTGCTGAACGCTCGCGCAGTCACCGGACGGCCGAGCACGACGACGACATGCGTGGCCAGCGTGCGTCCACCGTTCTGAGCCGCGTCGATCTCGACATCGACATGGACACCCACGGTGGCCATGGCGTCTTCGAGTTCTTCCTGGAGCGCCTCGGGATCGCGTGGACAGGTCAGCAACACCCCGAGGGTCAGCCTGTTGCGGATGACCACCTGCTCCACGTCGAGCAGGCTGACGTCGTGCCGCGACAGGGCCGCGAACAGCACCGATGTGACACCTGGTTTGTCG
This sequence comes from Rhodococcus sp. Leaf233, assembly GCF_001426165.1. Classification (NCBI taxonomy): domain Bacteria; kingdom Bacillati; phylum Actinomycetota; class Actinomycetes; order Mycobacteriales; family Nocardiaceae; genus Rhodococcus; species Rhodococcus sp. Leaf233. Next base: position 394,172 of record NZ_LMRO01000010.1, read on the forward strand.
GGTCCCGTCACCGTTACCAACACCGCAGTGTCGCTCGATCTCACCGAATCTCCCTTTCGCACTGTCCCCCCATTACTGGTGTGCCCTGCTCGTGTCCCGCGACTACCGCCGAACGGGCAGGACGCGCAGGAAAGATTGTCGCAAGCGAAGAGCCCCGCCCGGTAGCCGGGAGGGGCTCTCGCTGTGCTGTGGACTACCGGGGATCCGGGTCGCCCGAACCTTCGTGATCGCTGGTGGCGATCGGAGCCCGGCGGGCCTGTTCGAGTACCGCGGTGGTCTTGCCACCGTGAGCACCAGGACCGACGTGCGCCTCGGACCGCATCCGCTCGACCATGTGCGGGTAGTGCAGCTCGAACGCCGGACGCTCGGAACGAATCCGTGGCAGCTCGGTGAAGTTGTGCCTCGGGGGCGGGCACGAGGTGGCCCACTCCAACGAGTTTCCGTAACCCCACGGATCGTCGACGGTGACGACCTCACCGTATCGGTACGACTTGAACACGTTCCAGACGAACGGCAGCGTCGAGGCACCGAGGATGAACGCACCGATGGTCGAGATGATGTTCAGTTCGGTGAAGCCGTCGGACGGCAGGTAGTCGGCGTAGCGACGTGGCATGCCTTCGTTACCGAGCCAGTGCTGCACCAGGAACGTGGCGTGGAATCCGAAGAACGTCAGCCAGAAGTGCCACTTGCCCAGAGCCTCGTCCATCATGCGGCCCGTCATCTTCGGGAACCAGAAGTAGATGCCTGCATAGGTCGCGAACACCACGGTGCCGAACACCACGTAGTGGAAGTGGGCGACGACGAAGTACGTGTCGGTGACCTGGAAGTCGATGGGAGGCGAAGCCAACAGCACACCGGTCAGTCCGCCGAACACGAACGTGATCAGGAAGCCGATCGAGAACAGCATGGGCGTTTCGAGCGTGACCTGTCCGCGCCACATCGTGCCGACCCAGTTGAAGATCTTCACACCGGTCGGAACAGCGATGAGGAATGTCATGAACGAGAAGAACGGCAGCAGTACCGCGCCGGTGGCGTACATGTGGTGGGCCCACACGGCGATCGACAGTGCAGCGATGGCGATCGTCGCGTAGATCAGACCCGAGTAACCGAAGATCGGCTTGCGGGAGAACACCGGGAACACCTCGGACACGATTCCGAAGAACGGCAACGCGATGATGTAGACCTCGGGGTGCCCGAAGAACCAGAACAGGTGCTGCCACAGCAGCACTCCGCCCGTTGCCGGGTCGAAGAGATGCGCGCCCAGGTGGCGGTCGGCGGCAAGGCCGAGCAGTGCGGCGGTCAGCAGCGGGAACGCCAGCAGGATCAGAATCGACGTGACCAGGATGTTCCAGGTGAAGATGGGCATCCGGAACATCGTCATACCGGGGGCGCGGAGGCAGATCACCGTGGTGATCATGTTGACGCCACCGAGGATGGTTCCCAGACCGGCGACGGCGAGGCCCATGATCCACAGGTCGGCACCGACACCGGGCGAGTGCAGAGCAGAGGTGAGCGGCGTGTACGCCGTCCATCCGAAGTCGGCCGCGCCACCCGGGGTGATGAAGCCGGCCGTGGTGATCAGCGCACCGAACAGGTACAGCCAGTAGGAGAACGCGTTGAGACGCGGGAACGCCACGTCCGGCGCACCGATCTGCAGCGGAAGAATGTAGTTGGCGAAGCCGAACACGATCGGCGTTGCGTACAGCAGCAACATGATGGTGCCGTGCATCGTGAACAGCTGGTTGTACTGCTCGTTGGACAGGAACTGCATCCCCGGCACGGCCAACTCGGCGCGCATCAACAGCGCCATCAGTCCACCGACGAGGAAGAAGGCGAACGACGTCGCGATGTACATGATCCCGAGAACCTTGGGATCGGTTGTGGTCACCGCCTTGTGGATGAACGAACCCTTCGGTCCCATCCGCGGCGGGAAAGGCCGAGCAGCATCCACCGCGGGAGCGGGCCTAGGCGCTAGGGCAGTCACAGATCCTCCTGATTGCGCGTCCGACCCCGAATCACGAGGCGACGTCACTAGTCGTGCGCTACTCGAATCGTAGACCGTCGGACCGACGCTTGCCGAACCGGTCCTACCGTGTGTCGTATTGGATTCGATCGAACCATGGTTCGGGGGGCGATCTGCCTGCGCCGTCGGCCTTTACGAGCCCTCCGACACACCCTGGAACACCTCCCGAACAGATGGCCGGGAAGGGTCCGCGGCAGTGTTCTGCGCGAGGCGATTTCCGTTACTGTGTGAGACCACCCGACCCGCAGAAAGAAGTTCCGCGTTGCCACTTCGACCACGACTCCCCCGCCGGTTCGCGCCACACACCACGGGCACGGCGGCCGCTGTCTGTCTGATGGCAGCCGTGGCGTTGACCGGATGCTCCGACTCCGCGACCGAGGACGACGCATCCACCATCGTTCGCAGTACGACGAACATTGCCGGAGCGGGGGTGGTCGGTAACAACCGGGACACCGTCGGACTGTGTCCCGCACTTGCCCCACTCGACCCGACGGGAGTCGAGGGCGATACGCGCCCCGTCGGGCACGCCGAGGGAATCAGTGCCATCCCGGCCGATCCACAGCGCATCGTCGTCCTCGACGCTGCAGGCCTCGACGCCAGCTGCGCGGTCGGGATCTGGGAACGCGTCGTCGGCGCTGCCACGCTCGACCCCGACTTCCGGGGAGACGGAGACCAACCGCTGTACCTGGGTACCGGCCTGGCGTCGGTTCCGTCGGTCGGCCCGGTCGGTGCCCCCGACCTCGATGCGATCGCCGCCCTCGACCCGGACCTGATCCTGGGGGCCGATTCTCTCGGATCCGATACCTACGATTCGCTGACTGCCATCGCGCCGACCGTGTTCACCGCGACCGGACAAGGATGGAAAGACACTTTTCTGCAGTCCGCAGCCGCCTTGGGTCGAGGCCAGGCAGGATTCGACCAGCTCGCGTCGTTCTCCGCGGATGCCGAACGCGTCGGACGCGAGATCGACGCGACCCAGACGCAGGCGTCGGTCGTCCGATTCGATGCCGACTCCATCGAGGTCGACGGTCCGGACTCGTTCGCGGGCCAGGTGCTTGCCGAGGTCGGCGTGGGGCGGCCACAGAATCAGCGTGACGGTGGTTTCTCGGTCGAGTCCGGGAACCTGGAGCCCGTCGAGGGCGACATCGTCTACGTGCGATTCGCGGGCCCGGACGGCGAGACCTTCGGCCGTGAGGTGATGGACGGCGACGCGTGGCACGCTCTCGGCTCGGTCACCGACGGGCGAGTGTTCGCGGTGAACGACACGGTCTGGTCCGGCAGTGGAGTTGTCGCGGCGCGCGCCATCCTGGCCGACCTGTCCGCTTCTCTGAACGCCTACGTGTCCTGACGCGATGCCCATTCCGGAATTCGTGCAAGCGCTCCGCAGCGTCGTCGGCACGTCACCACTCTGGTTGTCCGGTGTCAGTGCTGTCGTTCTCGACGACGATCGGCGCGTGCTGCTGACTCTGCGGGCAGACAACAACACCTGGGCCGTGGTCTCCGGAATCCTCGAGCCCGGCGAGGAACCTGCACCCGCCGCGCTGCGTGAGATCGGTGAGGAGACCGGTGTGGACGCCACGATCGTGCGCCTGACGAGCGTCGACGTGACAGAGCCCATCACCTACCCCAACGGCGACGTCGCGCAATATCTGGACATCACGTTCCTCGCTCGCCACACCGGCGGCACTCCTCATGTCGCCGACGACGAGAACCTCGACGTGGCCTGGTTCGAACTCGATGGCCTACCCGAAAACCTCACGGCCACTTCGCGATTGCGAATCGAGAAAGCCATCGCCGACGACCCGTCGGCGTGGTTCCGACGCTGACTCCCCCACCATCCCGAGACCGCAGCTCCGTCGAACCGTCCCCCACTCGGTCGATAATGTGATATCACTTTAGTATCACTCACGAGAGGGAGGTTCCGATGTCCGTACCCACTACCGTCGCCGAGAAGCCGACGGGTACTCCGACCACCACCATTGCCGAGCGCACCGGCTGGGATCTACCCGGCTGGTCGATGCTCGGCGTCGGTCTCGTGTTGTTCCTCGGCGGAATCGCCACGTTCGTTCTCGGCCTCGTCTTCTCCGTCGTGGCGCTCATGGCCGTCGGAGTCGCGCTGTTCGTGCTGTCGTTGCCGGCACTCATGGGATTGACTCTGGTGCAACCGAATCAAGCTCGTGTTCTGCAGCTACTCGGCAGTTCGTACAGCGGAACGCTGCGCACACCGGGGCTACGCTGGACCAATCCGTTGACGTACCGCAGGGCCATCTCGACGCGCATCCGCAACCACGAGACCGGCCAGTCGAAGGTCAACGACGCCGACGGCAATCCGATCGAGATCTCCGCCATCGTCGTCTGGCAGGTTGCCGATACCGCCCTGGCGTCGTTCCAGGTCGACGACTACGAGGAGTTCGTGGCCGTCCAGACCGAATCTGCCGTTCGGCATATCGCCGGTAGCTACCCGTACGACGCCGAAGGGCGAATGTCGTTGCGCGAGAACGCCGACGAGATCACCGCGGCCATGTCGGAGGAAGTACACGCGCGGGTGAGATCGGCCGGCGTCGAGGTGATCGAGACCCGCATCAACCGTCTTGCCTATGCTCCGGAGATCGCGCAGGCCATGCTGCGACGCCAGCAGGCCGGAGCTGTCATCGCGGCGCGTCAGCAGATCGTCGAAGGTGCGGTGGGAATGGTGGAGATGGCACTCTCGAAGCTCGAGGAGAAGCACGTCGTGGAACTCGACGAGGAGCGGAAAGCGGCGATGGTGTCGAACCTGCTCGTGGTGTTGTGCAGCGATCGCGATACCCAGCCCGTCGTCAACACCGGATCGCTGTACCAGTGAGCCATGGCCGTCGAGCGTAAGAAAATTCTGCTTCGGCTGGACCCAGCGGTGCACGACGCTCTTGCCCGCTGGGCCTCCGACGAGCTCCGAAGCACCAACGCTCAGATCGAGTTCCTACTGCGTCGAGCACTGAGCGAGCAGGGCCGAATGCCGAAGGAGGCCAAAGACATTCGCGCGCCGGGCCGCCCACCGAAGGAGTGAGCGGCCCGGCGCAAGGATGGGTTTCTAGAAGTCCCAGTCCTCGTCTTCGGTGTTGACGGCCTTTCCGATGACGTACGAGGAGCCCGACCCGGAGAAGAAGTCGTGATTCTCGTCGGCGTTGGGTGACAGAGCCGACAGAATTGCCGGGTTCACATCCGTCTCGTCCTTGGGGAACAGACCCTCGTAGCCGAGGTTGTTCAGTGCCTTGTTGGCGTTGTAGCGCAGGAACTTCTTGACGTCCTCGGTCAGACCGATCTCGTCGTACAGATCCTGGGTGTACTCGACCTCGTTGTCGTACAGCTCGAACAGCAACTCGAAGGTGTAGTTCTTCAGTTCCTCACGCCGCTCCTCGCTGACCTTCTCGAGACCCTTCTGGTACTTGTATCCGATGTAGTACCCGTGCACGGCCTCGTCACGAATGATCAGCCGGATGAGGTCTGCCGTGTTGGTGAGCTTGGCCCGCGAGGACCAGTACATCGGCAGGTAGAAGCCTGAGTAGAAGAGGAACGACTCGAGCAGAGTCGACGCCACCTTGCGCTTGAGCGGGTCGTCACCGTGATAGAAGTTCAGCACGATCTCGGCCTTGCGCTGAAGGTTGACGTTCTCCTCGGACCAGCGGAACGCATCGTCGATGTCGCGGGTGGAGCTGAGGGTGGAGAAGATGGAGCTGTAGCTCTTCGCGTGCACCGACTCCATGAACGCGATGTTGGTGTACACCGCCTCCTCGTGCGGAGTGATCGCGTCGGGAATGAGGCTGACTGCACCGACGGTGCCCTGAATGGTGTCGAGCAGCGTCAGTCCGGTGAACACGCGCATCGTCAACTGCTTCTCGACGGCCGTGAGAGTTGCCCACGACGGGATGTCGTTGGACACCGGCACCTTCTCGGGCAGCCAGAAATTACTGGTGAGACGCTCCCAGACTTCGGAGTCCTTGTCGTCCTGGACCCGATTCCAGTTGATTGCGGAAACGCGATCGATCAGCTTCACCATGTGTCCTATCTACCGAGAGAATCTGCCGAATATTGGCTTGCTTGAACACTACCCGTTGTGTCCGACATCAATAGCTAACACAAGATCTGTGTCGTGCGCGTTTTGCGTACCTGGAGGGGCGCACAACGCGCACGACGTGAGTTCGCCCTCCCAGCCCTCACGTCGAAGAACCTGCGCCACGTCTCCTGCGACGCCGCACGGATCGCTGCTGACCTCCTCGTACCCGAAAACGAGTCGCGCACGCCCGGCGAGTTCCGAAGCATTGTCACGTCGCCGATCGCGGAATGCGACCTCTTGCATCGAATGGAACCGACGACCGTCCAGGCGCACGGTCAGCGTACGAGATCCAACTCGGTACACGACGTCCTCGTAGAGTGTCCGCCCGTCGACCTTTATCTCGCTCTGCCGTTCGGCAGCAGGGAGCCCGTGAGCCTCTTCGACGTTGGTCGCATATTCGAGTTCGAGAACAGACTGAACGCCGTTCGCGAGCAAGTCGACGGCTTCGGTCAGCGCTGTGAGATACCGGTACGGCCTGCGGACAGCGATCTGCTTCCGAACGTCCGTCAATCGAATTCGCCGCTGAGTCACCGACGACACCAAGCTGTGGAAAGCCTGCCTCGGCGTAGGTTCCGACACCGCCAGATCGAGTGCAGTGTCCACCAGCGTCGTTCGCGGCATATCCCCTGGTACGCCGATGTGCCGGTGCGCACGAGATCGGTGCACCACCACTCCGGGATGCAGCGATAGTCCGATGCCCGCCACCAGCCTCGTTCCGGTCCCCCCGACCATGTTCCATGGCCGGCCATCCTGCCCAGTGGGTACGACAGCTTCCGTCGTGCGCGTTTTGCGCCCCTCCAGGTACGCAAAACGCGCACGACGGCGAAGCCCTACAGCATGCAGGAAACGCAGCCCTCGACCTCGGTGCCCTCGAGGGCCATCTGACGCAGACGGATGTAGTACAGCGTCTTGATGCCCTTACGCCATGCGTAGATCTGCGCGCGGTTGATGTCGCGGGTGGTGGCCGTGTCCTTGAAGAACAGCGTCAAGGACAGGCCCTGATCGACGTGTTGCGTTGCGGCAGCGTAGGTATCGATGATCTTCTCGTAGCCGATCTCGTACGCATCCTGGTAGTAATCCAGGTTGTCGTTATCGAGATACGGTGCCGGGTAGTAGACGCGGCCGATCTTGCCTTCCTTGCGGATCTCGATCTTCGACGCCACCGGGTGAATCGACGAGGTGGAGTTGTTGATGTACGAGATCGAGCCGGTCGGCGGAACGGCCTGCAGGTTCTGGTTGTAGATTCCGTACTCCTGCACCGACGCCTTCAGTGCGGCCCAGTCGGCCTGGGTCGGGATGGCGACGTCGGAGTCGGCGAACAACTTCGCGACCTTCGGTGTCGCAGGCTCCCACACCTGGTCGGTGTACTTGTCGAAGAACTCTCCCGACGCGTACTTGGAATCCGGGAAACCCTTGAAGTACTGGCCGCGAGCCTTGGCCAGCTGATTCGACGCCTGGATGGCGTGGAACAACACCGTGTAGAAGTAGATGTTGGTGAAGTCGATTCCCTCGGTCGAGCCGTAGTGAATGCGCTCGCGGGCGAGGTAGCCGTGCAGGTTCATCTGACCCAGGCCGATCGCGTGAGAGTCGTTGTTGCCCTGCTCGATCGACGGTACCGAGAAGATGTGGGTCTGATCCGACACCGCAGTCAGACCACGGATCGCCACCGCGATGGTCTTACCGAAATCGGGCGAATCCATCGTCTTGGCAATGTTCAGCGAGCCCAGGTTGCACGAGATGTCCTTGCCCACATGGCTGTACGAGAGGTCGTCGTTGAACGTCGACGGCGTCGAGACCTGGAGAATCTCCGAGCACAGGTTGGAGTGAGTGATCTTGCCCTTCACCGGGTTCGCACGATTGACGGTGTCCTCGTACATGATGTACGGGTAGCCGGACTCGAACTGCAGCTCGGCGAGGGTCTGGAAGAATTCACGCGACTTGATCTTGGTCTTGCGAATCCTCTTGTCGTCGACCATCTCGTAGTACTTCTCCGAGACGTTGATGTCGGCGAACGGCACTCCGTAGATGCGCTCGACGTCGTACGGCGAGAACAGGTACATGTCCTCGTTCTTCTTCGCCAGCTCGAACGTGATGTCCGGGATGACGATTCCGAGGGACAGCGTCTTGATGCGGATCTTTTCGTCGGCGTTCTCACGCTTGGTGTCGAGGAACTTGTACACATCGGGGTGGTGCGCGTGCAGGTACACCGCGCCCGCGCCCTGGCGTGCCCCGAGCTGGTTGGCGTACGAGAACGAATCCTCGAGCAGCTTCATGATCGGGATGACACCGGACGACTGGTTCTCGATCCGCTTGATCGGCGCACCTGCTTCGCGAATGTTGCTCAGCAGCAATGCAACTCCGCCGCCGCGCTTGGACAGCTGCAACGCGGAGTTGATGGATCGTCCGATGGACTCCATGTTGTCTTCGATACGGAGCAGGAAGCACGAGACGGGCTCGCCGCGCTGCTTCTTGCCCGAGTTGAGGAAGGTGGGCGTCGCGGGCTGGAATCGGCCGGCGATGATCTCGTCCACGAGATCGGTAGCCAGGGCTTCGTCACCGGCCGCCAGCGTCAATGCCACCATGCACACACGGTCCTCGAAGCGTTCGAGGTAGCGCTTACCGTCGAACGTCTTGAGCGTGTAGGAGGTGTAGTACTTGAACGCACCGAGGAAGGTCGGGAATCGAAACTTCTTCGAGTACGCGTGGTTGATCAGGAACTTCACGAACTCACGCGAGTACTGGTCCAGAACCTCGGGCTCGTAGTAGTTCTCCTCGACCAGGTAGTCCAGCTTCTCGTCCAGGTCGTGGAAGAACACGGTGTTCTGGTTGACGTGCTGCAGGAAGTACTGATTGGCGGCTTCGCGGTCCTTCTCGAACTGGATCTCACCGTTGGGCCCGTAGAGATTGAGCATCGCGTTGAGCGCGTGATAGTCCATGTCACCGTCGCTGCGAACGGTCGCGGGTGCGGGTGCTGCGTCGGTGATGGTCGGTGCCACGGCGGTGCTCCTACTGGTCTGTGGTGGTTGATGCTCAGTGCGTGTGGGCAGCGCGACGGACTTCCCGTTCCCAGAAGTCTTCGAGTCCCTCACGGACTCGCACTACGTCCTCGGGGGTGCCCATCAATTCGAAGCGGTAGAGATACGGAACCGCGCATTTCTGCGAGATGACGTCTCCGGCAAAGCAAAAGGAGTCACCGAAATTGGTGTTTCCGGCAGCGATGACGGCTCTGATCAACGATCGATTGTGCTTGTCGTTGAGAAACTTGATCACACGCTTGGGGACGTAGTTGGTGTCGCGGCCGGCGTACGTCGTTCCTCCGCCGTACGTCGGCACGATCAGGACGTAGGGAGAGTCGACGCGAAACGTGCCGTCCGGATCTCGTAAGGGAATGCGCGTCGCGGGGATATCCAACTTCGATACGAAACGGTGCGTGTTCTCCGACGCGCTGGAGAAGTAGACGAGTGAGTTCGAGGACTGCTGTTGTGAACTCACCGCTCACTCACTTTCTCGATCTGTTCAAGCAGCGTTCGTCGCGAGGGTCTTGATGCGATCCGGGCGGAAACCGGACCAGTGGTCGTCACCGGCGACGACGACGGGGGCCTGCAGGTAACCGAGCGCCATGACGTAGTCACGTGCCTCGGGGTCCTGCGAGATGTCGATGACGGAGTACTCGATACCCGCTTTGTCGAGGGCGCGGTAGGTGGCATTGCACTGGACGCAGGCGGGCTTGGTGTAAACGGTGATGCTCATGGTGTCCCTCTTTCCGTTGTCGCCGTCGGGTGCACCGATGGCGACGATGTGCTCTGCGTGTGGCACCGAGAACATCTCCCGCTCAGGGCGACTGCGACCTGCTCGAACCCACGTCGTTCGGGCTCTTCGAGTTGTGGTCTCTCGGCGGGTCAAACACTACACCTAGTGCTCCCCATCTGCCTAGAACACGAGATGTTGCGAACAACATGCGTGGTATTCGCTGGTCACGGCCGTGCGACCGACGCTCGTCCACTCCACATCGGCGTGTCGGACGTCACAAAACGAGGTGTCTTTCGTCACTACCGACCGTCGCCCCGACAGTGACGAACACCGAAGACACCCGCGCACGACGACGGCCCCTCGGAATTGCTCCGAGGGGCCGTCACGTGGATCACGCGAGCGTCAGCGTTGACGCGCCTTGAACCGCGGCTCCTTCTTGTTGATCACGAACACGACCCCATGGCGGCGAACCACCTGGGCGCCAGGCTTGTTCTTGAGCGATTTCAGAGAATTTCTCACCTTCATGAGACCAGGCTACATGAAAACGATTCCCGATACCATCAAGCGGTCACGCGCTGACGAGTTCCTTCGACGCCTTGACCAACTCGGCCACGACATGGCCGATCTCACCGGACACCTCGGCGTTCTCACGCGGGTGAGCGGTCCCGAACTTGTCGATGGTGCCGCCGATGGAGAGCTGGACGTCCTCGAGTACGGATCCGCCGGCGATGCGGACGGCCTTGCTCGTGTCCTCGTGGGCCCACTTGGCCCCGTTGCCGCTCGGCGATGCGCTGATGACCACGACCGGCTTGCCCACCATGGCACCGGCACCATAGGGACGTGAGAGCCAGTCGATGGCGTTCTTCAGCACGGCCGGAATGGTGCCGTTGTATTCGGGCGTGACCAACAGCAGCGCAGAAGCCTTCTCGGCAGCGGCGCGCAGAGCGAGGGCGGCCGCAGGCACGGAGCCGTCGACGTCGATGTCCTCGTTGTAGAAGGGAACGTCGCCCAGCCCGTCGTAGACCACGATCTCGGCATCGGCCGGTGCGACGGTGACTGCAGTCTCGGCAATCTGCTTGTTCACCGATTCGGCGCGCAGGCTTCCGACGAGAACGAGTACGTGTGCGTCTGACATGAAATCTTCCTTCGAAAGTTCGGATGACGTGATCGTCGTGTCAATTCATACCATCCAAACGGACCGCGGTCCACTTGTATTCCTCAGCGAGGTACCCTGAACAGGTGACCGGTCCGATGCTGCCCGTAGTAGGCGAAGACTCCGAACGCTGTGACGCTGCCCGCAACCGCCGGCTGCTCCTCGACGCGGCGACGGAGCTGGTGGCGACCCTCGGTGCCGACGCCGTCACCATGGAGGCCGTGGCAACGAGGGCCGGCGTCGGCAAAGGCACCGTGTTCCGACGCTTCGGCAACCGCGCCGGGTTGATGCGAGCCCTGTTGGATCACACCGAGAAGATGTTGCAGAGCTCGTTCATGTTCGGCGAACCACCGCTCGGGCCCGGTGCCGATCCCATCGACCGCCTCGTCGCGTTCGGTCGGGCACGGCTGGAATTCGTCAGGGTTCAGGGTGAGGTGCTGCGCGCCGCGGAAAGCTCGGCCGACGCTCGGTATTCGGCTCCGGCGCACATGGTCAATTTCACACACGTTCTGTCTTTGCTCCGTGCAGCCGGCGTGGAGGGAGACCTGGAACTTCTCACCTACTGGCTGCTCACCCCCCTGGAAGCCACGTTGGTGCTGCACCAGTACCGAGACCTCGGAATGACGATGGATCGTCTGGCCGACGGGTGGGAAGATCTGGTGCGCAGAGCAACTCGCGTCCCATAGCGGTTGTCGGTCACGTCGCGAGGATCGACAGTGCCGCCGAATGCAAGGCAGTTCCGTACGAACGGCCGTGTCCGGCCGCATGTACGGCCAGAGGATGCAACTGGTGGAGGGCGGTTCGGTCGCGCCACCCCGTCCGCAGCGGGTGCACGGACTCGTAGCCGTCGACCATGGCGTCCAGATGAGGACAGCCGAACAGTGTCGCCATCGCCAGATCCGTTTCGCGATGGCCGCCGTGTGCCGCGGGATCGATCAGCACGACACCCGCATCGGTCCAGAAGACGTTGCCGTTCCACAGGTCTCCGTGGATTCGACTGGGCGGTTCATCATCGTCGAACTCGCCGTCCGCCACCCGCTCGCACGCCGCCTCGACGGTCGCCGCCTCGGACTGCGTCACGTTTCCGGCGTCGACCGCGATCCGCAGAAACGGCAGCACTCGCTCGGCGGCGTAGAACGAACCCCACGTGGCGTGGACAGTGTTGGTCATGGGCCGCGAGCCGATGAACAACTGCCCGGGAAACGGTGTGCCGTCCGGGCGATTCGGCGGAGCCCCGAATCCGGCCGCGCCGCCCTCGTGCATCCGGGCCAGTGCGCGCCCGAATCGACGGGCCGCGATCTCGGTGGGACGGGCGGCCGTCAACCGCTCGAGTTCGATGAACGTCGGTCCGCGATCGAGAACACCGACGACAGGCACCCCTGTCTCACCGAGCCACGCGAGTCCCGTCGCCTCGGCCTCGAAGAAGTCCGGGTGCGCGCGGGTATCTCGCTTGACGAAGGTATCCGTGGATCCGCTCACGTCGAACGACACTACGCATCCTTCTCGACCCGAACGCGTACCCGCACTCGTCATTAGGATGATCGGATGGGACACATCAACTCGGAATTGCGCTCCGGAATCATGCGTGAGCTGGCGGTACAGTCGACCATCGATCCGGTGACGGAGGTCCGCAGGCGCGTGGACTTCCTCAAGGAGTACCTCGCGTCGACATCGGCCTCCGGTTTCGTACTCGGGATCAGCGGCGGACAGGACAGCACGCTCACCGGCAAGCTCGCACAGCGGGCGGTGACCGAACTACGAGCCGACGGGCACGAGGCCGAATTCGTCGCCGTACGGCTCCCCTACGGAGTGCAGGCCGACGAGGACGACGCGGCGATCGCACTGAAGTTCATCGATCCCGACCGCACGGTGACGGTGAACATCAAGGAGGCCTCCGATGCCGCAGCAGCTGCGACCGCCGAGGCTCTGGGAACCGGCGAGGTCCGAGATTTCGTGCGCGGCAACATCAAAGCTCGCCAACGCATGGTCGCCCAGTACGCGATCGCCGGCGAACTCGGATACGTCGTCGTCGGCACCGATCACGCGGCCGAGGCGGTCACCGGCTTCTTCACCAAGTTCGGCGACGGCGGGGTGGATCTGACGCCACTGACCGGCCTGACCAAACGACAAGGCGCTGCGCTGCTGCGCGAGCTCGGTGCGCCCGAAAGTACCTGGCGCAAAGTCCCCACCGCGGATCTCGAAGACGATCGACCGGCTCTGCCCGACGAGGAAGCACTCGGCGTCACATACGAGCAGATCGACGACTACCTCGAAGGCAAAGACGTCACCGAGGAAGTGGCCGACAAACTCGAGAAGATGTTCGCCGCGACGCGGCACAAGCGAACCGTTCCAGTGACACCGTTCGACGATTGGTGGAAGAACGGTCACTGACCGACCTTCGTCGGCGGCGATCGGTGACGATCAGCCGCCGGCGAACGGCGGCAGTACGTCGACTCTGCTGCCTACGGACCGCCCCAGATCGCGGGTCAACTCGTCTCCGACCAGATACGCCGACACCCGCAGAATCGGTTCCATCGGGGCTCCGTACCGAGAACGGATGGCCTCGCGCAATTCTCCCAGCGTCGCACCGGCCGGCAGAGTGAGGTGTTCCGACTCGCAGCCGGACGCGTCGACGGCGGCTGCGAAGTACCGCACCTCCACCTGCATCGTTCGACTACCGGTCGTGCTGGGCTGTGTCTCAACCACCGATTGCTCCCATACTGCGGGTCGGTGGCACGAAGCCCTCGGCGTCGATACCGTGCCCGGCCCATTTGTTCCACATGGCTCCGCGCCATACTGCTGCCAACTCGTCATCGGTGGCACCGCCCCGCAGCGCCGCGCGAAGATCCGTCTCGTCGTCACTGAACAGGCAGGACCTCATGGTCCCCTCGGCAGTGAGCCTCGTGCGATCACAGTCGCCGCAGAACGAGCGCGTGACGGACGCGATGATTCCCACGGTCGCCTCCGTGCCGTCCACGCTCCATTCCTCGGCGGGAGCGGACGGATCGGCGCGACCCACTTCACGTAGATCGAAAGCAGTGGACAGCTCGTCGAGCAACGTCTGGGCGTCGATCATGTTGTTGCGGGCCCATTCGTGATCGGCGTCGAGTGGCATCTGCTCGATGAATCGAAGCGCGACCCCCTCGTCCAGACACCACCGGAGCAGATCCACGGACCCGGAAAGGGTGTCTCGCATCAGTACGGCATTGACCTTCACCGGACCGATGCCCGCCTTCTTGGCCGCCCGGATGCCGGCCAGCACCGACGGCAGACGATCGCGTCGAGTCAAGCGCGCGAACTGTTCACGATCGACCGAGTCCAACGACACGTTGACGCGCGTCAGACCGGCCTCGGCGAGGGCCTGCGCACGATGTTCGAGACCGACGGCATTGGTGGTCATGGACAACGGCACGCCGTCCGCCACAGCGGAGCACGAACGAAGGATCTCGTCCAGATCTCGACGCATAAGAGGCTCGCCGCCGGTGAAACGCACGTCGCGTATTCCCAACAGGCGCACGGCAACCGAGACGACCCGAGCGATCTCGCCAGCGGTCAGCAGGTCGGCTGTGGGGATTGCCGGCAGCCCCTCCTCCGGCATGCAGTACGTGCACCGCAGCGAGCACTTCTCGGTGATCGAGATGCGCAGATCGCGTGCCACCCGCCCGAATCGATCGATCAGATGCGGCACGTCGGGACGATCGTCGACCGGGCCGAACGACGACCCCGAGGAAGCTGAACCTATACGTGGGATCCCGAGGGACGTGACACTGTCCACCGTCACCTCACACCTCGAATCCGTCTGTTCCTGCATGTCTCACATCGGCTTGTCTACCCAGTATGCCGCAGCCCACACGCGCCCGTCGTGTCGGCGTGCCTAGGATTGGCAGCCATGACGGCTGAGCACACTCGAGCGATCACCGGACCTGCACTGTGAGCGCCGTATCCGTCGAGGAGCACGCAGCAGCGATCGAGTCGCTGCTCGCAGACTTGGGCACCCGAGCAGCCCAACGAGTGCCGCTGACCGACGCACTGGGGCGGGTGGCATTCCACGACGTGACCTCCCCCGTCGATCTACCTCTGTTCCGAAATTCGCAGATGGACGGTTATGCGGTCGATTCTCGCTCGGTGCAGTCTGCGCCCGTGACGCTTCCGGTGTCGACGATCATCGCTGCCGGACCCACCCGACCCTCGACGCTGACGCCCGGTAGCGCAGCCAAGATCATGACCGGCGCACCGATACCCGACGGAGCGGACGCCATCGTCCCCGTGGAGGACACCACGGTGACCACCGCAGGTGCGGTGACCGTCGAACGAGCCCGCGTCGCAGGCGAATTCGTGCGCGAACAGGGAAGCGACGTACGCGCGGGAACGATCCTGATCGACGCGGGCAGAGTGCTCGAGCCCCGGCACATCTCGGTTCTCGCCGCCGTCGGACTGGCCACCGTCGACGTACGGTCGCGTCCTCGGGTGGCCGTGGTGACCACCGGAGCAGAGTTGGCCGACGCAGGCGAGACGCTCTCGCCCGGTCAGATCTTCGACTCGAACGGCATCACTCTTGCCGCGCACCTGCGCGCGAGCGGTGCCGACGTGGTCACCGTCGCACGCAGCACCGACGATCCGGAACGCTTCCGAAGCATCCTCACCTCCGCAGCCGCATCGGCGGAGCTCATCATCACCTCCGGTGGAGTGTCGATGGGCGACTTCGAGGTGGTCAAGGACGTTCTCGCGCCGCTGGGTGGACAGTTCGGATCGGTTCGGATGCAACCGGGTGGACCGCAGGGCATCACGATGTTCGACGGCACTCCGGTCCTGAGTTTCCCCGGCAACCCCGTCAGCACCGTGGTGTCGTACATCATGTTCGCGCGCAACATCGTTCGGCGATCGGCCGGCCTGCCATCGGTCTTGTCGGGCCCTGCGACTCTGTTCCAGTCGATCACCTCGCCGCCGGGCAGGCGTCAACTGCTCCGCGGGAAATTGCGTGACGACGGCCGGGTCGAACTGGTCGCCGGACCGGGGTCCCACCTGGTGGCCGCACTGGCGTGGGCCGACGTGCTCATCGACATCGCCGCCGAGACAACCGAACTCGCCGCAGGATCACCCGTGGAGGTATGGCCGCTGTGACCACCGAAGTTCCGCAGAACCCCCTGTCGCACCTGGACGACGAGGGCCGTGCCCGCATGGTCGATGTGGCGCACAAGAAAGAGACCTCCCGAACGGCTGTGGCGGCCGGCGAGTTCGTCACCACGCCCGAGGTCATCGGGTTGGTGCAGGCGGACGGCATGCCGAAGGCCGATGTCCTGGCGACCGCTCGGATCGCCGGTATCTCGGCTGCCAAGCGCACGTCCGACCTGATTCCGCTGTGCCATCAGCTCGCGCTCTCGTCGGTCAAGATCTCCTTCGGATTCACCGACACCTCGATCACGGTCGAGGCCACCGCGCGCACGACCGGTAGGACCGGCGTCGAGATGGAAGCCCTCACCGCCGTCGCGGTTGCCGGGTTGACTCTGCACGACATGGTCAAGGCGGTCGACCCGGGTGCGACGATGAACGGCGTCCGGCTGATCACCAAAGACGGTGGTAAGCACGGGCATTGGCAGCGTGATGCAAAGGCGACCGCCCCCGACGACGACGCTCGGCCGTCGGAGGGGACGAAGTCGGCGGTCGTGCTCGTGGCCTCCACCGGCGGTGCTCGCGGGACCCGCCCGGACACCACCGGCCCGTCCATCGCATCCTGGCTGACCGATCGGGGCTTCGCGGTGCGCGGCCCGCTGGTGTACGCCGATGCCGACATCGAGGCTGGGCTGCGCGACTCGCTACGCGGCGAGCCGTCGCTGATCATCTCGACCGGCGGAACCGGCGTCTCCCCTACCGATGCAACTCCGGAGGCCACGGCGGCACTGCTCGACATCGAGATGCCAGGAATAGCAGACCAGATCCGCACCAAGGGAACCTCCGCGACGCCGCACGCGGTGCTGAGTCGCGGGGTGTCCGGGTTGATCGGACGTACCCTCGTCGTCAACTTGCCCGGATCACCGGGAGGCGTGAAAGACGGCTTGGCCGTTCTCGATCCGCTCCTCGACCATGTACTCGCCCAGATCTCAGGAGGAGGACCCCACGATGACTGAACTCGTCGCCCGCATCTCGAACGAGCCGCTGACGACCGCCGAAGTGGAAGCCGCGGTACAGGATTCGCACCACGGTGCCGTGGTGCTGTTCAGCGGAATCGTTCGTGACCACGACGGTGGCCACGCCGTGGAAACTCTCGAATACCGCGCCCACCCCGATGCGGAACGCTTCTTGAGCCGATGCTGCTCGGAGGTCTCGTCCGAAACCGGTCTTGCGGTCGCTGCCGTGCATCGCGTCGGGGACTTGCGGGTCGGCGATCTCGCGCTCGTGGCCGCAGTCGGATCGGCTCATCGCGCCGAGGCGTTCGAGGCGTGCGCCCGACTGGTCGAACGCATCAAGGCCGAGGTACCCATCTGGAAACGGCAGGGCTTCGAAGGCGGGCGCACCGAATGGGTCGGACTGTAGAAGACCTACGCCGGCTCGAGGTATCGATGGACCGGCAACATGGCCGAGGCGTCGACTGCGTCGTCAGGGCCGCGCACGCAGGCCCGCAGTCGATGTTCGACCGCGTCCGCATCGAGTTCGGTGCCGATCAGCACCAGTGATGTCTGCTGGGCTTCACCCCGTGACCACGCTGCACTCTCGAACCGGATGTGTCGCCCCACCGTCTGCACGATGAACTTCTGCTGGTGTCCCGGCAGGTCGAAATGCACGACACCCTTGATGCGGTAGAGGTTTCCGGTCGGGTTCTCGAGAAAATCGATCAGCCGACGCGGCTCCATCGCTGCTGTGCTGACGAACTCGGTATGCGAGTACTGCGCATGCAGGTGTCGGTGGTGTCCGTGCTCGTGGCAGCTGTCGTCGTCGAGGTGCTCGCGGAGAAGTTCGTCGAAGGACAATTGCACGGGTAGTGCGGATTCGACCGGCCCGTTCTGGGGCCGGTCGAACAACAACAGAGGATCGACGCGTCCGAACGACACAGCTGCGACAGGGACGTCGCCGACAATGGACCGAACCGTCGACACCACCGCAGAGCGCTCCGAATCCTCGACGGCGTCGGACTTGTTCAATAGCACCAGATCCGCCAATTGCAGATGCTGATCGATTTCGGGATGCAGGGTGCGGGTATCCGCGAATTCGACCGCGTCGACGACTCCCACCAATCCGCCGTACACGATGAACTCGTTCTCGCTACCGCGCACCATTCGAATGAGATTCCGTGGCTCCGCCAATCCGCTGGCCTCCACCACGATCACGTCTATGGGCGAGCGGCGGTGTGCCAGCGCATCGAACATCGCGTCCATGTCAGTGATGTCCACCGCACAGCAGATGCATCCGTTGCCCAGTGACACCATCGAATCGACCTGTCCTGCAACGAGCATGGAATCGATGTTGATCGCACCGAAATCGTTGACCACGACGCCGATCCGAATTCCCGCATCGTTGCGCAACAGATGATTGAGCAGAGTGGTCTTGCCTGCACCCAGAAAGCCGGCAACGATCACCACCGGAATTCGTCGACGCGCCACGCCGGTCGAGACTACCGGGCGGCGAGAATTCGATTCAGGAGGCCTCGAGCGAAGGTGGAGACGCTGCTGACGTTCTCGTCGGTCACCAATCCCTTCAACCCGTCGACACCGAACGATTCGACATACGGCGAGACGCTTTCGAGCAGTCGAGACAAGGCACTACGACCCGCTACGGACGTCGACGTAGCTGTGGGGACAGTCGCGCTCGTCGGTGTCGGCGCAGAGGCGGTGGAAACTGCGACGCCCGGCGACGAGGCAGCCTCGGCTCCGAGAAGATAGTCGATGATGCCGGTGGAGATGGCGATCGCATGCTTCACCTGACCGTCCGAGCCCTCGAGCACCGCCGCGTCGTCCGGGTTGGAACCATTGCCCATCTCGACGAACACCAACGGAACAGTCGTCAGTGCGGGCCCCGCGACGTCGGATCGTTCCTGGATCCCGCCGACGACGCCCGAGTAATTGGCGGGATCGAACCCGGCGCGAACGTAGGAATCTCTCATCAGCTTCGAGGCCGAGCGCCCGCCCTCGGACTGAGCCGCATCGGCCGCCGCATTCGGAATCGGCAGTGTCGGCACGATCAGATGGAATCCGTGCTTGTCGGTGTCGGTCGTCGTGCTCGTCGAGTCCGCATGAATGCTGACGGCCACATCGGCTCCGGACGCGCTGGCAGCGCGAGCCCGATCGTCGACGCACCCGCCCCACCCGGTGTCGTCGACGCGGCTGGTCTTCACCGTCGCACCGAGACTCTCCAGACTGGACCGAACCAGCTCCGAGACCTTCCAGTTGATGGTGTGCTCCGGCACCCCGTCCACCGTGGTCATGCCCGTGGTCTGGCAATCCTTGGTACCGCCGCGCCCGTCGTCGACCTGCCGTTGCAGATTCTCCGAGTGAGCTGTGCCCTGGTGACCCGGATCGAGGAAGACCGTCTTTCCCGTCAACTCTCGTCCGGCCGATTCCGTGCCGGGTGTCGCCGACGGCGCAGTGGCGGGCGCGGACGGGTCGGCCGATACCGGTGCGCCGACGAGCGCTCCAGCACCTAGTAGACCTGCGCACATCAGCGTTACCGCAGCCGACCCGGCTGTTCGTGAAGATTTCATCGACTCGTGGGCGCTCCGGTGGAGCCGGTCGCGCCACTCCCCTCTCGGCACCTCGGACGCCGTCGAGCCACGCGGTTCCCATTGGCATCAGGAGCTACCGTGCGTCACAACAGACACTTGCTGCTCGAGTGAACCAGAAATCGAACCATTCGAGTCCCTGATCGAATTTCGTTAGCCAAAGGAGTGCATTTCGTGATCGATTCGTTGCGATCTGCCCAGCCTTCTCATGTTTCCCACGACGGCGACACAAGTGCCGCGAAACTCCGAAATCGGCCGCCGGCTCGAACCGACCCCGAGAACGGATTTCCTATGAATACCGGACAGTTTGTCTTTGTTCATCGCGACAGCTATCCCTCGCACTGCGCACACACTTAATGCCTGCGCCACGTCGGTTTCGACGAATACATCTGCAGATTCTGTGGCAATGCTGCGAAACCGGTAACAATCGATCGGCCAGCATGGATATACACATTGTTCGGCCGTATAGTCGACACAGTTCGATCTGGACATCCCCCCGCATCATTCCCTGCACCATTGGAGAGCTTCAGCATGGCCAGAAAAGTCTATGTGCAACTAGTCGATGACATCGACGAAAAACCGATCGAATCCGGTGGCGAACACATAACCTATTCGGTCAACGGAGTCAGCTACGAAATCGATCTGAGCGACAAGAACGCCAAAGAATTCCACCGCAAGCTCGACTATTACATCGAGCACTCGACGAAGGTGGGTGGAAAGCGACAGAAGAAGTCGACTTCCCCGGCCACCGGGGCGAAGCGCGACGCCAATCAGACCAAAGCCATCAGAGAATGGGCGAAGGCGAACGGCCACAACATTTCTGCGCGCGGAAGAATACCCGCCGAAGTGGAGCAGGCGTTCGACGCAGCTCACTGACTCCTGCCTTCCGAATCGGCGTCTCAGGACTCACGCTGCAGACGCCGATTCGGTGGCCGAAGCCATAGACACAACAAAAGCGCCGCCCGATGGGCGGCGCTTTTGCTTTCTCGGTGGAGCTAAGGGGACTCGAACCCCTGACCCCCACACTGCCAGTGTGGTGCGCTACCAGCTGCGCCATAGCCCCGAGTACTGCGTGCTCCCGCTCATGCGGTTGCTCGAACGAAGTTACACCATCGCTCGCGGCAGCAACAAATCAGCTGGTGCGGCCCGTACTCGATGCTCCGGTACGGGCCCCCGCGCTCGACCCCGATCAGCCGACCGTAGCCAGCCATTCCGAGTCGCCCAGCGCGTCGACCACCTGTCCATCCACCAGAACACCCGGAGTTCCGCGTGCACCCGATGCGGCCAAGGCGTCCCGACCGGTCGTCGCGTCCGCCACCGCTGCGTCACGCTGAGCGCCCGTGGCGATGCACTCCACCGCAAGATCGCTCGCTCCGTTCGACGTTGCCAGCTCCGCCAGCTCGGCATCGGTTCGGTCGGAGTCGCTTCCTTCCTCCGGCTGGAATTCCGGGTCGAACAGCGCGGCGTGGAAAGCCGAGTAGACCCGCGCATTCTCGGTGGCGGCCACGCAGTGCGACGCCGCAACGGCCCGCGTCGAATAGTCACCCGAGGCCGAGCTCGCATCGAGGAAATTGATCAGGTGGTAGTTGACCGAGACAACGCCGTCGTCGATTTTCTGAGCCAATTCCTGGCCGTGCTTCACCTCGAGATCACTGCAGAATGGGCACATCGGGTCCTCGTAGATATCGATGACGCGCTGCGCGCCCGGACGAGCCAATACGACGACACCGTCTCCCGGCAACGACAATTCGACCTCGGGATTCTTGACCGATCCGTACCCGTCGTTCCGGGGCGCGTCGCTGCCTCGCTGCCACAGGATCGCTACCACGACGACCGCGACCACCACGAGGAATGCAATACCGCCCAGAATGTACGTCACGGTGTTCGACGAGGCCTGCGGAGTGTGTTTCGTGCTGGATGTCTTCTTCTCGCTCACAGAGCGAATACTACGGACGTATCCGTCAGCTGCGCTCGCGCTCGAGGGTGTCCGGAACGCGCGACCACCACAACCCCGCCAGTAGAAGCAGTGCGCCCGTCACGGCGAAAGCCGGACCGAACGAGACCCGTTCCACGATCATTCCGGCCACGATCGGGCCGATCACAGCGCCCACGTCGGACGCCATCTGGAAGGCAGCCAGCACGGGTCCTCCACGCGCCTTGGAGCCGATCACGTCGGCGACCGAGGCCTGCTGGGCAGGACTCATCAGGCCCGATCCGATTCCGGCGATCAACGACACCGCGAGGAACAACACCGGATCGTGGACATAGCCCATCACGACCGTTCCCAGGCCGCACACCGCCAAACCGCCCAGCATGAACGGTTTGCGTCCGCGTACGTCGGACAGGCGACCGGCACTGGTGAGAACCAGAGCGTTACCCACTGCGAACACCGTGAGAGCAATCCCGACGAACACCTCGGACCGCTGCATTGCCTCGACGACGAACAACGGCACCAGCGCCACCCGGACACCGAACACGGCCCATCCGTTCGCGAAATTCGACGCCAGGGCGGCCCGATAGGACGGGATTCGCAGAGCAGCGAGCAACGACATCGTCGGCGGCGCAGTTCCCTTCTCCGGCTTGACCAGATCGGAATTGCCGAGGGTGAAGTACACGACGGCAGCGGCGATCACCAGAGCCACGGCATAGATGACGAACGGCACCCGCAGACCGAAACCGACGAGCGCGCCGCCGACGAGCGGACCACCGATGGTTCCCAGCAAGAAAGCGGTCGCGTACAGCCCGGAGATGCGGCCTCTACTGGTAGGTGGACTGATTCTGATCAGCAGTCCGAGAGCAGACACCGAGAACATCGTCGACCCGATCCCGCCGAGTCCGCGAAACACCAGCAGCTGCCAGTACGTCTGAGCCAGAGCGCACGCACCGGTGGAGACCGCCACGATCAACAGTCCGATCAGGTAGACGGGTCGTTCGCCGAGCCGCTGAACCAGAGCGCCGCTCGCAGGCGCGAACAGCAACCGCATGAGAGCGAAGGCACTGATCACTGCCGATGCGGCCGTGTATCCGACGCCGAATTCTCGAGCGAACTGCGGCAGGGCAGGCGCGACGATGCCGAATCCGAGGGCGATGACGAACGCTGCCGAGACCAGTACCCAGATCTCCGGTGGGAGTTTGCCTCCGGGTTGGAATGCCGGCTCGGGGGCCGAGCTGTCGTGGTCGGGTGTCGGTGAGTCGGTCACGAGCTCTCGAGAGCGGACGAGACCAATTCACGTGCTGCAGCCTGGACCTCGGCGAGGTGTTCCTTGCCCTGGAACGACTCCGCGTAGATCTTGTAGACGTCCTCGGTTCCCGACGGACGAGCTGCGAACCAGGCGCTCTCCGTTGTCACCTTCAGCCCTCCCAGTGCGGCCCCGTTTCCGGGAGCCTCGGTCAGCGTCGCGGTGATCGGCTCCCCCGCCAATTCGGTGGCGGTGATCTGGTCGGGCGACAACTTGGCGAGCACAGCCTTCTGCTCCCTGGTTGCCGGAGCGTCGACGCGGGCGTACGACGGATCGCCGTACTCGGCTGTGAATTCTGCGTAGCGTTGCGACGGTGTCGATCCGGTGACCGCGGTGATCTCCGAGGCCAACAGCGCCAGAATGATTCCGTCCTTGTCCGTGGTCCACACTCGGCCGTCGCGCCGCAGGAACGAGGCACCGGCGCTCTCCTCGCCGCCGAAGCCGAGCTCGCCGTCGAGCAGCCCCGGCACGAACCACTTGAACCCGACCGGGACCTCGAGCAGCTTTCGTCCGAGACCGGCGACGACGCGATCGATCATGGAGGAACTCACCAGCGTCTTGCCGACTGCCGCCGTCGGTGACCACCCGGGTCGGTGGGTGAACAGATAGTCGATCGCGACCGCGAGGTAGTGATTGGGGTTCATCAGACCACTGTCGGGAGTGACGATGCCGTGTCGATCGGAGTCGGCGTCGTTGCCCGTGGCGATGTCGAATCGATCCCGGGCTGCGATCAGTGATGCCATCGCGTTCGGCGACGAGCAGTCCATTCTGATCTTGCCGTCCGTGTCCAACGTCATGAAGCGGAACGTGCCGTCGACCAATGGATTGACGACGGTCAGATCGAGGTTGTGTCGTTCGGCGATCGCATCCCAGTAGTCGACACTGGCACCGCCGAGCGGATCCGCACCGATGCGAACTCCGGCGGCGCGGATCGCATCGAGATCGAGCACGTTCGGGAGGTCGTCCACGTAGGTGCCGAGGAAGTCGTACCGCG
Source organism: Rhodococcus sp. Leaf233 (assembly GCF_001426165.1). Classification (NCBI taxonomy): domain Bacteria; kingdom Bacillati; phylum Actinomycetota; class Actinomycetes; order Mycobacteriales; family Nocardiaceae; genus Rhodococcus; species Rhodococcus sp. Leaf233. The sequence goes on from NZ_LMRO01000010.1 coordinate 418,131, forward strand.
AGACGCTTCCCTCGAACGCCTGCGCGAGAGTCACGCGCTTGATTCCGGTAATGCCCTCGCGGAGAAGCTCGTTGGCGCGGGCAGCGATCACCGACGTCGCATCGCTGTCGGCCGGTCCACCGTGCGGAGGGTTGTACTTGAACCCGCCGTCACGCGGCGGATTGTGGGACGGTGTGACCACGATGCCGTCGGCTTTCGCGGTCGGCCCCGACTCGTTGTACCGGAGAATGGCATGACTGACGGCGGGCGTCGGGGTGTAGCGATCCCCCGAGTCCACCAGAACGTCGACGTCGTTGGCTGCCAACACCTCCAGAGCCGTCGTCCACGCGGGCTCGGACAATGCATGGGTGTCTCGACCGATGAACAGTGGCCCGGTGATGCCTTGCGCAGAACGATATTCCACGATGGCCTGCGTGGTGGCGACGATGTGCGCCTCGTTGAACGCCGAATCCAGGCTCGAACCTCGATGACCCGAGGTCCCGAACACGACCTGCTGACTCGGCTCCGACACGTCCGGAATGCGCGAGTAGTACGCCGTGACGAGTTGCGAGAGATCGACCAGATCCTCCGGCAGTGCAGTGGTTCCAGCTCTCTCGTGCGCCACGATGCGCCTCCTCAATCCTCGAACGAACCGAATCCGGTCGACGAACCGAATTTCTCGTTCAACCCTAACGCCGCTGCCCCACCCGCGAGCTACTTGCTCTGCCGTTTCGGTGGCCGCGGCAGAAAATAGCTGGTTCGCTGCTGATATTCGCGATACCCCGGACGCTTCTCCATGCTCCGTTCCAACAGCCGAGCCCCGGTGGCGAACACCAAGAAGTACGTCATCGCGACAGGCGACAGAATCGTGAACACCCCAGGCCACGCCGACGCCGAGACGAGGAACAGTCCCCACCACACTGCCGAGTCGCCGAAGTAATTGGGATGCCGCGTCCAGGACCACAGACCTCGGTCCATGATCTTGCCCTTGTTCGACGCGTCGGCCTTGAACGCCTTCAATTGCTCGTCGCCCACTGCCTCGAACGTCCATCCGAGTAGCCAGACCACTACGCCGAGTACGACGACGGGTAGAACCGATCCGTGTGAGACGGCGGATACCTGCAGTGGAAGGGACACGAACCACAGCGCAACCGCCTGCGTCAGATAGATCTTCCGCAGGGCGTACCAGGTTCTGTTGCCGGTGGCCTTGGACAGCAGCTCGGTGTACCGCGGATCCTCACCGTGTCCGCGTGAGCGCTGCACCATGTGCAGCGCAAGACGAAGCCCCCACACTCCGACGAGCACGACCAGCAGGAGTCGTCGCCACAGATCACCGGTTCCGGTCGCAGCCGAGATCAGCGCGATCAGAACGAAGCCGCCACCCCACGTCACATCCACGACATTGTGGCGTCCGATCCGCGCACCGATGAGGGCGGTGATGATCATCAGGACAGCGGTGCCGCCGAGACTCGCCAGCGATACGGTCAGGAAGTCGGACCAGTTCACCGCGCGGACACCCACACCGGGCGGACCGGTTCCATCCCGGACGACCCGTCGACCGGGCGAACGGACAAGATCTGGTCGACGCCCATCCTGTTGTCCCGGAATGCCATTCCCCCGCCGATCAGGTACAGCCGCCACACGCGAGCGACCTCTTCCCCGACCATGGCCACCACGTCGTCGTACCGCGCCTCGAAGCGCTCCGTCCAGACATCGACGGTCCGCACGTAATGCTCGCGCAGAGCATGGACGTCGCGAACCTCGAGTCCGGCCTCCTCGATCATGGCCACGGTCCGCCCGACCGGACGCATGAACATGTCGGGCGCGATGAACGATTCGATGAATGCCCCGCCGCCGGGGTTGTCGCCCTCTCTTCGCGACATCTGCTGGATCAGCACTCGCCCACCCGGCTTGACGTTGGTATGCAGTGCGGCGGCGTAGGTCGGGTAATTGGCCTCCCCCACATGCTCACCCATCTCGATCGACGCCACCGCGTCGAAGGGCCCGTCCGGAATCTCCCGATAATCCTGGATTCGGATCTCGACGTTGTCCTGCAGACCTCGGTCGGCGATTCGTTTGTCGATGAAGGCTTTCTGCTCGCGCGAGATGGTCACTCCGACGACCTGCGCTCCGTATTCCTGTGCCGCATGCAGGCTGAGAGACCCCCAGCCACAGCCGACGTCGAGGAACCGTTGCCCGGATCGTTTGTCGAGCCCGATCTTTCGGCACACGAGGTCGAGCTTGTCGCGCTGGGCATCATCGAGGGTGTATTCCGGCGAATTCGAGGTCCAGTAGGCCGACGAGTACGCCATGTGCGAATCGAGGACCAGCTCGTAGAAGTCGTTCGACAGGTCGTAATGGTGGCTGATCGCAGCGCGGTCGCGAAGCAACGAGTGCAGCCGCCCCTTCACCGAGGCCTGCGACGCGGGTGGCGGTAGTGGGCGGCCGAACACGCCGAGATCCTTGGCCAGCCGCGCCAGCCGCAGTAACGATGCCGGCCCCGGCCGTACTGCCGAGAGCCGACGCTCACGGACCACACCCCAGACATGATCGAGAGCCGCGGCAAGATCGCCGTCGACGTCCAACTCCCCGGTGACGTACGCCTGCGCAGCACCGAGTTCACCAGGGCTCCACAGCAATCGACGAAGAGCGCTGGGGCTCCGCAGCATCACTTTCGGTGCCAGGGCGTCGCCGGCAACGGATCCGTCCCACGCCTGCAGCCGGACGGGAAGCGGGCCACCCACCAGGGGCTCCATCAACTCGGCAATTCGGTGTGCAACACCGACGCTGCGATCGGTCCGGTCCACGGTACTTGTCGAGGTGGTCATCGGTCGTCCCTTCGATCGAGCACGATCTGCTGAACATCGAGGTACCCGGATCGAAATCCGGCCTCCGAATAGCAGAGGTAGAAGTGCCACATTCGCGCGAATACTTCGTCGAACCCGAGACCCTGTGCCTCGCTGCGGTATTGACGGAAGCGACTGTCCCACAGGGCCAGGGTTCGCGCGTAGTGATCACCCATGGACAGGCGCTCGCGAACCCGAAGCGAGGTGTGCTGCTCGGTCACCTCCTCGATGGCCCGCACCGACGGCAGGAACCCGCCGGGAAAGATGTACTTGTGCACCCACGTGTACGTATTGCGGGTGGCCAGCATCCGGTCGTGCGGCATGGTGATGGCCTGGATCGCCACGCGTCCGCCCGGTGCCAGATGTGCATCGATCGTCTCGAAATAGGTTGCCCAGTACTGATGACCGACGGCCTCGATCATCTCGACCGACACGATGGCGTCGTATCGGCCGTCCACCAACCGGTAGTCGAGGAGATCGATCTGTACTCGATCGCTGTATCCCGCTGCCGCGCAACGCTTACGCGCGAGCTCCTGCTGCTCCACCGACAGTGTCACCGACCGGACCGTCGCACCGCGAGCGGCCGCGCGAATGGCCAGCTCGCCCCATCCGGTGCCGATCTCGAGGACCCTGGTTCCTTCGCCGATGCCTGCGCGATCGAGTAGCCGGTCGATCTTTCGGCGCTGGGCGTCGGCGAGCTCCATGCTGTCGTCGGGTCCCGATCCGGCGAACAACGCACTCGAGTAGGTCATGGTCTCGTCGAGGAAGAGCTCGAACAGGTCGTTCGACAGATCGTAGTGACGCGAAATGTTGGATCGAGTGTTCTTCGTCGTATTGCGTTCACTCCGTGGAGGTTTCGGGACGTAGAGCCCACGGAGTCGCTGCAAGGGCTCGGGAATCAGCGACGCCATTCGACGGGCGAAGACCTCGAGCACTGCGGTGAGATCCTCGGCATCCCAGTCTCCGGCCATGTATGCCTCACCGAATCCGATGAGGCCGCTGTCGCCGACGCGCGCGGCGAAGTCGTGTGGCCGATAGACGTTCATCAACGGTGCGTCGGACGATCCGGCCCCGAGCACTGTGCCGTCCGGCATCGCGACTCGGACCTGCAATCCCGCGACCGCACGACGGAAGAGAAAGTCGGCAACGGGCGCGGCGACCGCAACTTTGACGCCACCGGGAACGTGGGCGATCTGGGGCCAGACCCGAGGATCGACGAGCGGGCGCGGCCCGGCACCGGACGGGTGCGACACGGAATCGGTTCGAGACACCGTTGTCATCTGTGAGCTCCTTCCTTCTGAACTCTCCGCGCCCCCCGGAGGGGCAGGTTTCTGCACGATCTTCAGACCCCGCGCCCAGAGCCGAATGCCCTGCCAGCGAATCTGTATCTTCACTCGCAGCGGTGCCATCGGTATCTCGAGTGCGGTACGAAGAATCGATCGCGTCGTCACCTGGCGGCGACGGCCGACGACGGTCGCCACGAACGGAGGGTGACCGAGACGTTCGAGGACGATCGACAGCCGGAGTGTGGCGTCCGGCTCGGGCAGCTGCATGGAGTACTCGCCGTCGACGTCGTTGAACGGTGAGACGTAGAACTCTTTGGTAGTCCGTGCCTCACCGTGACGACCGGTGTCCAACAGGTACCGGTATCGCTCCCCGTAGGTGTTGTGCACCTCGGCCACCACGCAGCGGAGGTCTCCGTCGCGGTCGTGACACCAGTACACAGTCAATGGGTTGAACGTGTGCCCGAACACCCGCGCGCTGGCCAACATCGTGATGCGACCGCCGCCGAGATCGATTCCGCTCTCTGCCAAGAAGGCATCGACGTTCTGGCGAATGGTGGCACCGGGGTCACCCATGTGGTCGCGGGAATCGAATGATGCGAGTGGCCGCAGGATCCGCGGCAGTTCGGGAAGTGCGTCGAGGTCGACGAACCAGCTGTAGCTCTTGTACGAGAACGTATTTCGTATCGGTGCTCGTCGGACGTGATCGATCCGAGTGAGATACAGCGCCGCCCCGTGCGCCCGGGTGTTCGGCAGAACCGACGTCAGAGCCACGAGGCCCCCACCCGTTGCGCGGCGCGCGCTCCGGACAACGCACCGTCCTCGTGGAATCCCCACCCGTGGTACGCCCCGGCGAACGACACCGTATCGGTGTCCAATTCGGGCAGCCGACGCTGCGCTGCGACGGATTCGGGGGTGTACTGCGGGTGCTCGTAGGTCATCTCGTCGAGCACCGTGTTCGGGTCGATGCGATCTGCTCCCCCGAGGGTGACCAGCATCCTTCGATCGCTGTCACCCAATCGCTGCAACCTCGTCAGGTCGTAGCTGACCAGAACTCGATCGGGTTTGGCGTTACAGGACGGGAGGTGGTAGTTCCACGACGCTCTCGCTCTGATGTTTCGTGGCAGCACCGACGAGTCGGTGTGCAGTGCAGTGTGATTGACCGAATACGGCATAGCTCCGAGAACGCTGTGTTCGAGCGCAGTCGGCTCCGCGAGCATCTTCAGCGCGGCACCGGGATGGACTGCGATCACGGCGGCGTCGAACGTGCGCAGGTCGTCGTGGCCGTCCCGGATCTGCACCGAATCCCCGGACCGGTAGACAGCATGTACCGGATTGTCGAGCAATACCTCGTCGATGTGCTCCGCAACCCGACGAACGTATTCGATCGACCCGCCGGTGACGGTACGCCAGGTGGGAGATCCTGTGACGGTGAGCATTCCGTGATGGCGAAGAAAAGTGAACAGGTAGCGAGCCGGGTAGGCGAGCGCGGTGGCCGGATCACACGACCACACTGCAGACACCAACGGTGTCATGAAGTGGGATTCGAAGTATGCGGAGAACGAGTGCTGCTCCAAGAATTGCGCGAGCGTCGTCTCGGTGTCCGCGGCGTCCTCGCGCTCGAGTAGCTGGGTCGCCAGACGATGAAAACGCTTGACGTCGAGCAGCATCGAGACGAAGCGAGGCCGCAGGACCGCGGTCCGCTGCGCGAGAATGCCCCGCATTCCCTGTCCGCCCGAGTATTCGAGCCCGCAGCCGTCGCACCGAACGGACATGCTCATGTCCGAATCCTGCGTCGGCACGTCGAGCTCGTCGAACAGACGGAGCAGCGTCGGATACGTGCGGTCGTTGTGCACGATGAACCCGGTGTCGACGCCCACCGGACCACCGGGGCCGTCCACGAAGTGGGTGTCCGCATGGCCGCCGAGCCGAGAGTCGGCCTCGTACAACGTCACCGACGAGTTCTTGGACAGCGCGTATGCCGCCGTCAGGCCGGCCACCCCGCTGCCCACGACGGCAACACGGCGGGTCACGACGATTCTCCCCTGCAGCCCGTCGACGCACCGGATTCGCTCGAATCGGTTCGCACTCTTGACTCGTCGGCGATACGGAGAACGAAGTCACGAGTGACGCGCGACCACACGCGCGGATCACGCAACATGAAATGGCCTCCAGGCACCGAGAGATATTCGGCGTCGGCACCGTTCGCCATTGCGCGTTCGGTCGCGCGACGGGAGGTTCGCGGGTCGGTCCACCGGTCTGCAGTTCCGTGCACCACGAGCAGCGTGCGCTTCTCGTCGAATCCGTCGGCCTCCGTACCCTGCGGCCACCACGGAGCAAGCGCAACGACACCCGCGATCGACGGGTCGTCGATCAGCGCAGCAGCTGTGCGCCCACCCATCGAGTGCCCCACCACGACCACAGGAACTTCGGGATTGCGGTCACGAATGCGGCGCAGCGCCCACCGCGCGTCCTCTACCGGCGTCCGTTCGGGGGCGTTCCAGCCGCGGAACCGATATCGCAGTTGTTGGACCGAAATATCGCGGCTGCGTCCGGCCCGCCGAAGCGTCCAGGTGAAGGGCCACATTCTCAACCCCGCCAGGTGCCACGGCCTGCTGCGCGCGCGACTCACGTCCTTGCCACCGCTCAGAACCAATACCACCATCGACGGCGACGACAGCCGCTTCCCCGTGTAGAGAACTGGGGTCCGCTGGTTGCTCATGCCCTCTATTCGGCACCGAGCCCCCTCCGGGTGGGACCGGGTCGACAGCAGTGTTTGTGAGGTGTCCGACACAAAAAAAGACCGGGCCGAGAGAAAGTCTCTCGGCCCGGCCTTCACAGTGGAGCTGCCGGGAATCGAACCCGGGTCCTCTGCTGCATTGCCAGGGCTTCTCCGTGTGCAGTCCGCTATGCCTCTACTTGGATCTCCCGATCTCGCGAACAAGTCAGGATGACGATCCCAGCCACTGTTTGATGTTCCTCATCATCCCGCGGCCGGATGAATCGGTGAGCCCTCTAGCTGATGCCAGTACCCGGGCCGAGGGCAAGCCCGGACTGACAGACACGCAGTCGCTACTTAGGCAGCGAGTGCGTAGTCGCGCTGATTGGAATCGGCGCTTATAAGGTTGCGATGACGCTTACGGTGGTCTCTCGCCTGCACCGACACGCTTCCCCTGACTCAACATACAAAGTCGAAACCGTTCAGCCCCGTATGTTCCCGGACACCGTGTCCGGGCTGTTCAGTGTAACGCGTCGATCGGCCATATTCATCCCGTTAACGGCCGGCAGGTCCCTGCGCCGCGGCTGCACCGGTGTCGGACTCGACTCGATCCACTACTGTGCGCAGCATTCGACGAGCAACGGCCCTGCGTACGGGCAACGACGCGTACCACACGGCTCGCCCGGCCAATCCGCGAGGAAAGAACACGAGTCGCTGTTCGATCGTCGGCTGCTTGGCGGTGCCACCGACCGTGAGATCCAACCACGCCTCTCCCGGCAGCCGTCGCGACGACTTCAGCCGGGTGGTGTGTTCGGTTCCCGAGGCGGACGCATCCGGCCCCGTGGCGTCGCGGTGCCAACCGGTGAGCACCTCGGCGTCGGCCAATCGTTCGAGCGCGGGCCGAATGGTGCTCGAACGCGCGCCGCTTCGGGCCACCCGGGTATCGGTGTAGACGACCTCTCCAGCCCAATCAGGGTCGGAGGGAAGCGGATCCGACGGGGCCGCAGTTCCGGTGGCGTCGGTCCACCGTGTCTCGACTTCGCCGTCGTCGATCTTGCGTAGAGCCAGCCGCACCGAATCTCGGTAGCCCGTCAAGCCTTCGGCCGGACGTGGAACGACGGCGTCGATATCCATTTCGTGACCGACGGCGTCGTACTGCAACGATTCGATGAGCGGCATCGCCAATCCGCGCGGAATCGGCGTCACCAACCCGATCCAGTGACCGGCCAGGCGAGGCGTCAACACCGGCAGCACGATGATGCGACGCTGGCGCAGACCGGCCACGTCGGCGTAGATGTTCATCATCTCGCCGTACTGCATGACGTCCGGCCCGCCGATGTCGTACGTGCGGGACTCGGTGACCGGAGCGCTCGCGGCCCCGATGAGGTAGTGCAGCACGTCGCGTACGGCAATCGGCTGAATTCGGTTGTGTACCCACCGTGGGGTGGTCATCACCGGCAACCGATTGGTCAGGTGGCGAATCATCTCGAACGAGGCCGAACCGGACCCGATGACGACGCCCGCCTGCAGCACGATCGTCGGGACACCCGACTCGATCAGAATACGACCGACCTCGGCGCGTGACTTCAGGTGTGGCGACAGCTCTCCCGTCGGCGGATGCAGGCCCCCGAGGTACACGATGCGGCCGACGCCGCAATCCGCAGCGACGGTGGCTACGTTCTCTGCGCTGTCGCGTTCGGTGTCGGCAAAATCGGAATGGCCCGCGGTGCCCATCGAGTGCACCAGGTAGTACATGACGTCGACGTCGCTGAGCGCCTCCTTCAGTGACTCCCGATCACTCAGGTCACCCTGGACGATCTCGACGTCCGCCGCCCACGGAACGTTGTCGAGCTTGCTCGGGGTCCGAGCCAACACGCGAACTCGGTAACCCTCGTCGAGCAGGCGCGGTGCCAGACGACCGCCCAGGTATCCCGTGGCACCGGTGACCAGCACACGCGGCCGAGACGACGCGTTCTCGGATGTGGGGACATCGGAGGTAGAACCGGAAGCAGTCATAAACGGGTTCATTACCCGTGCGCGGGCAAGTTCAACCCGCGAGCGCGATCATCGCGATTGCCCCGAGCGCCAACGCCATTCCCACCTTCTGTAGTGCGCCGACCCGTTCGCCGAGCATCACCATCGCCAGCAACACCGTCGCAGCCGGATACAGCGAGGCGATGACGCTCACCAACGACAGCAGACCGCCCTCGTATGCGTAGATCATCGCGGCGTTGGCGACCACGTCGAGCACGCTGACGAACGCGGCAAGTTTGAGCACGCTGCCGTGTGGCGGTGCGAAATGCCCCGATGCCAACGCGACGGCCCAGACCACCGCGGTGGCCGATGCGCGGGACGCCGCGAGGGGCCACAGCCCACTGCCGTCACCGATCTGATGCAGGAAGATGAAGGCGAAGGCGAACGTCACACCCGACCCGACCGTCAGCCAGGCCACGGTGCGGGTGAACTTCATGTCGCGGCCGCCCGCGACCTCGCCGGTCACCTCGTCCGGTGACTCCCTGCTGACCAGCACAACGGCCACCAGGGCAATGGCGATGCCCACGAAGGCGATGACTCCGGGACGCTCACCCATCGACAACCCGACCAGAACGGGAATCCCGGCGACCAACACAGCCGTCACCGGGGACACCACTGCCATCGGCCCGGCCGCGAGCGCGAGATAGAACCACCACACGGCGACGCCGCCCGCCACACCCGACGCCAGGCCCCACAGCATCGCGGGGAGTTCGATGGTCCCGCCGACGAACGGAGCGACGAGCAACACGATGACGAGCGACAGCGGGTAGGACACGATGACCACCCGCAGGGCTGCGACTCGACGGGACGCGACACCGCCGACGAAATCGCTCACCCCGTAGCCCACGGCAGCTACCAGAGCGAGCAGGACAGCGGTCAGCGCATGCCCTTCACTCGACGCCCGAGCTCACGAGTGACTTCGCGTTCGGCGGTGCGCTTGGCCAACGACTGCCTCTTGTCGTAGTCCTGCTTGCCCTTGGCCAACGCCAGTTCGACCTTGACCTTGCCGTCCGAGAAGTACATCGACAGCGGCACCAACGTCAGGTTTCCCTCCTTGACCTTCCCGGCCAGGCGGTCGATCTCGCGACGATGGAGAAGAAGTTTGCGGTTTCGACGCGGCGCGTGGTTGGTCCAGCTTCCGAGTGTGTATTCCGCGATGTGCAGCCCGCGCAGCCAGATCTCGCCGTCGTCGACGGTCGCGAAGGCGTCGACGAGGGAGGCCTTGCCGTCGCGCAGGCTCTTGACCTCGGTGCCGACGAGCGCGACTCCGGCCTCGACGACGTCGAGTATGGAGTAGTTGTGCCGTGCCTTGCGATTGGTCGCAATGGCCTTGCGGCCCTTCTCTCTCACTGCAGGGCCCTTTCTCGAGCGTTCGATGCGTGACGCCGCCTCATCGGCAACCGCTCCAGCATAGAACCGATCGGCAACCGAATTTATTCGCGCACGTAGAGGCGCAATGTGATGTAGGCGGTGACCGCCGCCATTCCCACTCCGACGAGTGCCAGGAACGGCGAGACCAACAGCACGTCACTGTTCGATATCCGGGCCAGAATATTGGCTTGATAGACGTCGGAGAGGACGTCGTCGATGAACATGTTCTTCGCGGTGAACAGCCCGGCAATCGCCAGCGCCGAACCGATCAGAGCTGCGACCACGGCTTCGAGGAGGAACGGCAGCTGGGTGTACCACCGGGTGGCACCGACCAGCCGCATGATTCCGACCTCGGTTCGTCTGGTGAACGCAGCGATCTGGACCATGTTGGCGATCAGGAGGATCGCAGCGATCGCCTGCACGGTGGCAATCGCGAACGCTGCGTTGCGTACTCCGTTGAGGACGCTGAACAACCGTTCCACCAGGTCTCGCTGGTTGAGCACGCTCTGCACACCCGGACGGTTCTCGAAGTTGTCGTTGATCACTCCGAATCGCTCCGGGTCGCTCAGACGCACCTTGAACGAGGCCGGGAAACTGTCGGCACTGACCAACTCGGCCAGTTCGGGTTGGTCCTTGAACACTCGCTCGGTCGCATCCTTCACCGCGTCCTCGCGGTTGAGGTACTGCACCGAGACCACGGAGGGTGTGTTCTCGAGATCCGAGCGCAACGTAGCGCACGTCTCCTGGGCACAGTCTGCGTCGGTGGCAGAGATGTCGTCGGTGAGGAAGATCTGCACCTCCACCCGGTCGAGGAAGATCTGCTGGGTCTTTCCTGCCATCTGCACCACGAGCAATCCGCCGCCGAACAGACCGAGGGAAATAGCGGTCGTCAAGATCATGGCGATCGTCATGGTGATGTTGCGGCGAAGCCCGGTGAAGACCTCACTGAAGATGAAACTTGCGCGCATCGCGGAATCCGAGCCCTTCGATTCGTTCGGTCGAGAAGTCTGAGCGGTCGAGTTCGGTGGTCGGCGTCAGCGGCCGACGCCGTAGACCCCTCGGGCCTCGTCACGAACGACTCGTCCGTTGTCCAGTTCCACGACGCGTCGACGCATGGAATCGACGATGTGATTGTCGTGGGTCGCCATCAGCACGGTGGTTCCGGTGCGATTGATGCGCTCGAGCAGCAGCATGATGTCCTGACTGGTGTCCGGATCGAGGTTTCCGGTCGGCTCGTCGGCGAGCAGCACCAGCGGCCGATTGACGAACGCCCTGGCGATCGCCACACGCTGCTGCTCACCACCGGACAACTCGTTGGGCAGACGGTCGGACTTGCCGCCGAGTCCCACCAGATCCAGCACCTCGGGAACAGTGCGCTTGATCATCGATCGAGGCTTGCCGATCACCTCGAGCGCGAACGCGACGTTTTCCACCACGGTCTTCTGCTGCAGCAGTCGGAAGTCCTGGAACACGCACCCCATGCTCTGTCGTAGCCGCGGGACGCGACGAGCAGCGAGCCGGTTGACGTGAAAGTCCGCTACATGGATATCGCCGGACGTCGGCGTCTCTTCCTTGAGCAGCAAGCGCATGAATGTCGACTTGCCCGAACCCGAGGGCCCGATCAGAAACACGAACTCGCCTTTGTCGATGGAGACCGTCACCTTGTCCAGAGCGGGCCTGGTCGAGGTCTTGTAGGACTTGGACACATTCGAGGTGCTGATCACGGGTCGCCAGTGTAGTCCTTACCCGCCGGTAACCGCCGGAAGCGAGCGGGTGCCGCGGCGAGTCCCGAGAGCCGGTAAAGAGTGCGTCAGCGCGACGACGTCGGTGCAGGCCGGGACGGGATGAGCGACTGAATCGCCGGCGGGATGGGCACGCCGAACGGGGCAGTCGTCGTGGTCGGCGGGGCGGTGGTCGTCGTCGACTGGGTACCGGTGTCGTCGGCGCTCGTCGACGACTCCGGGTCGGTGGTCGTGCTGGGTGTGGTGGTGGTCGACAGACGTGAGGGGGTCGGTACGTACGTCTGCGATTCGCTCGGTTGCGTGAGCTCGTCCGGGCTCACCGCAACCGGCCCCTGAACCGCTTCCCCGTTCCTCTCGGCGATATCTGCGCTGACCTGCCCGTACAGCAGAGCGGTGAGCACGAAGCAGATTCCGAACGCCACGGTGGAGGTTCGGACGCGGCCGTAGATCTTGGCCGGAATGCGCCACTGCCGCCAGTTTCGTTGCGAGCGTTCGGTTCCGGTATCGGGTGTACTCACTGGTCTTCCGTTCGATCTCGTCCCGATGATTCCGGTGCAACTCCGGCCGTGCTGACGTCGGGGGCAACGTTGATGCCCTCGGGCTGCAGCGCAGCGGCAACTCTCACACGCAGCTCTCGTCCCACCTGGAATTGCTTGCCCGGCAACGTCCGCGCGACCAAGCGCACGTTGACCTGCCCCACCTCGATGCTCTCCACGCCCATCACGGTCGGTTCGTCGAGTAGGAGCGGACGCAAGTGTGAATCTGCGAACGCATCGCGGCCGACCGCACGCAGAAGCGCATTCACCTGAGTCAGATCGGCGGTACTGGGGACCGGAACGTCGACGACGGCGCGAGCCCAATCCTTGGACAGGTTGATCGCCTTGACGATCTGCCCGTTCGGCACGGTGATGACCTCGCCGTCGACGCTACGGACCCGTGTCACTCGGAGCGTGACGTCCTCGACGGTGCCCTCGGCATCCTCGGCGGAGCCGTTGACGGCGATCTGCACCACGTCACCGAAGCCGTACTGGCGCTCGGTGATGATGAAGAAGCCGGCCAGGATGTCTTGCACCACGCGCTGAGCACCGAAGCCGAGGGCTGCACCGATGACAGTTGCGGGTGCCACGAGTCCACCGACCCCGAAGCCGAACCGGCGCAGCACCTCGATGGTGACCAGGATGTAGATGAGCGTGACCAGCACCCAGGTGATGACCTGAGCCAGGGCATGACGGTGTTTGGCGGCCTCCGACCGGACGAGCGCGTCGCTGTGCTGGTAGTTCTGGTCGATGCGGGCAGTGATTCGAGATCCGGTCCACGTGACGAACCGCGCGGCCAGTAGCCCGCCGAGGATGTACAGCACGATTCCGAGGCCGTTGAGCTTGACCTCGGGCGTCACGTTGAGCCAGGCCGTCATCGGTTACTGCTCCCCTCGCATTCGCCAGCGAATTCCCGATTCCAGGAAGCCGTCGATGTCTCCATCGAGAACAGTAGACGGATTGTTGACCTCGTACTCGGTACGCAAGTCTTTGACCATCTGGTACGGGTGCAGCACGTACGAGCGCATCTGATTGCCCCAGGAGCTGCCGCCGTCACCCTTGAGCGCGTCCATCTCGGCCCGCTCTTCCTTGCGCTTGACCTCGAGCAGCTTGGCCTGCAGCACGCGCATGGCCGACACCTTGTTCTGCAGCTGCGACTTCTCGTTCTGGCAGGTCACGACGATTCCGGTTGGAATATGCGTCAACCGGACGGCGGAGTCGGTGGTGTTGACCGACTGCCCACCTGGCCCGGACGAGCGATAGACGTCGACCCGAATGTCGTTCTCGGGGATTTCGATGTGGTCGGTGGTCTCGACGACCGGAAGCACCTCGACCTCCGCGAACGACGTCTGGCGTCGACCCTGGTTGTCGAACGGGCTGATCCGGACGAGCCGGTGCGTGCCTTGCTCGACCGACAGCGTTCCGTAGGTGTACGGGGCCTTGACGGCGAACGTCGCGCTCTTGATTCCGGCTTCTTCGGCGTAGGACGTGTCGTAGACCTCGACGCCGTACCCGTGCTTCTCGGCCCAGCGGATGTACATGCGCATGAGCATTTCCGCCCAGTCGGCGGCGTCGATTCCGCCGGCACCGGAGCGAATGTTCACGAGGGCGTCGCGGGCGTCGTACTCACCGGACAGCAGCGTTCGAACTTCCATGGCAGCGATGTCCTCTCGGAGCGAGGCGCGTTCGGCGTCGGCGTCGGCGGTGGCGGACGCGGCGGCCTCGCCCTCTTCGCCCTCGGCCAACTCGTACAGAACCGGCATGTCCTCGAGCCGCTGCCGGAGCTCCTCGACGCGGCGCAGTTCGGCCTGCGCATGGGAGAGCTGACTGGTCACCTGCTGAGCGTGTTCCTGGTCGTTCCACAGGTCGGGTGAGGCGGCCTGATGTTCCAGCTCGTCGATGCGTCGCCGCAGCTCCTCCACGTCGAGAACGGACTCGACTGTGGACAGAGTGGTGTCGAGCTCGGCGAGGTCTGCAGAAACGTCGGGATGCACGAGAGTCAAGGTTACCGGCACACGAACCCGTCCCCGACCGCCCCCGAAGACGCATGCTCATCCAGGGGTTCGAACCGTGCTGATTCGAACCCTGTTCGGGCACCGCGTCCGCTGTTAGCTTTCGACGCGTCGACATATGCGCACGTCGACATCACTGCCGCCGCACGGTGCCAGCGACATTCGATGGACACAGGAGTCTCGTATGACCGTCACCGACCAGTACCTCGAGAACAACAAGGCATACGCCGCCCAGTTCGACGGTCCCCTACCGCTGCCGCCGTCGAAGCACGTCGCGGTGGTCGCGTGCATGGATGCCCGGCTCGACGTCTATCGGATTCTCGGCCTGGCAGACGGGGAAGCACACGTGATCCGCAATGCGGGTGGGGTGATCACCGACGACGAGATTCGTTCACTGGCCATCAGCCAGCGGCTGCTCGGCACCAAGGAGATCATCCTGATCCACCACACCGATTGCGGCATGCTCACGTTCACCGACGACGAGTTCAAGAACGACCTCCAGGAGGAGACGGGTCTGAAGCCCAACTGGGCTGCCGAGTCGTTCCCGGATCTGAACCGCGACGTTCGGCAGTCCTTGGCGCGCATCGAGCTCAGCCCGTTCGTCACGAAGCACGAGTCGCTGCGCGGGTTCGTCTTCGATGTTGCCACCGGAAAGTTGAACGAAGTCACCGAATAGCCCGGCCACACGTATCGCCGCGTACGAGCAGGCCCGTGCGCGGCGATAGTCTTCTGCGGTGACCGACTACGCTGCCGATCTGCATCTCGCCCTCCGGCTCGCCGACGAAGCCGACATCATCACTCGTGGACGATTCCTCGCCATGGACCTGACGGTGGACTCGAAGCCGGATCTCACACCGGTCAGCGACGCAGACCTGGCCGTGGAAACGATGATTCGGGCGCAGCTCGGTTCGGAGCGTCCCGACGATGCTCTGCTCGGCGAGGAGTTCGGTGGCACGGCTACGTTCAGCGGCCGCCAATGGGTCGTCGATCCGATCGACGGCACCAAGAACTTCGTGCGCGGCGTACCCGTGTGGGCAACGCTGATCGCGCTGCTCGAGGACGGCGTCCCCGCAGTCGGAGTGGTCAGCGCCCCGGCGCTGCATCGCCGATGGTGGGCCGCCGACCAGCTGGGATCGTGGACGAGCGTCGGCGACGAAACCGCCCGTCGAATCAACGTGTCGAAAGTCGACTCACTTTCCGCGTCGAGTCTGAGCTTCTCCAGCCTGTCCGGCTGGGCCGACCTCGGAACGAGAGACCGCTTCATCGGACTGACCGATGACGTGTGGCGAGTCCGCGCCTACGGCGACTTCTTCTCGTACTGCCTGCTCGCCGAAGGAGCCCTCGACATCGCCGCCGAGCCGGAGGTCTCCCTGTGGGATCTGGCGGCACTCGATGTTCTGGTGCGCGAGGCGGGCGGGACGTTCACCTCGCTCGACGGACGCGTCGGGCCGCACGGCGGGAGCGCGGTAGCCACGAACGGGCTGCTGCACCAGGACGTCCTCGGCCGCCTCTCCCCCGCTGCGTGAATCGGTCGGCACTCACCGGAGACGGACGGTGAGAACAGCGCGGAGTCAGAGGACTGCGGCCAGGACCAAGGCCAGGAGCGGAGTGATTCCCTGCACGAACGCGGGCCGGAAGTACTTCGCTCCGCCGGTGGCGAGCACCAGAGCCGCGCCGACGATGCTGGCGCACGCGAAGTAGACGATCGCGTCGCCGGCCGAGCCGCCGACGATGAGGCCGACCACGATGCCGATGCCGAGAAACAGGTTGTAGAACCCCTGATTGAAGGCCATCGGTTTGGTGATGTCTGCGTCGTTCTGACTGGCGACACCGAACTTCGCCCACACGGCCGGCTTGGACCAGAGCACGCTTTCCATGACGAAGATGGCGACATGGAGTACCGCGGCGAGGGCGGCGAAGACCTGAGCTATCGGATGCACGGGAAACAGCCTGTCACATCGGTACGACGCAGGATACGAAAGACCCGCCACGGTGTTGTGCGCCACCAGTACTTACTCGGCAGTAGACAGCTATCTTACTCGGGAGTAAGATCTGTGAAGTCCGTGCCCGACGCCGAGGAACTGGTGATCATGAGCAAGCAAGACAGTGTGGTCGACGCGAAGGCCCCCAAGGTGCCCCGCGATACTTCTGCGGTTGGCCTCAACCCGTTCAAGAGAGATGCGATCGGAACCGCCATGCGCGTTCTGACGGCCATCACCGGGTCCGAACTGGCGGAGAAGTACAACCTCCGACAGACGATCGACCGCGTCACGTACGAGAGCACCAAAACCGGTTTCAAGACTCTCGGTGCCGCCAACCGTACGTTCGCCAAGGTCACCGGAGGCGGCAAGCCCAAGCGTCTCGACGACGGTGCCGCGAAGAACCTGAGCTACTTCGACCTGACGCCCGACGACGAGCAGCGCATGATCGTCGAAACGGTCAAGGAGTTCGCCGAGGAAATCCTCCGGCCGGCCGCCTTCGAGGCTGATCACAACGCCTCCTCGCCCGAGGACCTGGTTCGTCGCTCGGCCGAACTCGGCATCACGCTCATCAACGTTCCCGAGGAACTCGACGGTGCCGCCAGCGAGCGCGGTGCGGTCACCAATTCCCTCGTCGCCGAGGCTCTCGCCCACGGCGATATGGGCCTGGCCCTGCCGATCCTCGCGCCCAGCGGTGTCGCTGTCGCCCTCACTCAGTGGGGAACGGATGCGCAGCAGAAGACGTACCTTCCGGCATTCGTCGGCGAGAAGGTGCCGAACGCAGCAGTGGTCGTCAACGAGCCCCGCGCACTGTTCGATCCGTACGCGCTGCAGACCAAGGCGGTGCGCTCGCCCAGCGGATACAAGCTCAACGGAGTCAAGAGCCTCGTACCCGCGGCCGGCAGCTCGGAGCTGTTCGTCATCGCGGCGGAACTCGAAGGTCGCCCGACTTTCTTCATCGTCGAGTCCGACTCCAAGGGCCTCGTCGTCGAAGCGGATCCGAGCATGGGTCTGCGCGCCGCGGGCCTGGGTCGCCTGATCCTCACCGACGTGGCAGTGCCCGAGTCGGCTCTGCTCGGTGATGGTGACGCCAACCAGCGCGCCGCCGAGTACAGCGCCGCCATCGGTTTGGCCCGTCTGGGCTGGGCTTCCTTGGCCGTCGGTACGAGCCAGGCCGTACTCGACTACGTCATTCCCTACGTCAACGAGCGCGTCGCGTTCGGCGAGCCGATCAGTAATCGCCAGGCCGTGGCCTTCATGGTCGCCAACATCGCGATCGAGCTCGACGGCATGCGCCTGGTCACGCTGCGTGGTGCGTCGCGAGCCGAGCAGGGCCTGTCGTTCGCTCGTGAATCGGCGCTCGCGCGTCGACTCGCGTCCGAGAAGGGCATGCAGATCGGCTCCGACGGTGTGCAGTTGCTCGGTGGACACGGTTTCACCAAGGAACACCCGGTCGAGCGCTGGTACCGCGATCTACGGTCCGTCGGCGTCGCCGAAGGCATCGTTCTCATCTAGCTCGCCGCCCCGAATTCCATGGCACTCACCCAAGGACACACACGATGATCAATCTTGAACTTCCCAAGAAGCTTCGGGCGCAGGCGAATCAGGCTCACCAGGTCGCTGCCGAGATCTTCCGCCCCATCTCCCGCAAGTACGACCTCGCCGAGCACGAGTACCCGGTGGAACTCGACACCATGGCGTCCATGGTCGAAGGCATGTCCGACGCCGGTGGCGAAATCGGCGGAGCGGCCGGTGGCCGTGAGAAGGACAGCGAGTCGGCCAAGCCCAGCAAGACCGCCAACTCCAACGGCGGCAACATGTCCGCTCTGGTGAACGTGATCGAGACCTGCTGGGGCGACGTCGGCCTCACGCTGTCGATCCCGTACCAGGGACTCGGCAACTCCGCTATCGCCGCGGTCTCCACCGACGAGCAGCTCGAGCGCTTCGGCAAGGTGTGGGCTTCGATGGCCATCACCGAGCCCAGCTTCGGCTCGGACTCCGCGGCAGTCACCACCACCGCTGTCCTCGACGGCGACGAGTGGGTGCTCAACGGCGAGAAGATCTACGTCACCGCCGGAGAGCGTTCCACCCACATCGTGGTGTGGGCAACGGTCGACAAGTCTCTCGGCCGCGCAGCCATCAAGTCGTTCGTCGTCCCGCGTGACGCTCCGGGCCTGTCGGTTGCCCGCCTCGAACACAAGCTGGGCATCAAGGCCTCCGACACCGCAGCCCTGCTGCTCGAGGATTGCCGCATCCCGAAGGACAACCTGCTCGGTACCGCCGAGGTCAACGTCGAAAAGGGCTTCGCGGGCGTCATGCAGACGTTCGACAACACTCGCCCTCTGGTTGCTGGAATGGCGATCGGCGTCGCCCGTGCCGCGCTCGAAGAGTTGCGGTCGATCCTGGTCGATGCCGGAGTCGACATCTCGTACGAGACTCCCGCCTACAACCAGCACGCGGCGGCCGCAGAATTCCTGCGACTCGAAGCAGACTGGGAAGCCGCGCACCTGCTCGCACTGCGCGCGGCATGGATGGCCGACAACAAGGAGCCCAACTCGCTGCAGGCGTCGATGTCGAAGGCGAAGGCCGGACGCTCCGCAGTGGACATCACCCTCAAAGCAGTCGAGTTGGCCGGTACCTACGGCTACTCCGAGCGCCCGCTGCTAGAGAAGTGGAGCCGTGACTCCAAGATTCTCGACATCTTCGAAGGCACGCAGCAGATCCAGCAGCTGATCGTCGCCCGTCGCGTACTCGGAAAGTCCTCGGCCGAGCTGAAGTAAGCAGTGGCTCGTCATCGACTCGGCACATGATCGACAAGCGGCACCGGACTGTGCGTCCGGTGCCGCTTTCGTGCGCTTCGAAGAAATGTCGAGGGTCGGTGTCGATATCGTGATGTCTCGATCGTCGTCTTCGTGTACGGCGAATCGCGCCGCGACACCGAGGTACCGAACGAGGGAGCGCACCATGAAGTACATCCTGTTGATCAACGCCGACACCTCCCCCGGTGCTGCACCCGGCTGCAGCAGTGTGGAGGACTGGATGACGTACGAGAAGGAACTGAAGGAGGCCGGGGTCTACGTTGCCGGGCACGCGCTGGCCGACTTGACCACTGCTACCGCGGTACGCGTCGATCCGAACACGGGCGAACGGACCGTCACGGACGGCCCGTATGCCGAGTCGCACGAGGTACTCGGGGGTTACGACGTCATCGACGTTCCCGACCTCGATGCCGCGCTCGAGTGGGCGGCCCGCTGCCCCGGCTCCAAGGACGGCGGCACCGTCGTCGTGCGCCCGCTCGCAGAATTCTGACGCGCGGGATCGTTCGGTGAGCGAGGTCGAGGTCAGTCGAACGATCGGATCGGTCTTCCGTGCCGAGCGCTCGATGCTGCTCGCGTCGTTGGTGCAGCGCTACCGTGACCTCGACCTCGCCGAGGAGGTGACGTCGGATGCCATCGAGGCGGCTCTGAAGCATTGGCCGATCGATGGCATACCGGCCAAGCCAGGGGCCTGGTTGCTCACCACAGCCCGGCGCAAGGCAGTCGACCGCCTCCGACGCGATGAGACACTGGCTGCGAAAATCGCCGTACTGCAGATCGACTCGGACCGCGACAACCCGTCCGGCTCGAATGCGCTCGACGATCGTGTGCCCGACGATCGCCTCCAGTTGTTCTTCACGTGCTCCCACCCGGCTCTTGCTGCCCAGGACCGACTCGCCCTGACGCTGAGGTGTCTCGCGGGTCTGTCCACAGCAGAGGTGGCGCGCGCACTGCTCATCCCTCCTGCCACGGCTGCACAGCGAATAGTGCGGGCCAAGAACAAGATTCGCACGGGTCGCATTCCGTTTCGCGTTCCGGGACCGGACGAGCTGGCGGAAAGAGTGCCCATGGTGCTCGAGGTCGTCTACTCCATCTTCACCGAGGGGTACTCGGCGACATCCGGCGATGGAGTCGGACGCGTCGATCTCTCGAACGAAGCGATCGGTATGGGCAGAGTTCTGCACGCGGCTCTGCCGGGCACGTCCGAGGTGACCGGCTTGCTGGCGCTGATGTTGCTGACCGACGCCAGACGCCGCGCCCGGATCGACGAACACGGCGAGATCGTGCTGTTGGCCGATCAGGACCGGCGCGTATGGAATGCCGCGTTCATCGCCGAGGGAACGGAACTCGTGAGCGAGGCCCTGACCCGCGGGCCGGCCGGCCCGTACTCCGTTCAGGCCGCCATCGCGGCATTACACGACGAGGCTGCTGACGCCGCGAGCACGGACTGGCCTCAGATCGTGGCTCTGTACGACGTGTTGATGGCACTCACACCATCACCGGTGGTCGCGCTCAACCGGGCCGTCGGCGTCGCAATGACCGAAGGGCCCGAGGCCGGGCTCGAGTTGTTGGACGCCATCGCCGCTGAGCCGGCCCTGCGCCGGTACCACCCGTTCGCGATGGCGAAAGCCGATCTGCTGCACCGACTGGGCCGGATGGACGAGGCCGCCGTGCACTACCGGAAAGCACTGGATCTCGCGCGAACGGCACCCGAGAAGCGTTTGCTGGGAAGACGACTGGCCGAGGTTGCCGACGCACGGGATCAGGCGGACAGCACAGCATCCACCTGATCGGCCGTCAGCGGTCGGTCTGCGTACACCAATCGGATGGCCTCGGGATCGGGGTTGCCGATATCGGGTCCACGGGATACCAGCTTCAGGCCGGCGCGCTCTGCCACGCGAGCGGATGAGAGGTTGTGTTCGAGAAGATATGCCACGACCGGCATTTCGGGCCGAATTCGGTACGCGCACTCGACTGCGGATCACTGCAGATCTCGTACAGCGCGTCGAGATCCGCATCTGCAGGCTCGTCGAGAACCAGTCGTGGGGTCTGCATTCGCACACCGGTGATCCTGGAGGGCTCGGGTCTGGTAGACCGGTGGTAGACGATCGAGCGAGAGGTGACAGTCATGGCCGAGTGGATCAAGAAGGTCGAAGAGAACGCCAAGGGCCTCATCGCAGAGGCGGAACAGGAACTGACGGCTCTCGAGGGCGCGGACACCGTCGACCTCACCGCAGACGAGCCGGAGGATGCTGCGACCACCGACGACGATGACATCGTCACCAGTGACGATGCACGGGAGCAGGTCTCGGACTGACGTCGGTGCCCGACCCCTCCGTGTCCGGTCGGAGCACTTGGTCCACCACGACGCACGACTGGTCGATGGACGTCGATCGAGATCACCTCTCGCACATCAGAAGCCGCTCCGGTGAGTACGCGCCGGGTGGAGTGCTGCACCTAATTCTCGAAGTCCTCGCGTATGCGGTGGACGAAGCCGAGGATCAGGGAGGCGGTCACGCGACCATCACGTTCGACTCGGACGGCACGATCGATGTAAACGACCTCGGACGAGGTACCGACACACGGTTCGACCGCGGACTCGCAATTCGCAAGCCCGTTGTGAGCACTGCAGATGTTCGATTCTTCGACCGGCTGGAGCCAGTGCTGTTGGCGGACGGACATGCCCGCCGCGGAATGTCGACTGTTGCAGCGCTGTCGGACGTGCTCGAGCACACCAACCGTCGCAGTGAGGGCTCGTGGACCCGTCGATACCAGCACGGGTTGCCCGCCACCGAATTGGTGTCGACTGCCCCTACGGATCGGACCGGTACCACGATCCGGTTTCGTCCCGATACGTCACTGCTTGCCGCAGATCAGCTGAGGCCGCACGATCTTCGCGCTCTGGTCGTCGACACCCAGTCCTTCACGGTCACGGTTCTGTAGATCTACTCGAACACGTACCAGCAGATGCTGTTTCTCCTGTGCTGGTCCTCCAACACCAGAGCCCGCACGCTGTCCGGCAGCTGTTCCCTCTGCCACTCATTTTCCGCATACGCCGCGGCGGTTGCGCTCGACGACGGTGCCGCAGCTCGAACTGCCTTGATGGCGTATGCCGCTGCTCCGAGGTCGTGTTCGGCCACATGCGCCACGCATGCGGCCTGGCCTGCGGCGTAGGCGGCGAATCGAGCCGCTCCGCGAAGGGGACGCGCTGCGCCCATCGCGTGTCCGCCGAGGGCGCGGGTCTCCATCATCGGCAGCTCACCGCGTACCCACGCGCCGATCCCGTCGATGGCTTCCCGCGGTCTGGCGTCCGACGGAACCGAGCTCTCGAACAGAGGCAGCACGTGTTCGGCACAGGCAGCAGCCCAGAGTGCCAGGGCCCGATGATCGCCATCGGACAGCAGTCCCCCGCGCCGGGCCGTGACGAGCCGGGGATCTCGAACAGCGGGCAGGATCATCCTCGGTCGCCCTCTTCGCACTGGCATCGGGCAGTCCAATGTGATTGCACGATGGCTATCAGAGCACAAAAAAGCCCGAGACCGTATGGCCTCGGGCTTTTCGAGTGGTAGCGGGGACAGGATTTGAACCTGCGACCTCTGGGTTATGAGCCCAGCGAGCTACCGAGCTGCTCCACCCCGCGTTGCATCTACGAAGTTACCCCTGCGTGTACGACGAATGCAAATCACGTGACCACGGGGTGCTCGGTCGAGCCGATCAGGCTCGACGCACGGCCGAGCCGACCCGAACAGCACGTTCGCAGCCCCTCGAAATAGTGCTCCGGGTCTCTTTTCTTGCGTGTTTCGGGTCACATAACGGTCGGGTCACGAAGGTGAAACATTCCCGCCACAATGCGGCTCGAGCTGCACGAACAGGGGGCTCAATCCCACTATGTGGACGGGTGGCATCCCATATCCGCTCAGTGACGGTAAGTGAATCCTCGACTACCTTCACGGACGGCCCTAAACCGCTGGGCTTGCACCACCCCGCCGCTTCTTTCGCTCTGCCCCGCGGGTGTGGTCCCCAATACGTACGGGGGCAGAGCCGCGACGATACGAAGTGCCTGGTCGTCATCGCCATCATCACCGGCGTAACGATTCGCAGGCCAGTCGCGCCAGTCGAGCGCGGAGAGGATTCACCCCGCATGACCACTCAGAACAACTTCGGTAAGCGCGCACTCGGATTGGCCGCCATCGCCGGCGCAGCCGTCGCCATTCCGCTCGGCGTTTCTGCCGGAACCGCCAACGCAGCCACCCACAACTGGGACGGCGTCGCACAGTGCGAGAGCGGTGGCAATTGGAGCATCAACACCGGAAACGGCTACTACGGCGGCCTGCAGTTCTCGCAGAGCACCTGGACGGCCAACGGCGGAACCGGATCCCCGGCCAACGCCTCCAAGGCCGAGCAGATCCGCGTCGCGGAGAACACCCTGCAGAGCCAGGGACCGGGCGCATGGCCCGTCTGTGGTCAGCAGCTGACCACCGGCACCTCGGCAGCCGAGCCCGAAGCGGCACCGGCACCGGCTCCTCAGGCAACACCGGCACCGGCCCCCGCGCCTGCCGTCGCACCCGAGGTCGCAGCAGCTACACAGGCCGCTCAGGGCGCATTCGATGCAGCATCCAAGCTCGCCGACCAGTACGGCCTGAGCACTCAGTTCCAGCACTTCGCTGCTGCGAACGCTCCAGTGCTCGCGCCCATCGGACGCTGATTCACCGGCAGTTCGCTAGAACTGCCTCGTTCCGCTCGCAGTGGATGCCCAGCGCATCCGATGTAGCGAACAACGACAGAGCCGCCTCACCGATTCGGTGAGGCGGCTCTGTCGTTGCAGTCAACCCGGTGGAACAGTGCCGATCAGCTACCGGCCCCGTTGTACGCGTCGACCGCCTTCTGCAGGTTCTCCAGCGCGGTGCCGAGCTGCGCCAGGTTGCCGCTCTGTTGTGCAGTCCGCACGGCGGAGAGTGCGTCGTTCAACCCGGTGACAGCGGCGTCCCTGGTGGTCGACCCACCGGTGGACGGAGCCGGATTCGCCGGCGTCGAACCGCCCTCGGACGGGGTCGTCTCGGGTACGGCACCCGGCTGGGTACTGCCGTCGGTCTCCCCCGGCGCCGTGACGGTCCGTCCGGCACCGGCCCCGAACACCTGCTCGATGGCCTCGGGCAGCGTGGCGGCGTAACCGACACGACCCTCGTACGAGACCAACACCCGGATCAACTGCGGATACGCCGACGCCTCGTTGGTGCGCGAGGCGTACACCGGCTCCACATAGATCAGACCGCCGTTGCCCACAGGCAGGGTCAGAAGATTGCCGAACTCGACAGTGTTCTCCCGGCGCACGATGCCGAGGCTTTCGGAGACGTCCGTCGTGGTCGTCATCTGGTTCTGTACCTGATTCGGGCCCTGAGTGGACGTATCGGTCGGCAGCCTCAGCACGGTGATCTTGCCGTAGTTCTCCGGATCCGAATCCGCGCTGACATACGCGCCCAGCACTTCTCGGCGATACCCCACCAGCGCACTGGTCAGCTGGAACGAGGCCTGGTTCTCCTCGTTGGAGATATCGGACGCGACGACGTAGTACGGAGGCTGCTTGGCGGCAGTGTTCTCCGCGGTCGGGTCGGTCGGAACCTCCCAGAACGCGTTGTTGGTGAAGAACTCTCGCGGATCGTTGACGTGGTATTTCGTCAGCAGTTCACGCTGAACCTTGAACAGGTCCTCCGGGTACCGGAAGTGATCCCGCAATTCCGGAGACACCTCGCTCTTGGGGATGACCGTTCCGGGGAACACGCCTTCCCATGCCTTGAGCACCGGGTCGTTCTCGTCCTGCTCGTACAGCTTGACAGTGCCGTCGTAGGCGTCGACGGTGGCCTTGACCGAGTTCCGGATGTACGAGACTTCCCGGCTCGGCAGTGCGCGCGTCGTCGTCGACTCGATGCTGTCGGCAGTGGCATCCTCGAGCGACATCCGCTGGGCATACGGGAAGTTGTCCAGCGTTGTGTAGCCGTCGATGATCCAGACGAGCTTGCCGTCGACGATCGCCGGGTACGTCGAACCGTCGGTGGTGAGCCAGGGCGCGACCTTCTGCACACGGTCCCGGGGATCACGGTTGAACAGAATCTTCGATTCGTCACCGATCACACTCGAGAACAGGATGTTGCGCTCGGCGTACTTGCTCGCGAACACGAGTCGGTTGAAGAAGTTGCCGACGTCGACACCCGCTGCACCGGTGTAGGAGTAGCTCTTGCTGTCCGTGTCGTACTCACGGGGTTCGCCGGCCGAGCCGACGATGGAGTAGTCGGCGTCGGAATTCGCGATGACCGGGCCGAAGTAGATGCGCGGCTGATCGAGGTCACCTGGGCCGTCCTTACGCACGGTTCCCTCGGCGTTGTTCTCGATCCAGTTCACCTGGTAGTTGGGATAACCACCACGCCCGCCGCTGGACTCGTCGGCGACAGCCTCGTCGACGGAGTTGGCAGGAGCAGCAACGAAGCCGTTTCCGTGCGTGAACACGGTGTGGCGGTTGATCCAGTCACGCTGGTTCGCGTCGAGAGTCTGCGGTGAGATCTCACGCGCGGCGACGACGTAGTCGCGGAGGTTGCCGTCCGCGTCCGGGTAGCGGTCGACGGCCAGTGTGTCGGGGAATCCGTAGAAGTTACGGATCTGACGCTGCTGAGTGAATGTCGGCGCAAGGATGTTCGGATCGAGCAACCGGATGTTCGACATCGTGGCCGACTCCGATGCCACTTCGCTCGGGCTCAACGACGCTTCACCCGAATAGTCGCGGTACGAGACCACGTCATCGGTCAAGCCGTACGCAGACCTCGTTGCCGCGATGTTGCGCTCGATGTACGTGCTCTCCTTGTCGGCCGCGTTCGGACGAACCGAGAACTGTTCCATCACCAACGGCCAGACGGCACCGATGAGGATCGACGACAACACCAACAGGGCTGTGGCCAAGGCGGGGATTCTGAGGTCACGAAGGAAGATGGCCGCAAAGAAGGCAACAGCACAGATGACCGCGATGGCCAACAGAATCAGCTTCGCCGGCAGCACCGCATTGATGTCGGTGAAGCTGGCACCGGTGAACGTCGGCTCCTTACGACTGCTCGACAACAACGTGTATCGGTCGAACCAGTAGGCGATGGCCTTGAGCAGGACGAAGGTGCCGGCCAGCACAGCGAGCTGAATCCGCGCCGCACGGGTGAGCGCTCCTTCTCGGCCGGCGAGACGAATGCCGCCGAAGACGTACTGCGTCACCAGATTTGCGAAGAATGCGACCAGGATGGCAACGAACAGCCAGTTCAGGATGAAGCGGTAGAACGGCAGATCGAACGAGTAGAACCCGACGTCCAGGCCGAACTGCGGGTCGGTCTGGCCGAAGTCGCCGCCATGCAGGAACAGCTGCACGGTGACCCAGTTCGTCTGCGCGATCATGCCGGACAGGAAACCGAACACGACCGGGATTCCGATGCCGAACAACCGCAATCGGCTCATCACCGTGGTGCGGTATCGAGCGATCGGATCGTTGGGTCCGGCCACCGGAACGAACACCGGGCGATTGCGATACGCGACGACCAGCGCGCCGAAGACGATGAGCCCGACGACGACCGAGACGACGAGGAAGATCACCAACCGGGTCAACAGAGTGGTGGTGTAGACGCCGCGGAAGTCGACTTCTCCGAACCACAACCAGTTCGTGTAGATATCGATCAACCGCGGACCGATGAGCAGCAAAGCTGCTACTACCAAGGCCAATACGAGCAAGATCCGGCTTCGCCGCGACAACGACGGCATACCGGTGGGGGGCCTCATGCCCACGTGCCACACTCCAACTTCGGGCGACGCCGATGGCGCCGCAGATGACTGTCACGGCGCACCTCGCGTGCGCCGCATGTCCGTTTCGCCCTACTGTACGTACGTTGATCCTACGGCTGTGACGCCCGTACTGCGGCCCCGCCGGATCGCAGGTCAGGAGCATCGACATTCGTGGAACCATTCGGATGCGAGGATAGTGCGGTGAGCAACGACAGTGACGGACTGCCCGGCCAGGAACATTTCGGAGACGACTTCGACCCCGAGTCGGGCGGACCCGGCGTCGCCGAGGCATTGGCTCGGTGCGCGCGTGAGGTGGCGGACTTCGTCGACGCGGGCGGGTGGGGCCAATCGCCCCAGATGTTCGCGCTGGTGCCCACCGCTGCCCTCGCCGCGGCAGAACCCGGCCTGCTCGACGATCTGGCCGACGGTGCTGCACTCACACCGATCCAGCAGCATTCGTTGCCCGAGGACATCACCGGCGGCTCCCCCGCCCTCGACGAATTCCTCGCCACGTCGACGTGGCCCGAGGGCGTCGTGGGATGCGCACTCGTCCAAGAGATCGTCGTACTCCCCCCGGCGGCGGAGTCGGCACTCGACGATGCGCTGATGCCGCTTCTCGCAGATCCCGACGCGGCCGACAACGCGGCGCGATCGGCCGCCGAGAACCATCCCGAGAAGCGTGACGCGCGGCTGATCGTGGCAGTGCTCAAGGACGGGCCGTCGTTGACGTTGTTGCAACTGCATCCGGACGAGGACGCCGATCCGTTCGCTCCCATCGACCTTCGCATCGCCGAGGACCTGGCACCCAACGTCGTCCACGGTCTGTACGCGACGTTCGATGTGGTCGACGACGAGTAAGTACGACCGAGCGGGTCAGCTACACGTCGGAGCGTCTTCGCCCGACCCGATCGCTCGGAGCGAGTCGATCGCGTTGTCCAGCGATTCGACTCGCACCAAGCGCAGACCGTCGGGCACATTCTGTTGCGCCTCACCACAATTGGCGTCGGGCACCAGGAACGTGGTGGCCCCTGCCTCACGAGCTGCTATCAGCTTGTACGGAATACCGCCGATGGGGCCGACCGTTCCCGCTGCGTCGATCGTGCCGGTTCCCGCCACGAATTCGCCGTTGCTCAGCTCGCCGGGACTCAGTTTGTCCACCACCGCGAGGCTGAACATCAAGCCGGCGGACGGACCACCGACGTCGGCGAGATTGAACTTCACGTCGAACGGAACGTCCGGCTGCTCCTCGGGCGTCACACCGAGATATCCCTTGGAGGGATCGTCCGGCCTGGCCCCGAGCACAACGGAACCCGTACGAGGGGCACCATCACGCACGTAGTCGATGTCGAGCGAATCGCCGGGTGCCTTGGCGCTGACGGCCTCGCGAACCGCGCCTGCCGTCGAGACGGGGGTGCCGCCCACCGCAACCAGAGTGTCTCCGATGTTCAGTACGCCTGCGGCGGGGCCGTCCTGGGCCACGCTCGTCACCGACAGCGACACCGGGAGGTCGAGGTGATGCAGAGCGGCGAGTTCGGCACTGGATTCCGATTGCTCGAAATCGGCCTGATTACCTTCCTGCACTTCCTCTTTCGACTTGTCCGGTGGGTACACCTCCTCACGAGGTACCAGTCCCTGACGCCCACTGGCCCAGAACCCGAGGGCCTCGAAAAGATTGAGCTGATCCCGCACGGCCACCGTCGTCATGTTCAGATGGCCTGCGGTGGGGTCGACGTCGGTGCCGTCGATCTGGACTACGGGCACTCCGTCGACGTCACCGAGAGTGTTGTACGTCGGCCCGGGGCCGAGTGCCGCGAACGGAACGGTGACGACCGAGCCGGTGACGCCCAGCACCACGACCGGTACCAGCGCTGCGACGAGTGTGGCGATCCTTCGGTTCACTCGGTAGACACTAGATCCGAACGTGCGGCGGCGTGGATACCGCCCCTGCCGGAGCCCGACGCACGATGCGACGAAGCCGTTCTGTTCGCCGTCAGCGTGACGATCTTTCGCGCTCCGAGTGCTCATGGCTTGTACCGTTGAGCCATGAGCAATTTTGGTTTCGGTGCTTCCGACGACGACCCGGACAAGAAGAAGGATCCGGACGGGTCGGGTAACCCCGCCGGTTTCGGGTTCGGGGCGGAGGGCTTCGACCCTGCACAACTGGGCCAGATGCTCACCCAGTTCGGCCAGATGCTCAGCGGCATGGGTGCCGCGGGGTCGGGCGGATCGTCGGCCGGACCGGTCAATTACGACCTCGCCAAGCAATTGGCCCGACAGCAGATGGGCGATTTCAGCCCGGTGTCGGCCGGGGAGCGTGAGGCCATCACCGAGGCCGCGCACCTCGCCGAGCTCTGGCTGGACGGTGCCACCACATTGCCTGCCGGTGCCACCAAGACTGCAGCGTGGACGCCGGTCGACTGGCTCGACAACACCATCGACACCTGGAAGCGGCTGTGCGATCCGGTCGCCGAGCAGATTTCGGGCATGTGGACCTCCGGGTTGCCGCCGGAGGCTCAGCAGATGGCCGGACCGATGATGGGCATGCTGACCCAGATGGGCGGAATGGCGTTCGGCTCGCAACTCGGTCAGGCACTGGGCCAACTGTCGAAGGAAGTTCTCACCTCCACCGACATCGGTCTCCCGCTCGGCCCGTCGGGCACCGCCGCGTTGCTACCGTCGGCGATCGCGTCGTTCAGCGAAGGTCTCGAACAGCCCGAGCGTGAGGTGCTGGTGTTCCTGGCCGCCCGCGAGGCTGCACACCAGCGGCTGTACAGCCACGTCCCGTGGCTGCGCCAGCGGGTTCTCGCCACTGTCGAGGAATATGCTCGCGGCATCCGCATGGATTTCTCGGCAATCGAGGAAGCCGCTGCCGGGCTCGACCCGTCGGCGCTGACGGATCCGTCGAAGATCGAAGCGCTGCTGCAGCAGGGTTCGTTCGAGCCGCAGACCACACCCGAGCAGAAGCACGCTCTCGAACGTCTCGAAACGTTGCTGGCACTGGTGGAGGGCTGGGTGGAGACCGTGGTCACGGCCGCACTCGGCGACCGTCTCCCCGGCGCGGTTGCCCTCGCCGAGACCATTCGCCGTCGCCGCGCCTCCGGCGGCCCGGCAGAGCAGACGTTCGCGACGTTGGTCGGTCTCGAGTTGCGTCCCCGAAAGGTGCGCGAGGCCGCCGATCTGTGGCGCCAACTACTGGCCGCCGCGGACGTGGAGGGCCGCGACGGGGTGTGGGCACACCCGGATCTCCTGCCCGACGCATCCGACCTGGACAATCCGGCGGCGTTCATCGACCGAGTCGTCGGCGGCGGCACCTCCAGCTTCGACGACCCCATCGCGCAACTCGAGGCGATGGAGGCAAAGGAGGCCGCCGAACGAGCGGAACACAGCACGGACGACGCCTCGGAGGACGGCGACGACCATCCGGACAAGGGCTCTTCCACACCCTGAACCGGGACGGCGCACACCAATGCCGTCGGCCCCGTCGAACGCCTGCTCGAAGCCCATTTTCCCCTGTGGATAACGTGCTTCGAGCGGGCGTTTGCCGTTCGACCGAGTGTCACAGTGTGGTTCATGATCACATCGACCGTTCGACTCGATCCCGCGGTGGCCATCCTGCCGCGACGGGACGGAACCGTTCAATTGGGGTGGAGCCCCGAGACCAGCGTCGTCGTCACTCCCCCTCCCGGTGCGGAACCGGGCTCGATACTCGAGATCCTGCGGCTTCTCGCGGCAGGACGTTCCAGGCCTCACATCGTCTGTCACGCAATGACGTTGGGTTTGTCCGCGAACCGAGTGTCGTCGATGCTCGCCGAATTGGACGATTCCGGCCTGCTCGTGCACGGCACGAGTGGCCCGGCGGCGAGCAACGCGGACGCTCCGTCGAGTGAACTGCGCGACATTCGTTCCGTGCATCTCGTGGGCCGCGGGCCGCTCTCGGATGCGCTGACCGCCGGGTTGCGGCGCACCAGTGTCGCGGTGACCAGAACGAGCCTGACCCCGACACGCTATCCGCACCTCGCCGTGAACTCGTGGCAGTACGACGTGGTCGTGCTCACCGACGACCTCGTCGCCGAGCCTCGTCTGGTGACCGATCTGGTGCGGAAAAGGATCCCGCACCTGCAGGTGCGACTGCGGGACGGGAAAGGAATCGTCGGCCCGTTCGTAGTGCCCGGACAGACGAGTTGCCTGCGCTGCGCCGATCTCACCCGCTGTGATCTCGATCCGGAGTGGCCGCATCTGTCCGCACATCTGCTCGGCACGGTGGGCCAGGCGAGTACCGCCACGGTGTTGGCCACGGCGGCGTTCGCGTTCGCGCAACTCGAGACCCTCATCGATCGCACGGACGGAACGATGCCCGAAACCACCGACTGCACGATGGAGCTGAGTTTCGCGGCAACCGGTACGTCCGTGCACAAAAGACAGTGGACGCGACATCCGCATTGCGATTGCTGGTACTGACGACACGGTCACTCGACCACCCGCCCACCTCGGCAGTCGAGGCCACGGTTTCACCGGTCCGAGCATTTGTCGGAAGGTTCAGCCATGATGGAGCTGTGTCAGACATACCGCGCCGTGGATCCACTCGTACCGCGAAACTAGCCAGCATTCCCCTGGGAATGGCCGGACGTGCCGCGATGGGCTTCGGAAAGAAGCTCGCCGGCGGAAACCGCGACGAGATCGACGCGGACATGGCCGCCAAAGCAGCCGAGCAACTCTTCTCCGTCCTCGGAGAGCTCAAAGGCGGGGCCATGAAGCTCGGTCAGATGCTGTCGGTGATGGAAGCCGCCGTCCCCGAGGAGTATTCGGAGCCCTACCGTGAGGCACTGACGAAGCTGCAGGCTCAGGGCCCGCCCATGCCGGCCAAGACAGTGCATCGCGTACTCGATCAACAACTGGGTACGGCGTGGCGATCACGGTTCGAGAGTTTCGACGACACCGCTATCGCCTCGGCCAGCATCGGCCAGGTCCACCGAGCCACGTGGGCGGACGGGCGCGACGTCGCGGTCAAGATCCAGTATCCGGGTGCGGACGACGCCCTGCGGTCGGACCTCAAGACTCTGTCTCGTTTCGCGAATCTGTTCAGCACGGTGCTCGCCGGTACGGACGTCAAGCCCGTGCTCGAAGAGCTGACGGCTCGCACCGAGGACGAGCTCGACTACCGTATTGAGGCAACCAATCAGCGCGCCTTCAGCAAGGAATTCGCGGGCGATCCTCGGTTCGCGGTACCCAAGATCGTTGCCAGCGCCCCGAAAGTGGTTGTGAGCGAATGGATGACGGGCAGGCCCCTGGCCAATGTGATCGCGCACGGAACTGCGGACGAGCGTAATCGAGCCGGCGAACTACTCGCGCGGTTCGCGTTCGAGTCTCCTGCGCGCGCGAAGTTGTTGCACGCGGACCCACATCCGGGAAACTTCATGATGCTCGACGACGGCCGAATGGGCGTCATCGATTTCGGGGCATGTGCTCCGATGCCCGACGGCCTGCCTCCGGTCCTCGGCCGGATGGTCGCACTCGCTCGTGACGACAAGTTCGACGAACTGGTCGAACTGTGCACCGAAAGTGGCTTCGTGGTGCCGGGTCGCACGGTGACGGAGAAGGAGATTGCCGATTACCTTCGCCCGTTCACAGACCCGATTCACACCGAGTCGTTTCACTTCACTCGGGCGTGGCTGCAGAAAGCGGCAGGCACCGCAGCCGATTTCAACAGCGCACAGTTCCGCACCGTTCGCTCGCTGAACATGCCGCCGGAGTACGTGATGATCTTCCGGGTACTGGGCGGCCTGGTGGGAATCTGCGCGCAGCTCGACGCCTATGCGCCGTACATGGCAATTCTGACGGAATGGTTGCCCGGCTTCACCGAGTGAATCACTCGGTGAAGCCGGACCTCCGGATCGAGCGTCATGCCGCGTTCTTACGTGGCCGTCCGCGAGGACGCTTGCGTGCGATGACAACACCCTGTTCCAGGATCTCGCCACCCCATACGCCCCATGGCTCGGCGCGATCCAATGCGGCGCTGAGACAGGTTCGGCGGATGGGGCATTCGGCGCACAGCGCCTTGGCCTGCTCCAATTCGGCAGGGGTGTCGGCGAACCACATGTCGGGGTTCGCCGCTCGGCAGGGCACCGACAGCTCGAGCTCCGCCGATTCGGCGAAACTTGTTGCTGCGTAGGTGCTTTCGGACTCTGGTCGGCATGTCGTCCGGATCGTGGCGGTTGACACGTCGGTCTCCTCTACTTTTCGTGCGGCGTCGTTATCGGTTCGAGGGGTAATGCGAACCATGTCGGCCTCACGCTCGGGTAGAGGATCTACCTGAACGACAAAGGCCACGGTCCGCGAGTGCGGGTCCGTGGCCTGGTGGCAAATCGAAGCGTCTACCTACAGTGAAGTCGGTATCTGCTGTCGAACACGGACGCGCGTGGTGCGCGGTGACGTCGATGGGTGTACACAGCGGGTGCTGCCAACGCCAGGACGCCGGGGGCGGAATTCGACCCGAGGGCTTCCGATGCGGACTGGTGCATCGGGCCGAAAGCGGTGGGACGAATCCACGTCTGCGCAACCGAGCCGGCGGCTACGGCCGCAGCAGCGGGCGTACCGACCAGCGCATCGCCGAAGGGCGTTGCACCGCAGACAGGGCTGAGCACGACGGTTGCTCTTGCACCGGCGATGTCGAATGTGTCGATCATGTTCTTCAGCTCCTGTTCTGGTCTCGTGGGCGGACTGGGCAGTGTGCGGTCTCCCGCGACACGAGAAACAGACTAAGCCCCCCGCCGAGATCTGCACAAGTTATTTTTGACCAGCAGTTTTACGGCAGCTGTTCGACGGACGGTTACCGGTCGGAGGACCGCACCACCGTGAGCACGTCCTCGCCGAAGCGCTCGAGCTTCTTGGCCCCGATTCCCGGTATCGCAACGAGTCCACGCTCGTCCTGCGGTTGCTGTTCCGCGATAGCAGTCAACGTGTTGTCACTGAACACGACGTATGCGGGCACCTTGAGTTCACGAGACTTGTCCAGGCGCCACGACTTCAACGCGTCGAGCAGGGCGATGTCCACGTTGGACGGGCAGCTATCGCATCGTCCGAGCATCGTGGCCGACGTCCCGATCAGCGGCTTACCGCAGATTCTGCACTTGGGCCCGGACCTCTTGGCCGCGGGTGCCGCGATGCGCGACGCGGGCGAATCCTCGGGCACCAATCCGACGAGGAATCGGGAGCGGCGACGCGACTTGCGCCCACCCTCGTTACGGGCCAGGGCCCACGACAGGTGCAGGTGGACCCGCGCCCGGGTGACACCCACGTAGAGAAGGCGACGCTCCTCCTCGACGGCGGCCTCGTTGTTCGCACTGGGATCGTTGCCGATCGCGTGAGATATCGGCAGCGTTCCGTCGGCAAGCCCGACGATGAACACTGCATCCCACTCGAGCCCCTTCGCCGCATGCAGCGAGGCCAGCGTCACGCCCTGCACCGTCGGTGGATGTCGCGCCTCGGCGCGAGCCGCGAGTTCACCGAGAAGTGAGTCGAGGGTCAGTTCGGGGTCGTGCAACAACAATTCCTCGGTGAGTTGCACGAGACCTCCCAGGGAGGCCCACTTCTCCCGCGCCTGCGCACCGGTCGGCTCGGTAGCGGTCAACCCCAGTGGAGCCAGCACGGCCCGAACCAGACCGGTCAGGCCGTCCCCGGAACGAGAGCCGTCGGGTAGATCGTCTCGGCCAGCAGCCTGGCGCAGTGCATTGACTCCCTGCCGCACTTCGGGTCGAGTGAAGAAACCCTCGCCGCCGCGAACCTGATAGGGAATCTTCAGCTCGGTCAGGGCCTGCTCGTGCGCCTCGGACTGCGCATTGATGCGGTACAGAATTGCGATCTCGGCAGGCTCGACGCCTTTCGAGATCAACCTCTTCACCGCGCGTGCCACTCCGTCCGCTTCGGCGGGCTCGTCGTCGTATTCGAAGAACTCCGGCTCCGGACCGGAATCACGCTGACCGATCAGCTGCAGCCGAGTGCCCGCAATGCGACCCCGCGCGGCACCGATCACGCGATTGGCCAACGACACGACCTCCGGTGTCGATCGGTAGTCACGTTCGAGACGGACAACCGTGGCCTCGGGATACTTGCGAGAGAAGTCGAGCAGGTAGCGAGGGGATGCTCCGGTGAACGAGTAGATCGTCTGATTCGCATCCCCGACGACGGTGAGGTCGTCACGATCGCCCACCCAG
The DNA here is from genome assembly GCF_001426165.1 of Rhodococcus sp. Leaf233. NCBI lineage: Bacteria > Bacillati > Actinomycetota > Actinomycetes > Mycobacteriales > Nocardiaceae > Rhodococcus > Rhodococcus sp. Leaf233. The sequence goes on from NZ_LMRO01000010.1 coordinate 453,464, forward strand.
GCGTCGAGAACCCGCTGTTGGAGCGGCGTCACGTCCTGATACTCGTCGACGACGAAGCAGCGATAGCGTTCTCGGAATTCGTCGGCAACCGAGGAGTGCTCTTCGAGCGCCGCGGCGGTGTGCAACAGCAGATCGTCGAAGTCGAGCAACATGCCGTCGCCGCCGCGAGATTTGAGTTCTTCGTATCCCGCGTACACCGCAGCGACCTTGGCTGCGTCCATGGGCACGTCGCGTCGGTTGCTCGCCGCTATGCGCGGGTAGTCCTCGGGGGCGATCAACGAGCCTTTCGCCCACTCGATCTCGCCCGCGAGGTCGCGGATGGCGTCGGTGGAGGTGGACACGCCGGCCCGGTTAGCCGCCTGCGAGACGACGGTGAACTTACGGTCGAGCAGCTGCCACCCGGTGTCGCCGACGACCTGTGGCCAGAAATATTTGAGCTGGCGCATCGCGGCAGCGTGGAAGGTACGGGCCTGCACCGGAGGACCCTCTCCCCCGACGCCGAGTTCTCGAAGACGGCCGCGCATCTCACCGGCCGCCCGCGCGGTGAAGGTGACCGCCAACACCTGGCCGGAGGACACGTGCCCCGCGGACACGAGATGCGCGATGCGTCGAGTGATCGTGCGGGTCTTGCCCGTTCCTGCCCCGGCGAGCACACAGACCGGACCGCGAGGGGCCAGCACTGCCGCGGATTGCTCCGGATCGAGCCCGGCAGTCATCGCGTCGTCAGCCATGGGTCCATTGTGTCAGTGCCTACCGACAGCGATGTCCGGGCCCGACGCCGCCGAGACTCGCCGAGGCGGCCGTCACGGAACAATCACCTGCGCCCTGCTGTTGACTGTCTCCGTGACCACTACCGAGAACACCCCACAGACCCCGGCCGCGCTGACCGTCTACTCCACCACCTGGTGCGGGTACTGCCGCCGGCTCAAGACTCAGCTCGACGAGGCGGGAATCGCCTACTCCGAGATCGACATCGAGCAGAACCCCGAGTCCGCCGAGTTCGTCGGCAGCGTCAACAACGGAAACCACATCGTGCCCACCGTGCAGTTCGCGGACGGATCGACGGCAACCAACCCCAGTCTCGCCGAGGTCAAGCGCGCTCTGTCGCTCTGATCGAGCGTCAGGTCGTCGCTGCCCACGCCTCCAGCATCCCGCGAGCGATCGAGATGGATCCGGGAAGCAGCAATCGAGACGTCGACTCCGATCCCCAGTCGCCCAGTTCGAGGGCGGCGACGACCTCGGTCCGCTCGAACCAGTGCGCCTCGGCGATCTCGCCGTCCTGAAATGCGAGCGGCTGATCCGGGTCGGCGACGGCCGAGAAGCCGATCATCACCGAGCGCGGAAACGGCCACGGCTGACTGCCGAGATATTCGATGCCGGATACGTCCAGCCCCACTTCTTCCTTGATCTCTCGCGCGACGCAGGTCTCCAGCGACTCGCCGGCCTCGACGAATCCGGCCAACACCGAGAACCGACGTTCGGGCCACATCGGTGCGCGCGCCAACAGCACTCGATTCGCGCCGTCGTGAACCAGGCAGATCACCGCAGGATCGGTGCGCGGAAACTCTTCGTGACCCGAGGACGTGCTGGTCCGCGACCAGCCTGCAGCCGACGGAACGGACGGAGCGCCGTCGAGCGAGCTGAACCGCGCACTGGCGTGCCAATTGAGGATGGCCAGAGCCCCGGTGACCATCGACAGCGACACACTGTCGAGGCGCTCACCGTCGGTGCGCAGATCTCCCAACGTGCCCTGGACGAGTTCTACGCGCCGGGTCCACAGGTGACGATCTTCATGAATCCCGAGGAAGACCACGTCCTCGGTCGGTTCCGTGGCCACGTCTGCGGCGTCGACGAAGACCAGACCACCGTCGTCCACTGCGAATCTGCCGCGACCGTCCACGTCGAGTATGCGAGCCGTGGACCAACCGGCGGCCAGTGCCGCTGTGTCGCGGCGCAATTCCTCGGCCCGGTCGAGCGGTGATCGAGACAGTCGAGGTGGATGGACGAGCTGAAAATTCGGCACGCTCACGACCCTACTGGGCCTGCTCAGTCGGCCACGCGACGGATGTACAGCAGTCGGTCGGTTGCCTCGATCGCGTCGACCTCGGGTGATCCGACCCGGAACAGCTTGCCGCCGCGGACCACTCCCAACACGATGTCGGCCAGATGACGCGGTGAACCGCCCACCTCGTCCCGCTCCACCTCTCGCTCTGCGACGGCGAAGCCTGCCTCCGGGGTGAGAAGATCCTCGATCATCTCCACGACGGACGGTGTGGACGTGGCAATTCCGAGCAGCCGACCCGCAGTTTCGGACGAGACGACCACCGAGTCCGCACCGGACTGGCGCACCAGGTGCGTGTTCTCGGCCTCTCGGATCGCGGCGACGATCTTGGCCTTCGGAGCGATTTCCCTGGCCGTCAGCGTCACCAGGACCGCCGTGTCGTCGCGATTGGTCGCCACGATGATGGCCGCGGCATGTTGAGCGCCCGTGAGACGAAGCACATCGGACTTGGTGGCCGAGCCGTGGACGGTGACCAGACCCATCGCCGAGGCCGCGTCGAGCACGGTCTGGTCGGTGTCGACCACGACGATGTCCGAGGCCGACACTCCGTCGCCGAGCATCGCGTCGACTGCGGTTCGGCCCTTGGTACCGAAACCGATGACCACGGTGTGATTGCGCACGCTGCGTCTCCATCGCTGAATTTTGAATGCCTGTCGAGACCGCTCGGTGAGAACCGACAGCGTGGTGCCGACCAACAGAATGAGGAACAGGACTCGTAAGGGGGTGATGACCAGAATGTTGACCAGCCGCGCAGACGGACTCATCGGCGCGATGTCACCGTATCCGGTGGTCGACAGCGACACCGTCGCGTAATAGAACGCGTCGAGGAACGACAGCTCGCCGTTCTGATTGTCGCTGTAGCCGTCGCGATCGAGGTAGACGACGAACGCCGCGAGAAAGAGGATTCCCAACGCCATCAGAACCCGCTTGTAGATCGCGCTCCACGGGCTGGATTCGATTTCCGGAACCCGCAGCACACCTACCAGCGCGAAATCGGGCTTGTCGGTCAACGCGCCGCTGTCCCCCAGGCGCGTGCGCAACCTACCTCCCACGTCGCCCACCGAGGTGCTCACCGAAGTCGAGATCATTCACGGCACGCAGCGTAACCCCATGCCGCGCTTCCGCGTCGACAACCGACCGCTTCGAGCGGACCGGATGGGCGGATGCAGCACCGTGTGGCACGGTGTGTGCATGACACAGAGACCGAGTCAGGCCGCAGCGCTGCGTCTCGCGGGATTGCTCGCCGGCGCCGGAGTACTCCATTTCGTCACTCCCCAATTCTTCGATGCGCAGGTACCGACCGCCCTGCCAGGTTCGGCGCGGACGTACACCCAGGTATCGGGAGTAGCCGAGCTCGCTGTGGCTGCCACGTTGGCCGCACCCCGCACCCGTCGAGTGGGCGGTGCGTTGGCAGCGGGCCTGTTCGTCGCGGTCTTCCCCGCCAACATCAACCTCGCATGGAAGTACGTACGCAGCTCCAAGACGTCACCGGCCTTGAAGGCCGCCATGATCGCTCGTCTCCCCCTGCAGATCCCACTGGTCACCGAGGCTCTGAAAGCTCGTCGACTGGCACCGTAGTGTCGATGTCGTCCACGACGGGTCGACCTTCGAGCAACGCCGCCAAAGCTGTTGCGTCAGGCAGATTTTCGGGCGAGATGGTACGGCCGCTGCGGACGTAGTGAAACGCTGCACGGACGCGATCGAGCGGTACCGGCTCGGCACGACCGACGGACATCAGCTCCGCCCACGCAAGCCGGTACGCCGCCAGCTGCATCGCCACCGCCTGTTGCTCGGACGCCGACGGCTCGGCTCCGGTCTTCCAGTCGACGACGGTCCAGCCGCCGTCCGGGTCGGCGAACACCGCGTCGATCCGACCGCGCAGCACCGTTCCTGCCACCGATGTCTCGAACGGCACCTCCACCTCCACCGGGCTGCGCAGAGCCCAATCGGAGGCCTCGAATGCCCGCTGAAGAGTGTCCAGGTCCACATCGGCAGAAGCACCGGTATCGGCGGAGCCCGGTAGTTCGTCGAGATCGAGCAGTCGGGTCGCGCCGAACCGGCGCTCGATCCACGCGTGAAACGCTGTTCCACGGCGCGCCAACGGATTCGGGGGAAACGGAAGTGGCCGGCGCAGTCGCGAGGCGAGCGCATCCGGATCTGCTGCCAAGTCGACCAGCTGAGTCACCGACAGGTTCTCGGGTAGTGCGACATCGACCCCGGCAACGGCCCGCGCCGAGCGCTCGGCCAGCAAGGTCCGGACGTCGAAGCCCCACTTCTCCGGGTCGTCCTCGTCCTCGTCTTCGTCCGAATCATGGTGGGAGCCGGCCCTGTCGGCCAGGGCCCGCAGAACCTCGGCCGCACCACTCTCGATCGCGCCTCGCCGCGGCCCGAGCGGATCTCGCGGCCAGGATGCCGTATGCGGCTCGGCCCCCAACGGGTTGACGGCTCCGGCTTCGGGGGCCGGTGCCCACTGCTCGACCACCGCGACGGCGTCCTCTGCCGTCGAGGTGTACCGGTGGAGCTCGTCGAGAAACTCGGACGGGCCACGAGGCTTCGTGGACGTCTCGTCCCACTGATGCGCCGAGACCAGCAGCACCCGTTCGGTTCTGGTGAGTGCAACGTAGAACAGTCGACGATCCTCGGCGAGCCGACGCCGAGCGAGCGCATCCTTGTGCCGCTTGACGGCGTCCTCGAGGTCCTTTCGGTTGTAGAGGTCCTCGAGCTCGAGTACCGGTACCCCCTCGGAACCCTCACCGTCGAGAGCGCGGTCGCCGCGCAGGGACGGCGGCAGTTCGGCCATCGCCCCGAGCCAGGTCGACGAGGCGTTCGAGGACGGGAACACTCCGGTCGCCACGTGCGGTACGGCCACGACCTCCCATTCGAGGCCCTTCGCCGAATGCACCGTCAGCACCTGTACTCGATGCGGGGCGACATCGACCTCCCCCGGAGCCAACCCGTCCTCGACAGTCTCGGCCGCCGCGAGGAACGACAGGAATCCGGTGACCGTGGCCGTTGGATTGTCGGCGTAATCGGCCACCACATGGGCGAATTCGTCGAGATGCTCGCGCCCGACTGCCCCATCCACACCGAACGGTGTCCGCGCCTGCGCTTCGACGCCGATGCCCATGATACGTTCGATGTCGGCGACCAGTTCCGTCAGCGGCTGCCCGATACGGTCGCGCAACAGATGTAGTTCTCCGGCGAGCGCAGTGATGCGTCGGTGCCCGGCCTCCGAATATCGTTCGGCCGAACCTGGATCGGCGATGGCGTCGGCCAGACCGGCCTGCTCCGACTGTTCCCCCGGCAGGGCACTTCCGAGCGCGGCGTCGAGCGCCTGTGGGTCGTCGACACGGCCCGCGGTGCCGTAGCCGCCCCGAATCTCGAGCTCCTTGGCGCGCTGAGCGAGCGCCCGCAGATCGGCGGCCCCGATCTGCCATCGGGAGCCCGTGAGGATGCGCATGGCCGAGCTGCCCGCAGTCGGATCGGCCACCAGACGCAGCATCGCGATGATGTCGGCGACCTCCGGCACATGCAGCAATCCGCCGAGCCCGACCACCTCGACGGGTAGGCCACGGCTACGCAGCACCTCGGCGATCGGCTCGGCATCGGCGTTGCGCCGCACGAGTACCGCGGCACTGGGCGGAGGCCGGTCCAGTTCGAGGGCGTCGCGGTAGCGCTCGGCTATTCGGTCGGCGATCCATTCCCGTTCGTCGAGGACGGTGTCGGTGACGGCCAGCCGTACATCGCCGGGCACCGCGCCCGGCCGGGCCCGCAGGGTCGGCACCGGTACACCGACGCGGCGCAGGGGGTCGGTGATCAGATTGGCGAGAGCGAGTGCCTCGGGCGGGTTGCGCCAGCTGGTGAGGAGTTCGAGCCGCGGTGCCGGACTGCCGTCCGCCTGCGGGAAATCGGTGGCGAACCGCGGCAGGTTCGCCGCTGACGCCCCTCGCCACCCGTAGATCGACTGCATCGGATCGCCCACGGCTGTCAGCGCCAGGGTGGCATCGCTACCGGATCCGAACAGTGAGGACAGCAGCACCCGCTGGGCATGACCGGTGTCCTGGTATTCGTCGAGCAGAACGAGCCGAAAGCGTTGCCGCTCTGCGATTCCCACTTCGCGATGTTCGGCCGCGACCCGCGCCGCCATCGACATCTGCGAACCGAAATCCAGTGCCCCTTCGTGCCGAAGCGTCTGCGCAAGTCGTTCCACCAAGGGCAACAACGTGATTCGTTGATGTTGGGCATCGAGGATGTTGAGCAGCTCCTTGGTCGGCCCACCACGTTGACGTGGACCGGGGCCGAGTGTGTGCACCAGTTTCTCGAGTTCCACGTGCGCCTCGCGCAGCTGGTCGGGGTCCACCAGATGTTCGGCCAGCTGACCGGAGAGGGCGAGTACCGCCTCCGTCACCGACGTGGGATTTCGGTCGGTGTCGAGATCGCCGTCCCACGTGCTGACCACACGATGCGCGAGCTGCCACAGTTCGGTCTCCGACAGCAGCGTCGCGGAGGGCTCGATGGGCAGCAACAGGCCGTGCTCGGTGAGCAGTCGCCCGGCATACGAGTGGTAGGTGCTCACCTCCGGCTCCGCGGCGAGAATCCGTTCGCGCAGTGCCAGACTCGGATCCAGCGCGCGCACCAGATCCGACCCGGCGAGCCGCGCCAGCCGAGCGCGGATTCGGGACGTCAGTTGCTGCGCGGCCTTTCGGGTGAACGTCAGTCCGAGTACCTGATCCGGATCGACGAACCCGTTGGCCACCATCCACACCACTCGCGCGGCCATCGTCTCGGTCTTCCCAGCCCCTGCGCCTGCCACGACGAGCGTCGGACCGGGTGGGGCGGCGATCACCGCCGCCTGCTCGTCGGTGGGTGGGTGCTTCTGCCCGAGGGCGCGGGACAGTTCGACGGGTGAGACCCGCACGGTTGCGCTGCGCGTCGCCGAGGCGGTCACTGCTCGGTCACCTGCCGTCCTGTCTCGTGGGCCGGGCAACTGGATTTGACGGGGCAATGTCTGCACCCGTCGTTGACTCTGGCTTCGAAGACGGGACCCTGCGTCGCCGAGGCCGCCCGGTGGACGGTGTCTCGCCATTCCTCGAGTTTCTCCGGTGTCGGCACCTCCTGGATCCGCTGCGTCGCGCCGTCCTTGTTGTGCGGTTTGGCCACGAACACCAACCGAGCACCCCCGGGTTCGCCCGCGGGCTCACCTTCGATCGCACCCGCGGCAGCGGCGACCTGATACGTGGCCAATTGATGGTGGTTGCGCGCGTCTTCCTTGGACATCACCGTTTTGGCCGTCTTGACGTCGATGACGACCGGGCGGCCGTCCGGATCGTGTTCGAGCCGATCGATCCGGCCGCGCAGGGCGACCGCAGGCTCGTCCTCGGATCGGGCGGCCAGAATGCCGTCGACCTGTACCTCGACGCCCGCCTCGGTGAGCTCGCCTCGGGTGCCCTGCAGCCAATTCTCGAACGTGTCGAGCATCGCCCCGGTTCGATCGAGCTCGTGACGCGAGAACCACTGTGATCCGAGATCGACTGCATCCCACGCCGTCTCGAGTGCCCGCCTGAGCTGGTCCGGTGGGATCCGGCCTGCCACCGCCTGCACCAGAGTGTGCACGAGGGTTCCGGTGACGGCGTGAGTGTTGGTGCCGTCGTTTCCTCCGTGACGTTCGAGCATCCAGCGCAGCGGGCAGGTGGTGAGCTGTTCCACCGTCGATGGCGAGAGCGGGACCGGCCCGTCGCCGAGGTGCCACAGGGGCTCGCTGGTGCTGAGCCCCGCAATCCCGAACCACTCGTCGGGATGTGCGCCTCGGACGCCGGCCTCGGCGAGTGTGGCCAGGTGCCGCGCGGCGCGTGCTCGCTTGTCCGGATCATGTTCGGCAACAACGGGATCGCAGACGACCCCGCGAAGCTCGGCGACCAACATCGGTAATGCCAACACCCGGTGCGGGGTCGGCGGCTCGGAAACTTCGGGCAGCGGGACGGGATCTGCGTCGCCGTCGACTCCTCGGAGTTCGTCGACGAATCGGGAGCGAACCAGATCGGTATCGCCGGTGCTCGAGTCCACGGCAGTGACGAGCAGAGTGGAGCGCGCGCGACTGCACGCCACGAGGAAGAGCTTGCGTTCCTCGGCGAGTAGCGGTGCAGCTTTCGACAGTCGTCCGTCGAGGGCCGCAGCCGCGTCGACCTTGCCGGACACCAGATCGACGAGGGTGTCGGTTCCGAGGAGGCTGCCGCGCGCTCGCAGACCCGGCCACAGCCCCTCCTGAACCCCGGCGACCGCCACCAGTTCCCATTCGCGACCGGCTGCCGAGTGCGCGCTGAGCAGCGTCACCGCATCGGCCGGCGCAGTCGAACGATTCGAGCTCGAGGTAGGAATCTGTTGCTGCGCAATGTAATCGAGGAATCCGCCCAGCTGCGCGCGCGGCAGCCTGTCGACGTAGGCCGCCGCGGCGTCGAAGAGTGCGACCACCGCGTCGAGGTCTCGATCGGCCTGAGCACCCGCGGACCCACCCCACGCGGACGCGGCGGCCCAACGCCGCTCGAGTCCGGACGCCTGCCACGCAGCCCACAGCACGTCCTCGACTCCGCGGCCTTCCCGAGCCACCGCTCGCGCCTTACGAACGACGCTCAGTGCTCGTCGCAGCGGTGCCGCTTCCACGTCCGACAGACCAGTGATCCACCCGAACTTCTCTCGCGTCTCGCCGGTGAGAACGACTCTGAGCAGTTCGGCCGAATCGCGCTCGCCACCCGAGGCCAGTTCGAGTCTGCGGACACCTCGGCGCAGCCGCCGCAGACCTACCGGATCGGCACCCCCGATGGGGCCGGAAAGTAGAGCCAGCGCATCTTCTCCGTCGAACGACGGGTCGGAGATCGCCCGCAGCACCAGCAGCAAGCCCACCGCTCCGTGCTGGCGATGCAACGGCAACTCCGAAGCCGGGGTGATCATGGGGACACCGGCCGCGTGCAGAGCGCGACGCAGCGGCGCGACGGTACGCGGGACCGACCGCACGACGATCGCCATCTCGGACCAGGGCATTCCGTCGATCAGGTGCGCGCGTCGCATGGCGTCGGAGATGATCGCGGCTTCCTTGGCAGGCGAAGACACGACGTGTACCCGGGCCTCCGGCTCGCCGAACCGAGCCGTGGCCACCGGCTCGGGACTGCGGTGCCGACCGAGCCCGGGCAGTCGCCCCGCCACGATGTCGGTCAGTTCCGCCACTGCAGGCACCGATCGAAAGTTCCGCGTCAGGACCACCCGTCGAGGCGAGTCCGCATCGAGCAGATCGGCCACGAACGTGGGATCCGCTCCACGGAACGTGAAGACGGATTGATCGGGGTCCCCGGCGATCACGGTCGATTCGGTATCGGTGCCGATCAACCGAATCAGCTGCGCAGCTTGCGGATCGAGGTGCTGCGCATCGTCGACGACGAGATGCCGGATGCGGGCGCGCTCACTGCGCAGCAGATCCGGGTCGGTGGCGAACGCCATCAGTGCGCTGCCGATGAGCTCGGCCGCGTCGAGGCCCGGTGCCGTGGCCCCTGCGGCTTCGACGCCGACTGCGCCGCGCAGCAACATGGCTTGTTCGTATCGAGCCGCGAATTTGCCGACGGCGATCCATTCGGGCCTGCCGTGCGTGCGGCCGAGCTTGACCAGATCCTCGGGCCCGATTCCGCGTTCGGCGGATCGGAGCATCATGTCTCGCACCGCGGTGACGAATCCTGCGGTACCGAGAGCCGGGCGCAATCGATCCGGCCAGTCGGTTGCTCCGTCCTCGACGTCGCCCCGCAGCATCTCGCGGACCACCGCGTCCTGCTCGGCACCGGTCAGCAGTCGAGGAGGCGGATTGCCGTAGAGGGAGGCCTGCAACCTGAGTACCGCGAACGCATACGAGTGCACCGTGCGTACCAGCGGTTCGCGCGTGGCGCGCAGCGCGTGATCGCCGCTGAACAGACCGGCGGTGATCTGCTCGCGGAGCGTGATGGACGCGCGCTTCGACTGAGTGAGCACCAGGACCGATTCCGGATCGCCGGACACGATTCGGGAGACTGCGTAGTCCGCCACGAGCGCTGTCTTTCCCGAGCCGGGCCCGCCGAGCACCTGCCAGGGGTTCCATCGAGGAGCGCCCTGAGCCGCCTCCGCCGCCGAATCGGGAGTCCACGCCAGCAACCGGGCAGCGGAATCGGTCCACCGGCGGGGCGGCTGCGCCACCCTGGGTGCACGGACGAGGGTGACCGTCGCGCCGTGTCTGCCGTCCGTGCTCATGCGGGACATGCAATCACGCCCCACCGACACGAAGGGCCGTGCCCCGATCCGGCGGCCCGGGGGCGGCAGCCGACCCGTCCCCTTCGAAACCGGGGCCTTCGATGCGGCATAGTGGTTCACGTGCCCGAGTTGAATCTGCATACGTTCGGACCCGCAGACGGTCCCGAAATCCTCGCCGTTCACGGTGTGACCGGCCACGGTGCCCGTTGGTGGGACCTCGCCGAGAATCACCTGCCCGAGGCCCGCATTCTGGCTCCCGATCTGATCGGCCACGGCCGTTCTCCGTCCGTTCCACCGTGGGACATCGACGCTCAGGTCACCGCACTGAAGGCCGTGCTCGACGCCCATGCGCGCGGTCCGGTCGTGGTGCTCGGACATTCTTACGGCGGCGCGTTGGCCGTGCATCTCGCACAGCGGTTCCCGGAGGTGGTGCGCGCGCTGGTGCTGCTCGATCCTGCGATTGCCTTGCCGCCGGAGGAGCTGCTCGAGGTCGCCGAGGCCACTGCGAAGTCCCCCGATTACACCGACGCCGACGAGGCGCGTTCGGAGAAGATCCACGGGGCTTGGGCGGACGTGCCCACCGAGTTGCTCGACCGCGAGGTCACCGATCACCTGGTCCCTGCCGACGGCGGGAAGGTCGCGTGGCGAATGTCGATTCCGGCCATCGTTGCGACGTGGGGCGAGCTCGCTCGTCCGATCGTGGTGCCCGCCGAGAGCGTCCCGACCATCGTGGTGCGGGCCATGCGCGTCGAACCTCCTTATGTGACCGAAGAATTCGTGTCCGCGCTCCAAGACAAGCTCGGCGAGAACCTGCGCACCGTCGAACTCGACTGCGATCACATGGTCGGCCAGGCCAAGCCGGCCGACGTGGCCGAGCTGGTGCGATCCCTGCTGTAGATGGCTCCGATCACCGAGGCGCAGGTGGAGCGGGTACGCGCGTTGGTCGCGTCGATTCCCGTCGGTTCCGTTGCCACCTACGGGGACATCGCGGCGGCGGCCGACCTGTCCAGCCCCCGCATCGTCGGGTGGATCATGCGGACCGACTCCGCCGATCTGCCGTGGCACCGTGTCCTGGGTGCAAGCGGAAAGCCTGCGGCGCATCTGGCGACGAGACAACTCGAGACGCTGCGCGGTGAAGGTGTCGAGATCCGCGACGGGCGAGTGTCGCTGAAGTCCGTTCGCTTCGACTTCGGGGCGCTCCCCCAGCCTCCGACGTCGACCACTAATCTCGAAGGATGAACATCGGAGATCGGCTCGGGCAGTTCGATCCACGCCCTACGGCGAAGTTCGCCCTGTCCAAGGCGAGCACTTTCGTCGCCGCGGCCGGCCTGGTGATCGACGAGGTCTCGGGCACGCGGGTAGCGGGGCACATCGAGTTGACCGAGGAACATTTCACGCCCTGGGGCGTCGTACACGGTGGGGTCTATACCAGCGCTGTGGAAAGCGCCGCGAGCATCGGTGCGAGTGAGGCGGTCAAGGATCGCGGCGAGTTCGCGGTCGGAGTGCACAACGGAACCGATTTCCTGCGCGCCAGCAAAGGCGGACGGGTGGATGTTCTCGCGGAACCGTTGCAGCAGGGACGCGTTCAGCAACTCTGGCTGGTCACGATCACCGCGACCGACAGCGGTAAGACCATTGCGCGCGGCCAGGTTCGACTGCAGAACGTGCCGCTGCCGACGTGATGGGATCGCACCGGTGAGCGGCTCGTCGACCGAGCCGATCTGCGACGCCATCGTGCTCGCGGGTGGTCGTGGATCGCGAATGGCGGGCCTTGCCGGCTCGCCATCGGCAGAGGTCGACAAGCCCGCGCTCACGGTCGGCGGACGACGACTGGTCGACATTGCAGTGGCGGCCGTCTCGGACTGTCGCCGAACGGTACTGGTGGGCCCCACACGCGACGCAGTACCGGGTTCGGTTGTGCAGACCCGAGAGTCCCCCGCCGGCGGCGGCCCGGTGGCAGCTCTGGCCGCCGGACTCGAAACACTCGACGGGACAGCCGATCTGGTGGCAGTCGTAGCGTCGGACATACCGCTGCTGAATGCTTCTGCGGTGCAGTCACTGATCGATCAGTTCCACCGAGTCGAGACCGACGCAGTGTTCGCGGCCGACGCCACCGGTCGCACCCAGTTCCTGCTCGGAGTCTGGCGCTACAGCGCGCTGCGCTCGGCGGTGGCGGCGCTCGATACCGTAGAGGGCGCCCCGATGCGCGCACTCGTACCGAACGAGCACCGCGTCGTCACGGTTGCCGATATCGAGGACTGCGACACCCCTGCCGATCTGGTCGCCGCGCGCGCCGCAGCCTCGTCGAGATCGGAGGACGTACTCGACATCGACGCCGCGCACGAACGAATTCGACAGCGAGTAGCCGCCCTCCAGGTTCATCGAATTCCGTTGCAGGACACGGCTGGGACCGTGCTCGCGCAACCGTTGGTGGCGGCAACGGCACTGCCTGCGGTCGACATCTCCGCGATGGACGGATTTGCCGTGAGCGGACCCCCTCCGTGGACGCTGAGGCCCGATATCGCCTACGCCGGGACGTCCGGCATCGCCCGACTCGCCGACGGCAGCGCAGTACGCATCGCGACCGGCGCAGCGCTTCCTCCCGGTGCCACTGCGGTCGTTCGCGACGAACACGCGGTCACGACACCGGCCGGCGTGGTGGAACGCGCACCGACGGCGACGTCGACCGATGACACGCGTCGCCGCGGCGAGGACTGGCTTCCCGGAACGGAGTTGGTTGCCTCGGGTACCGCAATCGACACTGCTGTTCGGTCACTCGCCGCGAGCGCGGAGGTGACCGAACTCGATGTGCGGGGACCGGTTCGCGCACGAATTGTCATCAGCGGAAACGAGATTCGGGTATCGGGTCCGCTGGCACCCGGGGAGACCAGGGATGTACTCGGATCGGCGCTGCCGGAGTATCTGGCGCACTGTGGAATCGCCGTCGTGGACGCACTGCTGCTCGACGACACGGCGACCGCGTTCGCCGACCTCTTGGGAAGTACCGAAAACATCGACCTCGTGGTCGTGGTCGGAGCCACCGGAGGAGGTGCCGCCGATCAGCTACGCTCCACGCTCGCCGCCCTCGGTGCCGAAACCGTGGTCGGGCGAGTGCGCGTGCGTCCCGGCGGATCCCAGATCACCGCGACCCTGCCCGACGGTACGGTTGTCCTCGGCCTCCCCGGCAATCCGCTCGCGGCAGTGAGCACGGCGCTGCTGACCGCACCGGCGATCGTCGACGCGCTCACCGCTCGCATTCCGCGTTCACCGCGAACGGGGTTGTTGTCCAATGCATCCGAGGTTCGAGCCCCGATCCCTCGAATCGTTCCCGTGGTGGCCGACGGTACCCGCTGGCGAGCCGACGTCAAGGTCCGGACAGCTCATCTGGCGCACCTCGTCGGCCGTGATGCTCTCGCCGTGATACCCGCCGACGTCAGCGACGACGAGCCGGTGACAATCCTTCCGTTGCCGTACTGAATTCCGAACCGGCCAGCAGCCGAACACCCTCGTGGTACCGCTCGACGACGAGATCGACGATGGCCGGATGCACCCCGAGCGGCGCACCGACGCCGTCGGCTCCCACGTCGGCCAACCGATTGTGGAAGAGCCCACGAGCCAGCAGATAGCTCGCCACGAACACTCGATCGTGCCCGGCTTGCCGCAGCCCGGACACCGCCTGCGCGACGGTCGGCGTACTGGTGGCCACGTATCCGATCTTCACCGGTGTCCGAGCCGCGTCCGCGAGCATGGCTGCCGCGATCCGATGTTCCTGCAACGCACGAGGATCGGACGATCCTGCGGCCGCGAGCACGATGCTCTGGCCGGCTCGCCAGCCGGCGTCCCGGAGCCGATCGACCATCACTCGCGCGAGCACCGGGTCCGGCCCGAGGGCACGGGTGACGGCGACCGACGAGTGCGCACTGTCCGTGATCTCGCGCGGCACGTCGGTGTGGACGTGATAACCCGATGCCAGAAATGCCGGAACGACGACCGCCGATTCCGGAGTGTCGCGCAGTACCTCGGACGGGGACGGTCCCAGCACGTCGACGAAGGCGACACGCGTAGTACCGATCTGCTTCGAGACGGCGTCGGCGAGCGCGGCGACCATCTCCACACCGCGCGGGTTTCGAGTGCCGTGTGCGACCAACACCAAGGTGGGTTCCATCAGTACTTACTCCCCTCGCTCACGGCAACAGCCCCCGTGGGTTCGTGTGTATCGCAGTCGGATTCGGTCTCTATATAGTCCAACGCGATACGGTAGCCGCGTTTGACCACGGTCTGGATCGCCTTGGGTGCCCCCAGTGAGGAACGGAGTCGGGTCATGGCGGTCTCCACCGCGTGGGTATCGCCACCCCCTCCGGGCAACGAGGCCAACAGGTCTTCACGGGAGACCACGCGCCCCGGATTGCGACTCAACGTCTTCATCAGCGCCATCCCGGCCGGGGACACGGGCCGCACCTCCCCGTCGACCACCACACACCGTCCCCGAACACTGACCACATGCCCGCCTGCGTGCAGGCGACCGGTTCTCCTGGGCAGCTCCTCGGCGATGTGACGGGCGAGCGCTCCGAGGCGCGCACGCGCAGGCGCAGTGGTGGCAACCGACAGCTGTTCGAGCGGGGCTGCGGTGACCGGCCCCACGCACACCGGAAGCACTCGCGTACGCATCGACTGCAGCAGAGGCTCGAGTACGCCGTTCTCGTCGGCACGCATCAGCATCGACGCGACCGCCGGTGCCGAGGTGAAGCTGATGGCGTCGAGATCACCGACGACGACCGATTCGATCATGCGATCCATCGGACTCTGATCGTCGGGTGCCGTCCAACGGTAGACGGGCACCGGCACCACTTCGGCTCCGGCGCAACGCAGTACCTCGCAGAAATCCGGAACCGGCTCCCACTCGGTGGTCGCGCCGTGAAGTTGTACCGCTATGCGTTTGCCCTCGACGCCCTCGGCGAGCAGATGTTCGAGCACTTCGGCGGACGACTCGGAGGCAGGCGACCATTCTTCACGTAGATCCGCCGCGCGAATGGCACCGGTAGCCTTCGGACCGCGCGCCAACAGTCGCGACGCACCCAGAGCACGACCGAGTTCTTCGGCTCGCCCCCAACCGTCGGCGGCCTCGATCCAGCCACGAAAACCGATTCCCGTGGTGGCGACGGTGATCTCGGGTGGTGCAGCGATGATCGCCGCGGTGACGCGTTCCAACTCTGCGTCGTCGGCGAGCGGGATTATTCTGATCGCAGGCGCGTGCATCACGCTGGCCCCACGCCGCTCGAGCAAAGTCGCGAACTCCTCGGCGCGACGCGACGCCGTCACCCCGACGGTGAACCCGGCCAGAGGCATGTCCGCCCCGGCATTTTCGGTCACGTAGATCCGCCGCGGACGAGCACGACACCCTCGACCGTGGCGACCTCGAACGAGCCGAGCGAGACCTCCGCATCGTCGAGGCAACGTCCGTCGACGAGAGAGAACACCTGCTTGAGCAGCGGAGACGCGACGGTGGGCTCGCCGCCGCGGTCGCCGACCAGACCACGTGACATCACTGCAGCGCGGCCGTAGGGATCGATGTTGCCGACCGCGAACAGCCGTCCGTCGTCGAGTAAGAACAGTGCCGCCTGGGTGCCGCCGCGCAGCAGCACCGCCACCCCGCGACCCGGGATGAGAGCATCGAGGGTGCAGGCCGGGGTCCAGTCTCGCGAAAGATCGTTCGGTACCGAAGTATGTGAATCGATGACAGTCATGGCGTACCTCCTGGTCAGCTATTTGACGCTGCCCGTGTTTCTTGGCCGTTAAGCGGCGATTACCCACCTGTGCACATGCGCTCAGGTTCGTGACCTGTCGGTTGTCAGGAACCCGTCACTCGAGCACGTCACGCGCCGATGCGCGGCATCCCCATCAGCACGGGCACCTTGCGTGCGCCGGACTCGTCGAACGCGATGGTCGGATCGGCCTCGGCCGGAGCGTTGACGAAGGACACGAACCGTCCGAGCTTCTCCTCGTCCTCGAGCACCCCTGCCCATTCGTCCTTGTAGCCGGCGACGTGGCGTGCCATGTCTGCCTCGAGTTCTGCGCCGATGCCCAGGCTGTCCTCGCAGACGACGGCTTTGAGGTGGTCCAATCCCCCATCGAGCGATTCCAGCCACGGTGCGGTGCGTTGCAGGCGGTCCGCGGTGCGGACGTAGAACATCAGATAGCGGTCGATGTAGCTGACGAGTGTGGCGTCGTCGAGGTTGGACGCGAGCAACTGGGCGTGCTTGGGCGACTGGCCACCGTTGCCGCCCACGTAGAGATTCCAGCCACCTTCGGTGGCAATGATGCCGACGTCCTTGCCGCGGGCTTCGGCGCACTCACGTGCGCAGCCCGACACTCCGAACTTGATCTTGTGCGGCGAGCGCAGTCCGCGGTACCGGTTCTCGAGGTCGACGGCCATTCCCACCGAGTCCTGAACACCGTAGCGGCACCAGCTGGACCCGACGCAGCTCTTGACCGTACGCAGCGACTTTCCGTACGCCTGACCCGATTCCATGCCTGCGTCGACGAGCCGCTTCCAGATTTCGGGAAGCTGTTCGACGCGGGCACCGAACATGTCGATGCGTTGCCCGCCGGTCACCTTGGTGTACAGCCCGAAGTCGCGGGCGACCTCACCGATGACGATCAACTGCTCGGGCGTGCACTCCCCTCCCGGCATCCGAGGCACCACCGAATAGGTGCCGTTCTTCTGGATGTTGGCCAGGAAGTGGTCGTTGGTGTCCTGCAACGACGCCAGTTCACCGTCGAGAATGTGATCCGACGAGGTGGACGCGAGAATCGAGGCCACGACGGGCTTGCAGATGTCGCAGCCGGCACCCGATCCGTACTTGGCGATCAACGACGAGAAAGTTCGGGTGTTCGTCGCCCGCACGATCTCGAACAACTCGGCCCTCGACTGAGAGAAGTGCTCGCACAACGACTTCGACAGCACCACTCCCGATGCCGCCAGCAGCGATTTGATCGACGGCAAGCATCCTCCACAGGTGGTGCCTGCCGTGGTGCAGCTCTTCACCGCGGCCAGATCGCACGCACCGTCGGAGATAGCCGAGCAGATCGCACCCTTCGTCACACCGTTGCACGAGCAGATCTCGGCGTCGTCGGGAAGCGCTCCGATGCCGACCTGCTCGGCCGCCGGAGAGATCAACGAACCCGGATCGCCCGGCAATTCGCGTCCGACGAGCGGCCGGAGCAACGAGTACGCCGATGCGTCGCCGACGAGGATGCCGCCGAGCAACGTCTTGGCGTCGTCGGTGACGACGAGCTTGGCGTAGGTGCCCTTGGGTGCGTCGCTGAAGACCACCTCGAGCGCACCCGGAGTTGCGGCCATCGCGTCACCGAAGCTCGCCACATCGACGCCCATGAGCTTGAGCTTGGTCGACATGTCCGCTCCGGGGAACTCCGCTGCGCCGCCGAGCAATCGGTCGGCCACCACCTCGGCCGTCGAATATCCGGGCGCGACGAGTCCGTAGCATCGGCCTTCGACCGCAGCACATTCGCCGATGGCGTAGACGTCGGGATCGGATGTGGTGCAACCGATGTCGACCAGAATACCGCCGCGCTCGCCGACCTCGAGGCCGCTTTCGCGAGCCAGCCGGTCCTGCGGTCGTACCCCGGCGGAGAACACCAGCAGCGCCGCGTCGATCGTGTCCCCGTTGCTCAGCTCGACCGTCAACCCGGCGCTGTCGTTCTCGGTGATCGACGACGTGCCCACTCCCACATGCACGTTCAATCCGAGATCGGTGACGAGGCGGGCCAGTAGCGCACCGCCGCCTTCGTCCACCTGGAGCGGCATCAACCGCGGCGCGAACTCGATGACGTGCGGCGTCATGCCCATCTTCTTCAACGCGTTCGCCGCTTCGAGTCCGAGCAGGCCGCCGCCGACGACCACGCCCACGGCTCCCGGTCCAGCGGCGTCGGCGCGCGCACGGATCCTGTCCAGGTCGTCGAGGGTGCGGTAGACGAAGCACGCGGGCAGGTCGTGTCCGGCGATCGGCGGGACGAACGGGTAGGAGCCGGTGGCGAGGACCAGCGCGTCGTAGTCCACGGTGTCGCCGGCCGAGGTGACGACGGTTCGGTGGTCACGGTCGACGCGTTCGGCCCGTACCCCGGTACGCATCTCGACGAGGGAGTCCCCCGGATAGTCGTTGCCCGCCAACGCAAGTTCCTTGTGGTCCCAGGCACCGACGTAGGACGACAGACCTACCCGGTCGTACGCCGGCAGAGCTTCCTCGCACAGGATCGTGATCTTCCACTCGGCACCCTCGTCGCGCGCCCGCAGCGCCTCGACGAACCTGTGCCCTACCATTCCGTGCCCTACCACTACCGCGTTCTTCATTGCGGGTCCTTCCGATTTCGTTGCCGTGCAGAATGTTTCGAGCGCGCCTGCACCGAGCGTCAGACGGCTACCGGAGCGTCGGCATCGGCGGAGTCGGTCCTGCGCAGGTAGATCGCCCACGTGACGATCGCGCAGACCACATAGAAGCCGAGGAACACCCAGAACGCTGTGGTTGCCGACTTCGCACTACCGGAGTACGACGCCCGCAGCACCAGGTTGATGGCGACACCGCCGAGTGCGCCGATGGCACCGGCGATCCCGATCAGTGCGCCGGACATCTTGCGGGACCAGTGCTGCTGTTCCTCGACCGTCATGCCCTGCAGTGCAACAGATTTTGCAGCGAAGATCGCGGGAATCATCTTGTACACCGACCCGTTGCCGAGGCCCGAAAGCAAGAAGAGTGCGATGAATCCGATGACGAAGAGGACCATCACAGTGCCGCTGGCCGCCCCGGGCGTCGAGTCGTCCCAGGTGCTGGCCGCTACCAGAATTCCGGTGGAAAAGGTCATGGCCACGAACGTGTACAGGGTGATCTTTCCGCCGCCGATCTTGTCGGCGAGCTTGCCGCCGAACGGACGCGACAGCGACCCCAGCAGTGGCCCGAGGAACGCGATCTGTGCAGCGTGCAGCGAGGCCTGGGCCTGCTGAGCCGCCGTGGCGGGTGCCCCGTCGGTCAATCCGGCCAGGAAGTTGATCTGGAGTACCTGCCCGAATGCGAAGCTGAAGCCGATGAACGATCCGAACGTGCCGATGTAGAGGAAGGCGATCCACCATGCGTCGGAGAACTTCAACACGTCGATCATGGAGCGGCCGTTGGTCTTCTGGTTGTCGAGGTTGTCCATGTACAGCGCGGCACCGACGGCGGCGATCGCGATGAACACCAGGTACACGGCGCAGACGATCTCGGGTGCGGTGTTGCCGATGGTAGCGATGACCAGCAGACCGATGAGCTGGATGACCGGTACGCCGATGTTGCCTCCGCCGGCGTTCAGTCCGAGGGCCCAACCCTTTTCGCGCTGCGGATAGAAGGCGTTGATGTTCGTCATCGACGAGGCGAAGTTACCGCCGCCGACTCCGGCGAACGCCGCCACGATGATGTACGTGGTGTACGAGGCCGGGTTCAACATGAAGTACATCGTCAACAGCGTGGGAATCAGCAACACCAGAGCGCTGAAGATGGTCCAGTTGCGCCCGCCGAATTTCGCCGTGGCGAACGTGTACGGAATGCGCAGGACAGCACCGACGAGGGTGGGGACGGCCACCAGGAAGAACTTGCCCGCGGCATCGATGCCGTAGACCGACAACGGCATGAACAACACCATCACCGACCAGATCGACCAGATCGAGAAGCCGACGTGTTCGGCGACGACCGACCAGATCAGGTTTCGTTTGGCGATCTGCTTACCGCCGCCTTCCCACGCCTGCACGTCCTCGGAATTCCAATGCGCGATCCGGTGATTCACCGAGACGGGAACGGTTCCGGGCGGAACGGGTGCGGTGGCAGCAGAGCCGGTTTCGGCTGAAGCGCTGCGAGAAAGGCTGGTCACGTATGGCCTCCTGGTTCGGTGAGTGACACCAAGATAGGAAAGCCATGTTGCAGCGGCGCTGCGTGCGGTGACCCGCTGATTAACTCGTTCTCACCCGCTCGTCGACGCGTACGTGAGATCGAACGCGTCGACGAGCCGGGTCACCAGGAGTCTTCGAGCATCCGAGGTCGACAGCACAGATAGCCGCCGACCAGCAGAATCACAACGCATCCGGTGAGCAGCGTCAGCGGCAGTCCCCAACCGCCGGACACGGTGTGCAGGAAGCCGAACAGAATCGGGCCGGTGGCCGACACCACGTAGCCCAACCCCTGGGTGAAGCCCGAGAGCGAGGATGAGCCCACCGCGGTGCGGGTCCTGAGATTGATCAGCGTCAGCGACATCGGGAACGTCATCGTGCCGAGACCGATCAGGCACACCCAGATCACCGTTCCGGCGGCAGGCGAGAAGTGCAAGCCGGAGAACCCACAGAGGTAACACACCGCGGCGACCAGGACGAGCCCGAACGGATTGCGCAATTTTGCGCAGAGGGTCGGCGTGGCCAGCGACGTGACCAGGCCCATCGCTCCGAACGCGGCGACCGAGGCTCCGGCCAACCCCTCGCCGATACCCGAGTCGATCAACAGCGTCGGCAGCCACGTCAACATCGAATACGTGATCAGCGACGTCATCGCGAACATCATCACCATTCCCCACGCGAGCGAGGATCGATGGATGCGGCCGCCGGATCGGGTGTGCACGGCCGCCGAACCGGCCTCGGCCGAGACGTCCTTCTCGTCGCGACCGCGTCGGGCGATCACGACACCGAGCCACGGCAATGCTGCGGCAACACCGACGATCGCCCAGACCCCGATGGAGAGCCGCCACCCGTGGGCATCGGCGACCGGAACCGCGAGCAGGGGCGGAATCATGGTGCTGATCTGGAGTGCACAGATGTAGATGGTGCTGACCACTGCGAGTCGATCCGAGAAGTACCGCTTGACCAGAGGTGGAATGACGACGTTTCCGATACCCATGCCGGCGAGGGCGATCGCGGACAGCGCCAGCAACGACGCCGTGTTCGGCGCGAATGCCCGGGTGGCCATCCCTATCGTGGTCAAGGCCATGGCGAGCAGGGCGGCGCGCTCGAGACCGGTGCGCTTGGCGAGAAACGGTGTCGCCAACCCGAACACGGCGAACATCGCCGGCGGCAGCATCCCGACGACGCCGATCACGGCATCCCCGAACTGCAGATCCGTTGCGATCCTGCCGAACAGAGGGCTGATGGATGTCACGGCGGCGCGCAGCGTCAGCGCAGAGAGAACGATGGCGGCGAACACCAGTAGGCGGCCGCGAACGAGTGATGTACCGGTCTGGGTGGTCTCGGAAACGGTAGGCGCACTCACCGCGTAATCATAGGATGACCGGATCATCGGGTGCAACGCAGTATCATCGTCGGCGCAGCACCCCGAGCACTGCACCGCCCCCAGAACGAGGAGCCTCCGTGCGCCAGGTCCACCGATCGAGCCTGATCACCCAGGTCACTGAAGCCCTGCGCGACGAGATCACGTCGAAACGATGGCCGGTCGGCAGCAGAATTCCCACCGAACCGGAGCTGTGCGAGATGACCGGCACCGGGCGAAACACGGTTCGTGAGGCCGTTCAGGCACTCGTCCACGCCGGCATGGTCGAGCGACGGCAGGGGTCGGGAACGTTCGTCATGACCTGCTCGGACCTCGGCGGCACCCTGGGCAAGTACTTCTCGGACGCCCGTTATCGCGACGTCACCGAGCTCCGGGAAACTCTCGAGGTGACCGCAGCAGCATTGGCTGCGGATCGACGCGACGAGCACGACATCCGAGAGATGAACGACGCCCTCGAGAACCGCAATGTCGCCTGGTCGAGCGGCGACGTGCCGTTGGCCGACGCCGTACGAATCGACGCGCGCCTGCATCGGAGCATCGTCGCCGCCAGCCACAACGCGATCTACCTGGAGTTCTACGACTCGTTGCTACCGGTGATCCACGAGACGATCAGAGAACACGCCACTGCTCACGACGACGACTACGTCGCCGAGCACACAGCCCTCGTCGACGCCATCGTGGACGGTGATTCGGCCCGGGCAATCGCCTCCGCCCGGTCGCTGTTCCGCGAACTGTCCGCCCCTCCGGGCCTTGCGCCCGAACCTACAGAATGAGACGCACCAGATCTGCCGTGCGCGCGAGGCCGGGAAATGCCTCCGACG
Organism: Rhodococcus sp. Leaf233; assembly: GCF_001426165.1. Taxonomy (NCBI): domain Bacteria; kingdom Bacillati; phylum Actinomycetota; class Actinomycetes; order Mycobacteriales; family Nocardiaceae; genus Rhodococcus; species Rhodococcus sp. Leaf233. The sequence continues at coordinate 475,924 of NZ_LMRO01000010.1, forward strand.
TCGACCGCGGATGAAGTGCGTGCACAGCCAGACGAAACATCAACGCGCGCAACAGCATCTGCGGCCATTCCGGTAGATCGTCCCACCGGCCCACCAGACCGTCGTCGGCGTCTCCCCACGAGAGCGCGTCCACCACGGCGACGCCGGCAGCCCACGACGCCGGACGCCAGTACGGGGTGATGTCGCTGATCCCCGGAGCATCGCTCCCGGAGAACAACACCGTCCCGAACAGGTCGCCGTGTACCAATTGATCCGGCGATTCGACGGGCTTGCGCAGTGTCGCAAGCTGTTTGACCAACTCGAGGCTGCTCTTGCCGTCACTCGACGACGGCTCGGGCGCACCCGCACCGCGAGCGGTCCGTAGCGGAACGGCCTCCCAGGCGGCCCGGTCGGCCGCGACGAACACGTCGACGTCGGCCCACGGGGCGACGGGTGGCTGCACCAAGAAGCGGGGACGTTCCAACTGCGCGGTCGCTGCGTGCAACCGCATGGACAACGAGACCACTTCGTCGTGGCGAGGCTCGGGTTCGCCCGCGACGAACGTATCTGCGCGCCAACCGGACACGACGTATCGACCATCGGTCGAGCGCACCGGTCGAGCGAGGCGAACACCGTCCACAGTCAGTGTTTCTCGCACCTTCGCAGACCAGGCTGCGCGAGCATGATCGGCGACGGGCGAGAGCACGACGTCACCCAGACGCCACCCTCCGTCCCAGTCCGCACCCAGTGGCGCAGGCTCGACATCGCGCAGCCCGAACGTAGAGATCACGTGCTGAGGAGGTTCGACAGAGCTCACGAACGCCACGGTACCGCCGATCGGGCAGAGCTCTGCGGACGACGCGCGCATGCGGCCCAGCCGCCACGTCAGTAGATGGGCAGGCCGGGCTCGATCTGCTTGGCCCACTCCACGATTCCGCCGTCGAGATGGGTTGCGTCGGTGAAACCGGCACCGACGAGAGCGTCGAGAACCTCCGCGGACCTGATGCCGGTTTTGCAGTACAGAACGATCGGTACCTGCTGTGGCAGCTCGGCCAACGCCGCCCCGGACAGAATTCGCCCGCGTGGTATCAGCCGAGCGCCCTCGATCCGCACGATGTCCCACTCCACCGGCTCACGCACGTCGATCAAGGCGACCTCGCGTCCGGAATCCAACATCGCCCGTAGCTGCTCGGGGCTGATCGAGGCGTCGTCGGATTCGACGGCCGGCACCACCCCGCAGAAGGCGTCGTAGTCGATCAGTTCCGTGATCGGGGTTCGGTGCGGATCACGGGCCAGTCCGACGGTTCGGTAGCTCATGGCCAACGCGTCGTAGATCATCAGCCGTCCCAGCAGCGTCTCGCCGATTCCGGTGATCAACTTGATGGCTTCGGTCACCATGACCGATCCGATCGAGGCGCAGAGCACGCCCAGGACGCCGCCCTCGGCGCAGGAGGGCACCATTCCCGGCGGCGGAGCCTCGGGGTACAGATCTCGATAGTTGATCCCGACGCCGCCCGGAGCTGCATCCCAGAACACCGAGACCTGCCCCTCGAACCGGTAGATCGAACCCCACACGTACGGGATACCGACCAGTGCGGCCGCGTCGTTGACGAGGTAGCGGGTGGCGAAGTTGTCGGTGCCGTCGAGAACGAGATCGTAATCGCCGAAGATATCGATCGCGTTGGACGAGTCGAGGCGGACCCTGTGCAGCACCACCGAGACGCCGTCGTTGAGTTCGAGGATCGAGTCCCGTGCGCTGTCGGCCTTCGGTCGTCCGACGTCGGACCGCCCATGGATGACTTGTCGCTGGAGGTTGGACAGCTCGACGTCGTCGAATTCCACGATGCCCAGAGTTCCGATGCCGGCGGCCGCGAGGTACAGCAGCGCAGGCGAACCCAGTCCGCCGGCTCCGACCACGAGCACGCGGGCGTTCCGCAACCGCTTCTGGCCGTCCGTTCCGACGTCCGGAATGATCAGGTGACGGCTGTACCTGGCAACCTCCTCGGAGGTCAGTTCACCGGTGGCTTCGACCAGTGGCGGTAGGTGGACCACGCTCAGCGACTCTCCTCGACTCGACGGGGCGACCACATAACTGCGTTCGCCGCCTTCGAATCTAATCCGCGATCGCTCACCCGCGTGGATAGGGCCACGGGTTGAACCGGCAGGTCTTGCCGTCCATGGGCACGACGCCCTCGGGGTCGAGCCGCGCGATGTCGTCGTTGGCCGTTCCGAACGTCTGCTGCATCATCACCGGTGCCAGCCCGCCGTCGGTTTCGCACGGCTGATGCTGCTGGTAGCCGATGGCGTGCCCGACCTCGTGGTTGATCTGATATTGACGGTACGAACCGATGTCTCCCTGGAAGGAGATCGCTCCGCGTACCCATCTGGGTTCGTTGAGCACGACCCGTTCGATGCCGGGGTTGTAGCAGGACACCTCGAGTTGGATGTCGTATCCACACGCCTGCCGAATGGACATCTGCGACGTCAGGGAAATCCGGAAATCCGGGTCACCCTGATCGATACGGCGGAACGCGAAACGCGGGTCGTTGGTCCAGCTCTTGGGGTTGGCCAACGTCTGATCCACCAGACGGCCGAACGACTCGTCGCCGCCGAAACCGACGGTGTCCACACCGTCCTCGACCTCGACGGTGTAGGTGAACACCCGCTCGGTTCCCTGGCCGACCTGCTCGGTGCTCCCGGCGACGGTGTGCCAGGTGCCTGCCCCCTGCACCGCGAACGGTCCACCGTCGGGCAGCTCACCGGACGAGATCGTTTCCGCGAAATTGCCGTCGGCCTGCGGCGGGACCCCGATGATTCCGGTTCCGGACGTATCGGAGCTCAGCGTGCCGAACCCTGGGTCCTGCGAGGTGCCCTGAGAGGCGGTGCCGACAACCGGGTCACCGGCCCGAACGGCATCGACGACCACGAGCGCGGTGACGGCGATCAGAATCGGTACCGCGTACGCCCGCCAGCCGTAGGTGGCGGCGAACTTTCCCAACTTGGTCTGTTTACGCACGTCACGCTCGGGGCGGCGACTGCGGTCCTTGACCTCGCGCTGCGTCGGGTCCCACTGCGCGCGCAAGGGCTGATGCGACCCACGACCACCCACGCCTCGTGGAAGATCGTCCGACCGCTCGTCGAACCCGCCGGACTGCACACCGCCGCGAATTCGCGGCTCGCCTCGGTCAGTCACTCGCTCACGATCTCACAATCCTGCTCGCTCGCCGCTCGGCACGCCGATACCGGGGACGGATCTATCGGGCTCTCGGTACGACAAACATCGTACAAACAAACCATCCGATGTGATTCGAGATCGACCGTTTCCGACAAGGATCCCCCAGGATCCCAGCGGTGCCGACGGCCACGAGTATCGTTGCCCGTGATCTGCGCTACGAGCGGTCCGAACCGAAGGCCACCCGCCGAAAGTTCACGCCGGACCGCACGTTGTCGAACCAAGACGAGCGCAGCTGTCGACGCGATGGGAACATATTTGATGACAGATCTCGACGACCGGAGGTCCTCCGACCGTCCGGCCACCACCGGCAACCGCCGCAGCGCCAGGCTGCCGCGTGATGCCCGTCGGGCGCAACTGCTGGCTGCTGCGAGCGAAATCTTCGTAACCCGCGGCTATCACGCGTCGGGAATGGACGAGATCGCCGAATGCGCCGGAGTCAGCAAGCCGGTTCTCTACCAGCACTTCCCCGGCAAACTCGAGCTGTACCTGGCGGTACTGCAGAGCTACGTCGACACCCTCATCGCCGGGGTTCGTCAGGCTCTGCGTTCGACGACGGACAACAAGCAACGCGTCCGCGCCGCGGTTCTGGCGTTCTACGATTTCGTCGACACCGACACCCAGGGTTTCCGTCTGGTCTTCGAGTCGGATCTGATGGGTGACCCTCAGGTCAACGCCCGCGTGGAGCAGGCGACCGAAGCATGCGTCGACGCCGTCTTCGACCTGGTCGCCCACGATTCCGGACTCGATCCGTACCGAGCACGAGTGCTGGCCGTCGGCCTAGTCGGTGCCAGCCAGTTCACCGCGCGCTACTGGCTCGAAGCAGATCGGCCGATCTCCAAGGAAGACGCCGTCGACACCACGGTCTCACTGGCCTGGGGCGGCTTGTCGCACGTTCCGCTGCAGTCTCCGTAACCAGCCGGTCGGGCATCCCGCCCACACACGCCACACGCCCCTCGTTCGAGAAGAACGAGGGGCGTGTGGTGTTACCGGCCGTCTCAGGTGGTTGCGAACCCGACCTTGCGAGGATCGGACGGGCCGATCTCGACGTACGACACCTTGGCGGTCTGGATCAAGAACTTGCGTCCCTTCTCGTCCTCCAACGACAGCACTCCGTCCTTACCTGCGAAGGCGGTCGATACGAGCGCTTCGACCTCGGCCGGGGACTGCGCACTGTTCACGACGAGCTCACGGGAACTCTCCGACACACCGATCTTGACCTCCACGGTCAACCTCCGAACTCTCGACAACTGACGCTGTTCTCGCCAGGCTAGTGCAGCCCGCGTGCCGCAGCCGCTTCCAGGCCTGTGCTGTCAGCGAACACCGGCGGGGACCCGCCCCGCCCGGTGCCCGATCGAGCCGATCAGTCCAACCCGAGCGAGGACATCCGCTCGGCATGCTGCTCCTGCATGCGATCGAACAGAGCGACGACCCCGTTGAGGTCGCCCGACGCGGTGATGACGAGATCGGTCAGCGACTCGCGCTGCGCGAGCACGAACTGGGCCTGCGTGATCGCCTCGCCGAGCAGTCGACGCCCCCACAACATCAGGCGTGCCTTGTCCTGGGAGCTCGCCCGGACCCGTTCGGACACCTCGTGGACGACGAACTCCGAATGCCCGGTCTCGGCCAGCACGTCGCGAACGATCTCCGCGACGTCGGGGGCGAGGCTGTGCGCGATCTGCCGGTAGAAATCAGCGGCGATTCCGTCACCCACGTATGCCTTGACCAACGACTCCAACCAGGTCGACGGCGTGGTGGAGGCGTGGTACTCGTCCAGAGCCCGCACGAACGGATCCATCGACGAATACACGTCGAGGCCACGGTTGGACAAAGCCTGTTCCAACGTCTCGAAGTGACTCATCTCGGCGGCGGCCATACTCGCCAGCGCCACCCGGCCTTCCATGGACGGAGCCATTCGAGCGTCCTCCGCCAACCGGTAGAACGCAGAGATCTCGCCGTAGGCGAGCACGGCGAACAAGTCGGGAACGCCCGGGTGATCGTGTGCGATCGCGGGCTCCCCTCTGTCCGGATCGCTCGACCCGACGAGGGCGGTGGATGCAACTGCGGGCGACGACGACTCCGACGAATGGGCTCCCATTCCACGAATCGTAGACCCGTGTCCGACGCCCCGTCGCGGGGCGCGTCACACCTGCCGCGACCCGTCGACCGTGGAGAATCGGGCCGGGCAAGCTACCATGGTGTCGATCGTTGCTCGCGGACCTGTCACACGGACCGAAAGCCGATGCGGCGATCATCGATAATGTGTGCGCACCTGATCCGGGTCGCCTCGAGAGCTTCGCCGCAGCGAACGTCACAGTTCGCGGCCGCGCTGAGGCTGACGGCGACATCACATCGGATTGAGGGCATCGACTTCGGCCGGCAATAGGCCTGTGCCCTTCCTTGTGCGTACGTTCGACCACGAGGAAGGCCAGTCCCCTGAGCAAGATAGTCGTAGACCAAGAATCCGAGACCGGCGACACCACCCTGTCGGCCCAACTGGACGACACGCATGTGCCACCGACGTTCGCCGAGTTGAACGTCGACGCCGACATCGTTCGTGCACTCGCCGACATGGGTATCGAGCGCACCTTCGCCATCCAGGAGCTCACTCTTCCGCTGGCCATCGCGGGCGACGACCTCATCGGGCAGGCCAGGACCGGAATGGGCAAGACGTTCGGTTTCGGCGTGCCCCTTCTGCATCGTCTCGCCACGGAGAATTCCGGAACGACCCCGCTCGACGGCACGCCACGCGCGCTGATCATCGTGCCGACCCGTGAGCTGTGTGTTCAGGTCAGCTCCGACCTCGAGAATGCATCGAAGTACCTCAGCGGCGCGAACGGCCCGGTGAAGGTTCTCTCCATCTACGGCGGCCGCCCCTACGAAGCTCAGATCAGCGCGCTCCAGAACGGCGTCGACGTCGTCGTCGGCACCCCCGGCCGTCTGCTCGACCTCGCCAAGCAGAACCACCTGATCCTCGGCAAGGTCGGCGTCCTGGTTCTCGACGAGGCCGACGAGATGCTCGACCTCGGGTTCCTTCCCGACATCGAACGCATCCTGGGCATGGTCCCCGACAAGCGTCAGACGATGCTGTTCTCTGCGACGATGCCCGGCCCGATCATCACGCTGGCGCGCACGTTCCTGACGCAGCCGACGCACATCCGGGCCGAAGAGGCGGAGTCCTCCGCCGTGCACGATCGCACCGCCCAGCACGTCTACCGGGCGCATGCACTCGACAAGGTCGAGATGGTCGCCAAGGTCCTCAAGGCGGAAGGCCGCGGCGCGACGATGGTGTTCACCCGCACCAAGCGCACGGCGCAGAAGGTCTCCGACGAGCTCGCCGAGCGTGGCTACTCGGTCGGCGCGGTCCACGGAGATCTCGGGCAGGTCCAACGCGAGAAGGCTCTCAAGGCGTTCCGCACCGGCAAGATCGACGTGCTGATCGCCACCGACGTCGCGGCCCGAGGTATCGACATCGACGACGTCACCCACGTCATCAACTACCAGTGCCCCGAGGACGAGAAGACCTACGTCCACCGCATCGGCCGTACCGGCCGTGCGGGGCGCACCGGTATCGCCGTCACCCTCGTCGACTGGGACGATATCCCGCGCTGGCAGCTGATCGACAAGGCCCTGAATCTGGGTATGCCGGATCCGGTCGAGACCTACTCGAGCTCGCCGCATCTGTTCGCCGAGCTCGATATCCCCACCGATGCGACCGGCACCGTACGCAAGGCGGCACCCGCGCGAGCCGCGGAGCAGGCCGCTGACAAGGCCCCCGACTCCGGGTCCGCAGCACCGTCGGCAGAGGCATCCGCACCGAGCAAGCCGCGCCGCTCACGCAGCCGCCGTCGCACCCGCGCGGGACAGGACGGGGACCAGGCCTCGACCTCGACCGACGCCTCCGCATCGACCGCGAACCCTGTTGCAGCACAGTCGGATTCGATCGATTCGTCGACAGCGGAAGCGTCGACCAAGACCGCTCCTCGTCGCCGACGCCGTCGCCGCACGAGCGGATCGTCCGCCGAGACCGGACCGTCGACGGCGAGCGCGTCGGAGTAGTCTCCAGCCGTGCTGGCTCCAGAACGTAGGTCGAGAACCGATCTCGTCGTCGCGGCAGTCATCGCGGTGACGGTGGTCGTGGCCGCGAGCGTCGCCTGGCTCACGGGTGACGCTCGGGGCACCACCTCTGTCACGGCCGACAATCCACTCGCGCCGTCCGAGGCGACCGCCTCCGTGCCCGCCGCCCTGTCCGAGTTGTGGCGGGCACCGAGTTCGGCGACGGATTCGGCGCATACGCCGGTTCCGGTCGTGACCGGTTCGGCAGTCGTGACCGCCGATGGCGGTTCGGTCGTCGGCCACGACCCCCGTTCCGGCGACCCGGCGTGGTCGTACTCGCGAGACCTACCCCTGTGCTCGGTGATCGCCTCCTGGAACACTGCCGTCTCGGTCTACCGCGACGACCGCGGTTGCTCGCAGGTGACCACGCTCGACGGATCGACCGGCGTCCGCACAGCACAGCGCACGTCCGACGCAGACGACTCGGTGTACCTCTCGTCCGACAGCACCTACGTGACCTCGCGAGGTGACACTCGGATGGAACTGTGGCGCTCGGACATGGTGCGCACACTCGAATACGGGCGCGTCGATGCTCCGGTCAACCCGGGTACTCAGCCGAGAACCGGATGCACGCTCCTGTCCACCACGTCGTCCAATTCGCGGACGGCGGTACTCGAACAGTGCCCGGGTGAGCCGGCCGCACGACTGTCTCTGCTCAACCCTGCCCCCAAGGATGCGAGCGAACCCGAGGAGTACGGATCCTCGGTGGTCCCGGATCTCGTCACCTCGGAGCAGGAGCCGACATCCGGACGCGTCCTGGCTCTGACGGGAAGCCTTGTCGCGCTGTATGTTCCGTCCGCAAACGGTGCCCCTGCGCGCATCGCGCTCTACGACGACACCGCCACGGCCGTCTCCGAGTTCGCTCTCCCCGCGGGCCTCGGCCCAACATCCGCACCGCCCGCCTCGCCGGCAGCGAAACAGGGTTCGGTGTTCACCTGGTTCACCGGCTCCGGAGTGCAGGCACTGAACTCCACCGACCTGACTCCGGCGTGGTCCATGCCCGGGGCCCTCGGCAGCGGTGCCGTCATGGCCGGCAGGCTACTGGTTCCCGTGCCCGACGCGATCGCGGTGGTCGAGCTCGCCACCGGCACGGTGATTGCCGAGATTCCGATCGATCGCGGCGACTACGACGGACCGGTGCAGACCTCCGTGATCGGCGATGTCGTCGTCGAGCAGCGCGGTTCCGACCTGGTCGCGCTGGGTTGATCAGGGACCGCTGATCGAGGACGGCCGATCGAAGACGTGCGAGGAGGAGCTACTCCGCGGGGTCGTACGTCTTCAGTTCCGCTGTGCCCTCCCAGTGGGCCAACAAGTTCTCGGCCAGCTCGCGATACGCCTGCGCGCCCTTGTTCTTTCGCCCCGACAGCACTGTTGCGCCGGATGCACTCGCCTCCGCGAAACGCACCGTCCTGGGGATCGGCGGAGCGAGGACCGGCAGCGAGTACCGGTCGGAAACATCGCCGAGCACGTCACGGCTGTGGGTGGTACGGGCATCGAACAGGGTGGGCAGTGCACCCAGCAGTGCGAGGTCGGGGTTGGTGATCTGCTGCACCTCGGACACCGTCCGCAGTAGTTGTCCGACGCCGCGGTGAGCGAGCGTCTCACACTGGAGCGGGACCAGAACCGATTGCGCTGCAGTGAGACCGTTCAGCGTGAGAACACCGAGCGAGGGTGGGCAATCGATGACGACCACGTCGAAATCCTGCAGAATCGGTGCCAGAGCACGCTTGAGTGCGAACTCGCGACCGGCGCGCATGAGCAACAGCGCCTCCGCACCCGCGAGGTCGATCGTGGCGGGCAACAGCACGATCCCCTCCGCCGTCTCGATCAGCACGTCCTCGACCTGTGCGTCCCCGGTCAATACCTCGTGCACCGACGAGTCGAGCTTGTCCGGGTTGTGACCGAGCGAGAACGTCAGGCATCCCTGCGGGTCGAGATCGACCACCAGAACGCGTCGGTCGAGTGCGTGCAGCGCGGCTGCCAGCGAGGCGACCGTAGTGGTCTTGGCCACGCCGCCCTTCTGATTCGCTACCGCAAGAATTGTCGTCACGCCCTGATCCTTGCCTAGATTCGCCGCTCGAGCGAGGTTTGTCGGTTCCGGGCGCGTCAGTGCATCACGATCGGCGGCGCGGATTCCTGAGAAACGTGCTTGGTTCGGGGCAGGAAGAACGCGGGCACGAACGTGATGACGATGAGCACCAACGCGACCATGAAGGTGGTCCCGAACGCGCGCGCCGAGATGTCGAATGCTTCGAGCTGGCTCGAGGCCGTCAGCGCCGGCTTCTGCTGCGCGGTCAACACCACCGACATCAACGCGGTTCCGATCGATCCGGCGGCCTGCTGGACGATGTTCATCAATGTCGAACCGCGAGCGACTGTTTCGTTCGTCAACGTCTGCAGCGCAGCAGTCATGATGGGCATCATCGTCGAGCCGAGCCCCAGCCCCATGACGAACAAGGCTCCGATCAACAACGTGTACGACGTGCTGGTGCCGACCTGGGTGAACACCGCCATGCCTGCGGTGATCAGGACCATGCCCATCAGCACGATTCGTCCTGGACCGGTCTTGTCCGCGATCACTCCGGCGATCGGCATGGCTATCATCGCGCCGATACCCTGCGGTGCGAGAAGCAGCCCGGCCGACAGTGTGGACTCGCCGCGGAGCAGAAAGTAGCTGGGAAACAGCAACCCTGCGCCCATGAACGCGACCATGAAGAAGGTGGTCGTGATGACTGCGACGGTGAGTGAACGGTTCCGGAAGAGCCTCAGGTCGATCAACGGATGCTCGACGCGCAGAGCGTGGAAGACGAACAACACGATCAGCACCAGGCCCACGATGACCGGAACCAGCACCTTGACGGCCAGTACGGTCTCGGTTTCGACGACCGACGACGCACCGTAGAGAAACAGGGCCAGACCGGGCGAGAGCATCAGCATCCCGCGGAAGTCGAACGATTCCGACGGGGTCGGATTGTCTCGCGGAAAGATCACGATTGCTGCGATCAGCGCGAGAATGCCGATCGGCAAGTTGATGAGGAAGATCCAGTGCCAGCTCGCGGCCTCGATCAGCCAACCGCCGAGGATGGGGCCCGCGATGGGCCCGATCAGCATCGGCACACCGAGCACGGCCATCACCCGGCCGATCCGTTCGGGGCCGGCGGCACGCGTCATGATCGTCATGCCCAGGGGCATCAACATGCCTCCGCCGAGGCCCTGCAGTACGCGGAACACGATCAACGACGTGATGTCCCAGGCGAAACTGCACAGCACCGAACCGAGAACGAACAGCACCAGTGCCGTGATGTAGAGACGCTTGGTGCCGAAACGGTCCGCAGCCCAGCCCGTCAACGGGATGACGGTGGCCAAGGCGAGGGTGTAACCGGTCATCGTCCAGGCCGCGTTGGCATACGTGGTCTCGAACACGTCGGTGAACGTCCTCAAGGCCACGCTGACGACGGTGACGTCGAGAATCGACATGATCGCGCCGAGAACGACGACACCGGCGATCTTCAGCAACGCTCCGTCGAGCTTCTCCGGGGCACCGGAGGGCGCGGGCTTCTGCAAGTCGGTCATTGTTCTCCAGATCGATGAGAAGAGCTACGAGGCCAATGCAATGCGCACACTGACGGGCAGGACTGCGTTGCCTGCGACGGTGAAGATCCAGAAGAGAATAACCGTCCGGTAGGTCTGGACTCAATCGCGTTTTCGGACACATCCACCGGTTCGGTATGACGAAGCCCACACCCGACCGGCAGGCATGATCGAGTGCATGACCAACCACGGAGCCGTCGAGGCCGGCCGAGTCGTTCTACTCCGTCACGGGGAAACCGAATGGGCCCTCGCGGGTAAGCACACCGGAAACACCGATGTTCCACTCACCGCCCACGGTGAGCAGCAGGCAGTCGAGGCCGGCTCACTGCTGACTCTGCTGAATCTGCGCGACCCGGTGGTCATCAGCAGCCCGCGCGAACGGGCCCGTCGAACAGCCGATCTCGCGGGGCTCGAGGTCGATCGAACATGGGATGCGCTGTCGGAATGGGACTACGGCGACTACGAGGGCATCACGTCGTCGGAGATCCACGAGACAGTGCCGCACTGGACCGTCTGGACGCACCCGTGCCCGGGCGGAGAGTCGATCGGTGACATCGCTGTTCGCGTCGAACTGGTGTTGTCCGTTGTTCTTCCACTGCTCGAAGGCCGGGACGTGGTGCTGGTGGGACACGGCCACTTCTCGAGAGCACTGATCGCCGGCTGGACGGAAGCGTCCATCACCGAAGGGAAGCGCTTCGCATTGTCCCCGGCCGCCTACTCACTGCTCGGTTTCGAGCACTCCTTTCGACAGCTCATCGCCCACAATGTTCACCCCTCGATTCTCTCTGCAGCCACCGATCGCTCGATCGGCACCGACCCGACCGGAGGTCCACGATGATCCGACGCGCCACCGAAGACGATGTATCCGCCATCTGCGGGTTGGTCCACGAACTGGCGGAGTACGAGAAGGCGTCCTCGTTGTGCACGGTCCGAGACGACCACCTTCGGTCGGCTCTGTTCGGTGAGAATCCGACGGTATTCGCGCACGTCGCCGAGCACGACGGCGTGGTGGTGGGGTGCGCTCTGTGGTTCTTGAACTTCTCCACCTGGGACGGGGTCAACGGAATCTATCTGGAGGACCTCTACGTGCAGCCGGACGCACGCGGCCATGGGTTCGGAACCGCACTGCTGGCAGCGTTGGCGGCCGAGTGCGAAACCAACGGCTACACGCGACTGACCTGGTCGGTGTTGGACTGGAACACTCCGTCTATCGGGTTCTACCGAGCGTTGGGCGCGCAGGCTCAGGACGAGTGGACCACATTCCGATTGACCGACGGTGCCCTGAGGGACCTGGCCGCGAAAGCGTCCTAGAGACGCGGTTCGTCGTCGACGTCGCTGTACTCGGCCGCCATCCACTGCGACGAGGGTGGACTGAACAGCAGCACCAGCACCGCAACCACGACGATTCCCAGAACGATGCCGTAGACGGTCTGATGCGAACCGGTGAGCAGCGACCACACGACGGGAAGCAGCAGTAGCTGTACGACGGTTGCCAGTGCCCTCCCCCACCGTTTGCCGAGAATCAGGGCAACGCCTGCAGCCCCGACGCCGAGGCCCAGCACGCCGAACCACCCGGCCGTGCCGTACCCGTTCGCGACAGCGTTGTCGCCCTCTCCGGAGACCGCGCGCACGACGAGAACGAAGGCCGCGACCAGCGAGACGGCACCTTGTGCTGCGACGAGGACCCCGGCGGATCGAAAAGTGGCCGGTGGGGTGAGGTTCTCGGGTTGGGTGGACACGGGACCAGCCTAGGCAACCGGGAGTGGAGCCTGCGGAACGACCCAGGGGGCGCGAGTGGAGCCTGCGGAACGACCCAGGGGGCGCGAGTGGAGCCTGCGGAACGGCCCGGGTGGTGCCGGTGGAGTCCGCCGAGCCACCCGGTTAGTGTTTGTTCCTGTGCGTGCGCTGCTGATCGTCAATCCCAATGCGACTTCTACGACGGCTGCAGCTCGGGATCTGTTGGCTCATGCATTGTCGAGTCGGTTGCGGGTGACGGTGGCGCAGACGACGCATCGTGATCATGCGTCGGAGTTGGCTCGGGGTGCCCGTGAGGACGGGGTGGGCCTGGTGATCGTTCACGGGGGTGACGGCACGGTGAACGAGGTCATCAACGGTCTGCTCGGGGTTCCGTTGCCGACGTCGATGCAGGCGGTGACGATCGGCGCGATTCCGCCCATTGCGGTCGTTCCCGGTGGTAGTGCGAATGTGTTCGCGCGCTCTCTCGGAATCGAGGCGGACCCGGTAGCGGCCACGAATCAGTTGATAGGCCTGCTGGACGCGCGGGCGCGGCGGACGGTCGGTCTGGGGCATTGCGACAACCGGTGGTTCACGTTCAACGCCGGGATGGGTTTGGACGCGGAAGTGTGTCGGGCCATCGATGCGAGCCGGAAGGACGGTACGCCGGTGTCGGCGACGCGTTATCTCCGGTTCTCGGTGCAGGAGTTCTTCAAGCACAAGCGTCGTCCGGCGCAGTTGACGGTGGAGGTTCCCGGGCGGGATCCGTTCGAGAACGTGCACTATGCGTTCGTGTCGAACTCGAGTCCGTGGACCTTCTTGAACGATCGTCCGGTCCATACCAATCCCGGGACCGCTTTCGATTCGGGTCTCGGTGTGTTCGCGATGCGCTCGACGGCACTGCTCCCCACGCTGCGGGTGTCGCGTCAGCTGTTGGCCAAAGGTGCAGAACCGAAGTCTCGCAAGTTAATTCGAGTCGACGACGTCCCGAGTGTTCGAATTACGTCTACAGAACCGATGGGGCTGCAGATGGACGGGGACTACCTGGGTGAACGCACCGAGGCGGAGTTCTTCTCGACTCCCGACGCATTGGATGTTGTCGCGCCCGTCACGTGAGACCCACTGTGACCTGCGCGCGAAGATGCTCGATGGGCAATTTCCTGCGAAATCACGAGCAATATCTGCCGAGTCGGGGTACAAAGGAGCGCAGAAGGCTAAAGCGAGCCTAACAGAGTGAGCTTGACCACGGTCACGCGCGTATCCCTTGACTTCACCTGAGTTCGTGAAAGCATTCACAAGCAACAGTGCGGAAACATTGGTTACCCACTCGTGAAACAGAAGAGAAACGAAACGGCGCTTCGGCGCCCGGTAAGGAGCAGAGGATGGACTGGCGCCACAAGGCAATTTGTCGCGATGAAGATCCGGAACTATTTTTCCCGGTGGGAAACAGTGGTCCGGCGCTCGCGCAGATCGCCGATGCCAAAGTCGTCTGTACTCGGTGCCCCGTCACCGCAGAATGCCTGTCCTGGGCACTCGAATCCGGCCAGGACGCAGGAGTATGGGGCGCAATGAGCGAAGACGAGCGCCGTGCACTCAAGCGACGCAACGCACGTACGCGCGCACGTAGCTCCGTCTAGGACGCAGACACACAACACTCGGTAGGCCCGGTATCCGCTCAGCGGATACCGGGCCTTCTGCATAGCGGGCGCTTCCACAGATCGGGCGTCCTCACGTCACAGTGCGGCCGGTTCGTAACGCACTGTTCACGAGCGGCCCGTCAGGCTCGTGGCACCCGACGGCCCAGTGGCACTCGCAGCATCGCGTCGGTGCCACCTCCAGGAGCCGGATGCAGGCCCAGAGAACCGTTCAGTTCGACCGACACCAGAGTGCGTACGATCTGCAGCCCCAGTCCGTCCGAACGCTCCAACGAGAACCCTGCGGGCAACCCGCGGCCGTCGTCGTGGATGACGACGTCGAGCCATTTCGACGAACGATCGGCACCGATGCGCACCACGCCGACCGATCCGGCGTCGAACCCGTGCTCCATCGCGTTCTGCACCAGCTCGGCCAACACCATCACCAGCGGCGTCGCCCGCTCGGCGGAGAAGACACCGAGTTGGCCGTCCCGGACCACCCGCACCCGAGGGTTGACGGTGGCGATGTCGAGCATGATCGGCACCAACCGGTCGACTATCTCGTCGAGATCCACTTCTTCGTCGACCGACATCGACAGCATCTCGTGCACCAGCGCGATGGACGTCACGCGGCGAACGGATTCGGACAACGCGGTGCGAGCTTCCTCGTTCTCGAGCCGCCGCGACTGCAGCCTCAGCAGAGCCGCCACGGTCTGCAGGTTGTTCTTCACTCGATGGTGGATTTCGCGAATCGTCGCGTCCTTGCTGAGCAGCGCACGGTCGCGTCGCTTCACCTCGGTGACGTCTCGGACGAGTACGGCTGCGCCCGCGGATCGACCGTGCGGCTGCAGTGCCAACGTGCGCACCAGAACCGTCGCGCCGCGGGCGTCCACTTCCATTCGGTGCCCGACGTTGCCGGACAGTGACGACCGGATATGGTCGGCCACTTCTTGCGAATCGAACGGGTCGGTCACCAGAGACCGCGTCACCGACGCGAGGTCACGGCCCGACAGTTCCGTCGTCAAACCCATCCGGTGGTACGCCGACAGCGCATTGGGGCTCGCGTAATCCACCCGTCCCTCGGTATCGATGCGGATGAAGCCGTCGCCGGCCCGCGGCGACGAGTTGACGTCGGTTCGCTCCTCCGGCGTCGGAAACGTTCCCTCGCTGATCATCAGGCACAGATCGTCCGCACATTCCCGATACGCGACCTCGAGCGCACTCGGCGGACGAAGCTGGGCCGGATTGGTGTCGCGGGTCAGCACGGCGATGACGTGCTCTCCACATCGCACGGGAATGCTCTCGCTGCGGGTCAGAACACCACCCTGCACGATCTTTCGCTGTTGCAACGCGACGAGCACTTCGGGGTGCTCGGACTCGGAGATGGTCGTCCCCACGATGTCGTGGGTGAACACCGTCGGCGCGGTGGTGGGTCTGCACTGGGCGACACACAGCACGTCCGCCGACCCGTCCGAGACATCGTCGGTACCGACCCAGAGCAATACGTCCGCGAACGACAGGTCGGCCAGGAGCTGCCACTCCCCTACGACGCGCTGCAGATGGTCCACCGCGGCACCGGGCAGATCGGTGTGTTCGGCCAGCAGGTCACTGAGGGTCGACACGGGTTCTCACGCAGCCGTCGGTCAGGACACCACAGCGATGAGATCGCCCTGTTGAATGACATCCCCCACTGCGACGTCCACGGACGTGACGGTTCCTGCGGTCTCGGCGAGCACGGGAATCTCCATCTTCATCGACTCCAGCACGACCAACGTGTCACCGACCTCGACGGCATCACCGCGGGCCACGACCACCTGAAACACCGTCGACACCATCTCCGCACGAACATCCTCGGACACCGGCGAACCCCTTTCTCACGACACCTCGAACCGCGGCGGGCACACACCGGAGACCATGCCCGTCACAGTAAGCCAATCACACGTGGGAGACTGTAGTGAACAAACGAGAGGAGCCCATCATGGGAAAGCGTGGACGTAAGAAGCGTGCTCGTAAGGGCAACAAGGCCAACCACGGCAAACGTCCCAACAGCTGACGTTCTGCCACCAGCCACGAAGGGCCGAGAAGCACTGCTTCTCGGCCCTTCGTCGTCGGTACGATCTGGCTATTCGGAGTCGACGCTACGGGTCAGCACCGTACGTCGGATTTCGACGCTGAGTCGCTCGCGGAGCCCGGCGGGCGCTTGATCTCCGCCACATTTACGGGAGATCAGCCGCTTGACCTTCTCTTCGATGCCGTACGCCTCGAAGCACGATCCGCACTCGTCGATGTGCTTCTGCAACCGTTGCCTGCTGGCCTCGTCGCACTCGTTGTCCAACATGATCCATACGTCCGCGATCACGGCCGAGCAATCCAGTCGCTCGAATTCGGCGTCGGCTCCGCCGTCGCCCACAGAACCGCCGCCGATGATGTCATCGCCGGAATCACCGGTGCGCGTCACTGGACTACCTCCTGCTCGTGCCGGTCGACTGCGCCGTCCCGGTTGAATCCACGGTCGCGGGCCACACCCGCCAGCAAACCTCGAAGTTGCTTACGCCCACGATGCAAGCGCGACATCACCGTTCCGATGGGCGTTCCCATGATCTCCGCGATTTCCTTGTACGGGAAACCCTCGACGTCGGCGTAGTACACCGCCATCCGGAATTCCTCGGGCAACGACTGCAGAGCGGCCTTGATGTCGTCGTCCGGCAGTGCGTCCAGCGCCTCGACCTCGGCCGAGCGCAGTCCGGTGGACGTGTGTTCGGCGGTCGCGGCGAGCTGCCAGTCACTGATCTCGTCGGTCGGGTACTGCGCAGGCTGACGCTGCTTCTTGCGATAGGAGTTGATGTAGGTGTTGGTCAGGATTCGGTAGAGCCACGCCTTCAGGTTCGTGCCCTCACGGAACGACCGGAACGCCGAGTAGGCCTTCACGAACGTCTCCTGCACCAGGTCCTCGGCATCTGCGGGGTTGCGCGTCATCCGCAGCGCGGCACCGTACAGCTGGTCGAGCATCGGCAACGCGTCACGCTCGAAGCGTTCGGTCAGCTGGGCCTCGGTCTCGGCTGCCCGCTGCTCGGCGATCGCCTTCTCGTCCGCTTCGGTGGGAGTCCTGGCTTCTGTCACGCTGATCCCTTCGGTAGCTTCCACCACCCAGGCTACCGCGCCCGAAGTCGGCTTCTGCGACGAGATCACCCCCTTGATCGCCAAGGGACGTCCCGCGGTCAGCACTGCCATTCGTCATTCCTTCCGCCTGCATCCGTATCTGCCCTGTCACAACACTGCCGCGCGCCACGGTGTTCCCGTCGCAGTCGATAGAGTCCGACGAATGGCTGCGTCGACTCCCGCTCTTGCGCTGCTCACCGCACGGAAGGTGGCGCATATCGTGCACACCTACGAGCACGATTCGCGCACGCAGTCGTTCGGCAGCGAGGCCGCCGAGATTCTGGGCGAGCGCCTCGGCGTGCGCCCGGAGCAGGTGTTCAAGACCCTGGTCGTCGAACGCGCAAATCGTTCGCTGGCCGTCGCGATGGTCCCCGTCACCGGATTGCTCTCGTTGAAAGCGGCAGCAGCCGCTCTGAACACGCGGAAGGTCGCGATGGCCGACAGAGCTGCCGCCGAACGGTCGTCGGGCTACGTGTTCGGTGGAATTTCTCCGCTCGGCCAACGTAGATCCCTGCCCACCGTCATCGACGACTCGGCACTCGAGTTCGACCGTCTGCTGTGCAGCGGGGGTCGCCGTGGCCTGGAGATCGAACTCGCTCCGGCCGATCTGATCCGCCTCACGCGCGCCGTCACCGCGCCCATCGCCGCACACTGACCGCCGATGAGCGAAGATGGACCGGTGAGCACTTGGACAGCCCCCGCCGCCGATGGACCCATCGACGCGACAGTCACTCTGCCCGGATCGAAGTCGATCACCAATCGCGCGCTGATCATCGCCTCGCTCGCATCCGGCCCGTCGACCGTCACCGGCGCGCTTCGCAGCCGCGACACCGACTTGATGATCCATGCTCTGGAGACACTGGGCGTGCAGGTGGCCGCCGACCGCAACGATCCGACGTCTCTCCGTGTGACACCGGGAACGCTGCACGGTGGATCCGTCGAGTGCGGCCTGGCCGGAACGGTCATGCGTTTCGTCCCGCCCCTGGCCGCGCTCGCCGACGGCGTGGTGTCCTTCGACGGAGACGAGCAGGCTCGCATCCGGCCGCTCGACACCATCCTCGACGCACTGCGCGCTGTGGGCGCCGACGTCGACGGCAGCGCGCTGCCGTTCACGATGCGCGGTACCGGTTCGCTGCGTGGTGGATCCGTCGAGATCGACGCCTCGGGGTCGTCGCAGTTCGTCTCGGGCCTGATGCTCTCGGCCGCGGCGTTCGACGAGGGAATCCAGATCCATCACATCGGTAAGCCCGTCCCGTCCATGCCGCACATCGACATGACCGTCGAGATGCTGCGCCGTGCGGGTGTCCGAGTCGACACCCCGGAATCGAGCGGAGACGCGAACACCTGGCGCGTGCATCCCGGTTCGGTCACCCCCGTCGACTGGAGCATCGAGCCGGATCTCTCGAACGCCACCCCGTTCCTCGCTGCCGCCGCTGTCACCGAAGGTGTTGTGCGAGTACCGAATTGGCCTGAGTCGACGACTCAACCCGGCGATGTGTTCCGCGAGATCCTCACGCAGATGGGCGCGGTGGTCGAACTACGCGCAGGGGTGCTGACCGTCGAAGGTCCGAACATGTTGCGCGGCATCGACTTCGATCTGCACGACGTCGGCGAGCTGACCCCCACCGTCGCAGCGCTCGCCGCCCTGGCCGAGGGGCCGTCCATCCTGCGCGGCATCGCCCACCTACGCGGTCACGAGACCGACCGACTGGCCGCACTGACGACCGAGATAGTGCGCCTCGGCGGGCGAGCGGTCGAAACCGACGACGGCATTCGCATCGATCCCGCACCGCTGCACGGCGGCACCTGGCACTCCTACGCCGACCACCGCATGGCCACTGCCGGCGCGATCGTCGGGCTCCGCATCCCGGGCGTCGAGGTCGACGACATCGGCACCACTGCCAAGACTCTCCCCGGCTTCGAGAACCTGTGGGACACGATGTTGTCCGCTTCCACACCCAGCGGGGTCGGATCCTGACCGCGCGCCGCTACGACGAGTCCGACGTCCGCATCCGGCCGGGCAAGAGTTCTCGTCCGCGCACCAAGACTCGACCCGAACACAACGACGCCGAAGCCGGCATGGTGGTGTCCGTGGACCGCGGCCGCTGGGGCTGCGTACTCGACGGTGACCCGTCTCGGCCGGTCGTGACGATGCGGGCCCGCGAGCTGGGTCGAACCCCGATCGTGGTGGGCGACGAGGTCGGCATCGTCGGAGATCTGTCGGGCAAGGTCGACACTCTGGCCCGAATCGTGCGCGTGGCCGAGCGGCGAACGGTGCTGCGCCGCACCGCGGACGACACCGACCCGTTCGAACGCGTCGTGGTGGCCAACGCCGACCGACTGCTGATCGTCGCAGCGCTTGCCGATCCACCTCCCCGCACCGGCTTCGTCGAGCGCGCTCTCGTCGCGGCGTACGTCGGCGGACTCGAACCGGTGCTGTGCCTGACCAAGAGCGATCTCGCTGCACCCGACGAGTTCACCGCGTCGTTCGCAGATCTGGACGTCCCGGTGGTACTGGCGGGCCAGTCCGAGGACCTGACCGAACTGACCGCCATGCTGACGAACAAGGTCACCGCGCTCATCGGACACTCCGGTGTCGGCAAGTCGACGCTTGTCAACAGACTGGTGCCCGACGCCTATCGCGCGACCGGGGTGGTCTCGGGCGTCGGCAAGGGCCGCCATACGTCGACGCAATCGGTGGCGCTGCCGCTGCCGGGCGGCGGATGGGTGGTCGACACCCCCGGCATCCGGTCGTTCGGATTGGCGCACATCTCGCCGGAGAACGTCGTGGCCGCATTCTCCGACCTCGCCGAGACCATCGAGGACTGCCCCCGCGGATGCACTCACCTGGGCCCCCCGGCAGATCCCGAGTGCGCTCTCGACACGCTCACCGGGGATGCAGCACGACGGGTGGCTGCCGTACGGCTCCTGCTGGAAGCGGTTCGAACGAACGAAGCCTGGTAGACCCACGGGGTCTGTACCAGGCTTCGCTACTCGAAATCGTAGTCGGTCAGGCTGCTTTGCCGACCAGTCTACGAATTCCCTTGCGCTTCTTAGTTTCTGCGATCGCGGTCCGGAGGCCACGCCGCTTTCCGGTGTCGGGGTCGACGGCGAACAGACCTGCAGGTGCCTGTTCCCATTTACGCTCGGACGCGGTTTCCGGCGCGTCGTCGCTGGTCGCCTTCAAGTACTTGTTCGGAAGCGACAGCTTGGCGATGGTTCGCCACGACAGGAAGTACTGGTGCACGATCGAACCGGTCGTGTACGGGAGGTCGTACTTCTCCGCGAGCTCGAGAACCCGAACCTTGATCTCCCGCAGACGATTGCTGGGTAGATCGGGGAACAGGTGATGCTCGATCTGGTAGCAGAGATTGCCGCTCATGAACTCCATGACCGGACCGGCGTTGAAGTTCGCGCTGCCCAGCATCTGACGCAGGTACCACTGCCCCTGCGTCTCGCCTTCCATGTCCGACTTGGTGAACTTCTCGGCACCGTCGGGGAAGTGCCCGCAGAAGATGACGGTGTTGGTCCACACGTTGCGCATCATGTTCGCGACGATGTTCGCCGTCAGCGTGCTCTTCCAGGCAGGTCCGGTGAGCAGTGGATGCAGGACGTAGTCCTTACCCATCTGCTTGCCGACCTTCTCGAGAACCTCGCGACGCTTCTGCTCGAATTCCTCACGTGGGACGCGGCCCTTGGCCACCTTGCCCAGTTCCAGGTGCTGCAGCGCCACGCCGTACTCGAAGAACAGCTGCAGCAACAGGTTGTAGACCGGGTTGCCGATGTTGAACGGCTTCCAACGCTGGTCGCGGGTGACGCGCAGCAGGCCGTAACCCACGTCGTCGTCCATGCCCAACACGTTGGTGTACTTGTGGTGGATGTAGTTGTGCGTCTGCTTCCAGTGCGCCGAGGGCCCGGTGTTGTCCCACTCCCACGAGGTGGAGTGGATCTCCGGATCGTTCATCCAGTCCCACTGGCCGTGCATGACGTTGTGGCCGAGCTCCATGTTCTCGATGATCTTCGCGACCCCGAGCATGGCGGTACCGACCAGCCATGCCGGGCGGCGGCGACTGGCGAACAGGACTGCACGTCCGCCGATGTCGAGCGAGCGTTGCAGCCGAATCGTGTTCTTCACGTACCGGGCGTCGCGTTCACCACGGGACGCCTCGATGTCTCGCCGAATCGCATCGAGCTCGTGACCCAGTGCTTCGATGTCGGCGTCGGTCAGATGCGCGTATTCCTTGATGTCCGAAATCGCCATGGGAAACAGCCTCCTGGCAGTTGTGAACACACAGCGTGCGGTAGTGAGCCGTGTGCATTTCCGTCACCTACCGTATCGTAACTTACGGTCGCGTAGGTTA
The DNA here is from genome assembly GCF_001426165.1 of Rhodococcus sp. Leaf233. Lineage (NCBI taxonomy): Bacteria > Bacillati > Actinomycetota > Actinomycetes > Mycobacteriales > Nocardiaceae > Rhodococcus > Rhodococcus sp. Leaf233. Next base: position 497,730 of record NZ_LMRO01000010.1, read on the forward strand.
CGGGCGCGAATCTGTGTGACGATTCACAATCAGGCGGTGACGTCCGATCGCCGGAGCGCCTTCGCCTGTCGTTTGGCTTCTTTCTTCGCGTTGCGCAGAGCTCCTCGCGCCTCCTGCATCGCCGAGCGCAGTCCACGGCGCTGGCCGGTGAGCGGGTCGATCCGAAGTGCGTGCACGGTCGGAGAATCGCCGACGCGCCAACGCCGCTCCGACGATGTCTCGGGCGCGTTGTCCGAGGTTGCGCGCAACCACTTGTCGGGCAGCGACAGCTTGTGGATGGTCCGCAGTGCCAACAGGTACTGCTTACCGAGCGACCCCGTCGTGTACGGCAGGTCGTACTTGTCGCACAGCGCGTGCACCTTCTCGGCGATCTCCGAGTACCGATTGCTCGGCAGATCCGGGAACATGTGGTGCTCGATCTGGTAGCAGAGGTTTCCGCTCATGAACGCCATGACGGGGCCGGCCTCGAAGTTGGCACTACCGAGCATCTGCCGCAGGTACCACTCGGGACGGGTCTCGTTCTCGAACTGACCGATCGTGAACTTCTCGGCGCCGTCGGGAAAGTGACCGCAGAAGATCACGGCGTAGGCCCAGAGGTTTCGAACCAGGTTGGCCGTGGCGTTGGCGGTCAACGTGGACTTCCACGCCGGGCCGGACAGGGCCGGGAACAGGACGAAGTCCTTGCCGACCTGCTTGGCGATCTTGCGCGCGAAAGCGCGGGCCGCCGGTGACTTGAAGAGGCCTTTTTCGTGTTCCCCGTCGAGCTGCTTCTGAGCGTCGTAGTCGTGCAGTGCGATGCCCCACTCGAACGTCGTCGCCAGCACGATGTTGGCGAGCGGCTGAACGAGGTTGATCGGCTTCCACGGCTCGTCGCGGGTCATCCGTAGGATGCCGAACCCGATGTCGTCGTCCATTCCGACGATGTTGGTGTACGTGTGGTGCGAGTAGTTGTGCGCCCGCTTCCACTGCTCCGACGGTCCGGTCTGGTCCCACTCCCACGAGGTGGAGTGAATCTCCGGATCGTTCATCCAATCCCACTGGCCGTGCATCACGTTGTGGCCGAGTTCCATGTTCTCGATGATCTTGGCGACGCTGAGCATCGCGGTCCCCACGAGCCATGCCGGCCGGTACTTGCTGCCGAGCAGCACGGCGCGTCCGCCGAGCTCGAGCATGCGCTGAGCTCGGATGGTCCGGCGAATGTATGCGGCATCGCGTTCACCGCGACTGTCCTCGACGTCGCGGCGAATGGCGTCCAGTTCGCGCCCGAACGCTTCCATGTCTTCTTCGGTCAGGTGAGCGAACTCTTTGATGTCGGTGATGGCCACCGGGTCCTCCAACAGTTGTGTGCGGCGCCCGAAATACCGGGGTTCAGCGTGGGCAACCTACGTGAGCGTAACCCAGCAGCCTGAGAAGGCAGTGTGCGAAAAACAGACCTACAGTTCCAATGTGCAGTCACCCGCGGCTGCGGAAATGCACGTCTGGACGCGGTCACCCTCGCTGTGTTCCTTACCGGAACGCAGGTCGATCACATGCCCTGCGGTCAACGGCACCACACACGTCTGGCAGATACCCATACGGCAGCCGAACGGCATCCGAACACCCACATTTTCGCCCGCTTCGAGCAGCGTGGTCGCCCCGTCCGCCGCCGCTTTCTTGTCGGACTTGGAGAACGTGACGGTTCCGCCGGAACCGGACGTATCGGCGCGCGAGATCTCGAACCGCTCGAGGTGCAGCTTGTGCTCGATGCCCTCGCGCTTCCACGTCTTCTCGATTTCCTCGAGCAGTGCCGCGGGACCGCAGGCCCAGGTGTCGCGGGTACGCCAGTCGGGGTAGAGCTCGTCGAGCGAGGACAGAGCGAACTTGCCGTCGGAACGCGTCAGCTGCACGTGAGAGGTGAACTCGGGATGCGACTTCTCGAGAGCTGCGAGTTCGGCCGCGAACATCACCTCGTCCTCGGTGGGGGCCGAGTGGATATGCACGGTATCGGGCATGTCGCCGTGGCGATCGAGTGCTCTGAGCATCGAGATGACCGGGGTGATGCCGCTACCTGCGGTGACGAAGAGAATCTTGGCGGGCGGCGGAACGGGCAGTGCGAAATTGCCTTTCGGTGCCGCCAGTCGCACGATGGTCCCCTGCGGCACGCCGCCCACCAGATGTGACGACAGGAACCCTTCGGGCATCGCCTTGACGGTGATGGAGATCAGCTTGTCTTCCCAGTTCGGCGGCGAGGTCAGTGAATACGAGCGCCAGTGCCACCGACCGCCGAGATGCAGTCCGATTCCGATGTACTGACCCGGCTGATAATCGAAATTGAAGCCCCACCCGGGCTGGATCACCAGTGTCACCGCGGTAGCGGTTTCCTTCTCCACGCGTACGACGCGGCCGCGCAGTTCACGGGCCGACCACAACGGGTTGGCGAGGTGCAAGTAGTCGTCGGGCAGCAAGGGAGTGGTGATGCGGGTGAAAGCACCACGCAGCATGTTCAGCCTCGGCCGCTTGGGTGCCGAGACACCGGCCACCGGGGCCTCCAACCACTTCTTCAGATCCATCGGGTGTTCCCCATCCCCTCGATCGTCGTACCGAACCGCGTGCGGGCATCGAGGTTACGCTACCGTAGGTTGAGTCCCCTGGTCACCTCTGCAGGCAGCCCAACCGTGGATATCGCCAGGTCGTGGCCGAGAGCAGGATCACAGCAGATCGAGCAGAAACGGTAGTTCCTGGGGGGCGTACCACGCCAGCGTGTGGTCTTCGGCATCACCGAGAACGAATTCTGCATCGGCATCGCCCATGTCCGCTGCATCCACGGCGGAGACAGCCTTGGCAACCGCTTCTTCGGCCCCTTCCAGATCGACGTGCACCGACGCGACCTGATCCATTCGCAGCGGTTCCTTCAGCCGAACGACAGCGTCGTCGAGATCGGGACGCAGGGTGGGATCGTCGACGTCTGCGGCAATCACCGCCCGTCGGTAGACCACGCCGTCGGCCACCGTCCCCGTGTCCGCCTCGTCGTCGACGGCCGCGGCGATCAGGCGCAGCGAGGCACGCGCGGCCTCCCCCATCGCGACCTCGGACAACTCCTCGTCGTCGCCCGACGAATACGCCTCACGCAAGGTGGGCGTCACCGCGAATGCGGTGCGCGAGACCGGACTGAACTCGCCCTCGGCTGCGAGCACTTTCAAGAATTCCAGCGTCGCCGGAACGTAGACACGCATTGCAGAAGACCTCACACTCTCGATTCGTTGCTGGCGTCGACCAACTCTTCCAGCGCCTCGTGCAGTAGCGCTGTCACCACATCCACATCGGGCATCGCTCCGCGGTCGGCGTTGAGCCCGAAGAACACGAAACCGTCGTACGACGTCAGCCCGATACTCAACGCCTGATTCTCGAACAGCGGCGACACCGGGTACATCTCGAGCATCCGGGCACCACCGACGTACAGCGGAAACTGCGGCCCCGGCGCGTTGGTGACGATCAGGTTGAACACTCGTTGCGAGAGTCGGCTACCCGCCCGCGCACCCATGGCATGCAGGCTCGCCGGAGCGAACCCACTGATCCGCATCAGCGTCTGAGCCGTAACACCGCGGCTCTGATGAGAATGCGCCTCGGTCGCGTGCGCGATGTGAGACAGCCGAACGACGGCGTTCGACTCCCCCACCGGGAGGTCGACGAGGAACGAGGACACCTCGCTGCGATCGTCCTCGGCCGGCTCACCGGACATGTCGCTGCCCTCACCGAAGCCGACGCGATCGGACGAGACGTACACCGACATCGGCACCATGGCCCGCACCGTGGACGATGCCGTGACGGGTTCGCCGCGCGAGAGCAGCCAATTTCGCAGCGCGCCGGTGACGACTGCGAGCACGACGTCGTTGATCGAGCAGTCGAATCTGTCGTGGATCCTGCGGTAATCCGCCAGCTCGGTCTTGGCCACGGCGAACCGACGATTTCGTGAGATCGGCGCGTTCAGTGGGCTGGACGGGGCGCTCTGTGTCGCGGTGCGCAGCACGGCCGCGACCTTGCCCGCGGCGCGCAATGCGTCGCCCGCGAGACCGGCAACCCCGTTGACCGCGCCGCGCAACGTCTCGATGCTCTCGCCCGGACGCACCACCAGTTCGGTGAGCGCGTCGAGCACCAACACCGAGTCCTTGGGCTCACGAGCGGGCATCCACAGCTCCTCGGCCATCGGCGCGGGGTTCTTGCTCGCGTCCAGAATGACCTGACCGATGTCGAGCGCATTCTCGCCGTCGACGAGGGCCGAATGAGACTTGGTGAAGATGGCGAAACGATTCTTCGCGAGTCCCTCGACCAGGTACATCTCCCACAACGGCCGGGTGCGATCGAGCGGCCGTGAGGTCAGTCGCGCGATCAGGTCGTGCAACTGATCGTCCGTCCCCGGCTTGGGTAGTGCCGAACGACGGATGTGATAGGTGATGTCGAAATCCGCGTCGTCCACCCAGACCGGCCGCGCCAGACCGAACGCGACTTCGCGGACCTTCTGCCGGTAGCGCGGAACCAGCATCAGTCGCTGTTCGACCAACGACAGCAGTCGGTCGTAACTGAAACCGCTCCGCGGGGTCCGAAAAACGGCGAGCGAGCCGAGGTGCATGGGACTGCTGCCGGCCTCGAGAAAGTAGAACGACGCATCCTGCGCCGTCAGTCTGGTCGCCATCGCGTGTCTCGGTCCCCGTCCTCGCACGTGGTGCGCCCCGATCGATACCGCCTGTTGCGCGGTGTGCTCGAACTCAGAGTACGTGGGTTCACGACGTGAGTCCCAGTGCCGGGTGGGCACCGACGTGTCGTCGATCTCGGGAACCGAAATTCGATCGCGACCGTCAATGTCGGTGTGAGCGTCATCGAATCCAACGATCCGCCGGACACCGGGGACGACAGCCCGATACCGTCGCGGGCGGACTCTCGGCTGCGCGCCGAGCACCATTGCTTTCTGTCGCGGCCGACCCAGTTCGAGCCGCCACTCTCGGCAGGCGCGGTGCACACCTGGGGCCGGGGTGAGAGCGCGGACAGGCCACCGGAACGCCATCCGGCATCGGTACGCAGCACTCGCCCCCGCCGCCGGACCGAGGCACCGCAACGACCGATCGTGCAAGTGGTGCCCGCCGATGCGCGGGCAAGCGCCGAACGCGCCATGCGGTTGCTCATCGAGGTGATCGACCGCAGGCGCAGTGCCGAGCAACTGTCCTCGTTGTTCACTGCGCCCGTGATCGACCTGATCCGCACCATCGTCCGCACGCCCCCACCGGGACGGCGACTCGGATTCGCCGCGGTGCGTCGCGTGCACGTCGCCTATAGATCGGACACGTCGGCCGAGATATTCGGCTCGTACACCCGCGGTCCACGCACCTTCGCCTTCGCGGGCCGAATCGAGCAAGCGGTCGACCCGCGGCGGCCAGGATGGACGGTCACCTCGTTGCGAGTGGGTTGAGAACACGGGTCGCCCGGCGAGGTCGCGCCGGATCGACCCGGCCGACTACTTCTTACGCTTGGAGCGCGCGGACTTCTTCGGTGCTTTGTTCTGCGCTCGCGCTGCTTCGCGACGCTCGCGTCGGGTTCCCTCGGCCGCCGACTCCGCGCTCCCTGCAGCATCCGATCGCTGCACAGCCGTACCGCCCCCCTCGGCCGGGCCGGAGAACGTCAATCTCTGTTCGTCCCGCTCGTCGAGTCCTTTGGCACGTAGAGCTGTGGGAGCTGCCTGAGCTGGAGCGGCCGGGGCCGGGGCCGCCTTGGCCGCAGGCCGATCGCCCGTGGCCGCAGGTGCCGACGTTGCCGCAGGTGCCGGACGACCGGATCCGACGGGTGAGGCCAACCCGGGGGCAACCGCGAGACCTGCGGACGCGGCCGGACCTGCCGGGGCAGGGGTCGCCTCGACCTGGAGGTTGAACAGGAAGCCCACCGACTCCTCTTTGAGGCCGTCGAGCATGCCCTGGAACATGTCGTAGCCCTCCCGCTGGTACTCGACCAGTGGATCTCGCTGGGCCATCGCACGCAGTCCGATGCCCTCCTTGAGGTAGTCCATCTCGTAGAGATGCTCGCGCCACTTGCGATCGAGGACGGACAGCAGAACCCGACGTTCGAGCTCCCGCATTCCGTTCTCGCCTGCGATGCCGTCGATCTCGGCCTCGCGAGCGGCGTAGGCCGAGCGGGCGTCCTCGAGCAGCGCCTCGCGCAGCTCGTCGCGGCTCAGGTCACCCTTTTCGCCGTCCTCGTTCTCGCCCGAGAGAACCTTGTGGTCGATACCGACCGGATACAGAGTCTTCAGCGCCGTCCACAACTGCTCCAGATCCCAGTCCTCGACGTAGCCCTCGCTCGTCGCACCATCGACGTAGGCGGTGATCACGTCGGTGATCATGCCCTCGACCTGGCCCTCCATGTCGGCACCTTCGAGGATGCGCCTGCGCTCCTCGTAGATGACGGTGCGCTGCTGGTTCATCACCTCGTCGTACTTGAGGACGTTCTTGCGGATCTCGAAGTTCTGCTGCTCGACCTGGGTCTGTGCGCTCTTGATGGCCTTGGACACCATCTTGGCTTCGATCGGGACGTCGTCGGGCAAGTTGAGCCGAGTCATGATCGATTCGAGTGCGCCGCCGTTGAATCGACGCATCAACTCGTCGCCCAGCGAGAGGTAGAACCGCGATTCGCCCGGATCACCCTGACGACCGGAGCGCCCTCTGAGCTGGTTGTCGATACGGCGGGAGTCGTGGCGCTCGGTGCCGAGAACGTACAGGCCACCGGCCTCGCGCACGGTGTCCGCGTCGGCCTTGACCTGTGCCTTGACCTCTTCCAGAGCAGGCTCCCAGGCGGCCTCGTACTCCTCGGGCGTCTCCACCGGGTCCAAGCCCTGCTTACGCAGCTTCAGGTCGGCGAGGATGTCCGGGTTGCCGCCGAGCACGACGTCGGTGCCACGGCCGGCCATGTTGGTCGCGACGGTCACCGCGCCCTGTCGCCCGGCCTCGGCGATGATCGTCGCTTCCTGCTCGTGGAACTTCGCATTGAGCACGTTGTGCGCGACGCCCCGCTTGGTGAACTGCTTGGACAGATACTCCGACCGTTCCACGCTCGTGGTGCCGATGAGAACCGGCTGGCCCTTCTCGTGCCGCTCGACGACATCGTCGACCACCGCGTCGAACTTGGCTTCTTCCGTCTTGTAGATCAGGTCGCCGTTGTCGACGCGGACCATCGGGCGGTTCGTCGGGATCGGAATGACGCCCAATCCGTAGATCTGATGCAGCTCCGCGGCCTCGGTCTCGGCCGTGCCGGTCATGCCGGAGAGCTTGTCGTACAGGCGGAAGTAGTTCTGCAGCGTGATCGTGGCGAGGGTCTGGTTCTCGGCCTTGATCTCCACCTTCTCCTTGGCCTCGATCGCCTGGTGCATGCCCTCGTTGTAGCGGCGTCCCACCAGGATGCGACCGGTGAACTCGTCGACGATGATGACCTCGCCGTCGCGGACGATGTAGTCCTTGTCCTTGGTGTAGAGCTCTTTGGCCTTGATGGCGTTGTTCAGGTAGTTCACCAGAGGCGAGTTGGCCGCCTCGTACAGGTTGTCGATACCGAGCTGATCCTCGACCAGCTCGACGCCGGCCTCGTGCACACCGATGGTGCGCTTGCGGATATCGACCTCGTAGTGGGTGTCGACCTTCAGCATGGGGGCGATCCGGGCGAACTCGCCGTACCACTTGCTCGACGCGTCGGCGGGGCCCGAGATGATCAGTGGGGTTCGCGCCTCGTCGATGAGGATCGAGTCGACCTCGTCGACCACGGCGAAGTTGTGTCCGCGCTGCACCAGATCGTCGAGCGAGTGCGTCATGTTGTCGCGTAGGTAGTCGAACCCGAACTCGTTGTTGGTGCCGTAGGTGATGTCGGCGGCATACGCTGCACGGCGTTCGACCGGCGTCATCCCGGACAGGATCACGTCCACCGACAGACCCAGGAAGCGGTGCACACGGCCCATCCACTCCGAGTCACGCTTGGCGAGGTAATCGTTGACCGTCACCACGTGCACACCGTCGCCGGAGATGGCGTTCAGGTAGGCAGGCAGAACACACGTCAGGGTCTTGCCCTCGCCGGTCTTCATCTCGGCGATGTTGCCGAAGTGCAGGGCAGCTCCGCCCATCACCTGCACGTCGAAGTGCCGTTGGGACAGCACCCGCCACGATGCCTCACGGGCGACCGCGAATGCCTCGGGCAGCAACTGATCCAAGGTCTCCCCGGACGAGTACCTCTCCTTGAACTCGGCGGTCTTACCCCGCAGTTCGTCGTCGGAGAGACTCTCGACGTCCGAAGACAGGGTCGAGACGTGGTCAGCGATGTTCTTGAGCCGCTTGACCATGCGACCTTCACCAACACGGAGCAGCTTGGAAAACGACAGCGACGGCACGGGTTTTCTCGTCCTCGATCCTCGGTTCACGGGTACTGACACGAACAAATCTGTTACTCGACGCGTTACTGCTACCTGCACGAGCGCACGGGTTCGTCACCGTGACGTCCGCGCGGCAGTAACCCGAACGCGTCCATGGTAGGCGGTCTCGCTGTGGGTACGGCAGTCCCACTGTCGGTCCCCGAACGACACCACGCCGGCATTCGGACAACCCCGACACAGCACTGCAGGCTCGACGTGGGGATCGTGTGTCCGGCGTCGAGCCTGCAGTGGTCGGATATTTCACGGACGGCGAACGACCCGTTCGCCGTCACGCTCGGTCAGGTGAGCCTGATCAGGCCGTAGTCGAAGGCATGCCGTCGATACACCACGGAAGGCCGGTCGGTGGCGCTGTCGTGAAACAGGAAGAAGTCGTGGCCGACCAGTTCCATCTCGTACAGCGCATCGTCGACGCTCATCGGTGCCGCCGAGTGAACCTTCGTGCGAACGATGTGCCCGGGGCCGGTCTGATCGTCCTCGAACGAATCCAGCTTGGTCTCGGGATCGAGCGCAAGTGTGTCGTCTTCGGCGAGTTCAGCGGTGGCCTCGGCGACGGATACGGGTCTCTTCTCGCCGTAGTGGACCTTGCGCCGATCCTTGGTACGCCTGAGTCTGCTTTCGAGTTTCGAGGTCACTGCTTCGAGTGCGGCATAGAAACTGTCTGCGCACGCTTCGGCACGAACGACCGGGCCTTTGCCCTTCGCGGTGATCTCCACGCGTTGACATGCTTTGGCCTGACGGCGATTTCGTTCGTGCTGCAGTTCGACATCGAACAAGTAGATGGAGGGGTCGAAGCGCTCGAGGCGAGCCAGTTTCTCGGACACGTATATCCGAAAATGGTCCGGTATCTCGACGTTGCGGCCCTTGACCACAACGTCGGCATTGCTCTTGGCGGGTTCTTCCGAAGGCTTCTCGTCGAAGAAAACCGAGGCTTGTGAAGGGGTCGTCACGTGTACCTCCCGATATCGGCCACGCCCACTGTTGGACGTGGCAGGTGTGCATGCCGAATGGGGAACCTTCCGGCATCTCGAGTCCGGGGCATCACCTCACGTCCGTGTTTCTACGGGTCGTTCTACCGGTCCGCTCCGTCGTGATGGAGCGTGTCCGCGACGTTAGTCGGTCATCGACGCGTGTGCCACCGTTCACCCCGAATTGGTTGTCGGCGTGTCTCGTCGACTCGCGTTCACGCGCTGGCCACCACGATCGCACCGGCCAACGAGATCCCGAAATCGGTTAGCACTCTTGCACATTCGGCCAGGGTCGCCCCGGTGGTCACCACGTCGTCGACGAGAAGAACGGTCAGTTCGTCGGTTCGCGACCGCGGCCGACCGATACCCGGGCGCGACTGTCCGATCACGCCGATCCGGCCCGCCACGTTGTGTTGACGCTGAGCTGCCGAGAGCCCGACCGAATCCCGCACTCCCCCGGACATCTTCAGCAGCTGGGGAACCGATACTCGCTCCGGTGCCAACTCGGTCGCTGCGTTCCTCGCACACCGCAGCACCGGATCGCCCCCTCGGGCTCGCGCTGCGCGCGCCCGGGACGGAGCGCACACCAGAACGAGGGGACTCAGCTCCGGTGGATCGATCTCGCCTGCAGCACGCAGTTGGTGCACCGCACCGGCCAGCGCCCGCCCGAACGGCACGGACACGGCCCGTCGGCCCCGTTCCTTCAGTGCGATCACCCCGTTGCGCCGAGGGCCGGTGTACGTGCCCAGCGCCCAGCAGGGCACCCCCGGATCGACCCGCGGACGCACCCGGACAGGCGGCACCGAGAGCGCCTGTTCACAACGGCGACACCACTGCTCCCCCGGCACCCCACACCCGGCACATTCGAGGGGCAGGACGAGGTCCAGAAGCGTTCTCATGATCGTGAAGTGTGCCGGTAGCCACCGACACCCGCCGGACGTCAGCCGGGCAGGATCGGCACGGCCTTCACCCCGGCCAGGCCGGTGACCTCGCGCCAGTACCTGTCGCCGACCGGATCGGCATTGTTGAGTGCGAACACGGCGCGGGCGTCGGCAACGTACTCGGTCTCCGGCGACGCATCGACCGCCAGAACAGGATTGGTGAGATTGCGCGACGGCAGGGCGTCCATCCTCGAGCCGTCGACCGTCACCTGGACCACCGGTGTATCGGTGGCAACCCGTGCGATGACGATGGCCTCGCCGGTGCTCCAGTCCAGGCTGGTGGCGTCACTGCCGAGTCCGATCGCAACCGCGCGCGGGGCCGTCAGCGAATAGACGCCCGACGGATCGCGTACCACGGTGGCCACGTACACCACGCCGTCGACGATGAGTGCGGCCCGAACGCCGTCGCGGGCCAGCCGGAGTTCGGTGATGCGAGTTCCCAGGGTGGTGACCGCGCGGGCATCGACCGGTATCACCGATACCTGACCGGTCGAGGGGTCACGGGCCGCGCGAATGACGTTGGTGCCGTCGATGACCGCCCAGGCGGCGTTGTCATCGGCTCCCCACGTCGGACGCGTGATCGACTGCCCCTCGGCCACCGGGAACGCGCCACCGTCGTAGCTACCGACCATCAATGTGCTCGACGGTGCCGGAGCGGGTCTACCGGTGTCCGCAACGCCGGCCACGAGTGTTCCATCGTTCGACAAGGCCACCGAGCGCAGATTCCGTGCCTGCCCGAAGTACCCGGGGGCGGGTGTGGTCGCGGATTCCTCGACGCGGAGCAGTCGACCGGAGGCCAGTGCGTGCAGGCCGACCGATTCGTTGGTGGAGCTCTGTGGATCGAAGGAGTCGACCCCGGCCGTCGTCCACCCGTCCGGCTTGGTCGTGTCGATGGGTTGTCCGTCGGCGAGCAGCACGTACGGCCCGGCAACCTCCGCCGAGGCCAGAGTCCAGATCACCTGTGCGGCAAGCAATTCCCGGTCGCGGTCGCCCTTGTTCTGCAAACCACCGAAGTCGATTCTGATGCCGCCGAGACCGACTCCGACCTGTGTGGTCTGTCCGTCGGCCTTGGTGATGGGCCCCCGGATACTGACGTCGTCGGACAATTCGTTGCTCACCGCTGCGGACAGCGCGGACTTGGGTCCGTCGATCAACAGCTGCACGAGCTGGTTTGCGAGCTGATCCTGCGATCCGCTCGTCCACCGAACATCCGGCACCAGCACCCCACCGAGCGGATCGACGAAGTAGATGGATCGCTGCTGATAGGTGTCCATGAACGCCGAGCGATCGATGACCACACCCGGGGGCAGCTTCGAGATGCGCCATTGGCCGTCGACGCGCGTCATGTCGATCGCGATGTCGAACGTGTCCGATCCGGCCTGATATTCCCCGCCGGGAGCCAGGATTCCCGCTGTCGTCGACCGAATCGTGAACTGCGCAGAGTCTGCAGTTCGGGGCCCCGACAGGGTGTCGATCCGATCTGCGACGACGGTACGAGCGCCGTCGTCCCACGTGTTCGACGCGTCCTCGGTCAGGAACTGTCGGGCGGCCTGGTGGCGGTTGGCCGACACTGCGCTGGCCTCGAAGAAGTCGTCGAGCAGCCGGTCGGGCTCACGTCCGGGTTCGGGAGCCGGGGCGCTGGTGGGCGCGGCACCGTCGGTCAACGTGCCGATGGCCTGGGGGCTCGAGGACTCGGGCAGGCTGGCACAACCGGAGACGAGGGCGGAGATCAGGGCGCAGACTGCAAGCGAGCGAGACAGCCGACGAGACGAGCGAATCACGTCGACGACTCCGACGCGGCCCGCTGCGCACCGATGGCCGGGATCGGTTGTCCCTGAGCGTATTTCTTGGTGCTCGGCTTCAACGGCAGAGGTGAGCCGATCACCTTGTGACCACGGACCAGTGGCACCGTGAGCCGGAAACATGCGCCTTCGCCGACTGCACCCCACGCCTCGAGCTTACCGTCGTGCAGCCGGGCGTCCTCGACACTGATCGCCAACCCGAGGCCGGTACCGCCGGAGCGCCGGACGCGGGAGGGGTCCGAGCGCCAGAACCGATTGAAGACCAACTTCTCCTCGCCGGGGCGCAGACCGATTCCTTGGTCGCGCACCACGAAGGCTGCCGCGTCGGCATCCGATCTCAGGCGCAGCAGCACCGGCTTGCCTTCCCCGTGATCGAGGGCGTTGGCCAGAAGGTTGCGCAGGATACGTTCGACGCGCCGCGGGTCCACCTCGGCGATGACCGCCGTCTCGGGCATGTCGACGATCACCTCGGTGCCGGTTTCGCGGGCGAGGTGACGCACCGTGGAGACCGCGGCGCGTGCACACATCCGGAGGTCGAGTTGCTCGGCGGCCAGTTCGGCGACACCGGCGTCGTGGCGGCTGATTTCGAGCAGATCACCGAGCAACGTCTCGAACCGGTCCAGCTCGTTGACCAACAGCTCGGACGAACGCTTGAGGGCAGGTTCGAGATCGTCACTGGCGTCGTGAATGAGATCCGCGGCCATCCGCACGGTGGTGAGCGGAGTCCGCAGTTCGTGGCTGACGTCGGAGGTGAACCGGCGCTGCAGGTTTCCGAATTCCTCGAGCTGGGTGATCTGTTTGGACAGACTTTCGGCCATCTCGTTGAACGACATCGCCAGCCTCGCCATGTCGTCCTCACCGCGAACCGGCATTCGCTCCTTGAGCCTGCCGTCGGCGAAACGTACTGCGATGCGGGACGCGGATCGAATGGGTAGCACCACCTGTCGCGCGACGAGCATCGCGATCGCGGCAAGGAGTACCAGCAACACCACGGCCCCGATGAACAGCGTGCCGCGGACCAGGGAGAGCGTTCGGTCTTCGCTGGCGAGCGGGAAGATGAGATACAGCTGCAGCGCCGATATGTCGGAACCGGTGGGCGATCCCATGATGAGCGCCGATCCGGAATATCCGCCGTCACTGTCGGTCACAGTGGCGTACTGCGAGCTGATCAGGCCCTTCTTGACGAAGTCGCGCAAGCTGGCCGGTATCTGGTCGACCGGACCGACCGACGCTTCCGCGCGGGTCGCGTCGCCCTCGACGATCAGAACAGGGTCGAAGGACCCTGCCGACCCGGTGGTCGACGCGGCGTCGAGGTCCTGGTTCGTCAACGCTGCTCTCGCCCGTTCGAGACGGGTGGACAGGCCGCTCGAATCATCGGCACCGGCGAGGTTGCCCTCCACCGTGGTGCGCGAGCGGTCGAGTTCCTCGGTGGCTGCGGACAGCTTCGCTTCGAGCAACCGATCGGTGATCTGGCTGGTCAGAACGACGCCGAGAATCAGGATCACCACGAGCGACAACGTCAAGGTCGAGACGACCACGCGCAGTTGCAGTGACCTTCGCCAAGCATGACCCAGCGATGTGCTCAGCGACCTGAACCAACGCAGGAGCGGGGAGAACTTGCCGTTGATTCGTCGCCGAGAGTGGGAAAAACCGATCACGGCGGTCCGGCCTTGTACCCGACCCCCCTCACGGTCAATACCACCTCCGGGTTCTCCGGATCCTTCTCGACCTTGGCGCGCAGACGCTGAACGTGGACGTTGACCAGGCGGGTGTCGGCGGCGTGCCGGTAGCCCCACACCTGTTCGAGCAGAACCTCACGGGTGAACACCTGACGCGGCTTGCGAGCCAAGGCGACCAGCAGATCGAATTCGAGCGGAGTGAGCGAGACCAGCTCGTCGCCGCGGCTGACCTTGTGGGCGGGAACGTCGATGACGATGTCGGCGATCGACAACAGTTCGGCCGGCTCGTCCTCGGTTCGACGCAGTCGTGCCCGGACGCGTGCCACCAGCTCCTTCGGCTTGAAGGGCTTCATGATGTAGTCGTCGGCCCCGGATTCGAGACCGAGCACCACATCGACGGTGTCGGTCTTGGCCGTCAGCATGACGATCGGGACGCCCGAGTCGGCTCGCAGCACGCGACAGACGTCGATGCCGTTCATTCCGGGAAGCATCAGGTCGAGCAACACCAGATCGGGTCGATTCTCGCGGACGGCCGCCAGCGCTTGGGTGCCGTCTCCGACGACGAACGGTTCGAATCCCTCACCGCGCAACACGATGGTGAGCATCTCCGCCAGAGCCGAATCGTCGTCCACAACCAGAATCCGAGGCTTCATGGCTCTATCGTGTCACTTTCGGCTCGGCGGATGGCTGATTGAACATGTCGGCGGCGAGTCGATCGGGGTCGACGTCGGCGCGCACGACTCGCCAGGGCGACGCCCAGTTCGTTTCTGCGAGACGGCCGTAGACGGCCGAGGTTCGGGTCTGCAGCGAGCCGTCGCGTTCGTAGGCATCCCGGGTGCGCGCGGCGTCCGCACTCTCACGCGCGGCGGCGCGCTCCGCAGCGAGAGCCACCGGTACGTCCAGCAACACCTGCACGTCCGGAACGGGCACACCGAACCGCTCGAATTCGAGTGACCGGATCCACTCGACGGCCGCTCCGTCGACGGACTGCTCCAACCGCGCCGCGGTGTAGGCGGCGTTGGACGCCACGTACCGGTCCAGCAACACGATATCGTTGCGGGACAACAAGTTTCGGATCTCGTCGGCCGCATCCTTGCGGTCGAGTGCGAACAGCAGCGCCATTGCGTGCACGCTGCCCGCGGTGTCTCCGTGTTCCCCCTGCAGCGCCTCGGCCGCCAGATCGGCATGAACCGACCTGCCGTACCGGGGAAACCCGACCCGGACGACGGCCAGGCCGTCGCGTTCCCACGCCGAGACGAGCCGACGGGCGAGCGTGTTCTTGCCCGCTCCGTCGACTCCCTCGATGACGAAGAGCTTTCCCAACGACCGAACTCTCTCGGTCAGTAGCGGTAGTGCTCGGGCTTGTACGGGCCCTCGACGTCGACGCCGATGTACTCGGCCTGCTCCTTCGTGAGCTTGGTGATCGAGCCGCCCAGCGCTTCGACGTGGATGCGAGCAACCTTCTCGTCGAGGTGCTTGGGCAACCGGTAGACCTCGTTGTCGTACTCACTCGGCTTGGTCCACAGTTCGATCTGCGCGATGACCTGGTTGGAGAAGCTGTTGCTCATGACGAACGACGGGTGACCGGTGGCGTTGCCGAGGTTCAGCAAACGGCCCTCGGACAGCACGATGATCGAGTGCCCGTCCTTGAACTGGAACTCGTCGACCTGCGGCTTGATGTTGATCCGCGTGACGTCGGCAGCCTTCTCGAGGCCGGCCATGTCGATCTCGTTGTCGAAGTGGCCGATGTTGCCCAGGATCGCCTGGTGCTTCATCTTGCGCATGTGCTCGAACGTGATGATCTTCAGGTTGCCCGTCGAGGTGATCACGATGTCGGCCTGCTCGATGAACTCGTCGACCGTGCGCACGTCGAAGCCGTCCATCAGTGCCTGCAGGGCGTTGATGGGATCTGCTTCGGTGACCGTCACGCGAGCGCCCTGGCCCTTGAGTGCCTCGGCGCAGCCCTTGCCCACGTCTCCGTAGCCACAGACCAGCACGGCCTTGCCGCCGATGAGAACGTCGGTGCCACGGTTGATGCCGTCGATCAGCGAATGGCGAGTGCCGTACTTGTTGTCGAACTTGCTCTTGGTGACCGAGTCGTTGACGTTGATGGCCGGGAACGACAGCTCGCCGGCAGCAGCGAACTGGTACAACCGCAGCACACCGGTCGTGGTCTCCTCGGTGACACCCTGCACGGATGCGGCAATCTCGGTCCACTTGGTCGTCGACGCCTCGAGGGAGCGACGCAGCAGGCCGAGGAACACCTTGTACTCGTCGGAATCCTGGTCGTCGTCGGTCGGCGGAACGACGCCTGCCTTCTCGAACTGAGCGCCGCGCAGCACCAGCATCGTGGCGTCACCGCCGTCGTCGAGGATCATGTTGGCAGGCTGCTCGGGCCAGGTGAGCATCTGCTCGGCGGCCCACCAGTACTCCTCGAGGGTCTCACCCTTCCAGGCGAACACCGGAACGCCCTTGGGCTCTTCGACGGTGCCGTACGGGCCTACGACGACGGCCGCTGCAGCGTGATCCTGGGTGGAGAAGATGTTGCACGAGGCCCAACGCACCTCGGCACCGAGTGCCACCAGCGTCTCGATCAACACGGCGGTCTGCACCGTCATGTGCAGCGATCCGGATACTCGTGCGCCCTTGAGCGGCTGAACGTCGGCGTACTCGCGACGAAGCGCGATCAGGCCGGGCATCTCGTGCTCTGCCAGCCGTATTTCCTTGCGGCCGAATTCTGCGAGTGACAGGTCTGCGACCTTGAAGTCGATTCCACCGCGGTGTTCCACGGTGAGTGCCGATCCTGACGTAACTGAGGTCGTCATCTTGCCTCTCCTGTTGACTTGAATGTCTTCGTCCAGGCTATCGGGTCGCGGCGCGCGGCGACCGTCTGCCCGGCGAATCGGTCCGATGCCCTTCAGACGGCTCGTCGAGTGGTCCCGCGGTCACCCGTGTTGCTGGGCTCGCGCCAGAATCCGTTCGCGCTTTCGGGGCAGAATGTTGGCCCGGACGAGATCACCGTCGTAGTGGTCGAGCACCCGCGGGTCCATCACCCGACGCCACAGCGGCGGTACCGCTGCCAGTAGAACCATCGTCGCGTACCCGGCGGGCAATTGCGGGGCCTCGTCGCACGAGAGCAGAGTCTGGTATCGCTTCCCCGGATTGGCATGATGATCGCTGTGTCGCTGCAGGTGGTAGAGAAAGATGTTGGTGCACAGCCGGTCGCTGTTCCAACTGTGCCGCGGTGCGCATCGCACGTATCTGCCTCGCTCGTTCGTCTCGCGCAGCAGTGCGTAGTGCTCCACGTAGTTCACCATCTCCAGGAGCACGAATCCCACGACGGCTTGTATCAGCAGATACGGCGCGATCGCCCAGCCGAAGACGACCATCAGCGTGACGAAGAGAACGGCGCTGAGCAGCCACGTGTGCAACAGAGCGTTCGACGGGTGAAACACGGAGTGGCCCTTGCGACGCAGCCGCCGAGCCTCGAGCTTCCAGGCCGAGGCCAGCCCGAGAACAGCGCTGCGCGGCACGAACGTCCACACGCTCTCTCCCAGCCGGGCACTGGCCGGATCCTCCGGAGTGGCCACCCGCACGTGGTGACCGCGGTTGTGCTCGACGAAGAAGTGTCCGTACAGGGTTTGCGACAAGGCCACCTTCGCCAACCAGCGTTCGTGCTGCTCGACGCGGTGGCCCAGCTCGTGGGCGGCGTTGATTCCGGTTCCCGCGACCAGGCCCACCGTCACCGCGAGCCCGATCTTGTCCACCACGCTCAGACCTCCGTACGCCCACATCCAGCAGGCGACGATCAGACCGATGAATTGGATGGGCAGGAACAGGTAGGTGCACCAGCGGTAATAACGGTCGTTCTGCAGCTTGTCGGCCGCAGACGCGTCCGGGTTGTGACCGTCCTCGCCCGCGAGCAGATCGATGATCGGAATGATCACGAAGAACACCAGGACGCCGCTCCACCAGAACACCGGCATGCCGGTCCAGTACACCAATTGGGACGGCAACAGTGCCGATGCCGGTGCCAGCAGACCCAGCATCCACAGGTAGCGCTTGTTGTCCCACCGCCGAACCGCAGGTGCAGCCCCGGCCGAATTCCGCTCCCCGAAAGCGACACCCGAATCGTCCGATGAGGTGATCCGGCCGTCCACGCTCACAGTTGCCACACCCTCTCACCGAATGTTTGCGGTCCTATCAGTTTGTTTTCGAGGGTATAACATGCCGGGCGTTCGGACCGAGGGGTGTGACGCATACCCCGGACACGTCGGATCCGAGAAAACCGGCCCCGCCCGCACAATCGACGGTCGGGGCCGGCCTCGCAAGACGACTCGGCCGCGTCTCACTCGGGTCGCGACTCGACTTTCTTCGCCTCGCGCAGACCCATCACCGAATGGCGGCGACCGTACAGCACGTAGATGACGACACCAGCTGCCATCCACACCAGGAACCGCAACCACGTCTCGACCGACAGGTTGAGCATCAGCCACAGGCATGCGGCCACTGCCAGGATCGGAACCAGCGGAACCCAGGGCACGCGGAACCCGCGCTCGAGATCGGGACGCGTCTTGCGGAGGACGAGCACACCGGCCGACACCAGAACGAAGGCGAACAGCGTGCCGATGTTGACCATCTCCTCGAGCGTGCCGAGAGGGACGAACGCGGCGAGCAGTCCGACCACCACACCGACCAGGATCGTCGTCCGAACCGGCGTGCCCTTCTTTCCGGTGTGGGCCAGACCGCGCGGCACCAGGCCGTCTCGCGACATGGCGAACAGGACGCGAGTCTGCCCCAGCATGAGAACCATGACCACCGTCGTCAGACCGGCCAGTGCGCCGAACGAAATGATGTTCTTGGCCCACGTCAGCCCGTTCAGCTCGAACGCCGTTGCCAGCGTGGCACTGTCGCCGGCCAGATCCGTGTACTTGACCATCCCGGTCAGCACCAAGGTCACCGCCACGTAGAGCACGGTCACGATGGCCAAGGATCCGAGGATGCCGCGCGGCAATGCCTTCTGCGGCTCCTTCGTCTCCTCGGCCGTGGTCGCGACCACGTCGAAGCCGATGAACGCGAAGAACACCAGCGACGCCGCCGCCAGCAGTCCGTACCAACCGAAGGTGCTACCGCCCGCACCGGTGACGAAGGAGAACAAGGACTGATGAAGCCCCTCACCCGTGGACGCGGGCTCGGACGGCGGAATGTACGGGTCGTAGTTGGCGACCTTGATGTAGAACGCACCGAGCACGACGACGAACAGCACCACGATCACCTTGATGGCTGTGATCACCAACGACACGCGCGAGGACAACTTGGTTCCCGAGGCGATGAGAACCGTCAACACCACCACGATGAGCAGTGCGCCCCAGTCGAAATTCAGCGAACCGATCTGCAGTACCGGGGCCGACGTGCCGAGCAGGTCTCCCAGGTAGAGCGACCAGGCCTTCGCCACCACCGCCGCGGCGAGTCCGAATTCGAGGATCAGATCCCAGCCGATGATCCAGGCGATGAACTCTCCGAATGCGGCGTAGGAGAACGTGTAAGCACTACCGGCGACCGGAACCGTGGAGGCGAACTCGGCATAACAGAGCGCAGCGAGCCCGCAGGCGATGGCCGCCAACACGAACGCCACCGAAACAGCCGGTCCGGCAACGTTTCCGGCAGTCCTCGCCGTCAGCGTGAAAATGCCGGCTCCGACCGCCACCGCGACACCGAACACGGTCAGATCCCACGAACCGAGCTCCTTGCGCAACTTGGTGTCCGGTTCGTCGGTGTCCTTGATCGATTGTTCGATCGACTTGGTCCGGAACCACCCCGTCGTACGCGGGGGCTTCCTGGGCCGGTCTGCCTTGGTCATCGGACCTCCGTATCGCCACGTCGCTTCTGCAGACGGCCGATCCGATCGGACCCACCCGTCCCAGAATTCACTGTGACATCACCTTATTGGTAGCGGGCACCCGTGTCGGACACTTCGGCCACTCGACTTGCCGCGCCTTACGACTGCAATGATCCGACCGCCGCCACGAACACTTCGGCACCGTCGGAGTCCGCGGTGACGGTGACGGATCGGTCGGCAGCGGGAATCCACGCCGAACTACCCTGGGGCACGGTGAGCCCCGCGTGTGTGTCACCGGTCGTTGCCAGCACCGAACCGCTGGTGCACAACAGAATTCGCGGACCGGTTCCAGGGATCTCGACGGTCTCCCCCGGACCGACCGCCGTCCGGCTGAGGACGAATTCCGGGGCCGGCGTCGGGTACCGGTAGGTGGGCCGATCGTTCTCACCCGGCGTGATCGGAGAGATGTCGGCGGGCTCGAAATCCAGCACGCGCAACAACTCCGGCACGTCGACGTGCTTGGGCGTCAACCCTCCACGCAGAACGTTGTCGGAGTTGGCCATGATCTCCACACCGGTTCCACGCAGGTACGCATGGAGATTGCCCGCATCCAGGTACAGGCCCTGGCCGGGAGTCAGGGTGACCCGATTGAGCAGTAAGGCCGCCAGTACTCCGGCATCACCGGGATACGACTCCCCCAGCTCGAGCAACGTCCGTGCCTCGGCGGCGAATCGACCGCCGTCGGCGCGGGCGGGCCCCGACAGATAATCGATGCAGCCCTGGGCGACCGCAGGCAACAGGTCGTCCAGGGACTGCCCGGGCAACGTGATCCACGAGGTGAACACCGTCCGGAGGCCCGACGCGTCGGGCTGAGCGGCGAGCAACGTGCGATACCCCGCGAGGGACGGCACGGCCAACGCATCGAGAAACTCGACCGTCTCGGCCGGTTGCCGAAACCCTGCCAGTGCCTCGAATTCGGTGAGTGCCACGATCAGCTCGGGCTTGTGATTGGCGTCCCGGTAATTGCGCACCGGGGAATCGATCGCGACGCCTGCGGCATTCTCCCGAGCGAAGCCCTCGCGCGCCTGCGCGCTGCTCGGATGTGCCTGCAACGACAGAGGTTCTTCTGCGGCAAGCAATTTCAGCAGGTACGGCAGCCGCGATGAGAAGTCCGCTGCAGAGCCGCCCAACTGTGTTTCCGGATCTCCGTCGATGAGGGTGAGCAACGGCGTGCTGCCACCCTCGTGAACCACGTGCGCAGAATCGGCCGGGTGTGCACCCAGCCAGATCTCCGCCTCGGGATGATCGGACGGTACCGGCCTACCCTGGATACGAGCCAGAGCAGTGCGCGAACCCCAAGCGTAGGACCGGACTGCGCCTCGCAGGAGTTGCACTAGCTACCGCCCATCAACGACAAGTACGCGGCAGTGGTGTCCAACCGCGTTGCCAACACCGACATCGTGTCGAGCATCGAGAGTGTAACCGGATCGGGTGACGCCGCGCGGGCCTCGAAACCCGAACTCACGAACTCCCCGCCCGACGCCGCCTCACCGGACTCGGTCAGTACCAGTTCGGAATTCGGAACACCGGCAATGCGTCGTTCAGCGAGCGCGCGATCGGATTCGGACGCCAGGACGAATATCCGCATCGGCTGTTCGGGAGCCGGTCCGTCGAGCTCCTCGTCGTGGAAGATCGAGTCGAAGGTGCTGACCGGCCCCGATGACTCGACCATGGACGCACGGATGGACGCAGCAATGACATCGCCGAGCTCACCCGCAGCCACGATCAGACCGGCCACCCGCAGCAACACCTCGCTACCGTGCCGCGCCACCTCGACGGCAGCCGGCCCGGCACCGCTGAGCACCACACGTTTGCCGCTGAACCCACTGGCAAGCGCTTTGGCCGGGTTGTGGAACACCTCGTTGGACGGGCTGTTGCGCACAGCCTCGGCATCGAGCAGATCTGCGAGCCGAGAAAGGTTGGGCAGCAGCGCCTTCCACGAACCACCGGCAACCGCGCCGAGGACGGCCACGAACGCCGCAAGGTAGCGCATCAGCGCATTGTGGTCACGCACCGCTATGCGCGGCGGCAACCACATGACCCTGGCACCGCGCACGGCACGCAGGGGACCCTCTTCCGGTGCCACGACGACGACCTCCGCGCCGCGCCGTGCTGCCGCGTCGACCGATTCGGCCAGACGAGGATCGCCTGCATCGTCGCCGGCCACCACGACGACATCCAGTGGCCCGATCCACGGCGGAGTTCCGGTACTACGAACCAGGGGAACGCCCAAATGGTTTCCGAGAGCAGCGACAAGCAGAGACGCCGCACGACTGCTGCGGCCGTCGCCGGTCACGATCACCACGCTGCGAGGTCGCAGGTCGGCCAGGCGCGCCAGCACCGACTCTTCGACCGCAGTGGCTACGGCGCGTACTTGAGCACCCGCGAGCGCGGCGCTGCGGAGCGCGCCCTCCCGATCGGCGGCCACGATCGCGCCGGCGTCGTCGAGATCGACCAGAGACGTCACTGCCCTCATGACCTCGGCACCTTCCCTTACGTCACCGACTCGAAATGCCTGCATACCCACTTGTGAACTCTAGGTAACCACTATTCCAGTCCGGAGCGAACGATGCTCAATATCTCGGTCGACAACGCGTCGACCTCGGTGCGGGTGCGCGCCTCGACATTGAGTCTCAACAGAGGCTCGGTGTTGGACGCACGCAAGTTGAACCATGCACCACCCTCGAGGTCGACGGTCACGCCGTCGAGACGGTCGATTCCGGTGGTCCGATCGGCGAACGCGTCGAGCACGGCCTGGGTGCGCTCGGCTGCGTCGTCGACCGTCGAGTTGATCTCACCCGACGCGCTGTACGTCTCGTACGAGGCCATCATCTCCGAGAGCGGTCGATCCTGTGCGCCGAGGGCAGCGAGAACGTGCAGCGCGGCGAGCATGCCGGAATCGGCACCCCAGAAATCGCGGAAGTAGTAGTGCGCGGAATGTTCTCCGCCGAAGATCGCACCGGTATCGGCCATCTGCTGCTTGATGAACGAATGCCCCACTCGGGTGCGGACAGGCTTGCCGCCGAGCTCGGTGACCAGCTCCGGCACCGCACGCGAGGTGATGAGATTGTGAATGATCGACGCACCGGGCTCCTTGGCCAGCTCGCGTTCTGCCACCAAGCAGGTCACGGCCGACGGCGAGACCGGATCGCCCTTCTCGTCGACGACGAAGCACCGGTCGGCGTCTCCGTCGAACGCGAGCCCGATGTCGGCACCGGTCTCGACAACGAAGCGCTGCAGATCCACCAGGTTCGCCGGATCCAGTGGGTTGGCCTCGTGATTGGGGAAGCTGCCGTCGAGTTCGAAGAACAACGGTTCGATCGTCACCGGGAGCGGAGCGAACACCGCGGGGACCGTGTGCCCGCCCATGCCGTTACCCGCGTCGACGGCGATCTTCATGGATCCGATGCCGGAAAGATCGACCAGGTCGCGAACGAACCCGGCGTAGTCGGTCAACACGTCTCGCGACGTTGCCGTACCGGCCGGGCCGTCGAAGTCCGGCACGCCGTCGATCAGTTCCGACTTGATCGTGGCCAGCCCGGTGTCCTGTCCCACCGGCTTGGCACCGGCGCGGCACAGCTTGATTCCGTTGTACTTCGCCGGATTGTGGCTTGCGGTGAACATGGCACCGGGGCATTCGAGCAGGCCCGACGCGAAGTAGAGCTGATCTGTCGAGGCGAGACCGATGTGCACGACGTCGAGTCCCTGCGCGGTGACGCCGTCCGCGAAAGCGCGGGACAGGCCCGGCGAGGAGTCGCGCATGTCGTGTCCGACGACGACGGTCCGCGCCGCGCCCTCCTCGTCGCGTACCAACCGGGCGAACGATGCACCGACGTCTCGGACGAACGCCTCGTCGATCTGCTCACCTACGACGCCACGGACGTCGTAGGCCTTGATGACGGCGTTGACGGACTCTGCGGTTCGGGCCACGAAGATTCTCCTGATTGTCGGTCGTCCGGCGTCGGACATCCAGCGTTGGGTACGGGGCGATCAACACCGAAGCTCGGCAGACCGGCTTGTCCGTTTCGGTACTGGTGCAAACCTTGCCAGACGCCCGGTGGGCGGGCCAGTCGACCCGTCGTTCATTCGGGCGGACGCGGCGCATAGCCCCGCCGCGGCGTTCTGCGCAGGGGGTCTAGGACGTGGGATCGGGTAGAACTCTGAGGTGTCCACGCCGGCCGGTTCGGACGGCAGGCGTGGCCCGTCGCTCGGTGTCCTGGTGGCGGGCGGGCGACCGGTCACCGCTGTCTCGCTCCTCGGAGCGCGTCCGGTCTCCCCGACCGGCTTCGCGTACGGCCTCGGCCAGCGCGGTCAGATCGTCCTCGTCGGGGGTCGACGTCGAGTAACCACCCTCGTACCGCACGAGCTCCCAGCCCTTGGGTGCCGTGGTCGTCGAGGCATGGACCTCGCACAGGTCCCAGGAGTGCGGCTCGTCCACGGTGGCCAGCGGACCTACGACCGCAGTGGAGTCGGAGTAGACATATGTGAGCGTCGCAACGGCAGAACGGTTGCAACCAGGCCTGCAGCAGCCACGCAGTGATCTCACGAGTGCAGAGTATCCGGTACGTGCAACCGACCGAACGACCGACACACCGGACAGCCGCGATAACCTGCCCCCATGCCTCAGTTCTCTTCCGCGCGCAGGATCACGTCGCGGTCCGTTGCGCGGCACGGCCGCGGCATCCGCGGACCAGTGCTGCCCGAGGACCTACCTGCCCGGCGATCACGTGCAGAGAAGTTCGACCGGCTGGTACTCGACGCGTTCGCGCGCATCGACCACCGGTGGCACGACAAGCTCTCGAAGCTCGACATCGCCGTCGACGACGTGCCCAAGATCAGGGCGTTGGACCCGGAATCGGTCACGTGGCCGCCCGAGGTGGTCGCAGAAGGACCGGTACCCCTGTCGCGACTGGTCCCCGCAGGGATCGACAAGCGCGGAGAGACGACACGCGCCCGTGTGGTGCTGTTCCGGCGTCCGCTCGAGCGGCGCGCCAAGCATCCGGAAGATTTGGAGGACCTACTGTTCGAGGTCCTGGTCGAGCAGGTAGCGACGTATTTGGGGATCGATCCAGACGAGGTGGACCCCGCCAGCGCCGAGCCGTGATGCAGCGTCGGCTCGTGGGTGGATCCTCCTGAGCGCGTTCGGCTCAGCCGATCCCGCGCTTGAGCCGACGACGCTCACGCTCGGACAGTCCGCCCCAGATTCCGAATCGCTCGTCGTTGGCGAGAGCGTATTCGAGGCACTCGTCCTTGACCTCGCAGCCGAGGCAGATTCGCTTCGCTTCGCGGGTGGAGCCGCCCTTTTCGGGAAAGAAGGCTTCGGGATCGGTCTGAGCGCACAGGGCGCGCTCTTGCCACTGATCCTCGATCTCCTCGAACATCTCGTCGAAACCCGCCACGAGACTCAGGAACGGCTTGGCGGGTGGAACCGATTCGGCCACGAACGGCATCGAATCGGCGTCGTTGTCCGAGTCGTCGTTATCGACGTCGTCGACATCCGGGCTGTCGACGTCGGGGCTGTCGATGTCCTGATCGATTTGCACGGCGTCACTCGAGAGTTCGCCGTCGACTGCATCGTTCGACGGGGTCACGTACGCAGAACCGGCGTCGACGGAGACGCTCGAATCCACGCCGGAATCGGACTCGGTTTGCGGCGCGTCGTCGACAGCGCTGAGGTGTGCAGTGGGTCCGCCCCGCTGATCACGTGTCACGTGCTGGTCATACATCGCTTCCGCCTCCTCACCTGTGGTAGCGCAGATACTTTCGGTCCTCGTAATCTCGAATACCTTGCCCCGCGCCGGTATTCGATCGAGCTGGTACGTCCGAGCCGGCTCTCCACCCGTCCAACTCTCGACCTCTACTCCACGTCCACTCAGGGACGAACAGGAAGGGAACGAGTGTTCGAAACCAGGTTCGCTGCAGTCGAACTCGTGCCGCGAACGCTGAATGACATACCTGTGATTAGACACGTACAGGTGTGTCGCGGTCAAGCCGATCGCACAAATCCAATACCATCCCATGCCCGAAATCGGCTGTCTCCCCGAATCGGAGCGCGTCCCGTGCGTGTCGCGGCGGTTCTCGGGCTCGGATCCCGGCCCCGCGGACGGTCCGGGTGGGCGCTCACCCGGGCGGACGACAACCGCACTAGGCTCGCATGTTGTGAAAGTTACTGTTCTGGTCGGTGGCGTCGGTGGCGCACGGTTCCTCCAGGGGCTCAAATCCCTGTTCGGCGACTCCCTTCTCGGCGACGAACCCGAGAACGAGATCACGGCGGTGGTCAACGTCGGCGACGACGTCTGGATGCACGGCCTTCGCATCTGCCCGGATCTCGACACGTGCATGTACACCCTCGGAAACGGAATCGACACCGAGCGAGGCTGGGGCCGGGTCGCGGAGACATGGAACGCCCGCGACGAGTTGGCCGCCTACGGAGCAGATCCCGACTGGTTCGGCCTCGGCGACAGGGACATCGCCACGCACTTGATCCGCAGTCGCATGCTGCGCACCGGATTTCCGCTGTCGGCCGTCACCGAGGCACTGTGCAACCGATGGCAGCCCGGCGTCCGATTGCTGCCGGTCACCGACGACCGCTCGGAAACACACGTCGTGGTCACCGACCCCGACGACCCCAGCGGCGAGCAACAACGCGCGATCCACTTCCAGGAGTGGTGGGTTCGCTACCGCGCGCAGATTCCCACGCACAGTTTCGCTCATATCGGTGCCGAACAGGCCACTGCCGCACCGGGAGTCGCCGAAGCGATCGCCGAGGCCGACGCGGTGATCCTGGCCCCGTCCAACCCGGTGGTCAGTGTCGGCGCAATTCTTGCCGTACCCGGCATCCGCGGCGCACTCCGCACCACCGCCGCCAAGGTCGTCGGCCTGTCCCCGGTGGTGGACGGTAAACCGTTGCGCGGCATGGCAGACGAGTGCCTCTCGGTCATCGGCGTCGAGACGACGGCCGAGGCCGTCGGCCGCCTCTACGGAAGCCGAAGCGGCACCGGCATTCTCGACGCCTGGCTGGTGCACAGCACCGACTCGGCGGTGGTCGACGGAGTCGACGTGCAGTCGATTCCGTTGCTGATGACCGACCCGGAGACCACAGCGGTGATGGCCCGCACCGCCCTGCGCGCAGCCGGACTCGAACTGTGACCGCCCCACGCGAGGTGGCATCGATGCCGGAGGCTCCCGGTGACCACGCACCGGGCGGATCGATCGAAATCCTGCCGGTCACGGGACTTCCCGAGTTTCGTCCGGGCGACGATCTCGCCGCAGCGATCGTCGACCGAGCGCCCTGGCTGCGCGACGGAGACGTCCTCGTGGTCACCAGCAAGATCGTCTCCAAGGTCGAGGGACGTCTGGTGCCCGCACCGCAGGACCCCGAGGAGCGGGACGCAGCCCGCCGGGTCCTCGTCGATCAGGAGGCCGTTCGCGTCGTCGCCCGAAAAGGCCGGACACTCATCACCGAGAACCGCCTCGGCATCGTGCAAGCCGCGTCGGGTATCGACGGGTCCAACGTCGACGGCAGCGAACTGGCGCTGCTCCCGGAGAATCCCGACGCCAGCGCGGCGACTCTTCGGCGAGCACTGCACGAGTCGGCCGGAGTCACCGTGGCTGTCGTGATCACCGACACGATGGGCCGGGCCTGGCGGATCGGTCAGACCGATGCCGCGATCGGGTCTGCCGGCCTGGCGGTCGTCCATCGATACGCCGGGGCAGAAGACGGCCAGGGCAACGAACTGATCGTCACCGAAGTCGCCATCGCCGACGAGCTCGCTGCGGCAGGCGATCTCGTGAAGGGCAAGCTGGGTGGCGTTCCGATAGCCGTCGTCCGCGGCCTGTCACCGGTCGACGACGGCTCCACCGCCGCCACGCTGCTGCGCGGCGGCGAAGACGATCTGTTCTGGCTGGGAACCGCCGAGGCACTCGAACGTGGTCGACGTGAGGCCCTGCTCCGCCGGCGGTCGGTTCGATCGTTCTCCCCCGACGCAGTCGACCCGGACTCGATTCGTGACGCCGTCGCGGACGCCCTCACCGCCCCCGCCCCGCATCACACCCACCCCGTCAGATTCGTCTGGATCAGAACGCCCGCGGTGCGTCGACGACTGCTCGAGACCATGCGCGAGCAGTGGCGAGCCGATCTGGCCGGCGACGGGCTGACCGAGGACCGCATCGCCGCGAGGCTGAGCCGTGGAGACATTCTGTTCGATGCGCCGGAAATCGTGATTCCGTTCTGTGTGCCGGACGGGGCGCACACCTATCCCGACGAGAGGCGTCGCGCAGCGGAGGACACCATGTTCACCGTGGCGGTCGGTGCCGCCGTTCAGGGTTTGCTCGTCGCCCTGGCCGTTCGCGATCTCGGGAGCTGCTGGATCGGTTCGACGATCTTCGCCGCCGATACCGTCCGCGCCGAGCTCGGCTTGCGTGCGGACTGGAAAGCATTGGGGGCCATCGCAATCGGACACCCCAGCGAGCCGCTGACGGTGCGAGATCCGGCCGCGCCCGGTTCTTCGCTGGTGGAGCTCTGACCGACGATGTCCGCTTCCTCACTGTGGCAGTCCGCGGCCGAGACACTCGATCGTTGGGCACCGACCGACTCCAGGGACGAATCCCTTCGGCATACCGTGATCGCCTTTCTGCACAGCAATCCCGACGCGTGTCTTCGCGCGAACGAGGCAGGCCACATCACGGCGTCGTCGCTGGTACTCGACGCGTCGGGACGACACGTTCTGCTGACCCTGCATCCCCGGGTGGGCCGGTGGATTCAGCTGGGCGGTCACTGCGAACCCGAGGACGAGACGGTCGTCGCCGCAGCGCTGCGCGAGGCGACCGAAGAATCCGGAATTGCCGATCTGTCGATCGATCCCGAGTTGCTCTCGGCGCACACTCACCCGATCACGTGCTCACTGGGTAAGCCGACCCGGCACCTGGACCTGCGGTTCCTGGCGCGCGCCCCGAACGGCGCGCGCGCCGTGCGCAGCGAGGAATCGACGGACCTGCGCTGGTGGCCGGTGGACGAACTACCCGACTCGGCCGAGCGCGAGACCATCGACCATCTCGTCGCGCTCGCCGCGCATCGCTGATTCGCCCGGGTCGGCCCCGCTCAGCCCCTCGGGACGACGATCAGACGTCGGTGGAGAAGCGCACTCCCCCGTCGGGCAGCTTCACTCCGGGCCATACCCGTGCGCCGCGCAGCAACTCGCACCGAGCTCCGATATCGGCACCGTCACCGATGACGGCGTCACGCACGAGTGCGCGCGGTCCGATGCGGGCTCCGAAGCCCAGGATGGATCGTTCGACCACGGCCCCCGCTTCGACGATCGCACCGTCGAACACCACCGCGCCGTCGAGACGAGCGCCTGCGCCGATCTCGGCACCACGTCCGACGACGGTTCCACCGATCAGCAGTGCGCCCGGCGCGACACCCGCTCCGGGGTGAACCAGGGACTCACCGCGATCTCCGTGCAGTGCGGGCGACGGCGCAATCCCACGAACGAGGTCGGCCGATCCCTTGACGAAATCCTCCGGCGTACCCATGTCGCGCCAGTACGCACTGTCGACGTGCCCGTAGACCTTCTTGTTTTCGGCGAGCAAGGCAGGGAACACCTCTCGCTCCACCGACACCGGCCGGTCGGCTGCGATGGACTCGATGATCTCACGCTTGAACACGTAGCAACCGGCGTTGATCTGGTCGGTCGGCGGATCCTGGGTCTTCTCCAGAAACGCGGTGACTCGGCCGTTCTCGTCGGTCGGTACACAACCGAACGCGCGGGGATCGCCGACCCGAACGAGATGCAACGTCACGTCCGCGTCGGTCGTGCGGTGCGTATCGAGCACTGCTGTCAGATCGGTACCACCCAACACGTCACCGTTGAACACCATGACGTTGTCTGCCCGCAGTCGCGGCAACACGTTTCTGATTCCGCCGCCGGTGCCCATGGGCTCGGTCTCGAACACGTACTCGAGTTCGATGCCCAACGCCGACCCGTCGCCGAAATGTTGCTCGAACACTTCGGCTTTGAACGACGTTCCGAGAACCACGTGTTCGATGCCCGCAGCCTTGATCCTGGCCAGCAGGTGGGTGAGAAACGGGAGTCCTGCAGTCGGGAGCATCGGCTTCGGTGCCGACAGAGTCAACGGGCGCAGTCGAGTTCCCTTGCCGCCGACCAAGATCACTGCATCCGTACGTGCGGCGACCGATGGGGAACTATCCGACATGTCCAGCCTCTGTTCTCTCGTCCGACGGTCGTTCTTCACGAGCTCGGGCCCGAAGCGCCGAAGTCACAACGACCTTCGAGCGAAGACCGAGACCCGCGCGCAGCGCCCATCGTAGTGGAGCCTGCCACACCCGGTCGTGTCTGTCGGCCTGGAATCGGTAGGCGCTGGTGTGGTGTGCGGGCAGCATCACTTCCGGATGCCGTCCTGCCGCATGGCCTTTCGAGTGCGTGACCTCGACCTCGGGTACGTAGACGTTCTGCCAACCCGCCCTGCCGAGCCGGTCGCCGAGGTCCACGTCCTCCATGTACATGAAGTAGCGCGAATCGAATCCGTCGATGGAGTCGAACGCCGCGCGGCGAAGCAACAGGCATGATCCCGACAGCCATCCCACCGGCCGTTCGGACACCGTCTCGTTCTCCTGGCGGTATCGCCGAGTCCACGGATTGGTCGGCCAGAGCTTGCCGAGAATTGCGTGGCCGGCCCCGGACGTCAGATCGGGCACCGATCGCGCGGACGGGTATCGCGACCCGTCCGGCTCACGAATGAGTGGGCCCAGCGAACCTGCGCGCGGCCATCGCGCCGCGGCGTCGAGCAATCCGTCCAGGGACCCGGGGTGCCACCTGACATCCGGATTGGCCACGACGACGAATTCGACCTCGGGGTCGACCGCGGCGATCGCCCGATTGACGGCAGCGCCGTAGCCGATGTTGGCGCCGGTACGCAGCAATTCTGCTTCCGCGAACGCCGCCTCGGCAGCTTCCGGAGTGCCGTCGACCGACCCGTTGTCGGCCATGATGACTCGCACGGGCCGAGTCGTGGCCTCGCGTAGAGACGTCAGGAATTGCTCGAGGTATTCGCCGGGGGAATAGGTCACCGTCACCACGGCCAGGTCGGAACTCACGCGGGCAAGACTAGCCCGAGGCGAGCATCGATCCCGCATCACGACCGAGCAAGAGCCGCCGTCAGAGCCTCGGACCAGGGGCGGGGCGCACCGAGCTCGGCTGCGGACCACGCATTCGGTGACAGCACCGAGTATGCGGGCCGAGGTGCCGGGACGACGTACTCTGCGCTCGAACACGGTCGCACCCGGTCGGGGTCGGCACCGATTCCCGAGAACACTGCCCGGGCGAGGTCGTACCAGCTCGCCTGCCCGGCGTTGGTGAAGTGAAGGGTCCGGCCGGTCACCGTCGCGTCGGCTTCGATCTCGAGCAGACCGGCGGCCAGGTCGAGGGCGAAGGTGGGCGATCCGATCTGGTCGTCGACCACCGAGACGGTCTCCCGCTCGCCTTCGAGTCTTCGCATCGTGGTGACGAAGTTCTTGCCGGTGTTGTCGTAGACCCATGCGGTACGCACGATGACGGCCTCGGGAAGTTCCTCACGTACCGCCGTTTCCCCGGCCAACTTGGTGCGTCCGTACACGGACTTCGGCGCGGTCGCCGCGTCGACGTCGTACGGCTCGGTCGCTGTGCCGTCGAACACATAGTCGGTGGAAATGTGAATCAGTCGGGCACCGACACGCCCGCACGCCCGCGCGAGATTTCGAGGACCGTCGGCATTGACGGCCATGGCCCTGGACTCGTCGGTTTCGGCGGCATCGACGGCGGTGTATGCGGCGCAGTTGACGACGGTCGCACCCGCAGTCACCACGGCGTCCACGGCATCGGGGTCGGTGATGTCCAGGTCGGCGGACGAATAGCCGTGCACCTCGACGTCGGAATCACGCTCGGCGGCGAGCGAGACCACCCGTCGGCCCAACTGGCCGTGTGCACCGGTCACCACGATCGCATTCACGGTTGCCAAGTGTGGCACGCCGCGGTCGGTTCGGCGAGAGCACGGCCGATCGCCAGTAACCTTCGAGTCGGGGGGAGTGAACGTCTGTCGGTGGGTGTCCATGCCTGCCGGAAACGAGGAAAGGGTCGAAGGTGCCACGAGATTCAGGCACGCACGGAGGTGAGCGCACACCCCCACCACACCGGCGCACCTCGCGGCGAGCCGACGGCGACGGCCTGCGCGGCGAGCGACGCGACCGTGACACCGACCCTCGTGCATCTCGTGGGCGCGACTCCCAGGATCGCCCTGTACGTCCCTCCGCAGACGGCGAACCGGGCGTGCATCGCCGAGGCGGCGCGGCCGGCGACGAACGACGAACCACGGCCGGCCGTACACGACGACCGCAGCGCGAGCCCCGAGGCGACGACCGACGACCGGACGCAGGCGAGGCACCCCGCCGACCGGGCGCAGGCGGTCGCTGGCCGGCGACGCACGTTGCGGTGGCCGTGTTGTCGGTACTCGTCCTGTTGGTGACCGGCTTCGCGTGGCGCAGTGTGGACAGTCTGCGGTCGAACATCGCCACCGCGGGTGGCCTCGGTCTGGGCGGCGCAGCAGACGGTGCCGTCGACATCCTGATGGTCGGCACCGACAGCCGCACCGACGCCCACGGCAACGCGCTCTCACCGGAAGAACTGGCCTCGCTCAACGCAGGCGAGGAAGTTGCGTCGAACACGGACACGATCGTGTTGATCCGTGTCCCGAACGACGGCTCGTCGGCCACTGCCATCTCCATCCCGCGCGACTCGTACGTCGAGGTGCCCGGGATCGGAATGTCCAAGATCAACGCCGCGTACGGAGCGACCAAGGAGAACAAACGGCTCGAACTGGTCGAGCAGGGAGTCTCCGATGCCGACGCCGAACCGCAGGCCACCGAGGCCGGACGCGAAGCGCTGATCGATTCCGTCGCCAACCTGACCGGTATCACGGTCGATCACTACGCAGAGGTCGGCCTGCTCGGTTTCGTTCTGCTGACCGACGCCGTCGGCGGAGTAGCGGTATGCCTGAACAATCCGGTGCAGGAGCCGCTGTCGGGTGCGAACTTCGCCGCCGGTGAGCAGAACCTGTCCGGTTCGCAGGCGCTGAGTTTCGTCCGGCAACGACACGATCTGCCCCGCGGTGACCTGGACCGGATCGTGCGCCAGCAAGTCTTCATGGCCTCCCTCGTACGCAGTGTGCTGAGCGCCAAGACGTTGAGCAATCCGAGCAAGCTCGGTCAGCTCAGTACCGCGGTGCAGCGGTCGGTCACCCTCGATTCGGACTGGGACATCCTGCAGTTCGCCACTCGCCTGCAGGATCTCGCCGGTGGCAAGGTCAAGTTCGAGACCATTCCCGCGGTCGACATCAATGCGACGACCGACTACGGCGAATCCATCGTGCAGGTCGACCCGGCAGCAGTGAAGAAATACGTCGCCGGACTACTCGAGGACGGGAACTCCGCCGAGACCAACGCCGAGAATTCGGATGCCCCGGCCGTCGATCCGTCGACGGTGACGGTGGACGTCGCGAACGACAGCGGTATCGAAGGTCTGGCCAACGGTGTGGCCGGATCGTTGACGGCGCTGGGGTACGTCGGTGGCACCATCGGCAACTACGAGGGCTCGTCCATCTCCACGAGCCGCATCCAGACCGCCGACGTGGACAGCGACGCCGCTCGCGCCGTGTCGGCCGCACTCGGTGGCCTGCAGATCACCGCCGACGACACCATGCCGGCCGATGCCGTACGGGTCGTGCTCGCCGACGACTACGCCGGCCCCGGCTCGGGTCAGGCCGCGACGGCCGAAACCGTGGCACCCGAAGCGGGTACAGCAGTCCCCGAGGAACCTGCGGCACCGATCGACGCGGGTTCCACCGGCCCCATGTGCGTGAACTGACAGTACGAACGCAGCGTGGAAATCGGGGCGGGTCGGCGTCGACTAGGGTCGTGGTGTGGCTTCGAACCTGACTCAAACCCTGCTCGAGCCGATTCTGGCGGCAGACCCGGCCGGTCCCCGCATCACGTACTACGACGATGCCACCGGCGAGCGGGTCGAGGTGTCCGCCGTGACACTGGCGAATTGGGCGGCCAAGACTGCCAACTTGCTCCGTGACGAGTTCGCACTCGATCAGGGCGCGCGCGTGTGCGTGCTGTTGCCGGCGCACTGGCAGACCGCTGCCGTACTTCTGGGAATCTGGTGGACCGGCGGCGAGGTGGTGCTCAGTGCAGACGACTCCGCGGATCTCGCGCTGGTGCACGGCGACCGCCTCGACGACGCACCCGACGTCGACGAAGTTCTGGCGCTCTCGCTCGATGCCTTCGGTAAGGCAGTCCCCGATCTGCCCCTCGGGATGACCGACTACGCCACCTCGGTTCGCGTACACGGTGACCACTTCAGGGCAACGGGATCCGGGTCCGCGGCATTGGACGGCCGCTCGGTGGACGACGTCCTCGCCGCAGCGAGAGAACGCGCCGAGGCCCGTTCTCTCTCGGCCGCGGATCGAGTGTTGTCCAGTGCATCCTGGACCACCGCCGACGAGTTGATCGACGGACTGCTCTCGGTGCTCGCGGCCGGAGCGTCGTTGGTACAGGTGGCCAACTCCGACGAGAGCAAGAAGGAACGACGCATCGACACCGAGAAGGTCACGACGACCCTCGACTGACTTGTCGCCTCATCCGGACGGGCGGTAGCCGCCGTCCGCGAGTCCCGCTTGGATCTCGAACCGATTGGCGCTGCCGCGGTGACGCGCTTCCTCGACGAGGTAGCGGAACGGAAAGGTCAGCCCGAACCTCGCCCACTGGTCGGCGTGAATCGCCTCGTGCCGCAGCACCCGACGGGCGGTGTTGTTCGCCGTCAGGTAGGCCCCACCGAATGTGGTTCCGCCGCGGCCGAATCCGCCGCGCAGGCCGGAACACACGAAGATCGAGAACTCGTCGTCGAAACGCGCCGTTCCGCCCCACAGCTGCGCGTAGCGCAGTGCCAGCCGGGTCACCGACACCGACTGCCACTTGCTGCGGCCGGCTCGTCGAATCTGCTCGCGCCGCGACGCCGCGGCACTCATCCCAGCAGCGTGGTTCGCAGTGCCGCGTCCTTGTCCAGCACCATGGCCTCGAGAGAGGCCTGGAAGGCCGACATCCGCTGCTGCAGAACAGGATCGGACGCACCCAGAATCCGTACAGCGAGCAGCCCCGCGTTGCGGGCACCGCCGATGGACACCGTGGCCACGGGAACGCCGGCGGGCATCTGCACTATCGAGAGCAGCGAATCCATACCGTCGAGGTACTTCAGCGGTACCGGCACCCCGATGACCGGCAATGGCGTCGCCGACGCCACCATGCCGGGCAGGTGCGCCGCTCCCCCGGCACCGGCGATGATCACTTTGATGCCACGACCGGCGGCCTCGCGGGCATAGTCGAGCATCCGCTGCGGGGTTCGGTGGGCCGAGACGACACCGACCTCGAACCGAATACCGAACTCGGCCAAGGCTTCTGCAGCGGCCTCCATGGTCGGCCAGTCGGAATCGCTGCCCATGATCAGGCCTACGACGGCGGTACCGGATTCGTCAGTCATGATGCGGGTCCCATCCGTCGGTCCATTCGGCGTGCGACATCCAATGCGCTGCACGTTCGGCTCGTTCACGTACGGCCGCCACGTAGGCCGGGTCGCCGAGCGATCCGGACCTCGCGCCCAGAATGTTCACGTGGCCGATCTTGCGGTCTTTCCGCTCGGTTTTGCCATACAGGTGCACCTTGGCGTCGGGCATGCGGGCGAACAGGTGATGCAGGCGTTCGTCCATCGTCATCTCCGGCGCTTCGGGTGCACCCAGGATGTTCGCCATCACCGTCAACGGTGCCAGTGGATCGGTGTCACCCAGCGGGTAGTCGAGCACTGCACGCAGATGCTGCTCGAACTGCGAGGTGCGGCAGCCGTCCATGGTCCAGTGACCGGAGTTGTGCGGCCGCATGGCCAGCTCGTTCACCAGAAGCTTGCCCGAGGTGGTCTCGAACAGCTCGACCGCGAGGTCTCCGACGACGCCGAGGGCGCCCGCGATATCGAGCGCCAGCCGACCGGCGTACGTGGCGACGTCCTCGTCCAGGTCGGGAGCCGGGGCCAGAACCACCGCGCATTGTCCGTGTCGTTGCACGGTCTGTACGACGGGCCACGCAGCACCCTGACCGAACGGCGATCGCGCGACCATCGCCGACAACTCGCGGCGCATGGCGACCTTCTCCTCGACCATGAGCGGCACACCGAGGTCGAGCTGGGCAGTGACGATCTCTTCGGCTTCCTCGGCGTCGGCGGGCATCCAGACACCGCGGCCGTCGTAGCCGCCGCGGACCGCCTTGAGGACGACCGGCCACCCGTGTTCGTCACCGAACGCAATGGCGTCCTGCGCCCACGACACCTCCGCGTACGCCGGTCCGGGTGCCCCCAGCTCTTCGAGCTTTCGACGCATGCGCAGTTTGTCCTGCGCGAAGATCAGCGCGCTCGGTGGCGGCTGGACGTTGACGCCCTCGGCGACCAGGGTCTCGAGGTGCTCGGTCGGCACGTGCTCGTGGTCGAAGGTCAGGGCGTTGGATCCGGTCGCGGCCGTGCGCAGCGCATCGAGGTCGTCGTGCAGCCCGAACACGACGTCGGGGCTCACCTGAGCCGCCGGCTCGTCTGCGCCCGCGGCGAGCACGCGCAGCGTTTGGCCGAGTTCGATGGCCGACTGATGGGTCATGCGGGCCAGCTGACCTCCGCCGATCATCGTCACGACGGGCATTCCGGTCGACGACGGGCGCGCAGCGGTGGGGCGCGGTTCGGTACCTGTCACGGCTCACCATGGTGTCATGTCCTGCCGGTTCGGGCCGAACCGGCAGTCGCACGGCGGTCGTCGTTGTCGCGAAGAACGTGGAAACACTGTCGTCAAGACTGTGGAAACGCTGATGAACAGAGCGTCGGTTCGCCGGATCGGGCGTTCGTTTCGTAGACTTCACCGTTGTGCCGACGATCGACAGCGTGCTTCAGCGCTTACCCAAGCCCATCAGGGACCTTGCGATCCGGCACAGCGAGTTGATCAAGTTCGCCATCGTGGGCGGTACGACGATGGTGTTCGACCTCGTCATCTTCTACTCGCTGAGCCTGACGGTGCTCGAGCAGAAGCCGGTGATCGCGAAGATCATCTCGGGCGTGCTCGCCACCCTGCTCAGCTATTTCCTCAACCGTGAGTGGGCCTTCAAGCACCGCGGCGGGCGCGAACGCCACCACGAAGCGCTTCTCTTCTTCGCCATCAGCGGCATCGGAGTGCTCATCGCCGCCGGTCCGCTGTGGATCGCGAACAACATCTTCGACATCCGCGACACCAACGAGTCGCTGACGATGGTGGTCGTCATCGACTTCGTGCTGAACTACATCATCGGCAACCTGCTCCAGATGGCGTTCCGCTTCTGGGCGCTGCGTCGCTTCGCTTTTCCCGAGGACAACGCGCGCACCATCCTGGAAGTGGACGCCGAGCGCAACGGGGATCCGACCGACGCATCGAACGCGCTCGACTGACCCCCAGTTCGGTCAGCGTGGTTCGCGCCGCGAGAGCGCGGGCGACGATTCGCGCCGAGCGGGCAGGAACACCGAGAACAGTGCCGGCCGTCTGCGCTGTAGTTCCAACCGTCCGCCGTCGGCCTCGATCAGGGCCCGGGCCAGCGCGAGACCGACTCCGGTCGAACCGGCTCCGGAGAATCCGCGGTCGAAGATGTGGGGTGCCAGTTCGTTGCTCACCCCTGGACCCTCGTCGGACACCTCGACACAGACCAGTTTCTCTCGCCGCCGGTCGGTCCCCTCGGCGGCGGACACGGCGCGCACTGCAACCGTGCAGGCACCGTCGCCGTGCACCAGAGAGTTGTCGACCAGTACCGACACGGCCTCGCGCAGACGTGAGCCGGTCACCGACGCCTGGAGGTCGGCGTCGCCCTTGAGCACCAGACTCCGACCTGCATCGTCGAAATTTCGCTGCCATTCGACCACCGTGCCGGTCAGTTCCTCGATGACCGATACCTCGTGCGCATCGGCGGCTCCGTCGCTGCGGGAGGAGCGGACGAGTTCGTCGATGGCCAGGGTCAACCGATCGACCTGATCCATCGCCTCGTTCGCCTCGTCGACCACCGCGGGGTCCGGATGGGTGGAGATCTCGTCCAATCGCAGCCTAACGGCGGTCAGGCGGCTACGAAGTTGATGCGAGACGTCGGCAACCAACGTGTGTTCGCGCTGCAGCCTGCCCGCGATCTCGACGGTGGCCGAGTCGAGAACCTCCGACACCCGGTCCAGCTCGGCAATGCCGTGCCGACGCGGATCCGGCCGAAAGTCGCCCTCGGCCAGTCGGGCGGCCCGCCGCGCGACGTCCTGCAACGGATCGGCCAGTCGCTTGGCCGTCAGCACGGCCACCACGGTTCCTGCCAGCGCGGACGCCAGGACCACCAGAGTCACCGCTCCGAGCGCCTGCCGCTGCAGTGAACGCATGTCGTCGGACGGTACTTCGAGCCGCAGTGATCCCGAGGTCCCCATCGACAAAGATTCGACTAGTGGCCGGGGGACGGATGCCTGCCCGATGTCGGCGCGGGACGCGGCGTCCTCCGGCGTCGGATAGATGACGACGAGGCGGCCACCCTGCGGAATCGCCAGACGCAGCGAACCGATGTCGAGTTGACCCTCGATCAGTCCGGCCGACCCCTCCTGCGAGATGATCTCTGCGGCCATTCGGTCGAGGCGTGCCTGCAGATCGTTTCGAGTGAAGTCCTCGACCCACAGCCAGGCCGTATACATCAGCGGCAGCCCGAGCAGCAGGGCAGTCATGATGACGACAGCGAGAATGGAGACCAGGATTCGACGCCGCATCGACGACTAGTCGCTGTTGATGCGGAATCCGACACCGCGAACGGTCGCGATGCGACGCTCCGCCACCGGTCCTTCGTCGCCGATCTTGCGGCGCAACCAGGACATGTGCATGTCGAGTGTCTTGGATCCGCGCAACTCCGCGTCGCCCCACACCTCGCGCAAGATGACCTCCCGCGAGACCACCTGGCCGGCGTGATCGAGCAGCACCTTGAGCAACTCGTATTCCTTGTTGGCCAGCGAGATCTCGGTACCTCCGACGAGCACCCGTCGGGCGGCCGGTTCGAGGCGAATTGCACCGACCTCGATCGGAACGTCCTCGCCGGCACCGCGTCGACGCAGGAGCGCTCGAACCCGAGCCATCAGCTCGGCGAGCCGGAACGGCTTGCCCACATAGTCGTCGGCACCGGCGTCGAGGCCGACGACGAAGTCGACCTCGTCCGTGCGCGCGGTGAGCATCAACACGGCCACCTCGGACCGGTTGGCGCGGACCTGACGGCACACTTCGAGGCCGTCCATTCCGGGCAGCCCCAGGTCCAGGATCAGCAAGTCGAACTTGCCGTCGAGAGCACGCTGTAGCGTGGCCGGCCCGGTCTGTTCGACGGTCACGGTGTAGCCCTCGCGCCCGAGGGCACGGGAGAGGGGTGCGGCGATAGCTTCGTCGTCTTCGGCAAGCAGAACATCGGTCACGTCGGCAACCCTACGGTTCGAATGTGAGAACAGCCTGTGTTACCTGCGTTTCCCCGCGCGCCAACCGGGCTTGGACTCGGCCGGTGCATCGTCGGCCATCGGCTCGAATGCTCGGTCCCGATCGTGAACGGACTCGCGACGAAAGTCCATGGAGTCGAATACTTGCTGGTAGAGCAACGAATGGACGCGTTGCACCTGCGGAATGTCGTCGAACTCGAGTGGGTCGTCCGACGCCGACGCGATGATCAGGGTGCCGGTACCGAGCATCCTGTCCAGCAGCCCGTGGCGAAATTGCACGTTGCTGATGCGGCTCATGGGGATGTCGATTCCGGAATGCGTGAGCACACCCTGCCGAACGAGGACCCGACGATCGGTGACGATGAAGTGAGTGCACT
Organism: Rhodococcus sp. Leaf233; assembly: GCF_001426165.1. Classification (NCBI taxonomy): domain Bacteria; kingdom Bacillati; phylum Actinomycetota; class Actinomycetes; order Mycobacteriales; family Nocardiaceae; genus Rhodococcus; species Rhodococcus sp. Leaf233. Next base: position 537,419 of record NZ_LMRO01000010.1, read on the forward strand.
TCCAGCTCACGAGCGGAACCAGGCATCGCCACCCGACGATCGCTGCCCACACCACCAGCGCGGCGATCGTGGCCACATCGGCGGCCGTGGATTCGAGTCGGGCACCTGCGACACCGAGGGCGACGCCGGCGAGACCCGTGGCGAGCACGAACGTGATCGACGGCAGGATCAACATCTTCCAATGCGGGTGACGGTGAAGCAATAGCTCTTCCTCGTCGGCCAACGCATCCTGTGGGTAACCCACGTGCACTCCTGACTATTCGCGCCGGATCTGCCCGGGTGAAGATGGTCTCACGAGACAGGTCGGAGATGAGTGACGTCGCCGGCGGCCACCGCGAGAACCGAGGGCGATGCGGAGCCTGCACGTTCGACCTCGATCACGATCCGGCCGTGTTCGTCCACATCGACAGCGGTTCCCACTTCGTGCTCGCCGCCGGGCAGGTCGACACGCACTCGCTGTCCGATGGTGCCGCACCGATCTCTGTATCGGTGCGCCAGCGCCTCGGTATCCCAGTGCGCATCCCGCCACGAATCCACCTCGGCGGCCACCCCGCGCAGAATCGCACGCACCAGGGTGTCTCGATCGAGCACCGCGGCCTGTTCGAGCGCGAGTGACGTCGCCGTGGGCACCGGGAGCTCGGCCTCGGTCATCGAGACGTTCACTCCCAGGCCGATGACCACCGTCGGACTCGGCCCATGGGCGGCTACTTCGGCCAGAATGCCCGAGACCTTCCTACCGCCGATCAGAACGTCGTTCGGCCACTTCAACCGCGCATCGACCTCGGCCACGGTACGCAGCGCATCGACCAGAGCCACGCCGGTCATCAGCGGCAGCCAACCCAGCACCGCCGGGTCGATCCCCGGGAACTTCAGCAGCATCGACAGCAATATCTGCGATCGCGGAGCACCGGAGAACGGACGCGAGTGCCTACCCCGCCCGCTTCCCTGATGTTCGGCGATCAAGGCCGTCCGGTCCGCACGGTCTGCCGCCGCAGCGACGAGGTCGGCATTGGTCGAACCGGTCTCGGTCACCACGTCCACCCGAGACCACGAGGCCTGCGGTCCGTCCACCAAGGCTCGACGGAGTGCGCGGACGTCGAGCGGTGGGCGATCCAGATTGGTCCACATGACCACCAGCATATGGGTTCGGCGCCAACCGACGTCGGCTCGTGAACCACCCTCGGTCGGGGCGCAGATCACACTCGCAGTTAAAGTGTTGCCCCATGACCAGCGTCCAGGATTCCACTGCACCCGGGTCGGCAGATGCACCCGATATCCATACCACTGCGGGTAAATTGGCCGATCTTCGTAAACGTCTGGGGGCTGCGGAGATGCCGTCGGGTGAGGCGGCGGTGGAGCGGGTCCA
>NZ_LMRO01000011.1:0-348792 GCF_001426165.1 Rhodococcus sp. Leaf233
CGCCGTCGACGAAGGCCAGAGCGTCGAGGTCGGGGACCTCGTCGCTGTCCTGGAAGCGATGAAAATGGAAAACCCCGTCACCGCCCACAAAGCAGGCACCATCACCGGCCTGAGCGTCACCGCAGGCGACGCCATCACCCAAGGCACCGTCCTCGCAGAAATCAAGTAGGGGAGTACCTTTCGATGACTGCCCTCGCTGAATCGTTCGACGGCGACACCTCTCCGGCGCATTCCACCGAGTTCGAGATCGTGTCCACGGTATTGCGGATGGCCTCGGCCGCCCGGGTGCGGTTGGCGGAGGCGCTCGATGCCCAGGGACTGAGCTGGGCACGGTACGAGGTACTCGAATTGGTTTGTCGGAGAGGGCCGTTGTCGTACAGCGCGCTCTCACGTGAATTGGTGCGACACCGAACCAGCATCACTGCGACAACTGCCAGTCTCGTCGACGCGGGCCTGTTGGTGCGCAGTGTCAATCCGCGAAATCGACAGCAGTACTTGGTCGACGCCACCGACTCGGGGTATCGCGCGGTGACACGTGCCGAACGTGCGCTCGAACGGGCTCGGTCGCGGATGGCGGTCGATGCAGATTCCGAACAGACACTCGAAGTGCTGCGCGGCATCGAGAAGCAGTGGAACAGGCGGCGCTGACCGACACGTCCTGGTTGTGATCCGCCGGCGGTGATGCAGGTACCCCTGGGGTGGTACCCCCAGGGGTACTTGCATACCCCCTTGGGTATGTGCAATGGTGGGCACGTTCGATCGCTTGGGGTTTCGTCCGCCTCGACCGATACCCCCACCCGTATAGGAGAACCATGTCGCTGCGCGATGGCGAAATTCTTCGCCCACCTGACGACCTGCCCGCGAGAGGGCCGGGACTACTCGGCCGTGCGGGTGCGTCGATGGTGACCCACCGTCGTTGGGTGTTCGGCGTATGGCTCATCGCGCTGATCGGCCTCGGTTCGTTCGCGCCCTCGGTCTTCACCTCTCTGGCGGGAGCCGGGTGGCAGGCGAACGGATCCGAATCCGTACAGGTTCGAGAACTGGCCCAGCAGCATTTCGGTGGCAATTCGTCCGCAGCGGTGCAGGTGGTCGTTCACTCCGACGCAGCATCCATCACGGACCCCGCTGTTCGGGCAGTGATCGACGACGTGACCGAGGTGTTCTCCGGTGACTCCCGATTCGGAGACGTCGTTGCGCCGCAACCGAATATGACGATCAGCCCGGACGGCCGCACCGGCATCGTCATCGCCGGCGCGAACGGCACGACCGACGAGATGGTCAAAGCCGTCGACGATGTGAAGGAACGGTTGACTGCGCTCTCGACCGACGGAATCGAGGTGTATCCCACCGGTTCGTCGGCCCTGTGGTCGGACTTCAACAAGGCGAACCACGACGCCATGATCCAAGCCGAACTGTTCTCGTGGCCGGTCACGTTGGCGATCATGGTGCTTGCCTTCGGTTCCCTCGTCGCGGCCGGTTTGCCGCTGCTGCTCACCGTCGCGGGGCTCGTTGCCTCCGCTGGTGGTCTGGTTCTGCTCAACGGTGTCACACCGATCTCGGTGTGGGCCATGAACTTTGCAATGATGTTCGCCCTCGCTCTGGGAATCGACTACGCCCTGTTCATCGTCGCTCGATTCCGCGACGCGCTGCGGAACACCGACCCTCGGGCTGCCGTCGCCGCCACCATGGACACCGCAGGTAAGGCCGTCGTGCTGTCCGGGCTGACGGTGCTGGTGAGTCTGTCCGCAGTGCTGCTGGTCCCCGCGCCGGCGGTGCGCACGATGGCCGTCGGGATCATGCTGGCTGTCGCCTTCGTGTTGCTGGCAACGATGACTCTGCTGCCTGCGGCATTGGGTGCGCTCGGACCCAAGGTCAACGCCGCTTCGTTGCCGTACGCCAAGCGTCAAGTGCATCGATCCCCGAGGTTCGCGGCATGGGGGGAGTTGCTGCACAAGCACCCGTGGCCGTTCGCGGTCGTGTCGGTGGGGATTCTGATTGCGCTCGCCCTCCCGGTGCTCGGGCTGAAGGTGGCAATGCCGTCGATAGCAGTGGTGCCCGAGGATGCCCCCGTGCGGCAGGGTTACGAGCTCGTTCAAGACCGGTTCGGACCGGGCGCACCGGGTTCGCTGCAGATCGTGGTTCCCGAAGTGGATGCTGCCGAGACCGCAACCGTCGCTGCGCGGGTCGACGGGATCTCGATGGTGACGCCGCCGCAGCGTGCGGCTGACGATTCGGGATATGGACTGCTGCGGGCAATTCCGTCGGTGGATCCGTCCGACGAAGTGATGGGCTCCATTCTCGCCGAGCTGCGATCGACATTGCCCGATTCGGCACTCGTCGGCGGAGCACCGGCAGAGAACCTGGACCTGCAGCAGGCTTTGAACGACTATCTGCCGATAGTCGTCGGGATCATCCTGGTTCTCGGATTCGTGCTGCTGCTGGTGGCGCTTCAGGCTCCGCTCATCGCGTTGCTCGGTACCGCGGTGAGCCTGCTGTCCACCGCGGCGGCGTTCGGCGTCGCCAAGCTGATCTTCCAGGACGGACACGGATCCTCGCTGCTGGGCTTCACGCCGCAGGGATTTCTCGACGGTTGGGGCCCGGTGTTCTTCTTCGCGATGATCTTCGCCATCGCCATGGACTACACGGTGTTCCTCCTGGCTACCGCCAAGGAACATTACGAGCGCTCCGGTGATTCCAAGGTTGCCCAGGTCGACGGGTTGGCCCACTCGGGACGAGTCATCTTTGCCGCAGCAGCGGTGATGGTGGCAGTGTTCTTCACATTCGCACTGTCGGATCCGTTGCCCCCGAAAGAGATGGGCATCATCCTGGGTGTTGCGGTACTGCTCGACGCGTTCCTGGTTCGACTCGTCCTGCTTCCGGTTCTGCTACGGCTGACCGGATACGGCGCGTGGTGGTCGCCGGCATGGCTACGTGCCGTCCTGCCCTCCATCCGCTTTTCACACTGAATCGACAGCTCTCACTGACACCACAATTTTCGAGGAGACATCATGAACATCGCTCTGTCCACCACACTGACCGACACCGATTTCGCCGACGCGATCGAGAGCACGAGAAAGGCGTTGTCGGAGCAGGGATTCGGAGTTCTCACCGAAATCGACATGCAGGCCACGTTGAAGGCCAAGCTCGACGAGGACATGGAGCGCTACGTGATCCTGGGCGCGTGCAACCCGGGACTGGCTCACCGCGCAGTGGGGGTGATGAGGCAGATCGGTCTGCTGTTGCCGTGCAATGTGGTCGTGCGTGAGAACCCGGCGGCGGCGCGGTCCGTCGTCGTCGAGGCCATGAACCCGGCCATCATGGTCGAGGTCACCGGTGAGCCGCGGTTGGGTGCGGTCGCCGCCGAGGCCACGGCGAAACTGCAGGCGGCAATCGCGGCCCTCGGCGGTACCGGTACCACGCCGCAATGATGCCCCCGGGGGTACCCTCGAGTTCACTGCTACCACCATCGAAGGAATCGACATGATCGGCGACGAAGACAGCATTGCACTGGTACTCAACCGGCTCAAGCGTGCGCACGGCCAACTTGCGGGTGTCATCGGGATGATCGAGAACGGTCGTGATTGCAAGGACGTCGTCACCCAGCTCGCTGCCGTGTCGCGGGCGCTCGACCGTGCCGGGTTCAAGATCGTGGCAACCGGCCTTCGGGAGTGCATGACGGGGGATGCTGCTGACGGTAGGGAACCGATGACCGAGGCCGAGCTCGAAAAGTTGTTCCTGGCTCTGGCCTGAGCCGCCGGCCGAACTCCGGACGAACGGCATGTGTCGGGTTGCGGTCGATACCGAGTTGCAGTCGACAAGCAGCGGATTCGACTGCATACTTGACTTGGTCCAGAAAACCGGAGGATACTGACGCTGTGATGCCGATCTCACCCTATGCGGAGCAATTACGCACCGCCGATTTGCGCGTGACCCGTCCGCGGGTCACCGTGCTCGAGGTCGTCGAAACCAATCCGCATGCGGACACCGACACGATTCTCGGACTCGTCCGATCGGTGCTCCCCGAGGTATCACGCCAGACGGTGTACGACGTTCTCAATGCCCTGACCGCTGCGCGCCTGGTGCGTCGCATCGAGCCCGCGGGATCTCCCGCACGATACGAATCTCGGGTCGGGGACAACCATCACCACGCTGTGTGCCGCAACTGCGGCGTGATCGCAGACGTGGATTGCGCGGTGGGCGAGACGCCGTGTCTCACCGCATCGGACTCCGTCGGTTTCACGATCGACGAGGCAGAGGTCATCTACTGGGGCTTCTGCGCACAGTGTTCGGCTGCTCGCGAGCAGCCGGCAGTTCCCGTTCAGTTCCCTCCCCGGTCTCGAACACAGCAGAGTTCGTGACCACCGATCACAGCCCGATCGTCACACCTTGGAAGGAAGCACGTGTCTGAAGATCACGTAACACGCGAAAAAGAGATGAACGAGGATCAGCCGCAGGAGAGCGGTGGCAAGTGTCCGGTCATGCACGACGCGATGCCCACGCCTGTCGAAGGCGGCGGCAACCGCGAGTGGTGGCCTAAGGCGCTCAATCTCAAGATCCTCAAGAAGAACCCGGCCGTGGGCGATCCGATGGGTGCGGATTACGACTACGCCGCCGAGTTCAATTCTCTCGATCTCGCCGAGGTCAAGCGTGACATCGAAGCCGTGATGACGAACTCGCAGCCGTGGTGGCCCGCGGACTTCGGGCACTACGGTCCGTTCTTCATCCGCATGGCGTGGCACGCGGCCGGAACTTACCGCAAGCAGGACGGTCGCGGCGGTGCCGGAGCCGGCATGCAGCGATTCGCTCCCCTCAACAGCTGGCCCGACAACGCAAGCCTGGACAAGGCCCGCCGTCTGATCTGGCCGGTCAAGCAGAAGTACGGCCGCAAACTGTCCTGGGCCGACCTCATCGTGCTCACCGGCAACGTCGCCATCGAGTCCATGGGCCTGCCGACCTACGGCTACGCCGGCGGACGCGTCGACGCCTGGGAGCCGGACGAGGACGTCTACTGGGGCCCCGAGCAGACCTGGTTGGGCGACGAGCGCTACCACGGTGACCGCACGAGCCTCGAGAACCCGCTGGCCGCAGTGCAGATGGGCTTGATCTACGTCAATCCCGAAGGCCCCAACGGCAATCCGGATCCCGTGCAGTCCGCACTGGACATCCGCGAGACCTTCGGCCGCATGGCCATGAACGACATCGAGACCGCGGCACTCGCGGTCGGTGGACACACCTTCGGCAAGACCCACGGCGCAGCCGACCCCGATGCCCACATCGGACCGGAGCCCGAGGGCGCGCCCATCGAGCAGATGGGCCTGGGCTGGAAGAACAGCTTCGGCACCGGCTCGGGCGCCGACGCGATCACCAGCGGACTCGAGGTCATCTGGACCCCGACGCCGACCCAGTGGGACAACTCGTTCCTCGAAACCCTCTACGGCTTCGAGTGGGAGCTCTACAAGAGCCCGGGCGGCGCACACCAGTGGCGTCCGAAGAACGGAGAAGGCGCGGATCTCGTTCCCGACCCGGCGGATCCGTCCAAGCGTCGGCACCCGTCGATGCTGACCTCCGACATCGCGATGCGCGTCGATCCGATCTACGAGCAGATCACCCGTCGTTGGCTCGATCATCCCGAGGAGCTCGCAGAAGAGTTCCAGAAGGCGTGGTTCAAGCTCACCCACCGCGACATGGGACCGGTCTCGCGTTACCTCGGCCCCGAGGTTCCGGCGGAGCCCCTGCTCTGGCAGGACCCGATCCCGGCCGTCGATCACGAGCTGATCGGTGACGCGCAGATCGCCGAGCTCAAGCAGACCATCCTCGGTTCCGAACTCAGCCAGGATCAGCTGATCTCGGCTGCGTGGGCGGCGGCATCGTCGTTCCGCGTCAGCGACAAGCGCGGCGGTGCCAACGGTGGCCGTCTGCGCCTGCAGCCGCAGGCCGGCTGGGAGGTCAACGAGCCCGACGAGATCGCACAGGTCATCCGCGTTCTCGAAGGCATTCAGCAGTCGTTCTCCGGAACGGTGTCGTTCGCGGACCTCGTCGTCCTCGGCGGTGTCGCAGCCGTCGAGCAGGCCGCCAAGAACGCAGGCGTCGACATCACCGTCCCGTTCACCCCGGGCCGGATGGATGCGACGCAGGAGAAGACGGACGTCGACTCGTTCTCCGATCTCGAGCCCAAGGTGGACGGCTTCCGCAACTTCCTGGGCAAGGGCCAGAAGCTGCCCGCCGAGTTCAACCTGGTCGATCGGGCCAACCTGCTCTCGCTCAGTGCACCGGAGATGACCGTGCTGGTCGGCGGTCTGCGTGTACTCGGCGCGAACTACAAGGGGTCGACGCACGGCGTCCTCACCGACAAGGTCGGCACGCTCACCAACGACTTCTTCGTCAACCTCCTCGACATGGGCACCGAATGGGTTCCCACCGCGGAGGACGGCATCTACGAGGCCAAGGACGCCGCTACCGGCGAGAAGAAGTGGACCGGAACACGTAACGATCTGGTCTTCGGCTCGAACTCCGAATTGCGCGCTCTCGCAGAGGTTTACGCTTGCGATGACGCCAAGGAGAAGTTCGTGCGAGACTTCGTCGCGGCCTGGGACAAGGTCATGATGCTCGATCGCTTCGAGCTCGCCTAGTACTCACCGGCGCTGATGCGCCACCCGAACTCGAAGTTGTGGATGGAATACGAGCTGGATCCATCCACAGCTTCGAGTTCGTCGTTACCGGGCTGTTATCTTTCGATGCCGATTCGTGACTTTGCACCTGGATTTGTCGCAATGTCCGATTGTCATGCTGGTTGCATGACACAACAGGACGTATCCGCAGGCTCTGCGGACAACAACAGAGACGAAACACGTCAGAGTGCATCCGGTTTCGGGTCGTTCCTTGAGATGTTCCAGGACGCGTCGACCGACAAGTCGGACACCGAGCGCGGAATCCGATAGGACTCAGCGAGCACCGATGGTGTTGGTGACGGAGCCGATTCGTTCGATATCGAGTTCGACGCGGTCGCCCGGAGCGATCCACCGGTCGAGTTCGAGCCCACAACCGCGAGGCAGAGTGCCCGACGTCAGGAGCTCGCCGGGGTAAATGCTCTCGCCGCGACTCGCAAACGCCAGAGATTCACCCATGGAATAGCGCATCCCGGCAGTGCTGGTGGTCGACCAGAGTTCGCCGTTGACCCGGACGGTCGCGGCCAGCGAATCTATTTGCGCCGCAACCTCATCGGGGGTGACGATGTCTGCGCCCATCGAACTGGCGAAGGTCTTGGTCTTGACCACCGGTCCGAACGGAGTCCGGCGCTGCTCCTCCCACTGCGTGTCCCGCGCGCTGATGTCGTCGAAGACGACGTAACCGCCTATCGAAGCCTCGGCCTCCCGCTCGGATGCATCTCGGATCGGTCGGGTGACGACGGCACCGAATTCGAGCTCGAAATCGAGAACTCGGCTGTACGACGGCCACTCGACATCGGCCCCGTCGGCGACGACGGTCAGGTGGTTACCGGTGTAGTAGATCGGATGGTCGTCGAACCCCGGACCGGGACGCAGGGCCGGGAATGTTCGACGCGTCAGCATCTCGAATCCACGGATGAACGGGACGGCACGCGGTAGATTTCGCCGAACGAGGTTGTGTGCGGCCAGGTCCCAGTGCTCGTCCCAGCCCAGGAAGCAGCGCAGTGACGCGGGAACGACCGGAAGGGTCGGTGCCGGTCGGTCCATCGTCGCGACGCCCTCGTCGGCCGCCCGCCGCGCCACCGTCGTTGCGGCTTCACGTGCGGGTTCACCTGCATCGAGGAACCGAAGCATGGACCCGGTGAGCGGGTGCAGGATCTCGGGGGCACCCAGAGTCGAGACCGCAGCCTCGAGATCGATCCACGTGGTCGTGTCGGGCACGTGGACGGCAAGGCGGTCGGCGGAATCGGTGGAGGTCAAGCGTCGCAATCGCACGGGCGCGTCCGATCTGTGCGGAGCGATGCTCCACAACGGTTGAGGAACCCGGAGTGTAAACGGTGCCACGGTCGGCGTGTCAAGACCCGACGGTTAGCGTGGGGTGATGAGATCACCGGTGCCCGAGTATCTTCAGTCCGTCCTGACGGAGTGCCGACACCTCGACGATGGGGAAATGTCGAGCGGCAACCCGGAATTGGCGGCGGCCGATCCCGACACGTTCGCGGTTGCGCTCGCCACCGTCGGTGGGTCGCACTACGGGGCGGGCGATACCGACACCGAATTCTCCATCCAGTCGATCGCCAAAGCGGTGGCCTATGCGCTGGCCATCGAGGACAACGGGCTCGCAGCGGTGCTCGAGGCCGTCGACGTCGAACCGTCGGGTGATTCGTTCAACGAGATCTCGTTGGAGGCGCGGACCGGTCGACCTCGCAACCCTCTGATCAATGCCGGTGCGCTGGCGGTACATTCGATGATCGCGGGCAGTGACGGCGAAGAACGAGCGGGGCGGCTCATCGAGCTACTCGGAGCCATGGCCGGCCGTGAACTCCACATCGATCGGTCGGTGTACGAGGCCGAACTGGAATCCGACGATCGAAATACCGCGATCGCGCACCTGCTGAAGTCGGTCGGCCACCTCGGTGCGGAACCCGCGGTCGTCGTCGACGGGTATGCGCGCCAGTGCGCGGTGACGGTGACGTGCAACGATCTGGCCGTGATCGCCTCGGTGATGGCGAACGGCGGAACCGATCCGGCCACCGGCCGACAGGTCGTCGACCCCGCGGTCAACCGTCACGTTCTCGCTGTCATGGCAACCTGTGGGATGTACGACGGCAGCGGCAGTTGGATTGCGACAGTGGGCATTCCGGCCAAGAGTGGAGTCGCGGGAGCCATCATGGGCGTGCTCCCCGGTCAGGTGGGTGTTGCCGTGATCTCGCCCCGGTTGAACGAGCACGGAAACAGCGTCCGCGGGGTTGCGGTGTTCGAGAGGCTGTCACGCGACCTCGGTCTGCACATGATGCACGTCCCTCCCAGCGGCGAATCCGCCATTCGCACGCTGAGCGAATCCGACGGCGTCACCACCGTCGAACTGCAGGGCGAGCTGAGGTTCGCCGGTGCGGAATCCGTTGTCGCCCGTCTTGCGGCCGGCGTCCCGGACTGCGAGGAGATAGTCGTCGATTTCACCGAAGTGCGCGCCGTCGACGGCGCTGCACAGCGCCTCCTTCGAGAGGCTGTGAGCGGACTGGAAGACGACGGCTACCGCGTCGTCGTCGAGGATCCCGACGGGCTGATGAACGCCTCCCGCGACAGCTGACACACCTCGAACCAGACGGTCGGTGTCACAGTCTCCCGGCGAGAATCATGTGCCAGTAGGACTGCGGTAGGCCGTATCGGTCGAACGCCCACGCGGACCGTCTGGGTTTCAGGGGATCGAGAAACGAGGGTAGCGACGAGGCCAGTGCACCGGTGCGGTCGAACTCGGCAGCAATCAGAGTGTGTGCTTCGACAGCGATGGGTGCGACGGTGTACCCGTCGTAACTCGACATCGCTCCGCCGCTCCTGGATGCGACGAGATTGTCGACGAGAACCGAAATCTGTTTGCGTAGAGCGCCACCCGACGAGTCGGTGTCGATCGCTGCACCGTCGCCTGCAGCCCACACCTCGGGGTGGCGTCGGTGCCGCATCGTGCGGGAGTCGATGTCGACGACACCGTGCGGCTGCTCTCCTGCCAGACCGGACTCCTGTACCCACAATGGTCCGCGGTACGGCGGGACCAGGTGCAGCATGTCGTAGTCGATACGCTCGTCGACCCCGGCGTGATCGGTGACGGTGATGCGCTTGCTCTCCGGCTCGAGCGCCGTGACCGCCGTATCCATCACGACGCGCACACCCAGGTCTCGGAGGTGGCCGGCGAGCCGGGGGTCCAGGTCAGGGACACCGATCAGACTCTCACGATCGACGACCAACGTGATGTCGACGGTCGGTAGTCGTCCTGTGCGCTTCCAGTGGGCGGCCGCGAGAAACAGCGGCTTGACGGTGGTCCCGGTACACCCGACGGGCGGGCGCGGCACGGTGAACACGGCATGACTGTGTGCAGGCAGGTCACGGACCAGCCGCCATGTGCGCTCGGCCCGGTCGAGGTAGTTGCTGGCGACATCGGGAAAACGAAGTGCCGCATGCACACCCGGCAGAGCGGCTTCGTCGGCGATCAGGCCTTGCCCCAGCACGAGATCGCGGTAGCCGTACTCCATTCCCGACGCGCAGCGAACCGATCGTTCTGCCGGATCCACCGACACGACCGAATCTTCGAGCCACACACAGCCCTCGGGGGTCACCGAGCGTTGGGTCCGTTCGGCCTCGGTCAGCGGTGCCTGACCGGCACCGACGTACGACAACAGGGGCTTGTACGTGTGCACCTGCTTGGGCTCGATCACGGCGACGTCGGATACGCCCTTCTTCAGCAGTCGTGCGGCCGCGCTGATACCGGCATTGCCTCCACCGATGATCAGCACGTCGTACATGGTGCGGCTCACCGTGAATCGGCCGCCTGCGCTGTGACTTCGGTGCGGGCATCGGTTTCGGTGCGGGCTTCGGCGAGCGTGCGGTAGACGAACACGCGGTCCGAGACGCCGCTCGGGTCTGCGCCGTCGGGAAGCACGACGGAGAGTTTCTGCTGCCAGCGACCCTGGCGAATAGCGGTGGCGTCGAGCACGGAGCGAACTCCCGCCGCGACGAACGTGACGCGAGACAGATCGAGAATCAGAGCCCGGCCGCGCTCGGCGGCTTCCCCCAACGTCTCGGCCAGCACCGGAACGTCCACGTCGGTGATGGTGCCGGCAATGCGCACCTCGATGTCGTCGCCTGCGCTCTCGTCGACCGACACCGTCATCTCGGCCTCCGGGAGCGAGGAACGGGTACTCGAGGCACGGTCGTCGGCGGTGGAGAGCGATGGAACCACACCGGCGAGCGGAGTTCGAATGGACGGAACGACGATCATGGACAACTCCTCTGGAGCCGAACTCCTGAACCCGTGCAGGGGGAGTGCGGCAGTCGACTGCCGAGACTGCGGGCTGCTCCTCAACCACACACGTCCTAGCACTACCCCGAAGTGCGTGTCGGTAAGCCTGTTCCGAACAACCGGTTTGCGGGGCTTGGACGCGGGAATACGAATCCGACAATCCACGCTGGGAGGAATGTCCATGACGACAGCCGAATTCGATTCCGTCCGTTCGCTGGCACGAGTGCACGCCGATCCCGGAGTGTACGAGCCTCAGGAGGATTCACTTCTGCTGTGCGACGTCGCCGTAGATTCGGGGCTCGTGCCCGGAGCCCGTGTACTCGACATGTGTACCGGTAGCGGCGCAGTGGCCATCACCGCAGCACTGCTCGGTGCCCGCGAGGTGGTGGCCTTCGACATCTCTCCGCGTGCGGTTGCCTGTGCGCAGCGCAATGCCCGGTCGGTCGGAGTCGATGTGGATGTGCGGCTGGGGTCGTTCTCGGAGGCGACCGAGCTGGAGCCGTTCGACATTCTGCTGTGCAACCCTCCGTACGTTCCGTCGGAGACCGCGCCCACCGGCATGGGTTTGCACCGCGCCTGGGATGCGGGTGAGGACGGGCGAGTGGTGCTCGACCCTCTGTGCACGCGAGGCGCGGAACTGCTGGCACCCGGCGGTGTGCTGCTGGTGGTCCACTCGGAATTCTCGGGTCCGCAGCGAACACGGGAGATGCTGAATACTCACGGTTTCGGTGCATCGGAGGCGGCGTGCCGCACAATCGACTTCGGGCCCGTCATGACGGCTCGTGCCGAGTGGCTCGAGGCCAAGGGCGTGCTCGAATCAGGCCGCAGAACGGAAGAATTGGTGGTGTTGCGTGGCGACAAGCGATGAGTCGACGGGTGGTGACGCTGCACCTGCGCGCACTCGGGTGAGACTGGTCCGGGGCGGACCGATGCTGATCGACGGGCCGGTCGAGATCGAACTCGACGACGGCTCCGTCGTCACATCGGATCGTTTCGTCGTCGCGCTGTGCACATGCAAGCGAAGCAAGACGTACCCACTGTGCGACACGAGCCATCGCGCGAAGCGACGAGCGAGTCAGTCCAGCGACGACTGACCGGCGGACCACCGCTGCATCACGTGGTCCGCGAGCGCGTTCTCGACGAAATCCAGTGCGCGCATGCCGAAGACGATGTCGGCTTCGATGTGCGGTTCCTGTCCGATCAGGTTCTCCACCACGTCGTGGCGCAGGACCTGCTCGTGGACGGCGTCGGCCTCGACGTGCTCCGCGTAGAACGCGATGCATGCAGCCGGCGCTGACAGCCTGCGAAGGCCCTGCACGAACCGCTGTGAACCCGGCGAGGACGTGATCTCCGTGGCGGCGAAATGGCCCACGGTGGCACCTCGGCGGCTACGGTGCAATCCGAACAACGACATGAGGTTGACCCACGCGAGTGTCTGGGCGGGGACGCGATCCACGTACCCGAGGTAGGACGCATCGAGGTCTGCTGCCGTCATGGATTCGGCCCACAGATGCTGGTGGACACGCTCACCCCTACCACCGCCGTACTCGTCGAATTCGACGGCGACATACGAGGCCTTGACCTGGCCGACCAGCCTCGGGATCGCCCACGCATGAGGATCCGCTTCCTTGAGGTGGTAGATGGACCGATGTACGAAGTACTCGCGCATCTGCTCCCACGATCCTTCGTCCCGCAGGAACCACGACGGGCCGGTACCGGACGACGCCTCGACCGACAGTCGCTTCATTTCGGCGACGACGTCGTCGCCGGGTTCGACATTCGAGCGTACGTAGTTCAGAAACGCGGATTCGAGTGCTGCTCTGAACTGCAGCAGTGCCGGATCCCACTCCAGTTCGTCGTCCACGCCCTCGAACCCGCGGTAGTGCAGTTCGTAGCTGATGAGCAACGCCAGTTGCATGTCACGCGACGTCGGATCGGCATCCGACGCGCTGGGCAGTGCGGCACCGCCGCCGGTGGAGAGATACCGGATCACGGCGTCCGAGAGTGGACCACACGGCACCGGCAACCGAGGCGACACGAGGGTGGGGGCGATGGAAGGGGTCACAACACTCATTGTTCACGCCTACCCGCTGCCGGTCACGGTCAATCGTGTGGGTCCGATGCGTTTGCACGCATACGAAGCAGGTAATCCGCTTCGTGCGATTCCGAGTTTCGGGGTCGAGTAACAGAGAGGAGCCTCCATGCGCGCAGTGACATGGCAGGGCAAGAGGAACGTCAGCGTCGATTCGGTGCCCGATCCCCGCATCGAAGCGCCGACGGACGCAATTGTGAAGATCACGACCACCAATATCTGCGGATCGGACCTACACCTGTACGAGACGCTCGGTGCCTTCATGGACCAGGGCGATATTCTGGGTCACGAGCCCATGGGCATCGTGGAGGAAGTCGGTTCGGAGACAGGCGATCTCGCCGTCGGAGACCGTGTGGTCATCCCGTTCCAGATTTCGTGTGGACATTGCTACATGTGCAATTCGAGTCTGTACACCCAGTGCGAGACCACCCAGGTTCGTGAGCAGGGCATGGGTGCCGCGTTGTTCGGCTTCTCCAAGCTGTACGGCCAAGTGCCCGGTGGGCAAGCGGAGTACCTCCGTGTTCCGCAGGCGCAGTTCACGCACATCAAGGTCCCCGAGGCCGGACCCGATTCGCGATTCGTCTACCTCTCCGACGTATTGCCTACCGCGTGGCAATCGGTGGAGTACGCGTCGATACCTGCAGGCGGGTCGGTGACGGTGCTCGGACTCGGTCCCATCGGAGACATGGCCGCCCGCATCGCCCAGCACAAGGGTGCTCGGGTCATTGCTGTCGACCTCGTACCCGAGCGCCTGGCGCGAGCTGCGGCACGGGGAATCGAAACGGTGAATCTGGCCGAACACAGCGGGGGCGTCGGCGACGTCATTCGTGACATGACCGACGGCCGAGGAACGGACGCGGTGATCGATGCCGTCGGAATGGAGGCGCACGGCTCACCGGTCGGCAAGCTGGCCCAGCAGATCGTCGGAATGCTGCCCGACGCCGTGGCCGCGCCGATGATGCAGAAGGCCGGCGTGGACCGGCTGGGTGCGCTGTACTCGGCAATCGACATCGTTCGACGCGGCGGAACCATCTCGATCATCGGTGTGTACGGAGGTATGGCCGATCCGCTACCGTTGATGACCTTGTTCGACAAGCAGATTCAGCTGCGGATGGGCCAGGCGAACGTCAAGCGATGGGTCGACGACATCATGCCGCTCCTCGGCGACGACGATCCGTTGGGCGTCGATTCGTTCGCCACTCACGAGCTTTCGCTCGAAGAAGCGCCGCATGCGTACGACATCTTCCAGAAGAAGCAGGACGGTGCGATCAAGGTTCTGTTGAAGCCCTGAACCTTTCGAATACAGCGATGCGGCCCGGAACTTCACGGGCCGCATCGGTATTCGCAGAAGGAACGGTCGATCGTCGTCAGTCGACGGAGATGACGTCCTTGGCGATTGCTGCCAGGCGAGTCTGTCCTGCAGACACGACTCCGTGGCGGTTCTTGTGTGCCTCTTCGTACGCCACGACAGTGCGTACATCGGCGGGTGTGGTCAGTTCCTTGATGGCGGCCACCGCGTCCGAGACGTTGAGGTCGTCGTAGTCGGCTACGGGAAGCTCGTCGGCACCGAGAGTTCCACCGGCGGACCGAGCGGTGTGAATGGCGTCGGCGACAGTGTCGACACCTTCGCTACGGGTGACATCCTCGGCGGCTTCGAGTGCTGCATCGCGGCTGGCGGTCAACGTTCTGACGGCGACGTCGCCTGCGTGTGCACCGCGGCCCAGCAGAGCGCTCAGTCGGTCCGGGGTGGCGCGAGCGGCGTCCAGTGCGCGGTCGAGACCGCGGGCCGACCAGTTGGCCGGTGCGTTGACGATCTTGACTGCGGTGCCGGCAGCTGCCTGGAGAGGCGTCCGGCGCAGTGCGGCGGGTCCACCCAGGGCGTCTTCGGCGAGGACGGTCTCGAGCCATTCGACCGTGGCGGCGTGCGCGGTTGCCAAGCGGCCGGCCAGTGCCACGACGGACGGTTCCTCGGCTGCTGTCGCCAAAGCCTTGATGTACTTCGCTCGACCCAGCAGTTGCTGCTCGAGGGCGAGATCGCCCAGCAGTGCCTCGTCGAACGGCTGCGCCTGCTCGGCGACTGCCTTCACCGCTGCGAACGTGCGCCCGATGAACGGTGCCACTACCTCGGGCAGGCCACCGAGGTTGCGCAGTGCTTCCTCGATAGCGGCGGCGCGGTCACGTCCGTTGGCGGCGTTCTGCGTCAGTTCCCGACGAACCGCTTCGGTGCGCGCCTGCACGACGCGGGTTTCCGCGACCTGAATTTCGGTGTGTGTCAGCTGCAGTGCAATCCGCAACTGAGCGATCAAAGTCGATGTGCTCATGGTGCTCCCCTTTCGGTGGGTGGGTACATGGATCCGGCCGATGCCTGTGGGTCACAGCGTGATGCTCGGCCCTGTTCGGGTGTTACCCGCCGGTAAGTTCTGTCAAACGGCTGTACCGCAGGTGTGAACAGCGACACGTCCGAACCGCTACTCGTGTCGGCGGGATTCGACGGTTTCGATCGGCAGCGGAATGGACATCCGACACCGATGACTACCGAGCTGTACACAGCAACCGTCTCTGCAACTGCGACCGGCGTGACCTCCGACGACGGAGTGCTGTCGTTGAGTGTGCGAGAACCGGCCGAACTCGGTGGCCCGGGCGAGGCCACCAACCCCGAGCAGTTGATGGCCGCAGCGCTGTCGAGTTGCTTGGTGGAGTCACTGCGAATCGCACTGGGGACCGTCGGCGGCAGTGTCGACGAACTCGCGGTCAAGGGCACCGTCGTGCTGACCGATTCCGACGCATCCGGTTACGACGCGAAATTCGCACTGTCGGTGTCGCTACCGGGCACCGACAACCCGGAGGCCGTACTCGCGCAGGCCACGTCGATCTGCCCGTTCCTCAAAGTGATCGACGCCGTGGACGTCACCCTTGAATAACCGCTCGATCGATCGGCGGACCTGCTCCGAACGCGCGCGATGACATCCATTCGCGTTCGGGCGGTTCGCGGAGTGCAGGCGATCAAAGCCGGCTTCGCGCGTGAGGACACCACGCTGATCGCGGGCGGACTGACGTTCTACGCGGTGATCGCCGTCGTCCCTCTGCTGCTTCTGACGATCCGGGCGACCGTGTTGTTGGTGTCGGCGCAGTGGGTACAGGGCGGATTCGACGCCATGTCTGCGTTACTGCCCGATGCGTTGGGTGCCCGCGCGGCGCTCGACGGCCTGGCCGATGCCGGAATACACCTGGGACCACTGGGGGTCGTGATCTCGATCTTTCCCGCGACGTTCTACGGAGAGGGTCTGCGGAGGGCGATCGTGCGCTTCGCCCCGACCCGTGAAACGTTCACCGGGTGGCGAGGCAGAGCTGCGATGGTGCCCTTTTTCGTTGCCGCCCCGGTGTTGCTCCTCGGGGTGCTGACCGTCGCACGCGTCCTGCAGGCGACCACGGGCGGCGGGGGTGCCGGTGCGCTGGCACTACGAATATTTCTGGGGTTCAACTGCCTATGGCTGATCCTGGCCGTTCCGCTTGCCTGGACCTACCGGGTCATCGCGCCGCGGGCGGTGGGGTGGCGGGCACTCGTGGCCGGCTCCTTGGTCACGTCGTCGATCGTCACCGGGTTCGTGCACGGCTTCATCTTGTTCCTGGCCATTCCGGTCGACCTCGGTGCACCGTTCGGTGGTCTCACCGACATCGGCGGCGGTGTGGCAATCATGCTGTGGATGTTCGTCTTTCACGTGCTGGCGCTCGCCGGCTGGCTGATCACCGCCGAGTTCGATCGGCCCGTCGGTACAGCCCGAACATCAGCTGGGTGAACCCGAGAACGGCCAGCCCACACGTCACCGATATTCCGATCGTCGCGGACGTCTGAGCGCTACCGGGGCCCGCGCCCGCAACGGTCGCGGTGACGACGGCGGCAACGACCCGAGACGGCCGCTCCCACACCGTCAGGAAGCCGACGTCGGAGATCCCGGCTCCGACGGCACGCGCGCGGGCCGTCTCGTGCAGCAATGTCGTCACACCGACGGCAACGACGATGGGCATCGGAGCGCCCAGCGCGAGGCTGCCCGCCAGGAACAGCAGATCGCTGCACCGATCCGACACCGTGTCCAGCAGATAGCCCCACTGCGATGGGGAACGGCCGATCATGGCCACGCCGCCGTCGATACCGTCGAGCAGCCCGGAGAACACGATGAGCACCGCCGCCAGGAGGGGCAGCGAGGTGCCCGGCCGGGACAACGCCACCGAGCCTGCAGCCGCAACCACCGCGGCGACGGTGACGACGTGGGCAGAGACGGACGCGCGCACGAGCGGGGCGCTCACGAAGTACACCAGACGAAGCCACGTCGACACGAGCACCGACGACGATGGATCGATGTTGCTGTGCAGACCCGACCATGTCGACAGATATTCCTGGCGGGTCGCCGGAAGTTCGGACGAAGTGCGCCGGCTCGGTGTGCTGCGCTGGTTGACCATCGACGATCCTTGCTCGGCAAATCGAAAGACCGACTCTACGAAAGATTCGTCGGTGTATACCCGCCTATTCGAAACCCACACCCGAGCGGCTCCAACAGTTACTGCTCGTCGGAGTTGCTCTGTCTCCTGCGGGCTTTGAGCCGCGATATTTTGATCCCGACGGCCGCGAACAGAATCAGCCATCCCGCGATCAACACTCCGCCTCCGACGAATGCCGCTCGCTGCAGAGGATGGGTGTCTGCGTACACGTAACCGACTGTGCCCCACAGCAAAGCGACGAAAAAGATAATCGCCATCATCCACATCATCGAATACAGCGTTCTGTTCATCATTCGCCCGATCTCGCCGTTGCTTTCGTCTGCCGCCGACTTACATTCTCCCACTGGCCGTACCCGATTCGGTCGAGTCGACACCGGAACCACCCCACATTCACCACGCAAGTTTCGGTTGAACCTCGCCCGCGGAGAGCCCGAACTCCGCACCTGTCCGATGCATGTGCCCGAACAGGGCCTCCGCGAGGTCCTCGGAAGCCGTTCCCATCGTCGACGACCACCGTCGAGCGCGACAGCTCGACCGAGAGGTGCGCAGCTCGACCGTGCCCGAGTTGCCCACGTCGACCGTCAGACGATCCGCTCCTGTCTCCACGAGACGACGTAGTGCGTCGGCACCGAACAGGACGAGGCCGCGCACCTCGAGCACCGCGTGAGAACGTGCAGTGTCTCCCGGAAGACCTACCTGGATGCGGCAGTCGGCGTCGCCCCACTGCCGCCGTAATTCGTCGGCACCGGGTCCGTGAATCCACACTCGACAATCAGGATGCCTCAGGACCGAGCCGACGGTCTCGAGGAGGGACGCAGCGCTGTGCCCGGTGGTATCGACAACCGCGACGATCTCCGGCAGCGCGTAGGTCAGACCCTGGGTACGCGCCGCAGGGTCGGTGATGCGGGAGGCCAGCATCAGCGCTTCGGCGTTCTTCCGCTCTCGGTCTCCGCCCGTGCGTTCGGCCCAGTCGGGCCCGTCGTGCCAGGCGACTGCTCGCGGCCGATGGGCCAGGACGGCACCTGCGGCGTAGGCCCGATGCGCGAATTCCCAGTCTTCTCCGCCGTACCCGACGAACGTCGGGTCGAACCCGCCGAGTTCCTCGAACAACGTTCGGCTGCAGGACATCACGGCACTGATGACGTATCGGTACGAACGACGGTCCGCGTCCAGAAGATCTCGCGAGCCGGCGTAACCGTCACGAAGCCATGGAGGCTCGGTGAATTCCGTCGGGCCCGCAGATCGCCCCTCGAACCAGGTCCCGACGTCCGCGGGCGACCACCCGCCGAAATCGGCATGTCGACGCCTACCCACCGTCACCGCATCGGGAAGGGCCACGATCAGGCGTACCGATTCCTCGATGTAGTCGGGTTCGGGCACGGTGTCGGCGTCGAGGAAGCAGAGGATGTCTCCGCGCGCTGCGGACGCACCGAGGTTACGTACGGCGGCGGCCCGGAATCCGAGATCCGGTTGGCGCACGACGGTGATGTCGAGAGCCGAGCCGAATTCCTCCACGGTCGGTTCCTCGGGAGATCCGTCGTCGGCGACGATCACCTGGATGCGGGACGCGGGCCAGGTCTGCGCGGTCAACGCTGTCAGAACCAGGTCGAGCTGGTGCTGCTGCCGGAAGTAGGGAATCACGACCGACACTCGGGGCGTGTCGGATGCGGTCGGTGCCAGATCCCACCGATTGTGCGGAACCACCGAGCGGCCATCGGGCAGCGCGATGGACGGTAGAGCCATGCTTTCTCGGAACAGGGAGCTGTACAGGTCGGCCGCCTGCGCCGGCGATGGATACGGTGCCGAGTCGGCGGACTGCCATGTTTTCTCGGGTCGGAGTAACGCTTCTGCCATGGCCTCGGCCAGGCCCTCCACTGTGTCCTCGTGAATCCACAGCGCATCGGGCGAATTGACGGCCATCTCGTCGACGTATCGACCACGAGGGACCAGAGGGCGACGGCCCGCCGCGATCCAGGTGTTGATCGAACCGGATGCCGATACATGCCGGTGGAAAGCAACCGGGACAGCAATGGACCGCAACCGGCCGCCCAGTTCGGCATCGGGCACGAAGCCGGTCGTCGAAAACGGCCTGCCCAGATGCCGGGCAGTGCCGCGTAGTTCGTCGAGCACGTCCTCGTGTCCGGCCGACGCGGCCCCGACGATCTCGAACCCGACGTCGGTGTCCAGTGCAGACATGGCACCGAGTACTTCGCTGTGTCCCTTCCCCGGATAGACGAACCCGAGAATCCCGACGACTCGCCGGGGGACGACGTCGTCGGATCGTAGTGCCGGGCGGTCTATCGGTAGGGGAATGACCCGGATGTCGGGTCGGCTGTCGAGTATGTCCTCGAGAAGCAGTCGCTCGTGCACACTCGACACCACGACCGTTGCAGCGCAGTCGATCACTCGGCGGTAGCAGTCGGTGCGTGCCGCAAACGCGGAGCCGTCCGAGATCTGGGGTACGTCGTGCAGCGTAACGGTGATGCGGGCTCGATGCTGCTGTGCCAGTGCGACAATGGCATCGGCTGCCTCGTGCGCGGTACGTCCGAACAGCCGGTCGGTGAAGTGAATGTGGACGGGAGTGTCGGGCGGTAGTCGGTCGGGAGCGGTCACCACGGGACTCGCTGTGGCCGTAGCCATGTCGCGGGCACACCGGACGACTCCGTGGTCCGGTGGGCCGACCACGAGATGATGCACGGGTGCGATCACGGCGTCGTCTGCAGGATTCGCAGGAGCTCGGAGTGGCGGGCCAGTGCGGCGTCGACGAACTGGGGATGTGCCGCATACCAATCGAGGTGAGCGCGGTGCACGACGTCGCTGGACACGTCGGAACCGTCGACCGTCCAGTCTGGGCGAGCATCACCGGGGAGGCCGAGGGCGCGCAGTACCCGACGTTCGACGGGCGCTCGCACACCGCCGAGCAGTTCTCTCCCTGGATCACCCACAGTGCAGGCGGTGTCGAGGTGGTCCAGGATCCGCTGCGCGAGTGCAGTCAACACCACGTTGGTCGGATGGTTGATCGTATGAGTGGCACGGCTTCCCGCACTCTGGAACAGGTCGGACGCAGAGATATCGGTGTCGCGGCTCTCGCGTCGTCGTAGCTCGTCCAGGCTCGCCTGCGCGGCATCACGAAAGCCGGCGTCGGATACCGGGAGGTCCCAGTTCTCGCCGGACCGCACGCCACGCTCGAAGGCCACAATCGTCCGCAGATCGTGGTACGGAACGAGATCCGGAACGGCCGCTGGGTCGCTCGGATGTCGAACGATGATCTGAAAAGGATGCAGCGCAGCGCATCTCAGCACGGGCCAACGAAGTACCACGGCGTGCGGCGGGAGTGATCGTGTCAGATCGGGGACCCCGAGCGGCAAATGCCGATAGCCCTCCCGCACAGGTTGAGTCAGCAGTACCGAGGTCTGCCGGACCAATCGATCGACGTGCGGCAGATCGGCGGATTCGAGTTCGTGTACCGGCGGGATTCGTACCGTCCGAAACGGCATCGCCGCATCCGAGCTCAGCAGAATGCGCATCGCCTCGGCCTGGCAGTTACCCCAGATGAGCAACAGGGGGCGATCGTCGACGGGTGTACGTGGCGCGGCCTCGAGCCCCGATATTCCGTAGAAATCGCCGTAGTGGCGAGTACGCCCGTCCATGTCTGCCCCGACGTCGTGTGAGTGCGTGTGTTCGACCATTCTTCTGGTCAACGTAGCCCCGCCGAACCTGCGACGCCAACCGCGATTGAACTCGGTACGAAGTGGGTACAGACCCCATGCGCGTGTCGGGAACAGGCACGATTCGTCTGACCTGTACCCGAAGGAATTCATGATTCGTATTGCGTCCGTACCCTCCTCTCACGTGTACGTACAGCACGTGCAGCCGGTGCCCGACGGCTCCGGTAACTCGGTGGTGCTGTTGCCCGATCCGACGCCGGTTCGCGTCGATGTGCCGGGCCAGTGGTGGCCGCCTCGTCTCCTCGACGCCGGGTGGTTGGCCGAGCAACCCGATTCGAGCTTCGACGTTCTGCACGTGCACTTCGGCTTCGAGTCCTTCTCACCGGAAGACTTGACCCGCACGGTCGAGTACTTGAGGGCCCATCGCAAGCCCCTGGTGCTCACGGTCCACGACGCGCACAATCCCCACTTCGCGGACAACACCGGTCATCTGGAGCAGTTGGACGTGTTGATACGTGGTGCCGATGCCGTGATCACCCTCACCGAGGGAGCAGCTGCGTGGATAGCCGATCGGTGGAACGTGCATGCGACGGTGATCGAGCACCCACACGTGGTGCCTCTCGAGAGAATGAACGTCCCACGCCCGGTGTCGGACTCGTTCGTCATCGGAGTCCACGCCAAGAACCTGCGAGCGAACATCGACCCGCTTGCGGTGATGGACGCCGTCGTCGAGGCGGCTCGATCGCTACCGGCTGCGACGGTGCGGTTGGACATCGACGAGGACGTGTTCGACACGGCCGGCCACTGGTACGACCCGACCGTCGGCGCGAAGTTGCTGGACTACAACAGTTTCCCCGACGCCGATGTGCGGGTGCACGCCCGATTCGACGACGAGCAACTGTGGGACTACCTGTCTTCGATCGACGTCTCGGTGTTGCCGTATCGGTTCGGAACACATTCGGGTTGGCTCGAAGCATGTCGGGATCTGGGAACGGCCGTCGTCGCGTCCGATTGCGGCTTCTATGCCGACCAAGCGCCGATTCACAGTTTCGTCATGAACACCGACTCGTTCGATCCCGCCACGGTGGTGGCAGCCGTGCAGGCGGCCCACGCCGATCGGACCACAGCGCTCGACGCCGCAACCCGGGCCGAGCAGAGACAACGAATCGCAGCGACCCACGCTGGGATCTACGCAGCAGTGACAAAGGAGATGCGTTGAACGAGAAGCCACTTCGCATCGCGGTGCTGGCGTCATCGAGTTTTCCGGTGGCACAGCCTTTCGCGGGCGGTCTGGAGGCACACGTCTACAATCTGGTGCGGGCGCTGACCGAGCGTGGGCACCACGTCAGTCTGTTCGCCGCAGACGGATCGAGCGTCGATCTGGATGCCACGATGTTGCCGGTCCGAACGCTGGATCTGACACCGATTGCCCTCGCCGATCTCGCGGTCACCCCCACTGCGGTTCGCGAGCACCACGCATACCTCGCCGTGATGATGGAACTGGCCGGTGCGCTGTCGAACTCGTTCGACATCGTGCACAACCACAGCCTGCACTACCTGCCGTTGGCGATGTCCGCCACACTGCCGGTGCCGATGGTGACCACTCTGCACACGCCGCCGTTCGCGTGGCTGGAGTCGGCTGTTGCCCTGGCTCCGTTCGGTGCCAACACTTTTGCTGCTGTCAGTGCGTTCGCAGCCGAACAATGGGCCGACGTCGCGTCCGGGACGATCGTCATCCGGAACGGGATCTCGCTGCAGGACTGGCCGTTCGGTGCGGGCGGCGACTACGTGGTGTGGTCCGGACGGTTGGTTCCCGAGAAGGGATTGCACCTGGCCATCGCCGCCGCGAAGCTCGCCGGCCGGTCGCTACGCATCGCCGGACCCATCAGCAACCTCGAATACTTCCACGGTGTCGTCGAACCCCTGCTCGACGATCGAGTCCGATACGTCGGGCACCTCGATCAGCCGGCCCTCGCCGCGCTGGTGGCCGGTGCCGAGGTCGCGCTGGTGTCGCCGGTGTGGTCCGAGCCGTACGGTCTGGTGGTCGCCGAAGCCCTGGCCTGCGGTACCCCGGTGGCAGCATTCGCCCGCGGAGGGATACCCGAGATCATCGACGCCTCGTCCGGAGTGTTGGTACCCGCCGACGACGTGGCCGGGCTCGCCGCTGCCATTCCCGCCGCGGCAGCGTTGAACAGGCACGACGCGCGGGCGCGCGCCGAGCAGGTGTGTTCGGTGGACCGGATGGTCGACGAGTACGAGGAGCTGTACCGATCGACCCTCGAGTCCGCATCGGCACCGGAGTCCGCCCACGGTCTCGCGATTGCATGATCGGCTACTACGCACACCACCACGGGGTAGGCCACGTCACTCGGTCCGACGCGATTGCGCGCCGCCTGGGTGAGCCGATCACGGTGCTGTCCTCGCGGGCGCGGCCTCCGGAACATGCTGCAGCGGAATGGATCGCACTCCCGCTGGATGTGAACGACACCGTGGGCGAGGCAGCCGCCGACGACATCTCGGCGGGGGGAGTGGTGCACTGGGCACCCCACGACGTCGACGGACTGACCGCACGGATGGCGATCATTGCCGACTGGGTTGCGCGTGAGCGACCGCGGGCAGTGGTCGTCGATGTGTCCGTGGAAGTGGCGATGTTTCTGCGGCTGATGGGTGTCCGGGTGATCGTCATGGCGATTCCGGGACACCGGGCCGATCCCGTCCACGCGATGGCCTACCGCGCGGCGACGCACATTCTCGCACCGTGGTCACGCAGTGTGTACGACCCGGCATGGTTGCATCCGTACGCCGCAAAGACGACGTACTCGGGCTCGATCAGCCGGTTCGCCGGACGAGCCCGAACGGAGGGCTCGAACACTGCGGCCACCGAAGGCCCGGTTGTCGTACTGGGCGCGGCGGGTGGCACCTCGTTGACCCGTGAACTGGTGGACTCGTGGTCCGCCGCGGACGACCGGTTCGACTTCCGCACACTCGGAGTGGCGGGCGGCGACTGGGTGGACGACGTGTGGCCGGTGCTGTGCTCAGCGGCCCTCGTGGTGACCAACGCCGGGCAGAACGCCGTGGCCGACGTCGCCGCGTCGGGCACACCGGCCATCGTGGTTCCGCAAGCCCGGCCGTTCGACGAGCAGGCTGCCACCGCGCACGCACTGGCGGCCGGATCCATCGCCGCGGTGCTCGACGAGTGGCCCTCGGTCGATCGGTGGCGACGCGCTGCCGACTGCGCCCTGGGCATCGGCGGACGGACATGGTCGCTGCTCGGGACCGACGGTGCACCCGATCGGGCGGCTCGCGCGATCGAGCAGGCTGCGTCCGGGACGGCTCGACGATGAAAGTGGTTGTCGTGACCGTGGTCTCGGGTCGTCACGATCATCTCGCCGCGCAGATTCGCGGGTTGGCCGAGTCCACCGACCGGCCCGTCGAGCAGATCGTGGTCGCCATGGGCGATGACGACATTGCAGGCGTGGTCGCCCGATCCGGCTCTGCAGCAAAGGTTCTCGACATGGATGCACAGACCCCGCTGCCGGTGGCGCGAGCGCGTAACCTCGGGGCAGCCGCTGCCCTCGGTCGGGGTGCCGAGCTGGTGGTGTTCCTCGACGTGGATTGCATACCCGCCCCGGAGATGCTCGACAGGTATCGCCGCGCCGCACTGCGCCCCGACAGTCGGCGAACTCTGTTGTGCGGGCCGGTGACCTACCTCAAACCCGACAGCATCGGGATCGAAGGTGACGCACTGATCGCGCTCACCGCACCACATGCGGCGCGACCGAATCCGCCCGCGGGCGCGGTGGAACCCGGACACGATTTCGACCTGTTCTGGTCGTTGTCCTTCGCCGTGCACGCCGACACGTGGAGCGAGATCGGCGGCTTCTGCGAGGACTACACCGGGTACGGGGGCGAGGACACGGATTTCGCGGCCACGGCCCGCGCGTCGGGCATCGGGTTGCGGTGGGTGGGCGGCGCTCACGCGTACCACCAGTTCCATCCCGTGTCCGATCCTCCGGTGGAACATCTCGACGACATCGTCGTCAACGCTCGGATCTTCTTCCGTCGGTGGGGCCGGTGGCCGATGGTCGGATGGCTCGAAGCGTTCGCGTCCCTCGGCCTGCTAGAGTACGGCGGCACCGAGATTCGCCGTCTCACCCCCGCTGTTCACGACACCGACGACGGTGTGAATTAGGCTGGCCGGACTTTCACGAAACGAGGTCCAGACGTGCCCGAACCATCCAGGCCCCTGCGTTCGCTCGGATTTCTGACCATCGGGCTCTTCGACGAGAACGCACCCGGGGTCGGCCACGAATCGACGCTGCGCATCATCGAACTCGGGGAGCGGCTGGGATTCGACAGTGCGTGGCTTCGTCATCGTCACCTTCAGTTCGGTATCTCGTCTCCCATCGCGGTCATGGCCGCCGCGTCGCAACGTACCGACCGCATCATGCTCGGTACTGCGGTGACGCCGTTGGGTTGGGAGAACCCGTTGCGTCTCGCCGAGGACCTGGCCACGGTGGATGTGCTGTCGGGTGGGCGCGTCAACGCGGGAATCAGTGTGGGACAACCGATGCACTTCGATCGCGTCGCACACTCGTTGTATCCCGACACCGCCGAGGACGAGGACTTCGGCTACGACCGAGTCTCGCGGCTGCTTCGGTTCGTAGCCGGTGAACCTGCGTCCACGTGGTCGGGGACCGAGGGAATCGAAGCGTATTCCGAACGGGTACAACCGCATTCGCGTGGTCTACGGGACCGAATGTGGTACGGCGGGGCCAGTCTCCGTTCTGCGCAGTGGGCAGGGGAGAACGCGATGAATCTTCTGGTGAGCAGTGTGGTGCGCGCCGAGGAGTCGACGGATTTCGATGCGATCCAGCGCGCGCACATCGCGCGGTTCCGCGAGGCTCACCCGGCCGGGGCCGACGCGCGGGTCTCCCAGGGGCTGGTGGTCATCCCCACCGACAGTGCTTCCGCCGCGCAGAAGCGCAAGTACGAGGACTACGTTCACGCGCGTACTGCACGGACCGGAGCACCGCAG
This sequence comes from Rhodococcus sp. Leaf233, assembly GCF_001426165.1. Lineage (NCBI taxonomy): Bacteria > Bacillati > Actinomycetota > Actinomycetes > Mycobacteriales > Nocardiaceae > Rhodococcus > Rhodococcus sp. Leaf233. The sequence continues at coordinate 26,255 of NZ_LMRO01000011.1, forward strand.
GGGCCGGCTCGGATGATGTTCGCACCGGACCTCGTGGGTACCTCGGACGAGATCGCGGAGCAGTTGTACGCCAATCGATCTTTTCGCGAGGTCGACGAGGTGGCGTTCGCGCTGCCGTTCAGCTTCGACCACGAGGACTACGTGCAGATCCTGACCGACACGGCGCAGAAGCTCGGCCCGGCGCTGGGGTGGACCCCAGCACAGAACTGACCCGGACTTCCGCCGAGGGCGATCGGCCCGATCGGCCGATCGCCCTCGGCGGAACAGAGGTACCGGTGTACTACTGGCCCGTGATGGGCGAGTTGTAGGCACACGGGATCGACTTCGAGGGGAAGCCCTTCGGATCCAGTGCGTTCTTGACGATGCCGATCGCGCGCGGTGAGACGGAGATCGACAGGTGGTCCGACAGGTCGATGCCGCAGCCGTCCTGCAGGGTGACGTTGTTGACGGTGGCACCGGGGCCTGCGGTGAGGAACGTCGTCTTGTACGGGGTGACGACCTCGTCGTACTTGGTGCCGATCACGGTGTACTTGACGCCGGGGTCGGTGTCACCGCCGACGGCCAGTCCCTTGACGAGTGGCGAGTCGATCACCTGGTCCGAAGCTGCCGGCCCGGCGATGGCACCGACGACTCCCAGGACGTTGAGTCCCAGGTTGTTGATGGTGCGCCCCAGAGTTCCGATGCCGACGAGGGTGGTGCCGTGATTCGATCCGGCGACGCTGACGACCGTGTTCACTTTGTTCTTGGTCGGGTCGGTCGGATTGGCACCGCCCTCGAAACGGAGGTACTGACGGGTGACGAGCCCACCCTGGGAGTGGCCGACGATGTCGACCTGCGCAGAGCCCGTGGCCGTCCGCACAGCGTCGACGTAGGTGGCGATCTCCTTCGCGTTGGACGCGACCGATGCGGTACCGCGAAGCGACGGGAGATTGCCGACGACACTGGAGTCCCCGTCTCCGTAGTTCAGCGCGAAGATGCAGTAGCCCTCCTTCTTCAGGGCAGGCGACATGCGCGCGAAGTTGTTGTACGCGTTCTCCCAGGTGCCGTGCAGGAGGACGACCGGGCGGGGGTGCGCGGCGGTGGGCTTGCAGTTCCAATCGTTGGCACCTTGGGGTGCGACGTTGGGGTTGACGATGCTGTAGAGGAATCCGGCCAGGAAGTTCTTCTGATCGGGCCCGTATCCGGTGGTCTCGGTCCGTGGGTCGTACGTCGCGGTGGCGGGGGCAGCCGAATCGATGCTCGGTGCCGTGATGCCCTGATCCGAGGCCTTCGGGTATGCGCCGGTCGGCCCCGGCGGAACAACGGTGTTGCCCTGCACGGTTGCGGGCGGTGCCGGTACCGGGACGGGTGCCGGCTGAGCCTGTGCTGCGAAACCGGAACCGAGGGCAACGGAGCATGCCATTGCAGCAATCATCGCAGCGCGGACTGTGGTGGCCTTCCTCGTTGCACGGAAGGTGGACCGAGAAGTGGTCATGGAGCCTGACTTTCGACGAGGGTCAAGTGGACAAGTCGGAACTGTAGGCCCGGATTTCGGCCCGGAACGTGCGCCGCATCACGTTTGGAAACCGCCCGCACGTGACCGTTCATTCGTGATGGGGCGTCACAAATGACGACGAACCGGACGCTAATGCGGATTTGTTGCCGGGTTCACGGTCCAAAACAATCCCCAGGTTTTATTTGTGCACTATGGTTCGAGTGTCTTCACCCCGGCCGACGGTTCGGCCGGGGAAGGACGGTTCGATACCGAGGCAGGGGCGTTGTGGGCAGACATCGGCCGCCTGAAGGACATGACCTGACGCGGGTTTCGAGTACGAGGGGTGGGGTTCGGTGACTGCAACAGACAGTGTGGACACGGCGCAGGAGGAGTACGCAGGTGGTCGACGTGCATCGGACCGCTTGCGGACGCCCCGGGAGACTGCCGCGCGAATGCTGAACCGGTATTTCGTCGATCCGGAGGACGTACCGCCGCCGCGCGACTGTGCACGGGGCGAGCTCGACGACATGGCGACCACCTGCAGCGAACTGGCTGCAGGGGTCCTCGACTCCGGTCGACTACCGATCGCGGGGGCCATGGACACCTTCCGGGACGCCGCAACGCGGTGGGCCCGCGACGGAGTGCCGCTCGGCCGAATTCAGCACGCGATCAACGAGGGCTGTGCGCTGGGTCTACGGGCCGCCGAGTCAGCGGTGAACCGGGAGGCAGGCGCGGCGGGCGATGACCGGACGATCCTGATCATGGAGCTTCTGAACGTGGTCACCGAGGCGGTGTCCGACGCTTATCTCACCGAGTTCCGCACGTTGGCGCAGAACGGTCCACGGCACGACGTCGAACTGCTCGACGCTCTGTTGACCGGCGACGGCACTGCCCGCAGAATCGCCGATCGGATGGGTGCGCTGCTCGCCGAGGAGTATCACGTCGTGGCCCTGCACTTTCCGGCGCACGCCGACGAAGGGGGTAGGCGCGGCGATGCGGCGATGATGGCCGCACGGAAGCTGCGGAGAATTCACGCGGCCCTGGCAGCGCACAACGGAGACATCGCCCCCATCGCATCCATCAGTGCGACGGGCGGAACGGTACTGCTGCCCGACGTTCCGGGTGCCGACGTCGACGAACTGGTCGAGCGGCTTGCCGACGCCGGCCAGGTCGCAGTGACGGCGACGACCGGGTCGGCAGCGATCGATGACATCTCGGTGACGGCGCCGCACCTGTACGAGCTCTTGAGTCTGGTCCGCAGGCTGCACTACACGCCGGGCACCTACCGCATCTCGGACCTGGTGTTCGAGTACCAGGTGAGCCGGCCCGGACTCGGTCGAAAGCACCTCGTGACCTTGATCGATCCGCTACGTGACTCGGTCGACCTTCTTCCGACGCTGCAAGCCTTCGTGGACTCCGATTCCAACAGGAAGAAGACAGCCACGTGGCTGACGGTGCATCCCAACACCGTCGACTACCGCCTCAAGCGGGTGGATCAACTCACCGGTCTCGATCCGATGAAACCGTCGGGGTTGCGGCGACTGCACGCAGCACTGATCGCCGATCGCCTCGAGGCACGCCGAACCCCGGTGGACGAGCGATCACTGTGACCGTCTCGGACGGCGCGGTGCTGGCAGCGTCCGCGGCGCTCGAGTCGGTGGATTCGGTGGCGGCGCTGTTTCAGCCGGTCGTCGAACTGTCGACGGGACATGTCGTCGGCTACGAAGCCCTCGCTCGGTGGCCGTCGCCGAGCAGCGCACTTCCCGAGGATGTCTTTGCTCTGGCCCGTGAACGGGGACTCGTCGGCCGAGTGGATGTGGCCTGCCGCGCGGCAGCTCTGCGCGCGGCGAGGGAACGTGCCTACTCCCGCAGGGTGCGGTTCTTCCTCAACATCGAACCGGGTTGCTTCCGTGACGAGCAGGACGTCGACATGCACCTCGACGCCATCGGCGACGATCTCGACGTGGTCCTCGAGATCACCGAGCGTGATCTGGATCGGAACGTTCCGTTGCTGATGGCCCTCGTCCGCGGCGCGCGCGCACGCGGGATGGGGGTGGCCATGGACGACGTCGGAGCGACACCGGCAACCCTGGATCTACTGGCGCTGGTGGCACCGGACATCGTCAAGCTCGACGCGTCGATCGTGCGAGCTCCGCTGCGATCCCGACCGGCAATGCGACAGATTCGCGCCTACGTTCGGTCGAGCAACGCGATCGTGCTGGCGGAAGGCATCGAGACGCGTCGGCATCTGCGACGTGCGAAAGCGCTCGGTGCCAGCTTGGGGCAGGGATGGATGTTCGGGCGGCCGTTGCCGCTGCCGAATCCGACAGGAGGCCTGTGACAGAGAAGAACCCCGCACCCGAGCCGTGAAGGCTGGGTGCGGGGTTCTGCTGCATCGATGGATCAGTTCGTGAACTTGTCCTTGATGTTGCCGGCTGCGTCCGAGACGTCGTCGCCGACCTGCTTGGTCTTGCCCGACGCCTGGTCCTTTGCGCCTTCGGCAGCAAGGTCGTCGTTGTCGGTCTTGTGGCCGATCTTTTCCTTGGCTTCGCCCACGAGCTCTTCTGCCTTGTGCTTTGCCTTGTCGATGAAATCAGCCATGTGAACTCCTCGAGATCGATTGTGCTGCTCGTTCATGGGAGCTATACCCGAGATCGCGGTCGGTAATCATCGGACTGCCGGCCGTGTTGCCGGCACGGGATGCGGGTACGTGCCGTTCATGACTGCACAGACGAACGACCCACATTCGCATGAGACGCCGGCACCGGAGCACCGCCGCCCCGACGGAGTGGACGACGATACCGTGGCAGCCACGGGCAAACTGTCCGAGGCACTCGAATACGTCGAGCGCGCTCGCGGCCACCTGTACTCGTTCCATCAGCTGATGGGACACGCGGATCTGCTGCTCGGGGAGGCCTCCGACGCGTTGTCGGACGCCGGGCACGACGCGTTGGCACAGCGACTCGAGACCGACATGATCGGCCGCAACATCGCTCAGGGGCGGTGGACGTTCCAGCTCGTCGAGGAGTTCGACGACGGGTATTGGACGGTACTTCGTGATCACGAGCGGGCGGTCCGGAACGAGCTGCTCGACGGACGTCGGCACGTCTTCGAGGCCGAGATGAAAGAACAGCGACGAACGCACGGTCGCAGCGGCCACGAGGCGCGTCCGACGGAGTGATCTGGCTCTGTCACAACGAAAAGCACCGGCCTCGCCGTGATCGGCGAGACCGGTGCTTCGGGTAGAAATGTTTGTCAGCCGGCTTGCTTCGCAGCGTCGACTTCGCTGGTCGCGCTTGCGGTGGAGAGCTGACCACCGGAGTTCTCCAGGTGCGCGCGGACGAACCAGTGGAACAGTTCGAGCTGGGCGCTCTGGCCGATGAGCATGTCCTCGGTGATCGGATCGATCTCGCCGACCTCTTCGATGTTCTTACGGGTGGTCTCGATGACCCCGGTGTACACCAGATCGAGAGCGCCGAGGTGCTCGATCGCCGTCGCCCGGCCGATCGAGTAATCGTCCCAGGAACGTTCCTTGACGATGGTGCCCGGCGTTCCCTTCGCAGAGGAGCCGAGGGTCGCGATGCGCTCGGCGACCTCGTCGGCGAAGCCGCGCACGGCCTCGACCTGAGGATCGAGCATTTCGTGGACAGAGATGAAGTTCGGTCCGACCACATTCCAGTGAATGTGCTTGAGCGTGAGATGGAGGTCGTTGTAGGCGTTCAGGCGATCCTGCAGGATCGCTGCGACGCGCGCGCCCACGTCCGACGAGAGTCCGGGAACGGTGTACGAGTTCTTGTCAGCCATGACGACGGTTTGCCCCATCACGGCGAAGTACAAACATGCCCCGCCGGATCGATTCCGGCGGGGCATGTGTCGTGCGGAACTACTTGTCGAGTCGAGGCGAATCGGTACCCGACGTACCCGTCGACGAGGTGCCGGCGGTGGAGGTTCCGTCCGTCGGATCGACGATCGGACTGTCGGCTGCGGCCCTGTCGACCGCGTCGGCGCTGTCTTCCTCCGGGGGATTCTTCAGGCTCAGGATGATCGAGCCTGCCAGGACCACGACGATGACCACCAGGCTGACGAAGGACGGGATCTCGGGGATCGACGTGCTGATCACCTTGTGCCCGGCCTGCAGGATCAGCTTGACGCCGATGAAGGCGAGGATGATCGCCAGTCCCTTGGACAGGTAGTGGAACTTCTCGAGCAACCCTGCGAGCAGGAAGTACAGGGCACGCAGGCCGAGGATCGCGAACGCGTTCGAGGAATACACGATGAACGGGTCGTCGGTCACTGCCAGAACGGCAGGAACACTGTCGACCGCGAAGACCAGGTCGGCGGCCTCGATCGCCACCACGACGGCGAGCAGTGGCGTGGCCACCCGCTTGCCTGCTTCCTTGACGAAGAACTTGGTACCGGAGTACTCGTCCTGAACGGGGACGATCTTCTTGAGCAAGCGCACTGCAATGGAGGTGCCGGGGTCGTACGAGTCGTCCTCGTCCTTCATCAGCTTGTACGCGCTGTAGAGCAGGATGGCGGCGAAGACGAACAGAACCGCGGCGAACTTGCTGACGATGGCCACACCGGCGGCCAGGAAGATGGCACGGAAGACCAGGGCGCCGATGACACCGAAGAACAACACGCGGTGCTGGTACTCACGGGGGACCTTGAAGTAGCCGAAGATCAGCGCGAAGACGAAGAGGTTGTCGACCGACAGACTCTTCTCCAGCAACCATGCCGTCGTGTACTCGACTCCGGCCGTTGTTCCCAGCGTGAAGAACACCACGATGCCGAAGATGATGGCGACGCCTACCCACAGCGCGCTCCACCACGCGGCCTCCTTGAAGCCGATGATGTGCGCGCCGCGGTGCGCCAGCAGGTCGATGGCCAGCAGGATCAGGACGACGGCACCGAATGCGGCCCACGCCCACCATGGGACGACGTTCATGAACGTCCACCCTTACCGGTGAACTTCGTGCCCAATTGCTTCAACTTCGCCTGATTCTCGGGCTTGGTTGCATATCGGCGCGCTCGGTCGATCATCTGTTTGCCCTGAGGGCTGCGAGCGAACGCGGTCAACTTCTGTGTCAACGACGACATCTGTCCTGCTCCTTACGTTCTCGTTCGATCGGTATGTGGGGCGGTTCGACCGCAACTACTCCAGTCTGACTGTTTGCTTTACTGCAGGCAGGGTTGTTTTGCGGACATGTTTCAGCAGACTTTCTTGCCGACTTCCGGCAATCTCGGCCTCAGGTGCGATTCAGGAGTGCAGGCCGGATCGCGGCCAGTCGAGCAACATCGCGCCGATTACTGCCGTGTGCAGCGCAAATGCCTCGACGGGATTGCCCACATCTTGCCCGGTCAAATCTCTTATTCGCGACAATCTGTACGTGACCGCGCGCACTGACAGATGCATCCGGCGTGCGGTGGACGCCGAGTTCGCGCCGGTCTCGAAGTACACCTGCAATGTTTCCAGCAGTGGGCCTGCTCCGCCCCGAGCGCTCGTCAACGGGGTCAGCAACGTCTCGACCAGATCGGCGATCGCGGCGCGATCACTGATCAGAACGCGATAGACGAGCAGATCACGGGCGTCGACGACGGGTGTGTCGAGCCCCAGCGACGACGCGAGGTCGAGCGCGTCCAGAGCGTCTCGGTACGACGCCGCCACGCCGACTGCGCCGCTGCGTGGGCGACCGACTCCGAGCTGTATCCGTCCGTATTCGCCGCGACGGCGCAGGTCGACCGTATCGCTCGGGCCGGCTGCAGACGCACCGAGGACTCGTCCCACACGGGTGAGCACGTGGTCGACGGCCTCGCGATCGGGTGCCGGAAACACCACGATCAGCCGACCCTGCTTGGTGGCGACGAGGAGATCGGCGTCCCCTTTGCTGCCCTGCACGCTGCGTTCGACCAGCCCGATGGCCGACGTCGCGTCGGTGAACGGAGTCGTGGACGTGACCACGGCGACTGCGTGCGGACTCGACAGATCCAGCCCGAACGTCTGCGCACGTCCCAGGACACCGGCGACATCGGCCGTTCCGGAGAGCAGATCGTCCACGAACTCGCGGCGTGCCAATACCTCCACGCGAACCAGGGTCCGCCGGGCGAGCTGAAAGCCTTCGGCGAGTTCGGCCGCGGCGTCGTCGACGGCTCGAAGCATGACCTCGCCCGCGGTGACGACCCCGGCCGGGTCTGCTGCGGCGGCCTGCACGGCGGGCAACTCGCGCCACAATCGCCACGCCGCCGACAGGTAGAGGTCGAGCAACGCGCGCAGAGCCACACCCGCTCGGGCTGCTTCGTCGCCGTGTACGCGGCACTCCCGAAGTTGCTTGCGGGTGAGCGGAACACCTGCGTCCACCGCATCGGTCACGACGTCGAGAAAGTTCCCCAGGAACGCGACGTTCAGGCCGCCTGCGTCCGAGGCCGCTTGCGCGGCCACCGCGTCGAGCGGTGTCGCGTCCGGCTGTGTGGCCATGTGTTCGAGGGTCTCCCATCCGAGTCGAGGTCAATGGTAGGCGGCGCTCACACCGACACCGGCTCGACGACGAGCTCGTGGACCGCGCGGCGTGTTCGGTGTGCGACCGGGTGGCTCGGGGAGCAGAATCACCGAAATCGCCTCGCGTCGGCTGCTGTACCGCCCGCGGCACGGTTCGGTCCGCACCGTTCGTCTTCACGTTGGGAGTCTCGACCATGACATCGTCGAACGGACCCGCATCGGGTCTGCGCTCGCAGTTGTTCCGCAAGAAACCGATCGCAGAGCCGGACCAGCAGCCCGGTGGTCTGGAACGCACCATCGGGACGTTCCAACTGACGATGTTCGGAGTGGGAGCGACCATCGGCACCGGCATCTTCTTCGTGCTCTCGCTCGCCGTTCCCGAAGCCGGTCCAGCCGTGGTCCTGTCGTTCCTGGCCGCAGGAATTGCCGCCGGGCTCGCCGCTATCTGTTACGCCGAAATGGCCTCGGCGGTGCCGGTCTCGGGATCGACGTACTCATACGCATACGTGACGATGGGGGAGGTGGTCGCGATGGGTGTTGCGGCCTGCCTGCTGCTGGAGTACGGGGTGTCGAGTGCCGCGGTCGCGGTCGGCTGGAGCGGATACCTCAACGAACTTCTCGGTAACCTCTTCGGCTTCACCATCCCGCACGCGTTGTCCGCGGCACCGGGTGACGCCGATCCGGGAATCCTGAACTTGCCCGCCGTCGTGCTGATCGTTCTGTGCGCCGTCTTGCTCATTCGCGGTGCGAGCGAGTCCGCAGCGGTGAACGCAGTCATGGTCGTCATCAAGCTGGGCGTGCTCGCGCTGTTCGCCGTCGTCGGATTCACCGCCTTCGATTCCGGCAACTTCTCGGACTTCATGCCGCTCGGAGCGGCAGGTGTCACCGCGGCGGCCGGCACCATCTTCTTCTCGTTCATCGGTCTCGACGCCGTCTCGACAGCCGGGGACGAGGTGAAGAATCCACAGAAAACCATGCCGCGAGCCATCATTGCCGCACTCGTCGTGGTGATCGTCTTCTACCTCGTCGTTGCGGTCGCGGCGTTGGGCACACAGCCGTGGACAGCATTCGCCGGGCAGGAAGAAGCCGGGTTGGCCGAGATTCTCCGAAATGTGACCGGACGGGCATGGCCGGCCACGATTCTGGCGGCGGGCGCGGTGATCTCGATCTTCTCGGTGACTCTGGTGACGATGTACGGGCAGACGCGCATTCTGTTCGCCATGGGCCGAGACGGGATGCTGCCCAAGGCGTTCGCGAAGGTCAGTCCCCGGACTCACACCCCCGTCAACAACACGATCGTCGTCGCGGTGATCATCTCGATCCTCGCCGCGTTCGTTCCGCTGGACAAGTTGGCCGATCTGGTGTCGATCGGAACGCTCGTCGCGTTCATCGTCGTGGCGATCGGCGTGATCGTCCTGCGCCGGACGATGCCCGACCTCGAGCGTCCGTTCAAGGTGCCGGGCTACCCGGTGACACCGATCCTGTCCATCGCCGCGTGCATCTACATCCTGTCCGGCTTGCGGTGGACCACGTGGTTCTGGTTCGGGCTCTGGCTCGCCGTGGTTCTCGCGTTCTACTTCCTGTGGGGTCGGCATCATTCGGCGCTTCGATCGGTCGGAAAGGTCGCGGAATGAGCGTGCTGATCGCCTTCGCGCCCGGCAAGGGGAGTGTCGGTGCCCTCGATCTCGGTGCGCAACTGGCCCGATCCCTGACCACGAACATCGACGTGGCAACCGTGGTTCCCAAGCCGTGGTCTACGCCGTCGATGGCCCGGGTCGACGCCGAGTTCGCCGACTGGGCCGCGTCGACGGCCACCGAGTCGGAGGCGAAAGCCCGTCACTACTTGGAGGAACGCGCACCCGATGTCGCGGCGTCGTTCCACCGGATGTCGCACCGCTCGGTGTCCACTGCATTGACCGAGGCCGCGGAGACCACCGGGGCGTCGATCCTGGTTCTGGGTTCCTCGGGTGACGGTGCTCTCGGGCAAGTCGTCGTCGGTTCCACCGCGGACAAGTTGCTGCATTCCTCGCCGGTCACCGTCGCGTTGGCCCCGCGCGGCTACCGCATTCGAGATCGGGCCGTCCTGACGCGGATCACGTGTGCGTTCTCGGGCGACAGTGAGGCCACCCGCGTCGTCGGGCCCACAGCGGAGTTGGCCCGCGACACCGGTGTGCCACTTCGCTTGGCCTCGTTCGTCGTTCGCGGGGCAACGATGTATCCGCCCGAGATCGGGCTGCGAGCCGAGGACGACGTAGCGGCCGAGCTCGCCCGAGGACTGAGCGAGGCGCTGACCGCGGCGGTGGACGACGCTGTCGCGGTGGGGTTACCGGCCGACCGCGTCGACACCGAGTTGGCCACCGCGGGCAGTTGGCGAGAAGCACTCGACGAACTGCACTGGCAGGACGGCGAAGTGCTGACCATCGGGTCGTCCGGGCCGTTGGGTCCGATCGCCCGAGTGTTTCTCGGTTCACGGGCAACGAAGATCATCCGCCACTCGCCCGTACCGATTCTGGTGTTGCCGCGCCGGTAAGTGCCCGCTACCGGTTCAGCGCCAGCACCGACAGCAACTCGTACGCGACATGGGCCGCCGCGATGCCGGTGATCTCGGCGTGGTCGTATGCGGGCGCGACTTCCACGATGTCGGCACCGACCACGTTCAGCCCGACTAGACCGCGCAGCGTGTTGAGCAACTCGCGCGAGGTCATCCCGCCGGCCTCGGGTGTGCCGGTGCCCGGAGCGTGCGCGGGATCGAGAACGTCGATGTCGACCGAGACGTAGACCGGGCCACCGTCGAGGCGACGACGCATCCGCTCGACGATGCTGGCCACGCCGTCGACCTCGTAGTCGTCGGAACGAATCACCTGGAAGCCGAGCACCCGGTCGTCCTCGAGGTCCTGCTCACTGTAGAGAGGGCCGCGGATACCGATGTGCTGGGAGCGTTCGAGGTCGATGAGCCCTTCCTCGCTCGCCCGCCGAAACGGCGTCCCGTGTGTGTACGGCGCACCGAAATACGTATCCCAGGTATCGAGGTGGGCGTCGAAGTGCAACACCGCAATCGGCCCGTGATCACGCGCGAGCGAACGCAGGATCGGGAGCGCGATGGTGTGGTCGCCGCCGAGAGTCAGCACCGAAGAGCCGTCGGCACGCAGGTCCGTCACGGCATCGTGCACGGTCTGCAGCGCTTCGGTGATGTCGAACGGATTGACCCCGATGTCGCCGAAGTCGGCTACCTGTTGGCGTGCGAACGGCGAGACCTGCAGGGCAGGGTTGTACGGCCGCAACAGTTTCGACGCCGCACGGATGTGGCCGGGTCCGAAGCGCGCACCCGGCCGGTAGCTCACCCCCGAATCGAACGGCACGCCGAGAATCGTCACGTCTGCCCGCGACACCTCGTCGAGCCGGGGGAGTCGCGCGAATGTCGTCGGTTCGGCGTAACGGGGGACCTTGGTGGCGTCGAGCGGGCCGACCGGGGTGTGTTCCGGGTTGTTCGCATTCATCGAGATGTCCCTCCGCAGTCGAGCGCCCGGCCGTCGAAAGGTCGACCATGTCGCTCGGCAAGCGTTACTCTGATGCTCGGTCTTGTCAACACAAGTTTCCTGAAAGGCGAAAAGGGTGTCTTCAGCCGCGCAGGTCGACGTCGATGCGCCACGAATCGGTGCGCGCCTGAAGGAGGCGCGCCTGAAGAAGCGGCTGACGCTCGACGCGCTCGCCTACACCTGCGGGGTCACCAAGGGGTATCTGTCCAAGCTCGAGCGCGATCAGGTGAACGCATCGGTCGCATCCCTGGTTAGAGTCTGCGCCGCGCTCGACGTACCGGTCGGCTCGCTGTTCGACGACGCACCCGTCGGCGAAGTGGTACGCGCACAGTCGTTGCCGCGCATCATGTTCGGTGGAGAACAGATGACCGAGTATCTGCTGACGCCGGTAGGGGAGCGTCGCGTGCAGGTGTTGTTGGGGCATATCGAACACGGCGGCGGAAGTGGGTCCGAGGCGTACACGCTGCCGCTCGACGTGAGCTTCGTGTACGTGATCGACGGCGAGCTACGGGTGATCTTCGAAGCCGATCCCGGCGCGGACTTCGGCGGGGACGACATCTCTCTCGGGGCGGGGGACGCCTTCACGTTCTCGCCGCGCCGTCGGCACAGTTTCCGCAGCGACAGCAGCGGTGGGGCGCGAGTGTTGTGGGTACTGGCACCGGCACTGCCCGAAGAATTACCGATCGGAAAGCCGGGGTTGCATCGGTGACGAACACCGTCTCGCTCTATCAGGGGCCGGAGGACTCCGGCGATGTCGAGGCCAACCTGACGGCACTCGATGCTGCGGCTGCGGCAGCCGCGGCGGCAGGTGCATCGATCCTGGTCACTCCGGAGATGTCGGTCAGCGGTTACGACATCGGTGAACTCGTCGTCGATCGTGCCGAACCGTTCGACGGGCCGATCTTCGGGAGGGTCGCACAGATCGCCCGTGCTCACGGCGTCGCGATCGTGTACGGATATCCCGAACGCAGCGGCGAGTCGGTGTACAACGCCGTTCAGGTCGTCGATGCGACCGGTAAATCGCTGGCGCGGTACCGCAAGACGCACCTGTTCGGTGAGCTCGATCGTGCCCACTTCACCCCAGGCCAGAAGTTGGTGGTGCAGTTCGACTTCGGAGATCTGCGCTGCGGTCTGCTCACCTGCTACGACGTCGAATTTCCGGAGACCGTCCGCGCGCACGCCGACGCGGGTACGCAATGGTTGATCGTCCCGACCGGTCTGATGTCGCCGTTCGAGATCATCGCAACCCACGTGGTTCCCACGCGGGCCTACGAGAGTCAGGTGTTCGTCACCTACGTCAACCGCTGCGGCACCGAGTCGACTCTGACCTATTGCGGCCTGACGTGCGCCGTTTCTCCCGATGGCACCGACATCGCCAGAGCCGGTGTGCACGAGCAACTGTTGACGGTGCACTTGGACCCCGCCGACCTCGACAGGTCCCGAGCGATCAACACCCACCTTTCCGACCGACGTCCGGATCTGTATCGGACGGCTCCTCGTCCCGCAGGGACCGCAGGCCCGGTACGAGCCGAGCAGGAGAACGACAGATGACCACACCCGTCACCCCGGACAGCGCGATCGAGCCCGAGGACGAACAACCGCTCACCATGTTCGGGCCGGACTTTCCGTTCGCTTACGACGATTACCTCGCCCACCCGGCCGGCCTGGGTAGCGTTCCCGACGCTGCACTCGGTACCCGAGTCGCGGTGGTCGGCGGCGGACTCGCAGGAATGGTCGTGGCTCGCGAGTTGCTTCGGCTCGGCCTGGAACCGGTTGTCTACGAATCGGATCGGATCGGCGGCCGCATGCGATCGGTGCCGTTCGAGGGACATCCGGGTGTGGTGGCCGAGATGGGCGCGATGCGGTTTCCGCCGTCCTCGACCGCGTTGTTCCACTACCTCGACTCCGTCGGGCTCGAGACGACGCCGTTCCCGAACCCGTTGGCCGAGGCGACCCCCAGTACGGTGATCGATCTCAAGGGCACCAGCCACTACGCCCGCAAGCTCGAGGATCTCCCGCCGATCTTCGCCGAGGTCGCCGACGCATGGAACAGAACGCTCGAGGAGCACGCCGAACTGATTCCGTTGCAGCGCGCCATCCGCCGGCGGGACGCGGCCGAGATCAAACGCATCTGGAACGAACTGATCGTGAAATTCGACGATCAGACCTTCTACGGATTTCTCGCTGCGTCCGAGCATTTCTCGTCGTTTCGCATGCGAGAGTTGTTCGGCCAGGTCGGTTTCGGAACAGGAGGTTGGGACACCGACTATCCCAACTCCATTCTCGAGATCCTTCGTGTCGTCATCACCGCAGCCGACGATCACCACCGCGGCATAGTCGGCGGGTCACAGCAGCTGCCGATGCGGTTGTGGACCGACACACCCGCGGACCTGGCGCACTGGCCGGCGGGTACGTCGGTCTCCTCGGTGAACGGCGGCACCACGATGCCGCGCGTCACCGAGATCAGGCGCACCGGGGGCGGCACGACGATCCACGACGACCGAGGAAACATTCGGACGTACGCGGCCGCGGTCGTGACCGCGCAGAGTTGGATGTTGCTCAGCAACATCAGGTGCGACGACGATCTGTTCCCGATCGACCACTGGACCGCCATCGAACGTACCCACTACATGGGGTCGACGAAGGTCTTCGCACTCGTCGATCGGCCGTTCTGGAAAGACAAGGACCCGGTGACCGGGCGTGATCTGGTCAGCATGACGCTGACCGACCGGATGAGCCGCGGCACATACCTTCTCGATCAGGGCGAAGGAAAGCCGGGGCTGATCTGCCTGTCCTACACCTGGTCCGACGACTCGCTCAAACTGCTGGCTCTCGATCCCACCGAACGCATGAACATCATGTTGCGATCGCTCGAGGAGATCTACCCGGGCGTCGACTTCCGCAGCCACATCATCTCGACTCCGGTGACGCTGTCCTGGGAGACCGAGCGCGACTTCATGGGTGCGTTCAAGGCCAACCTGCCGGGGCACTACCGCTATCAGGAAAGACTGTTCACCCACTTCGTGCAGGACGAACTCGAACCCCGACACCGCGGCATCTTCCTTGCCGGCGACGACATCTCGTGGACCGCCGGTTGGGCGGAGGGCGCGATTCACACAGCACTGAACGCGGTGTGGGGCGTCGTACATCATCTGGGTGGCACCTCGGCACCGGACAACCCGGGCCCGGGGGACGTCTTCGACTCCATCGCGCCGCTTCGACTGGGCGACTAACGCTTCGCTGCAGCCGATCGAGGTGGGCGCTCGTCGAACACGAACAGTGCCAGCGCGACGATCAGCATGACGGCCACCGCCCAGATCGCGCGCAGAGCGAACAGCTCCACCGACACTGCGCCGAGTACAGCGCCGCCGAGAAATCCGGCGATGACCGTGCCGAACCGCCGAGCCCGAATCCCCGCCTCCCGATCATGCTCGACCACACGATGAAACGCCGCCATGGCCATGGTGCGGAGGTTGCCGGTCGTCATCGTCGTGTTGAACGGCGAATCCACCAACACCCGAAAGGTCGTCACCTGCACGCCCGCGACATGCGCGAGGATGACCGACACCACCGCATCGGGAACCGTTGCCGGCAGAAACCCGACGATCACCAGAACCAGGATCTCGTAGCAGAGCACAGCCCGCACCGGCCTGCGCACGATCCTCTCGATCGCAGGCAACGCGATGAACTCCGCCGTCATGACACCCAGAACGAACGCCGTCAACGGCGGCAGGAACACCAGCGCCTCCACCCAACGCCCGCCCGCCACGTCCACGCCGAGCAGTACCACGTTGCCGGTCTGGGCGCCGGCGAACACACCGCCGCGAGTGACGTAGGTGTACGCATCCAGAAATCCGCCGACTGCCGCCAGCAGCACTCCGAGCCGAACCGACTTCGCGGTGGCGACGGATATCTGGGGTTCAGGACGAGGGGTGGTCATCGCGAAATCCTGACACAGAGGGGCGCTCTCATGCCGCGAGTAGGGAGAGCAACAATTCCGCTCGCACCCGCGCCGACGTGAGATCCACCCCCAGCAATTCCTCGCATCGTGTGATGCGGTTGCGCAAGGTGTGACGATGCACCGACAGGTGGGCAGCTGCGGTTTCCCAGTGCCCGTTGGCCTCCAGGAACGCCCGAAGCGAACCCACCAGATCCGCGGTGTGAGTGCGGTCGTACTCGGCCAGGACGGCGATGGTGACGGCAGCCATGGCACGCAACGATTCCCGAACCGGTTCCGACGCCAGCAGCATCGACCCGGTGAAGTGGACGACCCGATCACCGGGACCGGCCGCCGCGCACGCGAGCCGCGCTTGTCTCAGCGCGGTGGGGGCCTCGGTGATGTGCATGTCGGTGCCGACCCCCGCACACACCGAACGGGGAAGAGAATTCATCAGCTGCGCAACGAAATTCGCGTCGCCGCCGGGTAGCAGCATCTCGGCGCCGTCGTCGGTGGACCTGACGAACGTCGGCCGTGCGTGGGCGCGGAACTGAGCATCGACGGCATCGGCGATGGAACCCGTCCGCCCCGTCGCGCCGCGGAGAACCACCACGGTGATGCGTGAGTCGTCGTCGGCCGCATCGGCGAGATAGCTCGGTACCTGCGTGTCACCGGGGGACAGGAGATGCCCGTCGAGGAGAAGTCCGAGCGCACGCGAGTTGAGGGCCGTCTGCTCCGCGCGCAGGCGCGCGGGCTTTTCCAGTTCGAGGGTTATCAGCGACACCGCATGCCCGAGCAATATCTGCTCGACTCCCGTCACGGGCCCCTTCGTGCGAATCGCGAGAAAGCTCGGCGCACTGGCGGTGATCGGTACCGAGTGCAGGCTCACGGTGCGGCCCGGCTCGCTCACCGACACCGTCGCGGGCGACGACGACGGACGGATACTGGCGGCAATCTCGCGGGCCTGCGCGATCAGATCCGCCGCGTCGACCGGATGGAACGACTCGGTGCGATGTCCGATGAGCGCGACGGAGGTGGACGTGGCGACTGCCAATTCGCGCACGATCGCGTCGACGCCGCCGTGCAGTGCGGCGCGGGTGATGCGGCTCTGTACCGACGCCGCCCGCAGGACTTCCTCGTACTCCTGCTCGGCGATGCGTGTGGTGACCGCCCGAATGACCGCGGCGAAAGGAGTGTCGTAGGGAACCTCGACGACGGGTAGCCCGACCTCGTCTGCCGCGTCGAGAAGTTCTCGTGGAATCACGCTGTGCGAGAGACCGGTTCCGAATCCGAGGCAGGCAACCCCTGCCGTTCGGAGGGTGCGGACGTACTGCGCGAGTGCGGGGCCGCCGGAGTCGAAGCCGAGACCTGTCGTGAGGATCAGCTCGCCGCCGGACAACCACGGACTCGGATCGGTGAGCTCGGTCGCCTGCGCGAAGGTGATGGCGGCACCGCTGCGTTCGGGCCCGCCGCGATGACTCAGCCGGAGGTCGCGTTGTCTCAACAACCAGGAAATCTGCACACTCACCTGTCGCACTGTAATCGTGCCTGACGAAATGGCGTGTGCTTCTGCACCTGAATGTACGTATCGGCAGTCTCCGGTCGACCCTCACGGTCGCATACTTGCTGCACAGAGACCAACCCGAAAGGTGCGACCATGGCTTCGATCGAATACCGACTTCCGCAGGAGCGCAGGATCGTCACCGCGTTCCCCGGCCCGAAATCGTCGGCTCTGGCCGAGCGCCGCAAGGCCGTCGTCGGTGCAGGCGTTGCATCGACGTTGCCGGTGTACGTGGCCGACGCGGACGGCGGCGTCGTGGTCGACGTCGACGGCAATTCGTTGATCGACCTCGGTGCCGGTATCGCCGTGACGACCGTGGGTGCGTCGAATCCGGCTGTCGTTGCCGCCGTGCAGGATCAGGTCGCTCACTTCACGCACACCTGTTTCATGATCGCGCCCTACGAGGGATACATCGCGGTCGCCGAGAAGTTGGCCGAACTCACCCCGGGAGATCACGACAAGCGCACCGTCCTGTTCAACAGTGGTGCCGAGGCCGTCGAGAACGCAGTCAAGATCGCCCGGCACGCCACCGGCCGCTCGGCCGTGGTCGTGTTCGACCACGCGTATCACGGCCGCACGAACCTGACGATGGCTCTGACCTCGAAGTCGATGCCGTACAAGAGTGGATTCGGGCCGTTCGCTCCCGAGGTCTATCGAGTTCCGATGTCGTACCCGTTCCGTGAAGGACTCGGTGCCGACGGATCGGCCGTCACCGGTGCACAAGCCGCCGCCCGTGCGATCTCCATGATCGAAAAGCAGGTCGGCGCAGACAATCTCGCGGCCATCCTGATCGAACCGATCCAGGGTGAGGGCGGCTTCGTGGTGCCGGCGGACGGCTTCCTGCCTGCGCTGACCGAGTGGGCGCGCAAGCACGACGTCGTGTTCATCGCCGACGAGGTGCAGTCCGGATTCACCCGCACCGGTGCCTGGTTCGCCAGCGAGCACGAGGGCATCGTGCCGGACCTGATCACCATGGCCAAGGGCATCGCGGGCGGTATGCCACTGGCCGCGGTGACGGGCCGGGCAGATCTGATCGACGCCGTGCATCCCGGTGGGCTCGGCGGCACCTACGGAGGCAATCCCGTCGCATGCGCCGCTGCGCTGGCGTCGATCGAGCAGATGGAGACCCTCGACCTCAACGCCCGCGCTCGCGACATCGAACGCATCGTCGTCGATCGGCTCACGGCGTTGATGCCGGAGGTGGGGATCATGGGTGAGGTTCGAGGCCGTGGGGCCATGCTTGCCGTCGAGCTCGTCGTACCGGGTGGACGTGAGCCGAACCCCGAGGCCACCAAAGCCGTTGCCGCTGCGGCACTCGCGGCAGGCGTGATCGTGTTGACGTGCGGAACCTACGGCAACGTCATCCGCCTGCTTCCGCCGCTGGTGATCTCCGACGAGTTGCTCGACGACGCACTCACGGTCCTCGAGAACGCACTGCGCGACGCTTCGAAGGGACTCTGACATGGCCGTCGAGCAGCTGTTGTCCTCGCTGCCCACCGACCTGTGGCTCGGGGGAAAGCAGACCCCCGCGCAGTCGGGCGCGCGATTCGCCGTCCTGAATCCCGCCACCGGTGAGGAACTGACCACCGTCGCCGACGCAGGCGCAGCCGACGGCATCGCGGCCCTCGATCTCGCTGCCGCGGCGCAACGTGAGTGGGCGGCAACGCCTGCACGGGAGCGAGCCGAGATTCTGCGGCGCGCCTTCGTCCTGTTGCAGGAACGTGCAGCCGATTTCGCTCTGCTGATGACCCTGGAAATGGGAAAGTCGTTGGCGGAGAGTCGCGGTGAAGTCAACTACGGCGGTGAATTCCTGCGCTGGTTCAGCGAGGAAGCGGTCCGAATCGGCGGCCGGTACACCCCTGCACCCGCCGGTAACGGCCGCATCCTGGTCACCAAGATGCCGGTCGGCCCGGTACTCGCGATCACTCCGTGGAATTTCCCGCTGGCCATGGGAACTCGCAAGATCGGTCCCGCGCTCGCAGCGGGTTGCACCGTCATCGTCAAGCCGGCTGAGGACACCCCACTGACGATGCTCCTGCTCGGCCAGGTGTTCGCCGACGCCGGATTGCCCAGCGGTGTGCTGTCGGTGCTCCCGGCCTCGGACGCTGCATCCGTCACCGGTCCGCTGATGGACGACCCCAGACTGAGAAAGGTCACCTTCACCGGATCGACCGGAGTGGGAAAGCTGCTGGTGCGCAATGCAGCCGACCGACTGCTCCGGACATCGATGGAGCTCGGTGGCAATGCGCCGTTCATCGTCTTCGAGGACGCGAACATCGATGCCGCCGTCGACGGAGCGATGCTGGCGAAGATGCGCAACGGCGGCGAGGCGTGCACTGCAGCAAACCGTCTGTACGTGGCCGAGCCCGTTCGCGAGGAATTCACCGAGAAGCTGACCGCGAGAATCGCAGCACTGACGGTCGGCCCCGGTGATCGCGACGGTACCGACATCGGACCACTCATCAACGACAAGCAGCGACGGACGGTGTCGGCACTCGTCGACGATGCCGTTGCCAAGGGCGCCCGCATCCGCACCGGCGGATCGGCACCCGACGGTCCCGGGTTCTTCTTCACACCCACTGTGCTCGACCGCATCCCGGCCGACGCAAACCTGTTGCGCGACGAGATCTTCGGGCCGGTTGCCGCCATCGTCGGATTCGAGACCGAGGACGAGGCCGTCGCCGCGGCCAACGACACCCGGTACGGATTGGTGGCCTATTTCTACACCGAGAGCCTCGATCGGGCTCTGCGGGTCTCGGCTGCTCTCGACACCGGCATGGTGGGGGTCAACCGGGGTGCCATCTCCGACGCCGCGGCCCCCTTCGGCGGTGTGAAGGAGTCGGGCTTCGGACGAGAGGGCGGCTCGGAAGGGATCGAGGAATACCTCGAGACCAAGTACATTGCGCTGCAGTAGACGGGCGCTGCAGTAGATCGCAGCGGTGCGCTCCACTCCTGAGCCTAGCGCGGTGCATGCGCTGCCGGGTGGAGCGCACCGGGCGTGCGGTCCCTATTCTCGGGCGGCCGCAATTCGCTTCTCGGCCAGCCGGTCCGCGGCTGCTCCGAGCAGGATCCCTTCACTGCGTGCCATGGCGAATATGCCGGCGACGGTAGTACGGATCTGTCCGATCGTTGCCATCACCTCGGCCGAATTTCGTCCGCGCAGTTCACCTTCCACCTGAATCAAGCCGCCGGCGTTGGCCACGTAGTCCGGTACCCAGACGATGCCCCGGGCGGCCAGCAGCGATTCGACGTCGGGCGTGAGCAGTTGATTGTTCGCGGCACCGCACACGATGGACGCCGACAGCCGGTCCACCGAGGACGCGTCGAGCGTTGCTCCCAAGGCGCACGGGGCGTACACATCGATGTCGGCCCCGATGATGTCGGTTCCGATCGTGACGCCGGGGAAGTCCTGGGCGATCCGTTCGAGGGCGGGTTCGTAGGAGTCGCTCACGAGCACGTCGGCACCCGCTCCGCGCAGGAGCGCCACCAGGTTGTAACCCACCTTGCCTGCGCCTTCGACACCTACTCGTCTGCCGGTCAGATCGTCGGAGCCCCAGGTCGATTCGGCTGCTGCCAGCAGGGAGAGATAGACCCCCAGGGCCGTCTGTGGACCGCTGTCGCCGGTGCCGCCCGCAGTGGTGTTCTTACCGACGACGTAGGCCGTTTCTTCGGCGACGATATCGAGGTCGTCGCTGTTGGTGCCGACGTCGCCTGCCGTGACGTACGTGCCGCCGAGCGATTCGACGAACCGGCCGTAGGCCTCGAGCAATGTCGGGGTCTTGATGACGGTCGGGTCGCCGATGATGACTGCCTTCCCGCCGCCCAAATCCACCCCTGCGACAGCCGCCTTGTAGGTCATCCCGCGGGAGAGTCTCAATACGTCGGTAACGGCGTCCTGCTCGGTTGCGTATGGGTAGAAGCGAGTTCCGCCGAGTGCCGGTCCCAGCACGGTCGAGTGAATCGCGACGATCGCGCGCAGACCGGTGTCTCGATCGTGGCAGAACACCACGCGCTCGTGCGCGGAGTCGGATGGCATGTCGGGCCGGTCGAAGACACCGGGTGCGGCCGGTGCCGAAGCCGAATTCGCGGTCTGGGCAACAGAAGAGCGATGTCGAGTGGGTGTGACGGCAGAGTGGTCGGCAACGACGGACACAGTCGGTCTCTTTCGGTCAGGGGATGGGAGCAGATGCAGCGGCTACCCGGATGTCTTGTCCGTCACAGGGTGTCGTGCACGACGCAGACCGGTCAACCGGCATCTCTCGGACCGTGCAGATTGCGTGATGCGGTCGGTATGGGCCCGACGGGGATGGTCGGGGTGCTCAGCGGCGGCCGTCGTCGGCGAGCTGTTCGAGCAACGGCTTGGTTCGGTACTGAATCAGCTCGGACATGGCAATCGACATGTTGGTCCGCTCGACGCCAGGAATGTCGAGGATCAGGCCTGCTATGCGGTACAGGTCGTCGGCGTCGACCGCCGCAATGCGGATGTGCATGTCCGCGGCGCCGGACAGACCGAACACCTCGAGTACTTCGGGGATCGTGCGGAGGTGTTCGGTGACCGCTGCCAACGTGTGCTGATTGACCTGAGCGGTCACGAAGGCCTGCAACGGACGTCCCAGCGACTTCGGCGGAATACGGTGATCGATGGGGGTGAGAGACCCCTTGTCGTCCCACCGCCCGAGGCGTGCCTGGACGGTGTTGCGGGACAGGCCCAACGTGGTGGCGAGTTCGACGCCGGTGGCTCGAGGCTTGGCGCAGAGGGCGAGGAGGAGTCGGGCGTCGGTCTTGTCGAGATCGGTCATTGCGCACTTCCTGTAGCTCGGTCGTTACCCGATATTGTGCACACTGCGTAATTCTGAAGTCATCACTTGTGCACGCTGGGCGTCGGTGGTGTGCTTGTGAAGGACATCACATCACGACGGAGAGTGCCACGGACATGAACACCACCTCGCTGATACAGCTGATCAAGGAATCCGGAACGGTGGTCCGCAACGAGGCGTATTCACCTCTGGTCGCGGACATCGACACGGCTGCGATGAAGGAGATCTATCGCGATCTCGTGGTCGTCCGGCGCATCGACGCCGAGGCCACCGCGCTGCAGCGGCAAGGCGAGTTGGGGCTGTGGGCTCCGTTGCTCGGACAGGAAGCGGCGCAGGTCGGCTCGGCCCGCGCACTAGACTCCGAGGACTTCGTGTTCGCCAGCTACCGCGAGCACGGGGTGGCTTACTGCCGCGGAGTCGATTCCACTCGGATGCTCCGTTTCTGGCGGGGATCGACCCTGTCGGGATGGGACCCGTACGAATATCGAATGACGACGCCGGCGATCATCGTCGGTTCGCAGGGTCTGCACGCGACCGGATACGCGATCGGCATGCAGCTCGAGGGTGCCGACGGCGCGGCCATCACCTACTTCGGAGACGGAGCGACCAGCCAGGGCGATATCTCGGAGGCTCTCGGGTTCGCGGCCAGTTTCCATGCACCGGTGGTGTTCTTCTGCCAGAACAACCAGTGGGCGATCTCCGAACCGGTCACCGTGCAGACCAAGTCCACGATCGCGGCACGCGGTGAGGGATTCGGCATCCCATCGGTACGGGTCGACGGAAACGACGTCCTCGCGGTGCTGGCCGTGACCAGAGCAGCGCTCGCCCGCGCCCGTGAGGGCAGCGGCCCGACGCTCATCGAAGCCGTCACCTACCGCATGGGGCCGCACACCACGTCCGACGATCCGACGAGGTATCGATCCGGGGCCATGGACGACGAGTGGCGTGCCAAGGATCCGATCGACCGAATCGAGAAGCTGCTCAGACGAATCGGCGTGTTCGACGACGAGTTCGTGGCATCGGTCCAGCGGACGGCGGACGACGTCGCCGCCGATCTGCGACGTGGATGCCTCGAGACCGTCGAACCCGCGGCGATGACGGTGTTCGACAACGTCTACGCCGACCCACACTCTCTGCTCGACGACGAGCGTGCCCAATTCGCCTCCTACCAAGCTGGATTCGAAGGAGTCACGTCATGACCACCCTGGAACGGCCCACCAGCCTGCCGCTCGGCAAAGCCATCAATGCCGGCCTGCGTCGCGCTATGGAGAACGACCCCAAGGTGTTGCTGATGGGCGAGGACATCGGCAAGCTCGGTGGCGTCTTCCGCATCACCGACGGCCTGCAGAAGGACTTCGGGCCCGGACGAGTACTGGACATGCCGCTGGCCGAATCGGGCATCATTGGTACCGCTGTGGGCCTGGCGATGCGCGGATTCCGTCCCGTGTGCGAGATCCAGTTCGACGGCTTCATCTACCCGGCGTTCGATCAGATCGTGTCGCAGGTGGCCAAGCTGCACTATCGCACGAGCGGAAATGTCAAGATCCCCATGACCATCCGGGTGCCCTACGGCGGCGGAATCGGTGCAGTGGAACATCATTCGGAATCGCCGGAGGGCTACTTCGCCCAGACCGCCGGACTGCGCGTGGTGACCTGCAGCAACGCCGCCGACGGCTACTCGATGATCCAGCAGGCCATTGCCAGCGACGATCCCGTGCTGTTCTTCGAACCCAAACGTCGATACTGGGAGAAGAGTCCGATCGACCTCGGCTTAGACGATCTCGACACCGCCTTCCCGCTGCACCGGGCGCGGGTGGTCACCGAGGGCACCGACATCACACTGGTGGCCTACGGACCGTTGGTGTCCACTGCCCGTAGGGCGGCCGAAGTTGCTGCACACGAGGGTATCTCGATCGAGGTCATCGATCTGCGGTCGCTGTCGCCGATCGACTTCGAGACCGTCGAAGCGTCGGTGCGCAAGACCGGACGGCTCGTCGTCACACACGAGGCACCGGTCTTCATGGGCCTCGGCTCGGAGATAGCCGCTCGCATCTCCGAGCGGTGTTTCTACAACCTCGAAGCTCCGGTGCTACGGGTCGGTGGATTCGGAACGCCGTACCCGGCGTCGAAGCTCGAGAAGTTCTATCTTCCCGACGTCGACCGGATCCTCGACGCAGTGGACCGCTGCCGTTCCCACTGAGCTGCCGTTTCGCCCCGATCACATCCTCCGCCGATACCGACCGAACAGGATTCGACGATGTCCACCATCAAGAGTTTTCCGCTGCCCGACCTGGGGGAGGGCCTCACCGAGGCCGACCTGTTGACCTGGCTCGTCGCGGTCGGTGACACCATCGAACTCAACCAGAACATCGCCGAAGTCGAGACGGCCAAGGCGGCGGTCGAGTTGCCTTCCCCGTTCGCCGGTGTGGTTGCTGCTCTGCATGTTTCCGAGGGCGACACGGTGGAGGTGGGAGTGCCGATCATCGACATCAGAGTCGGCGGTGAGGACGAACCGGTCGCTACCGATCCAGAGCAGTCCGTTTCCCCGATTCAGAACACGTCGTCCGGGGAGGACGAGGACGAGCGCGTCCCGGTGCTCGTGGGTTACGGCGTCGCGAAGGAAGGCTCGAGCCGACGCGGTGGCCGCGTCGACCCACCCGCGGCGTCCGCGCCGAACGAGCAGAATGGAAAGCCGCTTGCGGCCCCACCGGTACGAAAGATGGCCAAGGACAACGGCATCGATCTGAACGAGCTGCCCGCGAGTGGACGCCACGGCGACGTCACCCGTCAGGACGTGGAGTCGTACCTGCAGAGTG
The DNA here is from genome assembly GCF_001426165.1 of Rhodococcus sp. Leaf233. Classification (NCBI taxonomy): domain Bacteria; kingdom Bacillati; phylum Actinomycetota; class Actinomycetes; order Mycobacteriales; family Nocardiaceae; genus Rhodococcus; species Rhodococcus sp. Leaf233. Next base: position 50,892 of record NZ_LMRO01000011.1, read on the forward strand.
ACACCGATGTGCAGCAGTCGGGATCCGGGCGGACCGGTCGAGAGGAGCGCACTCCGATCAAGGGTGTACGCAAGCACACCGCCGAGGCCATGGTGCGAAGTGCGTTCACTGCACCTCACGTCACCGAATTCGTGACCGTCGACGTGACCGAGACGCTCGAACTCCTCGAGTCGCTGCGGTCCTCCACACACTTCCGGGACGTGCGTCTGACACCGTTGGCTCTGGTGTCCAAAGCCGTTCTCGTCGCGCTGAAATCGAATCCGTCGCTGAACTCGAGCTGGGACGAGGTTGCGCTGGAGATCGTGACCAAGTACTACGTCAACCTCGGCATCGCGGCGGCGACACCCCGCGGATTGATGGTGCCCAACATCAAGAACGCACACGAGCTCTCTCTGGTGGACATCGCGCGTGCCCTGGCCGACCTGACGCGTATCGCGAAGGAGGGCAAGAGCAGTCCGGCCGATCTGGCCGACGGCACCATCACCATCACCAACGTGGGGGTGTTCGGAGTCGACGCAGGCACGCCGATCCTCAACCCGGGCGAGGCGGCCATCCTGTGCTTCGGGTCCATCCGTCGCACGCCATGGGAACACAACGGCGATATCGCGTTACGGTCGGTGACGACACTGTCGCTCTCGTTCGATCATCGACTGGTCGACGGCCAACAAGGGTCGGAATTCCTCGCCCTCGTCGGTCGTCTGCTGACTCACCCGATCGATCTGATCGCGCTCGGCTGACCGCGGCGGCGCGGTGTGAATGCCGCCGGGGTTCAGTGCACCGGTTGCGCCGACACGGCCTCGTCCCGATCGCTGCTTGCCTGTGCTCGAATGAAGAACGACGCAGCCACCGCGACCAGTGACACCGCCCCACCGCACAGGAATGCGGTGTGGATGCCTGCCTCGGAACCACCCACCTGCGTTGCCCCGTCGGAGATTCGGGCCGCTGCGGTGTTCGACATGACGGTGACGAACAACGCGGTTCCTGCGGCTCCGGCCAGCTGCTGCACGGTGTTGAAGATTGCGCTGCCGTGCGAGTACAGGCGGGTGGGAAGGGATCCGAGCGAGGAGGTCATCAGCGGAGTCATGATGAGCGCGAGCCCCGCCGAGAGCAGCATGTGGATACCGACGACCAGCGGTAGTGCCGACTGTGCATCCAGCACCGTCATCGACCACAACGCGGCGCTCACCACCATGGCTCCGGGAATGACCAACGGGCGCGGCCCGATTCGGTCGAAGATGCGGCCGACGAAGGGTGCGAGCAGACCCATCAGCAATCCGCCGGGCAGGAGCATCAGGCCGGTTGCGAGGGTGTCGAGTCCGTGCACGTTCTGCAGATACATCGGCAGGAGGATCAGGGCGCCGAACAGGGCCATCATCGAGATCGCGATCATGCCGAGTCCGATGCTGAAGGTGGGGGTGCGGAACGGACGCATGTCCAGCAGCGCGCCGCCGCGTTCCTGGCGGGCGATCTGCCGCAGCACGAAGACGACGAGTGCGATCACTCCCACCACCAACGGCAACCAGACCGGTACGACCGACTCCTCGGCAGAATGACCGAGGCTGCTCAGGCCGTAGACGATGCCGCCGAACGCCAAGGCGGACAACACGACCGACGTGGGATCGAACGAGGGCCGTCCCGTCTCGGTCACGTTCTTCACCAGTGTGGTTCCGATGCCGAACGCGACGAGCGCGATGGGAAGCACCAGCCAGAACATCCAACGCCAATTCAGCGAGTCGAGAATGACTCCGGAGATGGTGGGGCCGACGGCAGGTGCGACGGCGATGACGATGGAGATCACACCCATCATCGCGCCGCGCTTGTGGGCCGGGACGACGGTGAGCACTGTGGTCATGAGCAGCGGCAGCATGATCGCCGTCCCGCTGGCCTGCGTGATGCGGCCGAGCAGAAGCAGCTCGAAACCGGGTGCCGAGGCCGCGAGCAGGGTGCCGACGGTGAACAGGGTCATCGCTGTCACGAACACCTGACGCAGCGTGAAGCGTTGGAACAGGTAGCCGGTGACGGGAATGACCACCGCCATGGTCAGTAGGAATCCGGTGGTGAGCCACTGGGCCGTCGTTGCCGTGATCTCGAGGTCGACCATCAGGGTCGGGAGCGCCACGCTCATGATCGTCTCGTTGAGGATCATGACGAAGGCCGCGATGACCAATATGCCAATCAGTAGCTTGCTGCCCGGCGCGAGTTGCTCGTCGGGGGTGCGGTCGGTCTCGGGTGAACTCATGTGTCGACAAACTTTCGCGTATGGGATCGAAGCGTGCAATCGTATGTAGATAGGTTCAATCATTATGACAGTGACTGTCAACTTGACGATTGCTGGTAAGTTGACAGCGAATGACGACCGCAGTCGACGGATGGACGAGGATGAGCGAACGAGTGCCGGACCTGCGAGAGCGACGTCGCCGAGAGACTCGGCTCGAGATCACTCGCGCCGCACTCGAGCTGTTCGAGAAGCAGGGCTGCGCCGCGACCACGGTGGACGAGATCGCGCGCCGAGCGGGGGTGTCGTCCAGTACGTTCTTTCGCAGCTTCGCCTCGAAGGAGGAGTCCGTTCTCGGCATCGACCCTGATTTCGAGGTCGACTTCGACCAGTGGCTCGCCGCTACCGCGCCCGAGCACATCACGCTGCCTGGAATCGAAGCGTTGTACGAGCAGTCCGTCGAGCGACTGTCGACAGCGCCCGAGGAGGAACGCGACCGACTCCTACGCACTCGGCGACTGATCGGTATCGACGCGCATCTGCGGGCCGCAGCCTTCGCGGCCGACGCGATGACACTGTGCCGCGTCACCGATGCGGTGACCGAGCGCCTCGGCGACCACGAATCACGTTCGTATGCACGACTGTTGGTCGAAGGTGCCGGTATGGCCCTGCGCATCGCCTTCGACGACTGGGCGGTACGGGTCGACGGCGGGCAGGATGCAGACCTGCTGGACATCTATCGGACGACAGTGCGCGATCTGCGACGCGTCGTCGCCGGCTGACATCTCACGTCGTGAGTAGAACTTCGTAGCCCAGGTCGAGTTTCCGCGCACGTGGCGCGCAGCGCCTCTAGCCGAGGCGGCGGGGCGACAGATCCGCTTCGAGAAGGCCGCGCTCGGCCACGTCGGCCGGAACCGGTTCTCCGCGAACGACAGCCGCGCCCACCCGGGCCAGCGCCGCGCACGTCTGAATTCCGTAGCCGCCCTGCCCGGCGCACCAGAAGAAGCCCTCGAGCTCGGGGTCGAACCCGACCACCGGGGTGCGATCGGGAACGAAGCTGCGCAGTCCGGCCCAGGACGAACGAACGTGTCGCGCGGTCAGGGTGGTCACCTCGGCGATGTCGTCGAACGCCCGCGCGATCTCCAGCTCGTCCGGACGGGCATCGCTCGGTTCGACCGCCGTCTCGTCGGCCGGCGAACACAACAGTTGTGCGCCTTCGGGTTTGATGTAGAACTTCTCGTCGATGTCGCTCAGTGTCGCCAGATTCTCTGTGTCGAGATCGTCGGGTGCGGAAACCATGAAGACCGACCTGCGCTTGGGAACCAAGCCGATGTGGCGGGCCCCCGCCATCGCACCGACGACATCCGCCCAGGCCCCTGCCGCGTCCACGACCAGTGGAGCCCGATGAGTCGTCCCGTCCGAGGTGTGTACGTGCCACAGACCGTTCACGCGCTCGAGCTCGGTCACCGAGGCCTTGGTGTGGATCCGTCCGCCCCGCTGTCGCAGACCTCCGACGAAGCCCTGATGCAGAGCATGGACGTCGACCTCCATCGAATGCGGTTCGTACAGAGCACAATCGATCAGCTCGGGCCGTAGCGGTGGGAAGAATGTGCATGCGTCGGTGGGGGAGATCAGCTGCGCGTCGGGAGTGAGGCGACTGACGTCGGTGTACATCGCTTCGAGGGCATTGCCGCGTCCCGTGGCCGCGAATTGCAACAGTGGACGCGGAGTGAGCAAATCCGACCGGAAGCAGTCGGGTGGGTTCACCAGAAAGTCTCGGCTGGCGGTCGTCAAGGCGCGAATCGTGCTGTTGCCGTATGTCTCCAGAAACAGAGCCGCGGATCGACCGGTGGTGTGGAACGCCAGCGTGGACTCACGCTCGAGCAGCGTGACACGGCGGTCGCCGGCGAGTTCGTATGCGAGTGAGACACCGCCGATGCCGCCGCCGATGACAACGACGTCCGAGAGGGCGGGCTGTTCGGTGGCGCTCATGGATGTCTCCTGTTCGGCTTCGGCGTGAACCACTGCGCTCCGGGGCCGACTGCTTCGTCGAAGATCAGCCACGTCCGCGTCGAGAGTATCCCGTCCAGCCCTTGCAACTTGTCGAGTACCAGGTGTCGCAATGCCGAGTTGTCCGGAGCGCGCACGAGGACCAAGGCGTCGAAGTCGCCGCCCATCAGGCTGACGTGTTCGACGAAGGGGAACGTGCTGAGGTCGTCGGCGACAGCCCGCCAGGAATCTTGCCGAATCGACAGTGCGACATATGCGGATGCGCCGAATCCGGCCTTCTCGTACGCGATACGGGCGGTGAAACCCTCGATCACACCTTCGTCGACGAGGCGGTCGACGCGAACGTAGGCATGTGCGCGGGAAATGTGGGTGGCCTCGGCGAGGGCCCTCATCGACATGCGCCCGTCTCGGCTCAGTTCGGTGACGATCCGTCGGTCGACGTCGTCGACTTCGTACTCGGTCTCGCTCGGTGCCATACGTCCACTCCAGACCGATCGCGATGGAAGCTCGTGGACGAATAGTCACACAGCTAGCGTCAGTATGCCATCGGTCTGCAATCTGGTTCCTGATTTGATACTCGGTCCATTTCGACACAGTCTGTGTAGAACGCACCGACGACGAACCAGCGCAGGAGGGGACCCCATGGCCATGACCGACACGCTCGAGCATGTCACGACCTCGGTCGCACGACGCGTTCGCGAGGGACACGAGGCGGACTTCGTCGAATGGACCGACCGGGGCATCGACCTGGTGCGAACCTTCCCGGGCTTTCTTGGCGGAGGCTGGCTGCGCAGCTCGGCCGAATCCAGTGACTATCACGTGGTGTATCGATTCGAGACGCACGACCATCTCGAGGCGTGGTTGCGTTCGGAGGCGAGGCGCGATTGGCTCGGCCGTGGCCGAGCGATAGCGGACGACGTTGTGACACATCGGCTTTCCGGCGTGGAGGGATGGTTCGAGCCACAGTCGAACTTGACCGACGCCGTGCGCGTCGTGGGCGGTCCGCCGCCGCGGTGGAAGCAGGCCGTGTCCATCGGTGTTGCGTTCTATGCCGTCAGCCTGTTGGTGAACCTCGTGATCACTCCACATCTGACCCACCTGAACGTGGCCCTGCGGACTGCGGTCGTAGTGATGATGTGCACTCCGCTGATGGTGTACGTGGTGATGCCGTTCGTCACCGCACGACTGCGAAAGTGGCTCGTACCGCGCGGTTGACGGCCACGGCCCTGCTCGTTGCGAGCCGAGCGGTACCCTCTGCGTCATGCGAATCGGACAGACCGCCCCGGATTTCGAGCTGCCCGATCATTCCGGTGAACGTCGTGCGCTCACCGAGCTCACGGCGTCGGGGTCGGTGGTCCTGTTCTTCTATCCGGCTGCGAACAGTCCGATCTGCACGGCCGAGGCGTGCCATTTTCGGGATCTGGGAGCGGAGTTCGGCAGGTTCGGTGCGCAGCGAGTGGGGATCAGCACCGATACCCGAGACAAGAACCAACATTTCGCGCTGCAGAGGGCGTTCGACTTCCCGTTGCTCTCGGATTCCGACGGTGCGGTGGCCGAACAGTTCGGAGTGCGGCGCGGCGGGTGGTTCGCCCGCAGGCGTCGACTTCGGGATTTCGAGCGCGGCCACTCGAACGTGGCTCGTCGCAGTTATCTACGGCAGTTGTTGTCCGTGAAGCGGACGACGTTCGTGATCGATCGGCACCGAACGGTGCGGATGGTGGTGCAGAGCGAGCGCGGTCACGTACACGCGACCAAGGCGCTGGAGTACCTGCGGTATCTGTCGTGAGCGTCAGTCGTTGGCACCGCTGAAGAGGGCCGTGTAGACGGCGGGCTTGGTCGCTTCGGCCGAGGCATCGGTCGATGCGTCGTCGGGGTGGCTGAAGAGCGCCTCGTTCTTGTCTTTGTGTTCCATTCCCCGAGCATGCACCTCATCGGTCGCAATAGCCACTTGCCGCGCGGAACGACCGCGCTCGGCCGGTCGCGTTCGGTGGAATACTGCCCGGGTGTCCGATGAAACGTTGTTCGAAGCTCTGCGGCGTGAGCCCGATGCCGAGGCACCCAATCTGCATGCGGTCGACGCGGCAGATCGTCTGCTGCTCGATACCGTCGACGAACTGGGGGTCGACCGCACGGCACCGATTGCTGTGATCGGTGATCGCTACGGCGCTCTGACTCTGGGTGCGGCGGCCCTGGGGTTCACCGACGTGCGAGTGCACCAGGACGCTGTTACCGGCGTACGCGCTCTGGAGCTGAACGCGGCGCGTGTGTCGATGGTCGGCACGTACACCCACCACGGGCTGGGTGCGGAACTGCTCGACGGCGTCGGCACCGTGTTGATGCAGTTGCCGCGAGGTCTGGCCGAGCTCACCGAGATCGCCGAGCACATCGCGGCGCATGCGCTCCGGAACGTCGTCGTCCTGGCCGGCGGCCGGGACAAACACATGACGCCTGCGATGAACGACATCCTCGGGCGGTCGTTCGAGACCGTCACGGCGGGTCGGGGACGGCAGAAGGCGCGGGTACTGACCGCGACCGGGGCAGTGGCGTCGGAGATGACGTATCCGGTCGACAAACGAATCGACGACCTCGGCCTGACGGTCGTGGCTCACGGCGCGGTCTTCGCCGGGGCCGGCCTCGATATCGGGACGAGATTTCTACTGGGGTTCGTGCCGAAGATGGCACCTCGCGCAACCAACGCCGTCGATCTGGGGTGCGGCAGTGGAATTCTCGCGACCGAATTGGCTCGAACCAGGCCCGGTCTCGAGGTGATCGCGACGGACCGATCCGCCGCGGCCATCGCGTCGGCCGCTGCCACCGCCGAAGCGAACGGGACCACGATCTCGATGGTGGCCGACGACGCGATGTCGACGTTCGAGTCCCGGTCGGTCGACCTGATCGTCTGCAACCCGCCGTTCCACGAGGGCGCTGCGGTACACACAGGCGGGGCAGGCAAGTTGTTCGAGGCCGCCGGACGCGTGCTGCGGCCGGGCGGACAGCTGTGGACGGTGTTCAACACGCACCTGAACTATCGTCGGGCTCTCGCCGACGCCGTCGGGCCCACCGATCCGATGGGACGCAACACCAAGTTCACCGTCACTCGCTCGGTGCGCCCGAGCGAGTGACGGTGAAGACCAGATGCGAGAGCGTCAGGTGACGGGGCCGCCGTCTTCCGGGGTGCCGTCGATCTGGCCCCTGTCGCGCCCACGATCCTCGACGAGAGTCCCTTCGACGATCTCGGCCTGACGCTGGCCTTCCGCGTAATCGATGTCGGGATCCTCGTCGGACTCCTCGATGACGTGGTCGACCAGTTCTTCGGTCAGTTCGTCGTCCGGGGTCTCGGTGATCGGGCGGTCGAGATCCTCCTCGACGGCGATGTCGGGTTCTTCTTCGCTGAGCTTGAGGTCGAGGCTCTCGCCCTCGGCTGCTTCACGGGCGGTGGTGCCGAAACTGTTGGCTTCGCTCCAGTGGTCCGGGGGATCGACCACGGTGTCGCCGTCGTCGTTGCGCACCTCGTCGGAGTCGAGGCTTTCGCTTTGGTCCAAGGTCTGGTCGGGTCCGTCTTCGATTGCCATTTCCTCATAGTGCCCGTTTCGATTCGGTGTCACACACGCGGTCGTGGCTGCCTGTCGAGGGGCGACCCGGTAGAGTCCGTTTTGTCCGACGTAGAGGTTCTCGTCACGGGAACTTTTGTCCGGATGTCGAACGTTCTACTGATGACCGACGGGGAGATCCCCGGTGGGGATCAGAACTTACGAAGGGAAGAGACACGGTGCGCACCTCCAGCAACCCGGTGTTCCGCAACCTGCCCAAGCAGCAGGGCGGCGGATACGCCACATTCGGATCTGCGACGGCTGGAGCCTCGCAGGCCGCAACGTTCGGCCAACATCCCGGAACGCAGGCCGACCCGTACACCACGCAGCCCGCTCAGCGGGCCATGACGATCGACGACGTGGTCACCAAGACCGGCATCACCCTCGGTGTGCTCAGCGTCACGGCGATCATCTCGTACTTCCTGGTCTCGGGTAATCCGGGCTTGGCCATCCCCTTCGTGATCGGCGGCGGCCTCATCGGCTTCGGCTTGGTCATGTTCGCGACTTTCGGGCGCAAGATGGACAACAAGTTCATCGTCTTGGCCTACGCGGCAGCCGAAGGCGTTTTCCTCGGTGCGCTGTCGCTGATGTTCACCGACGTCTCGTTCGGCGGAGTCGGCGGATCGGCACTGATCGGCCAGGCCATCCTCGGCACGTTCGGCGTGTTCTTCGGCATGCTGATCGTCTACAAGACCGGCGCTATTCGCGTCACGCCGCGTCTGACTCGCATGATCGTCGGTGCCCTCATCGGTGTCGTCGTGCTCATGCTCGGCAACCTCGTCGCCAGCTTCTTCATGGACGGTGGATTCGGGCTGCGTGACGGCGGACCCATCGCCATCATCTTCAGCCTCGTCTGCATCGGCATTGCGGCGTTCAGCTTCCTGCTGGACTTCGACCAGGCCGATCAGCTGATCCGCGCACAGGCTCCGGAGAAGGCAGCCTGGGGCGTCGCCCTCGGTTTGACCATCACGTTGGTCTGGCTGTACGTCGAAATCCTGCGTCTGCTGAGCTACTTCCAGAACGACTAGTACTCACGCGAAAAGCCCCGCCCTCCGATTCGGAGGGCGGGGCTTTTTCGTTGTGCGTCTCGGATCAGCTGAGACGTTCGAGCACCATGGCCATGCCCATGCCGCCGCCGACGCACATGGTCTCGACGCCGAACGTCTTGTCGTGTGTCGTCAGGTTGTTCAGCAGAGTCGTGGTGATGCGGGCACCGGTCATGCCGAACGGGTGGCCGATCGCGATGGCACCGCCGGAGACGTTGAGCTTGTCCTCTTCGATGCCGAGGTCGCGTGCCGAGCCGAGGACCTGCACGGCGAAGGCCTCGTTGATCTCGAACAGGTCGATGTCGGAGATGGACATGCCCGCGATCTTCAGCGCCTTACGGGTGGCCTCGATCGGCCCCAGGCCCATGATCTCGGGAGACGTGCCGGTGACGCCGGTGGACACGATGCGAGCCAACGGGGTCAGGCCCAGCTCCTTGGCCTTGGTGTCGCTCATGATGACGAGCGCTGCTGCGCCGTCGTTGAGCGGGCATGCGTTACCGGCGGTGATGGTGCCGTTCGGACGGAAGACCGGCTTGAGCTGGCTGATCTTCTCGTACGTGGTGCCAGCGCGAGGGCCGTCGTCGGTGCTGACGACGGTGCCGTCGGGCAGGGTCACCGGGGTGATCTCCCGCTCGAAGAAGCCGGCGTTGATGGCCTCTTCGGCGCGGTTCTGGCTGCGGACGCCCCAGCGGTCCTGATCCTCACGGCTGATGCCGGTGAGCAGGGCGACGTTCTCGGCCGTCTGGCCCATCGCGATGTACGCGTCGGGCAGCTCACCGTTCTCGCGGGGATCGGTCCAGCTGTCCGCGCCCTCTTCCTGCGCCTTCTTGGTGCGGGCCTCGGCGTCGGCGAAGATCGGGTTGTGGCTCTCCGGCAGCGAATCCGAGCTGCCGTGGATGAAGCTGGACACGCTCTCGACACCAGCGGAGATGAACACGTCACCCTCGCCTGCCTTGATCGCGTGCAGCGCCATCCGGGTGGTCTGCAGCGAGGACGAACAGTAGCGCGTGATCGTCGTTCCGGGCAGTGAGTCGTAGCCGAGCTGAACCGCGACGATGCGGGCGAGGTTGTTGCCCTGCATCCCGCCGGGCAGGCCGCAGCCCAGGAGCAGGTCGTCGATGTCCTTCGGGTCGAGCGAGGGCACCTTGGCCAGCGCAGCGGCGACCATCTGAGCGGTGAGGTCGTCGGGACGAATGTCCTTGAGCGACCCCTTCATTGCCCTGCCGATGGGTGAGCGCGCGGTGGCGACGATGACTGCCTCTGGCATGAGATCTCCTTCGATATCGATACTGCTTATCTGCTCTGTTACCGCCGAGTAGGCGATGTCTCCTGATCGAACTTACAACCCCGCCGAACGGCCATCGCCACGACGTAGGAGATCCTCCGCCGCGCTGTCGATCTCGGCGTCGAGCTCGGCAGTTCTACGCCGGAGAAAGCGGTCCACTGCGGCGGTGGCGCGGGGGATGGCTCTGCGTGATTCGGCGGCGGCGGACACCGTCGGCAGTTCGGGCAGTGGACCGCCGTGCCAGACGCCGAGGGCCGAGGCGAGCACCGGCAGAATCTGTTGCGCGGCCAGCTCGTACCCCGCAGCGGACGGGTGGAAGCGGTCCGCCGAGAACATCGTGTCGGGGGCGGCCAGAAACTCGGGTGCCAGCAGATCCGCCAGGGCTACCGGATGCCCGCCGGCACCGAGAGTCCTGGCCGTCTGGGCATGGGCCAGCCGCCGACCCCAATTGCGGACGACGGTACGCAGAGGTTGCGGAATGGCCGTCACGACACCGAGATCGGGGCACGTTCCCACCGCGACGACGCAGCCCTTGGCCGTCAGTCGTTCGACTGCATCGCCCAGCCTGGCCGCTGATGCCGGAATGGAGAATTTCTTGGTGACGTCGTTCGCGCCGATGAAGATCACCGCGGCATCGGGCGGCGGGCCCGCGACGAACATGGCGTCGACCTGACCTTCGAGTCCTTTGGACGTGGCACCGGCAATTGCTTTGGTGCTCAAGCGGATTCGTTGACCAGTTTCCTCGGCCAACCCGCGGGCGAGCAGGACACCCGGGACCTCGTCGGCCACAGTGCAACCCACGCCTGCTGCGGTGGAGTCGCCGAAGATCATCAGATGAATATCTGCTGAACTTCCCATGCGCCACCGCTCGGGTGCCGCGCAGCCGGCGGTGTAAACCCCGTCGGCCTCGGGTGGCTTGGCAATGTTGCGTCCGATGACGCCGCGGGCCGCAGCGGCCTGCCCCATCAGATGTCGGTACGCGGCCCAGGACGCAGTCCCTGCTCCAGAGCCTGCAAGTACCGTCGCGGCGCTCGCTTTCGCGGCGGTACGCCATCCGCTCGCCGTCACAGATCGATCCCTCTCGTCGTGCCCCCGCACCATCGTATGCGGGTGTCGACAGCCGTGGCCGAGAGTCCGATACCTGCATCTGGGAAGATGGAGCAATGCGCATCGCACAGCACATCACCGAACTCATCGGCAACACCCCGTTGGTGAAGTTGTCCTCCGTCATCGGCGACGGCGCCGGCACGGTCGCAGCCAAGATCGAGTACCTCAACCCGGGTGGTTCGTCGAAGGACCGCATCGCCGTCAAGATGATCGACGCTGCCGAGGCCTCGGGCGAGTTGAAGCCCGGCGGCACCATCGTCGAGCCCACGTCCGGTAACACCGGCGTCGGCCTCGCGCTCGTTGCTCAGCAGCGTGGCTACAAGTGTGTGTTCGTGTGCCCCGACAAGGTCGGTGAGGACAAGCGCAACGTGCTGCGTGCCTACGGTGCCGAGGTCGTCGTCTGCCCCACGGCCGTCGCGCCCGAAGACCCCAACAGCTACTACAGCGTCTCCGACCGACTCGTCCGCGAGATCGAGGGAGCGTGGAAGCCGAACCAGTACGCCAACCCGGCCGGCCCGGCCAGCCACTACGAGACCACCGGGCCCGAGATCTGGGCCGACACCGACGGCAAGATCACGCACTTCGTCGCAGGCGTCGGCACCGGCGGCACCATCTCCGGCACCGGCAAGTACCTCAAGGAGGTCTCCGGCGGCAAGGTCAAGGTCATCGGCGTCGACCCCGAGGGATCGGTGTACTCCGGTGGCACGGGACGTCCGTACCTGGTCGAGGGTGTCGGTGAGGACTTCTGGCCGACCGCCTACGACCCGTCCATCCCGGACGAGATCATCGCCGTGTCCGACAACGACTCGTTCGACATGACTCGTCGCCTCGCCCGCGAGGAAGGCCTGCTGGTCGGCGGCTCGTGCGGCATGGCTGCTGTCGCGGCCATTCAGGTTGCCGAACGCGAAGGCCCCGACGCGTTGGTCGTCGTATTGCTGCCCGACGGTGGCCGCGGCTACCTGGCGAAGATCTTCAACGACTCGTGGATGTCCTCGTACGGATTCCTGCGTTCGCGGTTGGACGGCACCACCGAGGAGACCTCGGTCGGCGCAGTGCTGCGTGGCAAGTCCGGTGCCCTGCCCGATCTGGTGCACACCCACCCGTCCGAGACCGTGCGCGACGCCATCGAGATCCTGCGCGAGTACGGCGTCTCGCAGATGCCCGTCGTCGGAGCCGAGCCGCCCGTCATGGCAGGCGAGGTTGCCGGCAGTGTCACCGAGCGCGATCTGCTCAGTGCGGTGTTCGAGGGGCGCGCAGCGTTGGCCGACCCCGTTGCCAAGCACATGAGCGCGCCGTTCCCGCTGATCGGTGCAGGCGAAACCGTCTCCGACGCCACCAAAGCGCTCGGCGAGTCCGATGCGCTGATGGTCGTCGAAGAGGGCAAGCCCGTCGGCGTCATCACCCGCCACGATCTGCTCGGATTCCTCAGTAAGGGTGCCTAGGCATGTGAGTGGAACTTCGTAGCAGGCTACGAGGTTCCGCTCACAAGCGGCGCAGCCGCCTTATCGGAAAGCGCTGGAGCCCGTCAGCGCCTGCCCGATCACGAGTTGATGGACCTCGGATGTGCCCTCGTAGGTGAGGACGGATTCGAGGTTGTTGGCATGCCGGAGTACGGGGTATTCCAACGTGATTCCGTTGGCGGCCAAAATGGTTCGGCATTCGCGTGCGATCTTGATGGCCTCGCGCACGTTGTTGAGCTTGCCGAGCGACACTCGCTCGCCCGGTAGCTCTCCCTTGTCCTTCAGCCGGCCCAGATGCAGCGCGAGCAGTTGACCCTTGCCGAGTTCGAGCGCCATGTTCGCGAGCTTGGCCTGGGTGAGCTGGTATCCGGCCAGCGGCTTGTCGAACACCGCGCGGGTCTTGGAGTACTCGACGGCCGACTCGATGCAGTCCCGAGCCGCCCCCATCGCGCCGAACACGATGCCGAAACGGGCCTCGTTGAGGCAGCTCAACGGTCCGCTCAGGCCGCGGGCCTCGGGCAGCATCGCGTCGGCAGGAAGCCGGACGTCGTCGAACACCAACTCGCCCGTGATCGACGCGCGCAGAGACAGCTTCTTCTTCACCGTGTTCGCGGTGAATCCGGGGGTGTCCGTGGGGACGACGAAACCCCTGACCTTGTCGTCGGTTTGAGCCCACACGACGGCGACGTCGGCGACCGGACCGTTGGTGATCCACATCTTGCTGCCGTTGAGAATCCAGTCGTCACCGTCGCGCTTGGCGCGGGTGAGCATGCCGCCGGGGTTGGACCCGAAGTCGGCCTCGGTGAGACCGAAGCAGCCGATGAGCGAACCCTCGGCCATCCCCGGAAGCCACTGCTGCTTCTGTTCCTCGGACCCGTACTTCCAGATCGCGAACATCGCCAGCGAGCCCTGCACCGAGACCAGTGAGCGGATGCCGGAATCGATGGCTTCGAGTTCGAGGCAGGCCAGCCCGTACGCCGTCGCCGATGTTCCGGCGCAGCCGTAGCCCTCGAGGTGCATGCCGAGCAGGCCGAGCGAGCCCAGCTCCCTGGCGAGTTCACGCGCGGGAACGGTGCCCTCGTCGAACCAGTCGGCGATGTGTGGTCGGATGCGTTCGTTGCCGAACTTGCGGACGGTGTCCCGGATCTGACGTTCTTCGTCGTCGAGGAGGGAATCGATCGCGAACAGTTCGTCGACGCTCTGGGAGTTGGCCACGGTGCCTCTTTCCGCTGGGGGTTGTCTTCGCAGGTTACCCACGCCCCTGCCGGGCGACGCAGGCCGATTAGTGTGGAGGCCATGAGTGAGCAGCGCAGCAAGGCAGACAACACCTCCTGGCAGGGCTTTTCCACGAAGGCGGTCCACGCGGGTTACGAGCCCGATCCACTGACCGGCGCGGTCAACGTGCCGATCTACGCCAGCTCCACCTTCGCGCAAGACGGGGTCGGCGGAATGCGTAGCGGATTCGAGTACGCGCGCACCGGCAACCCGACGCGTCGGCCGCTCGAGGCCAACCTCGCAGCCATCGAATCCGGTACCTACGGTCGCGCTTTCTCGTCGGGCATGGCCGCTACCGACTGCATGCTGCGGTCGGCGCTGCGTCCCGGTGACCACCTCGTCATTCCCAACGACGCCTACGGCGGCACGTACCGATTGATCGACAAGGTCTTCACCCAGTGGGGCATCGAGTACTCCGTGGCCGCGGTCTCGAACGTCGACGAGGTCCGCGCCGCGATGCGTCCGAACACCAAGCTGGTGTGGGTCGAGACGCCCACCAACCCGTTGCTCAACGTCGGTGACATCGAGGCGCTCGCGGGCGTCGCGCACGAGGGCGGGGCCAAGCTGGTCGTCGACAACACGTTCGCGTCTCCCTACCTGCAGCAGCCGTTGTCCCTCGGTGCCGACGTGGTGCTGCACTCGACGACCAAGTACATCGGTGGTCACTCCGACGTCGTCGGCGGCGCTCTGGTGACCGACAGCGAAGAACTCGATACCGCGTTCGCATTCCTGCAGAACGGTGCCGGGGGCGTTCCCGGACCGTTCGACGCATTCCTGACCTTGCGCGGCATCAAGACCCTCGCGTTGCGGATGGAACGGCACAGCGACAACGCGGAGAAGATCGTCGAATTCCTCGACGGGCATCCGGCCATCTCGCAGGTCATCTACCCCGGCCTCGAGTCGCACCCGTCTCACGCGGTGGCCGCGAAGCAGATGCGACGGTTCGGCGGCATGGTCTCCGTGCGGCTGGCCGGCGGCAAGCAGGCCGCTCTCGATTTCTGCGCGAAAACCGAGATCTTTACTCTCGCAGAGTCTTTGGGCGGCGTCGAGTCGCTCATCGAGCACCCCGGCGCGATGACGCACGCGTCGACTGCTGGTTCGCTGCTCGAGGTCCCGGACGACCTGGTGCGTCTGTCCGTCGGTATCGAGGACGGTGCCGATCTGGTGGGCGACGTCGAGCAAGCGCTGGCATGATCGTCGCACTGATCGACTCGGGGTTGGGAATGCTCCCGACGGCTGCTCGCCTGCGTGAGTCGCGTCCCGAGCTCGATCTGGTGCTGATGATGGATCCCGACAACGCTCCGTGGGGTCCAAAACCGGATGCGTGGGTGGTCGAGCGGGTGGTCGGTACCGCTCGGCATGCCGTCGAACTCGGAGCCGAGGTCGTGGTGCTGCCGTGCAACACGGCCAGCGTGACGGCGTTGAGCCAGGTGCGGGCTGCGCTCGGTGATTCGATCCCCGTGGTGGGGACGGTCCCGGCGATCAAACCCGCAGCGGCGGTCAGTGATCGGATCGCGATCTGGGCGACGGCGGCCACGACGGCAAGTGCGTACCAGGCCCGGTTGATCGACGAATTCGCCTCTCGTCGGACGGTGACCAGCGTGGCCTGCCACGGCCTGGCCGATTCGATCGATCGCGGAGACTCGACCGGAATACGTGCGGCCATCGACGCTGCGGTGGCGGCCACACCCGACGACGTCGAGTCCATCGTGTTGGGGTGCACCCACTACCCGTTGGTGCTGGACGAGATCGTCGCGCGTTTACCGAACGGTGTGACGATGTTCGACAGCGCGGCGGCCGTGGCCAATCAGACGGTGCGACGCGCGGACGAGGTCGGTTCGGCGCGGACCGGCACCGGATCGGTCTCGGTGTGGCTGAGCGGGATCGAAGGCGCACTGCCGGAGAGTGCACATCGTTACCGCGAGGCAGCGGTACTGCTCGACGGTGCGCGGGCCCGGTAGTTCCGCGCCGCCAGGGAATGCCCGGTGCGTTCGTGCGTTGTCCTTCACTGAGGTAACGGTCGTTGCGGTGGAGGAGATGAGCACATGGTCGGTGTCGACACGCGGGACGTTCAGGGCAGAGCAGCGGCGCGGATTCCGCATCGATACGCCTTCTGGGTGGTCGGCGTCGCCTTCATCGTCCTCATGGCGTCCTCCGCTGCACCGTCGCCGCTGTACCCGGTGTACCAGCAGTCGTGGGGGTTCAGCGCGATCACCCTCACGGTCGTTTTCGCCGTCTATGCGCTGGCGCTGCTGCTGACTCTCCTCACGGTAGGAAGTCTGTCGGACCACATCGGACGCAAACCGATCCTGGTCGCGTCACTGCTGCTGTTGATTGTCAGTCTGGTGTTGTTCATCGTCGCCGACAGTGTCCCGGTATTGATCGCTGCTCGCGTCGTTCAGGGGATCGCCGCAGGCGCGGCGACGGGTGCCATGAGTGCGGCCATCATCGATCTGCAGCCCACCGTGTCGACCGGCCCGCTGCTCAACAGCGTCGCCCCCTCCTTCGGTCTGGCGGCAGGCGCAATCGGGGCCGGGTTGTTGGTGCAGTTGGCGCCGGCACCCGAAATTCTCGTGTTCGCCCTGTTGATCGCCGCCGCGGCAGTACTGGCCGTGGCCCTGCTGTTCGTGCCGGAGACGTCGGCGATGCGCGGCTTCGATTCCCGACGTCACCTGGCGTCGACCCTGCTGCCGCGAGCCTCGCTGCCGAAGTCGGTGCGGGCACCGTTCGTGGTCATTGCTCCTGCCCTGTTCGCGACCTGGTCGCTCGGCGGGTTCCACCTCTCGCTGGGCCCGTCGATCATCGGCACCGTCTTCGGTATCGACAACCACATCGTGGGCGGCCTGGAGATCTTCTCGCTGTTCGCCTCGGGCTCGGTAGCAGCTGTCGTCGTGCGCAACGGGCTTCCTCGCACGGTGATGATGATCGGCGCGTCGGTGCTCGCAAGCGGCGTCGCGCTGACCTTGGTGTCGGTCGAAATCGGCTCGGTCGCGCTGTATTTCGTCGGCGCTGTCGTCGCAGGATCGGGCTGGGGAGCAACGTTTCTCGGTGCGATGCGCACGCTCGGTTCGTTGGTCCCCGCTGCGGAGCGAGGTGGCGTGTTCGCCACGACATTCGTCATCAGCTACCTCGCCTTCAGCCTGCCTGCGGTGATCGCCGGTCTCGCCGTGCACCGGCTCGGATTGAGCACCACGGTCGAGGTGTACGGGGCGTTCGTCATTGCTCTTGCGTTGATCTCGGTCGTCGGGTTCTCGGTTGTGCAGCGACGAAATCGATAGCGCAGCAATCACTCCTCGATCTCCCCTCCCGAGGACGGGCACCATGTACTGCCCAATCGGATAGTCCGGCAGCGGTGTTGGAACGGTTCTGCCCTGCAGGTGTTCCGATCTCCTCTCGGTGCGGCCATGGTGGTCATCAGTGAGACGCCGATCACACACCCCAGGCGTTTCCTGACCACACTCACCGAGGAGACACCGATGGCAATCGAGCTCAATCAGATCTGGGAATTCCCCATCAAGGAGTTTCACCCGCTGCCCCGCGCCAAGCTGGGGGTCGGCGCTCACGACATGATCGGCGTCGAGGCGAAGGAACTCGGATTCAAGCGTGCCCTGCTCGTCACCACCGGACTGCGCGGATCCGGGATCATCGAGGAACTGATCGGCAAGATCGAATACCAGGGCGTCGAGGTGGTTCTCTACGACAAGGTCGAGTCGAACCCCAAGGACTACAACGTCATGGACGGTGCCGCGCTCTACCAGAAGGAGAAGTGCGACAGCGTCATCTCCGTCGGTGGCGGATCCAGCCACGACGCGGCCAAGGGCATCCGCGTCGTCGTTGCCCACGACGGCCGCAACATCAACGAGTTCGAGGGATTCTCCAAGTCCACGAACAAGCAGAACCCACCGCATATCGCCGTATCGACCACCGCCGGAACGGGTTCGGAGACGTCCTGGGCGTACGTCATCACCGACACCTCGGACATGGAGAAGCCGCACAAGTGGCTCGCCTTCGACGAGGCGTCGACACCGACTCTGGCACTGGACGATCCGCTGCTCTACTACACCTGCCCCCAGCAGTGGACCGCGTTCTGTGGCTTCGACGTTCTGGCGCACGGTGCCGAGCCGTACGTGTCGCGTCTCGATTTCGCGCCGTCGCTGGGCAACGCGATCTACTCGATCGGCCTGGTGTCCAAGCACCTTCGCGAGGCCGTCTACGACCCGGGCAATCTGAAGGCTCGTGAGGGCATGATGAACGCCCAGTACATCGCCACGCAGGCGTTCAACTCCGGCGGACTCGGTGTCATCCACTCGATTTCCCACGCGATCAGTGCGTTCTACGACAGTGCTCACGGCCTCAACAACGCCATCGCTCTGCCGCGCGTGTGGGAGTACAACCTGCCCTCACGCTACGAGCGCTACGCGGAGATCGCCGTGGCCATGGGCGTCGACACGAAGAACATGACCACCGTCCAGGCGGCCGACGCGGCAGTCGAAGCCGCCATCAGGCTCGCGAAGGATGTCGGCATTCCCGACAACTTCGGGTCGATCCGTTCTGCGACGTACGACAAGAACCGGATGAACACCGGCAAGTACGCCGGTAAGGGCGACGTGATCAAGGGTGACGAGAAGTCGGTACTCAAGATCTCCGAGCACATCCAGGAAGACTGGTGCACCCCGGGAAACCCCCGCGAGGTCACCGTCGAGTCGATGATTCCGGTCGTCTCGCACGCGATCAACGAGTCGTACTGATGCTGCGCAGTGGTGCGGTTATGTGCCCCGGGCGGCGCATAACCGCACCACTGCGGCTCCGCCGCACTACGAAGGGAAACACATGACCTCGCTGTCGACAGTGCGTAGCGACGACACCGACACCGTTCGATTCACCGACGCTGCCGATCTGCGGAGGGCGCTCGCCGAGCAGGACTACATCGCCGACGACGACCTCGCCACCGTGGTGCATCTGGCGACAGCGCTCGATCGCCCGCTGCTGCTCGAAGGGCCGGCGGGTGTGGGAAAGACAGAGCTCGCCAAATCGCTTGCTGCGGCGAGCGGCCGCAAGCTGGTGCGCCTGCAGTGCTACGAGGGCCTCGACGACAACCGGGCCCTGTACGAGTGGGATTACGCCAAACAGCTTCTGCACGTGCAGATGCTGCGTGAACACATCGGTGCGCTGACGCAGCACGTCACCGACATCGACGACGCCTCGAAAATGCTTGCCGCCAAAGACTTCGGCCTGTATTCCGAGCCGTTCCTGTCGGTGCGTCCGCTGCTGGAATCGATCCTGTCCGAGGAGCCGGTGGTTCTTCTCGTCGACGAGGTCGACCGCACCGAGGAATCCATGGAGGCGCTGCTGCTCGAGGTGCTCGCCGAGAAGCAGGTGACCATCCCCGAGGTGGGCACCTTCACCGCACGAAGTGATCCGTGGGTCATTCTGACCTCCAACGACACTCGCGAGCTGTCCTCCGCCCTCAAACGCCGCTGCCTCCACTTTCATCTCGACTACCCCTCTGCCGAACGGGAACGGGAGATCGTCACCGCCCGCGCTCCGGAGGTACCCGATCGGGTCGCAGCCGACATCGTGGCGCTGGCAACCGAACTGCGGACGCTGCCGCTGCGCAAGAGCCCATCGATCTCGGAGGTCATCGACGCGGCTCGTATCGCGTCGGTCCTCGGCCACACGGAGGGCACCCGCAAGTATCTGCTCGCCGCGCTGGTCAAATACTCCTCGGACATGAAGATCGCGATGGCAGGCCCGGCGACGGAGACAGCCTCTGCAGCACCATCTCTCGGAGCCGTCGTCAACACGACCGCGACGGCGTTCCGGGGTCATGGTGGACGAGACAAGGGCGGCATCGGGATTCGACGATGACTGCGGTCGAGCCGTTCGCTCCGTCGGTGGTACTCGACGTGCTGTCGGCAGTGTTCGGCCGGACGCTGCGGCGGTTCGGAGTGGCGGCGTCGCCGGCCGAGGTCATCGAAGTCCGACGCGTGCTCGGGCTCCTGGGGGCACGTGACCTGACGGTTCTGCGCGCGGCGTTACGCGCCACGTGCGCGAAGTACGATCACGAACAGCAGGGATTCGATCTCGCGTTCGACTCGCTGTTCGCAGTCGGCTCGACCGCTGTTGTCCACGAACACACTTCGCCGGTCGGCGCGCAGGTGGCGGGCGGCCTCCCGACCGATCTCGACGTGGGAGCCGACCAGGAGGCCGCGAAGTACGCCGAATACAACGAGCGCGCTGTCGAGATCGGAGATCTGCTGGACGCCCCCGAGGCCGACAAGGGCTTCAACCCGCACAAGGACGACGACGACATCAGTCTGTCGTCGGAGGATCACGATCTGTCCATCGATACCGATGGCGACATGGGTCGACGGGGCGTGACCTACACCGTCGATCTGGAGCGTTCCGGTTCGACCGCGGCAGGGGAGTTGGCGTCGAGCACGAGCGGAGCGGTTGCCGGACAACTGAACTGGGAGGATCCCGCCAGTATCCTGGCATGGTTCGACGCCTACGATCCCAGTAGCGTGTACGGCGATGGCGGAGATTCCGGGCCGCTGAGCGCGGCGATGTTGGACAGGATCACCGATGCCGTCGAAGCCTTCGTCGCAGCTCTGGGTGAGTTGACCGGGACGATGTCGTCACCGGTGCCGGTCGACGGCGCAGGGCGGGGGATCGACAGCCATGCCGAGATCGAGCGCGCAAGTCACGAAGTGTTGCGGCACATGCGCGGGACTCCTCGGCCTCGGCCTCGCGAACACTCTCGGGGCCCGCTGGACATGCGTCGCACGGTTCGGTCGAGCCTGCGCACGGACGGCATTCCGTTTCGGTTGGTCACCAGGACACCGGTTCCGGACAAGGTTCGATTGTTGGTGCTGGCGGACGTCTCGTTGTCCGTTCGCCCGATCACCGCATTCACGCTCAGACTTGCCCAGGCGATGCACTCGCGTGCGCACCGCTGCACTGTGATGGGCTTCGTCGATTCTCCGGTGGACGTGACGACCACCTTGCTCGGAAGTACGGGCGACGGTGCTCTGGCTGCAGTACTCGCAGATGCGCGATTGGACCTCGAAGCGAGCAGCGATTACGGCAGAACCTTCGCGGACCTGCTGGACTCGCACGGAGACGTGTTGAACAAGCGCACTGCCGTGATCATCGTGGGGGACGGTCGGTGCAACGGACGGCCGCCCGGACTCGATGCGTTGGAGAAGATTCGGTCCAAGGTGCACCGCATCGCCTGGATCACTCCCGAAGCTCGTCGTTACTGGGCGCAGGCCGCGTGCTCGATGGAGGAGTACGAGCCATTCTGCGATCGAGTGGTGGTGGCACGAGACGGGGAACAGTTGGCGGCGCAGGCCGCCGATCTGGGGCATGCGCTGTCATGACCCGACCCGTCACACCGCTTACCTGCCCGATCGGGTAGGTAGGAACCTGGCCCGGTGCTGGTGGGAACGGACCGTCTGCGCTCGTAAGGTTGTAACCTGAATCACAGGTCCGGTTCGTGTTCGGATCGAAGGACAGCGAGGGTGTGAACGGTGGACCAGGCAGCTACTGCGAACGTAGGCAAGGCGCTGCACGATCTCGATACTCGGCGCAGCCGAGCCGAGACGCCACGTGTCCTCAAGTTCCATGCGCCCGAGATCGTGTTCGGTCCGGATTCGCTCGGCGAGGTAGCGCATGCGACGCGTCGTCTCGGAGGGGTACGGCCGATGCTCGTCACGGACGCCGGGTTGATCGAGAGTGGCTGGGCCGGCCAGCTCGTCGACCTCCTTCTCGCGCAGGGGCTGGAGCCCCAGGTCTGGAGCGCACTGACGCCCAATCCCAAGGACGTCGAGATCGAGGCCGGCCACGGTTACTACGCGGACTTCGGCTGCGACGTGTTGGTGGCGATCGGGGGAGGGTCGGTGATGGATGCGGCGAAAGGGATTGCCGTCCTCGCCGGCAACGGCGGTCGAATCCTCGACTACGAGGGGGTGGATCGGGCCACCCGGCCGATCCCGCCTCTGGTGATGGTGCCCACGACATCCGGCACCGGAGCCGACGTCTCGCAGTTCTGCATCGTCACCGATACCGCGCGCTCGACGAAGATCACCATTCTCGGCCGAGCCCTGGTACCGGACATCACGGTGATCGATCCGATGTTGCTCACCACGATGCCCGAATGGCTCAACGCCGCAACCGGTTTGGATGCTCTGACGCACGGGATAGAGGCGTTCGTGTCGTTGGGCCACAACCAGCTCACCGACCATCATGCGCTCCGAGCCATCACCATGGTGATGTCACAGTTGGCTCGCACCATCGATGAGCCGACCGACATGGTTGCACGAGGGTCGATGGCGCAGGCGAGTCTGGAGGCCGGCCTGGCATTCACGAACGCGATACTCGGTGCAACGCACGCGATGAGCCACCAGGTGGGCGGGCTGCTCGATCTCCCGCACGGGGTGATCAACGGTGTGCTGCTGCCACACGTCATTCGTTTCAACGCTGCCGAGGATCCGTTGCCGTACGTGGCCATCGCGACGAGTCTCGGGCTGCCCGAGGGCAGGGCCAGGCCGGAGGAGGCCGCCATGGCCGTGGCCGATCGAGTGGACCGCCTCGCTCGTCAGGTCGGTGTTCCCGCCGGCCTGGCCGAGATCGGCGTCAGCGAGTCCGATCTCGATGTGTTGGCCACCAACGCATTACGCGATGCGTGCATGTCCACCAACCCGCGCTCGGCCACGCACCGCGAGATGGTCGATCTGTTCAGGACCGCACTGTGACAACCGGACCCGACCTCTCGTTGCTGACGGGACTGCGTTCGGGCAAGAACACGTTCTACCCCCAGTATCGCGGCGCGGCAGAACGTTTGGAACGCGTTGTCTATGCGCTGGAACTGATTTCGCGAGCGCTGGTGCGCACGGTCGACGGTCCGGAAACGCTGGTGTGCGCTGTGGCCGAGGCGGCACGAGCCCATCTGAGTGCGCGTTGGGTCGTGTTCGCTCTCGCCGACGGGGCGTTCCCCGACGCCGGTCCTCGCCGATTGGTACTCGGACCCGACGCCACACCGTTTCTGGTCGACAACGTCGAAGGGCCGCCGTTGCCGGAAGACGTCGTCGACTGCCTCGAATCGATCCGACAGTCGACGTGCGGCGACGGGCTGACCCCGGTGATCGCCGCCCATCACGCTTTCGTGCCGATCGCATACGACGGGGGTGTCGTGGGCGCTTTTGCCGCATGGACCGGTGAGCAACGTGTGCTGGACGCCACCGACGCCGCGGTGCTCAGCATCCTGGCCAGCCAAACCGCGGTGGCCCTGCAGAATTCGGCTCTGTTCCAGAGCCGAAGACAACTCCTCGAGCGCACCGAGAATGCCTACGCCGAGGCGAATCGAACAGCGGCCGACCTCGCCGCCCGCAATGCCGAACTCCTGCTGACACAAAGACAATTGGGTGCCGCACATCGGCATCAGGTGCTCGACGACGAACGCCATCGCATCGCGCGCGAACTGCACGACAGCGTGACCCAGGCCGTGTTGTCGGCCGGTATGCAGATCGAGGTATGTCGCAGCGACATCTCGGCCGACGAGCGCAGTGACAGGCTGGATCTGGCCAAGGATCTGACGCGTCGGGCAGTGGATCAGCTGCGGTCGGCGATCTATGCGCTCAATCACCCTCAGGACGCCGACCGAACGTCGCTTCCCGAAATGCTCGAACAGCTTTCGGTGGTCCACATGCCCGACGAGTTGCAGGTCTCGCTGCGGGTGGAGGGAACTCCCGTCGAGTTGAGCAGCGAATGCGAGCATGCTTTGCTCCGCATCGCCGGAGAGGCGTTGTTCAACACTGCAGTGCACGGTCATGCATCCCGGGCCATTCTTCGCTTGAGTTATTCGCTCGATCAGGTACAGCTGTCGATTGCTGATGACGGTGACGGCGATCCGGCGCACTTGCGCATGATGCTGCACATGGCCGAGTCCACCGACGTCGACGGCCGCCACCGCGGGTTGGCGAACATGGCGGCGCGCGCCCGCGAACACGGCGGGGTCTTCGAGATCCGCCGTGCCCGCACCGGGGGCGTGCGAGTGGCAGTGCGTATACCGCTCGACCCGAATTCCACGAAGGGCACAGCATGAGCGTCACAGCGATACGAGACGGCTCGCCTCAGGCGGCGCCGCCCAGGGTTCGGATCGTCCTGGTCGACGACCACGCGATCCTGCGCGACGGGCTGCGTTCGGTACTCGAGCGTGAATCGGATCTGACGATCGTGGGGGAGGCGTCGACCCGAGAGGAGGGGTTGGCCGTCGTCGCTCGGGTCACACCCGACATCGTGCTGATGGACCTCAAGCTCTCTGCCAGCTCCGATTACGAGGGTCTCGCCCTGTGTGCGCAGTTGTCCAAGGCACACAACGGAATCGGTCTGCTCGTCCTGACGACGTTCCTCGACGATCGTCTGGTGGTGGAGGCCGTGCATGCCGGTGCCCGGGGATATGTGGTCAAGGACGTCGACACCACCGAGTTGGTTCGCGCGATCCGCGCGGTGTCGCGCGGTGAGAGTGCGTTCGATTCCCGGAGCGCGTCGGCCGTCGTTCGTTCTCTCAACGGCACACCGAGCAGCATCGAGCGGCTGACCGAGCGGGAGCTCGAAGTGCTCCGGCTACTGGCAACGGGTCTGTCCAACAACATGATCGGAACACGTCTGTTCATCTCGGCGACGACGGTGAAGTTTCACGTCAGCAACATCATGCGCAAACTCGCGGTGTCCCGCCGTGCCGAGGCCGTCTATGCCGCGAGTAAACAGGGATTGATCTGAGCGATGAGCCTTCGGGCACAGAGTGCAAAGTAGACGGCGCTCGGCGTCCTGTCGGGAGCGTCCTCGCGGTGCAGGCTACGGATAACACATACCAGTGATATCCACGCCGAGGAGCACCCATGACGACTGTTCAGGAAGATACGCGCTCACACGACGCCCCGGCCGACCGCCCGACGGAACTCACCGTTCTCGGAGCGTGTGCGCAGGACTGTCCGGATTCGTGCTCGATGGTGGTGACCGTCGAGGACGGGGTGGCGACGAGCGTCAGCGGGAGCAAGACCAACCCGTACACCAACGGCGGCCTCTGCGTGAAGGTGGACAACTATCTCGACAAGGTCTACAGCCCGGACCGAGTGCTGTACCCGCTCAAGCGGTCCGGGCCCAAGGGCTCGGGAGAGTTCGAGCGGATCTCGTGGGACGAGGCCGTGGCCACCATCGCAGAGAAATTCACCTCCATCGCCGAGGAATTCGGCCCCGAGGCGATCATGCCGTGCAATTACCTCGGCACCCAGGGCATTACGCAGGGTCTCAACGTCGGGGATGCATTCTTCAACCGACTCGGGGCGACGGTTGCCGAGCGCACCTACTGCGATGCCGGCTCGTGCACGGCCTACGCGATGACGGTGGGCGACACGGCAGGCGTCGACCCCGAGAGTTTCGTCCACTCCAAGTTCATTCTGATCTGGGCGGCGAACACCATGAGCACCAACCTGCACCTGTGGCCGTACATAGCCGAGGCGAAGAAACGCGGGGCCAAGGTGGTGGTGATCGATCCGATCAAGACCAGAACCGCCAAGGCCGCGAGCTGGTACATCCCCATTCGTCCGGGCACCGACGGCGCTCTCGCCCTGGCGATGATGCACGTGATCATCGACGAGGGATTGACCGACGCGGACTACATCGAACGCTTCACCATCGGTTTCGACGAATTGGCCGAGCGGGTGCAGCAGTACACCCCGCAATGGGCGTCCGAAGAGACGGGCATTCCCGTCGAAGACATCTACACGCTGGCAAGGGAATACGCACAGAGTCAGCCCTCCGTCATTCGGATCGGCGTCGCCATCGAGCGCAGTGCAGGTGGCGGGCAGAGCGTCCGAGCCATCTCCTGTCTACCGTCGTTGGTGGGGGCCTGGCGTAAGCCCGGCGGCGGCATCCTGCAGCTGCCGCTGTGGGCGTTTCCGGTGAACTGGCCCGAGTTTCTGCAGACGGATCTGCAGACTCCGGGTACACGCGTGATCAATCTGTATCAGCTGGGTGAGGCGCTGACCGGCGGGTTGAATCTGGACACGCCCCTCAAAGGACTGATGGTGTACAACTCGAATCCGGTGGTGGTGTGTCCCGATCAGAAGCGCATGATCGACGGGCTCAGCCGGGAGGATCTGTTCACCGTCGTCAGTGACCACTTCATTACCGACACAGCGGATTACGCCGATATCATTCTGCCCGCCACGACACAGCTGGAACAGGACGACATCAACTTCTCCTGGGGACACCTGTTCGTCACGTACAACAACCGGTCGATCGAGCCCCTCGGTGAGGCCGTCCCCAATACCGAGCTGTTTCGCCGATTGGCCGCCGCGATGGGCTTCACCGAACCGGTGTTCTCACGAACCGATGAGGAACTCCTCGCCCTCTCCTACGACTGGAATGCCCCGGCAATGGAGGGCATCACGATCGATTCATTGAAGAAGCTCGGGTGGCAGCGACTCAACCTTCCCGGCCCCGACGAGTACGCACCGCACGCAGAGGGCAATTTCCGGACGCCGTCCGGCAAAACGGAGTTTCTGTCCTCGGCGGCGGCGGGCGGCAACTTCGTGCTGCCGCTCTTCCGGCAGGGATCGAACGACCACCAGCCGGGACAACCGGTGGATCCGCTTCCGCACTACATCCCGCCGCGCGAGTCGTCGAGGACCAATCCCTTACTGGCAGAGAAGTATCCACTCAATCTGCTCACGCCCAAGTCACACGCGTACCTGAATTCGAGCTTCGGGAATCTCGACATGCACCGCAAAGTGCAGAAGGAGCCGACGCTGCTGGTCAACCCTGTCGACGGCGAACGGCGGGGAATCGCTTCGGGTGACGTGGTGCGAGTCTTCAACGATCGCGGCGAATTCACCGTCGTTGCCAAACTCGACAAGTCGGTCATGCAGGGTGTCACCGTCTGTGCGATGGGTGCATGGCGCAAGAACATGCTGTCGCTGTCGACCCCGGCGTCGCTCAATCCGACGGTGTTCGCCGACCTCGGGAACGCTCCGACCTTCTCCGACACCCTCGTCGAGGTCGCCGCGCTCGACGCCTGACAACTCTTTCTCCTACTACGAACAAGAGGATTTCGATATGGCCTACGTCGTGACCGAAGCGTGCATCGACCTGCTCGACAAGGCATGCACCGAGGAGTGCCCCGTCGACTGCATCTACGAGGGCGCTCGGATGATGTACATCAATCCCGACGAGTGCGTCGACTGCGGCAAGTGCATGCCCGCCTGTCCCAACGACGCCATCTTCTGGGAGCACAAGATCCCGGAGGAACAGAAGCAATTCGTCGACATCGCCGTCGAATTCTGTGAGGACGCAGGTGCTTCCGGTGGTGCGGAAGATCTCGGCCCGGTTGGGCACGACCATCCCTCGATCGACGAAGTGGCGAAGAAGTGAGTGCCGCAACGGTTTCCGAGAGTGATCTGATCATCGTCGGTGCCGGGCCTGCCGGACTGTACGGTGCGTACTACGCGGGTTTCAGGGGCATGACGGTCACCGTGATCGACGCTCTGCCCCATCCGGGCGGGCAATTGGCGGCCCTGTACCCCGAGAAGAAGATATTCGACGTCGCCGGGTTTCCGGCGATCAAGGCGCAACATCTGGTCGACGCATTGGTCGAACAGGCGGATCAGGCGAAGCCGACGTACCTGATGGGACACGTGGCGACCGAACTCGAGGAATCCGAGAACTTCGTGCGGGTCACGACGGACAAGGGCGAGACCGTCGTCGGCAAGGCCGTTCTCGTGGCCGCAGGTATCGGTAAGTTCACGCCGAGGCCATTGCCGGCCGGAGCCGAGTTCCACGACCGTGGCCTGCGGTATTTCGTGCCCAAACTCGATGATCTCGCCGGCGAACGGGTGATGATCGTCGGCGGCGGAGACTCGGCAGTCGACTGGGCGTTGAGCCTGGAGCCGATCGCGAAATCGGTGGTACTGGTGCACCGGCGCAACGACTTTCGGGCCCACGCTCACAGCCTCGGTTTGCTGGAGCGGTCCGGTGTCGATGTCCTCACGCCGTTCGAGGTGGAGGAAATCCTGGGCGTGGACTCCGTCGAATCGGTGACGATCGTCGACGGCACCGGAGTCGACCGTCGACAGCTCGAGGTATCGAGTGTTGTTGCCGCACTGGGGTTCAAGGCCGCACTCGGCCCCATCGCCACGTGGGGACTGGACAAGTACCAGCGCGATATCGCCGTCGGACGGACGATGCGCACCAGCCGAAGGCGAGTCTTCGCGGCGGGCGACGTCGCCGGACACGAAGACAAGGTCAAGTTGATCGCAGTCGGGTTCGCCGAGGCCGCGACAGCGGTGAATCACATCGCCCCGCTGGTCGACGGTTCGGCAGCGATCGTGCCCGGCCACTCGAGTGACTCGCTCCACTGACGAGAGACCCGTAGGAGCTCAGTTTCACCGACGAGGACCGTGAGCAGTGCCGACCTCGGGCTGCTCACGGTCGCTCGGCCACATCGGGCGAGTGACCGCTCGCGGGTCGTCGGACTGCGCGCACGCGGCCGCGCGGTACTGACGCGGGCTCATCCCGTACTGCTCGCGAAAGGCGCGGCTGAACACCGCGGAGTCCGCGAAACCCCATCGCCGACTGATCTGGCCGAGCGAGCGGTTCACCGCGACGCTGGCGATGATCTCGCGTCGGCAGCGCTCGAGCCGTTTGACCCGAATGCTGCGCGCCACCGTAGTGCCACTGGCCGCGAACAGACGGTGCAGTTGGCGGGTGGAGACGAGCATGGCCGACGCGACCGTGCTGGGCGACAGATCTGGGTCTGCGAGGTGTTCCTCGATATAGCGTTGCGCCGTCCGAACCAGGGCGGTGCCGGGGGAATCCAGCGCCGGGCTGGTGGTGGTGTTCCTTGCGATGACGCTGACCAGATCGCCGACCTCGTCTGCGATGGCCTGTGCGCCTGCGGTACCCAGTGTCGACCGGGTCGACCCCAGGTCGTGCAGAAATCGGCCGAGGAGGCCGCTGAAGCCGGCCGAGCCGTCGAATGCCATGGCCGTCAGGTCGCTGGATTCACGCTCGTCGAGTCGAAGCATGTGACGGGGCCAGGTGAAGACTTCGAGCTCCCATTGATCGTCGTCGGGGTGACCGTCGATGATCCAGTCGAAGGGACGAGACGTGTCGTAGATGGCGAAGTCGCCGCGGGAGAGCACGCATTCGCGTCCGTCCTGCACCACGATCGCGCGGCCTCGACGGATCATCCCGATCTGAACGTATTCGATTCGGTCCTTCTCGATGAGCGAGTCGGTTCGCGCGATGCGTTGAGTCGTCGATCGGACAGTCGACACCTGCAGGTGCGCCAGAGACATCGATCGGACGGCTCCCGTGAATCGACTGTCCGCCACGTCGGCCACGTCCAGGGCGACGAAGTGCTCGTTCAACATGTCGGACCAGTCGCCGCGGCTGGTCGTTCGAGTCGGAATGGAGAATCCGGATCGAGACAGCATGGGGACCCCTTGTCGTAGACGCTCACGGCGATGCAGGAGCTTTCTTCGAGATTAACCCGCAATGTTTCCGGTTGATTCACTGTTCGTAACTTTGCCGGAAAGTCGTGAGGCAGGGTCGTGCGCTGGTCGCTGCACGTCAACTACCGGGCGCGCGCGGTCAAGTGTGAGGCACTGCCGTCCGCGATTCTGGTGTTCGACCGAGTGAAAGGACTACTCCGTGGGTGATCCCGTTCGAGCAGTGCGCAGCCATCCGACCGACCTCGATTCGGGGACGGTGGACGCTCGGGGGCGGGCACTTCGGGATCTCCGTATCTCGGTCACCGACCGGTGCAACTTCCGCTGTGTCTACTGCATGCCTCGAGCCGAGTTCGGTCCCGATCACCGATTCCTCGACACCGGCAGGCTGCTGTCCTTCGACGAGATCGACAGAGTGGCGCGGGCCGCGGCGACGATCGGCATCCGAAAGATCCGTCTGACGGGCGGTGAACCGTTGCTGCGGGCCGGAATCGCCACGCTGATCGAACGATTGAGCGCCATCGACGGCGTCGATCTTGCGATGACCACGAACGGGTCGTTGCTCGCAGCCCAGGCCGCATCGTTGTACGCGGCCGGTCTGAAGCGGGTCACCGTCAGCCTGGATTCGATCGACTCGACGACGTTCGCGCGGATGAGCGACACGCGCGTACCCGTCCGGGCCGTGCTCGACGGTATCGACGCGGCAGTGTGCGGCGGGATGTCACCCGTCAAGGTGAATGTGGTGGTGCGACGGGACGTGAACGGTGATTCGATTCTCGACCTGGCCGAACGGTTCCGAGGGACCGGTATCGTCGTGCGGTTCATCGAGTACATGGATGTAGGGGCGACGAACCGGTGGGAAATGGCGCAGGTGACGGACGTCGACTCCATTGTCGACATCATCGGGGCAGCCCATCCGCTCGAGCGGATCGAGTCGATGTACGAAGGCGAGGTCGCGACGCGCTATCGGTATCGCGACGGGAGCGGAGAAATCGGGGTGATCGGTTCGGTGTCGAAACCGTTCTGCGGCAGCTGTACTCGGGCCAGGCTGTCGGCGGACGGGCAGGTGTACACGTGCCTGTTCGCTTCAGCGGGAACCGATCTGCGCGCGCTGCTGCGTTCGGGGGCATCGCAGGATGCTCTCGTGGCGCGGTTGTCGGCGCTCTGGAACAGCCGTGACGATCGATACTCCGAACTGCGAGCGGGATCGGGGGACACCCCGGCCGGCGAGCGGATCGAGATGTCCTACATCGGCGGATGAGGCGGACCGTAAACTCGGTTACCCGTTCGGTCGACGAACACCGTTGTGCCATAGCAGATCTCGGATTGGCAGCCCGAGTGCGGGCGGTACCCATCGGATCTGCGGTCGGCGCAGTTCTCGCCGAGGATGTCGTTGCCGAGCGCGTTCTGCCGGCGTTCGACAATTCTGCAGTCGACGGGTTCGCTGTGCGCCGTACCGATGTGATCGGTTCCCGACGACTGCCGGCCACACTGACCGTCTCGGCGCGTAGCGTTGCCGGACGGTCGAGTACCGAGCTGAGCGTGGCACCGGGTGAGTGCGTACAAATCATGACCGGTGCAGTACTTCCGCGAGGGGCCGATCTGGTGGTGCCTGTCGAACAGACCAGCGGATTCGTGACGTCGTTCGGTTCCGATACGGTGACCATCTGTTCGAGTGCTTCCAAGAGCAACATCCGCCGTCGTGGTTCGGATTTCGATGCCGGTGACGTGGCCATCAGGGCCGGTACGGTGCTGACTCCCGCTCAGGTCGGACTGCTTGCGGCACTCGGACGAACGCTTGTCAGGATCGGTTCGGCATTGACCGTGGCTGTGTTGTCCACCGGATCCGAAATCCGCTGTGCTGAAGAAACTCCGACGCTCGGCGAGTGTTTCGACGCCAACTCTCCGATGATCGCAGCCGATCTGCTGCGGTGTGGTGCCGATGTGCACCTCGAATCGGCGGTATCCGACGATGTGGAGGCGTGCAGAGCGGCCCTTGCTCGCTGCGCTGCGGTAGCCGACGTCATCATCACGACCGGTGGAATCAGCGCAGGAACCGAGGAGGTGGTCCGGCTTGCGCTGGCGGATCACGACGTCACCTTCGCCTCGGTTGCGGTCAGGCCGGGGAAACCGCAGGGCTGCGGACGATTCGATGGAATACCGATCATCTGCCTGCCCGGAAATCCGGTGAGTGCGCTGATCTCGTACGAACTGTTCGTCCGGCCGGTCGTGGCATCCGCTCTGCAGGATCCGGCGGCGGAGCGAACGGTGAGAACTGTGCGGGTCCGCGGCGACGTGACCTCGGCGTCAAGCACACCTCGGGTTCTGTTGGGATTCATCGACGGCGCGGATGCCAAGGTCACGCAGTCACATTCGATGAGAGCATTGGCAGCCGCGAACGGAATGGTCGTCGTTCCCCCATGCGACTCACTCCCACAGGCAACAGGGCAATATCCCGCGTGGACCTTCGATTCACGTACGGCATCGAGACCGGGCCGGTACGTATGACCGCCACTGCCGCTTCCCCGGCTGCCACCGACCCGCGGCACGCTGCCAAATCGACCACGTGATCCCGTTCGACCACGCCAATCCACTCGGCGGCTGGACCACCGTCAACAACTTCCAATGCCTCTGCGAATACCACCACAGCGTCAAAACCGCCGGCTACACATCCCCACCCAACCCAGACGATCCGGCATCATCGCCTAGCCCGACCCACCCGACTCCAGAACCGAGCGACGAGGAAGCCGACACAGCACCACCGTTCTAGTAGTCCCGCGGATCCCATGCCTGCAGTATCGAGACTGTTCAGACGAGTTGTGGTGCCGTCGTCTTGTCGATCACGAGCCAACCGCCGTGGTAAGTGGAGGTATCGAAGGGCTTTCCCGTCGATAATCCCAGCGCGGCCAGCGCCGTCTCGTCGAACGTGCGGATGTGTCCGTGGCAGACAGTGGTCTCGGTCTCGAACGGTACCGCGATGACGACGCGGCAGCGCGCCACCCGGAGTGCCTCCGCGACGATGGCAGAGCCCGTTTCGGCATCGACGTGTTCGAGCAGGTGCAGAGCGGTCACGGTATCGACACTGTTGTCGTCGAACGGGATTCGGGCTGCATCGAACACTGCCGTGTCGAGTCTCGCGCCGAGGTGCGGAGCGACAGTCGCGAGCAAATCCATGGTTCCCGCTGACTGGTCGGTCGCGGTGACCGAACAACCCTGCATTGCCAGCCGCAACGGGAAGAAGCCGAAGCACGAACCCAGATCGAGTACCGAACCGCGGACCGCCGCGGCGGCACGCTCGTGCACAGGAGCGAACTCTGCGCGACCGGAGAGGAGGTCATCCAACGAGTTTCGGTAGTACGTCGTCCATGCCTCGACCGGATCGGCGATAGTGGTGCGCACGATGCCGACCAGTACGTGCTCGAACTCGCTCTGGGACAGCCCGATGTGGCGCGCCTGTTCGGTGATGAGCGGAACGAGG
The DNA here is from genome assembly GCF_001426165.1 of Rhodococcus sp. Leaf233. Lineage (NCBI taxonomy): Bacteria > Bacillati > Actinomycetota > Actinomycetes > Mycobacteriales > Nocardiaceae > Rhodococcus > Rhodococcus sp. Leaf233. The sequence continues at coordinate 83,870 of NZ_LMRO01000011.1, forward strand.
CCTTCGCCGATCTCGCGCGCAGCGAGGCAGTGGTTCACCTGGACCGTCGATCCTGCACGCACGGCGTCGAATCGAAGCCCGGGAGTGTGCCGGACGACGACGTTCTCATGAGCCCACACCCCGTCGGGTCCGGGTGCCAATGCATCGATCTCGGTCATGTAAGTCTTCTTCTGTCGTTTCTGCTGTGACCCTCTGTTGAGGTGAGCTTTCCACAGCGAACCGCGGCAGAACTCGGATCGACTGCTGGTCGGTCCGCTCGGACGCCGCTCACCCCGCAGGCCGGACGGGCCGGTACCTACCCGACTGGACGGTTGATCGCGACGGCCGACCAGTTCCTGCGCCATGACCCGTCGGAAACCTCGACGGCCGTTAGCGTGGTGATCCTGAACACAGTCGATCGGATTGTGGCCGAACAGATTTCGTAGGAGGAATCAGATGTCGAAGAAGAGTGAGAACGCTGTGGTCGGTACGTCGGTCGTCGAGTCCGATCTGGTGGAGGAGTCGTTGGTGGAGGAAGTGTCGATCGACGGTATGTGCGGCGTGTACTGATCATGACCACTGCTGTGCAGGACGCGCTCGATCTGGATGTGCGGTGGGTATTGCATCCGCAGGTGGCGTTGCGTCCCGAATCGTTCGGGGCGCTGCTCTACCACTTCGGGACCCGCAAGCTGTCGTTTCTGAAGAACCGCACGATCGTGGCGATCATCGAGTCCCTTCCCGACCACCGGGATATGCGGTCGGCGATCGCGGCCGCAGGGATCAGCGATTCGGCATCGGCTCCCTACGTGAGAGCGCTCGAGACGTTGGCGGACTCGAACATGATCACTCGCCCGTAGAACCTGACCCATTCGTAGAAGAGGACGGCCCCTATGACTTCCACCCTCGAAAGACCAGCTCCGGTAGGGAAATTGGTCGATCAGTTCGAGCTCGGTCTCGATGCTCCGATTTGTTTGACGTGGGAGTTGACCTACGCCTGCAATCTGTCGTGTGTGCATTGTCTGTCGTCGTCGGGTCGTCGTGATCCGCGCGAACTGAGTACCGAGCAGTGCAAGTCGATTATCGACGAGCTGCAGAAGATGCAGGTGTTCTACGTCAACATCGGTGGCGGTGAGCCGACGGTCCGCAGCGATTTCTGGGAACTGGTCGACTATGCGACGGCGCATCAGGTGGGGGTGAAGTTCTCCACCAACGGGGTCAAGATCGACAAGAAGGTCGCAGCACGTCTCGCGGCCTCGGACTACGTCGATGTGCAGATCTCCATCGATGGCGCGACGGCGGAGGTCAACGACGCGGTGCGTGGTCCGGGGTCGTTCGATATGGCGTGCCGGGCGTTGGAGAATCTGAAGGAGGCCGGGTTCCGGGACGCGAAGATCTCGGTCGTCGTCACCCGGCACAACGTGAGTCAGCTCGACGACTTCAAGGCTTTGGCCGACAAATATGCTGCGACACTGCGCATCACACGACTGCGGCCGTCGGGTCGCGGCGCGGATGTCTGGGACGATCTGCATCCGACGGCCGGTCAGCAGCGCGAGCTCTACAACTGGCTCGTCGCCAACGGTGAAGGCGTGTTGACGGGCGATTCGTTCTTCCACCTCTCGGCGTTCGGTGACGCCCTGCCGGGGCTGAACCTGTGTGGTGCGGGGCGGGTGGTGTGCCTGATCGACCCGATCGGTGATGTGTATGCGTGCCCGTTCGCCATTCACGAGAACTTCCTCGCCGGCAATATCGTCCGAGACGCCAAGGACGGTATGGGCGGATTCCAATCGGTCTGGCAGACCTCGGAATTGTTCCAGGAGTTGCGCTCACCGCAGACCTCGGGCGCGTGCACCAAGTGTGCTCATTTCGACGCGTGCCGCGGCGGCTGCATGGCGGCGAAGTTCTTCACGGGTCTGCCGATGGACGGTCCGGATCCAGAATGCGTGATCGGTAACGGTGAGATGGCGTTGGCGGCTGCGGGGGAGATCCCGAAGTCGAGTGTCGATCATTCGCGCACCGGCCAGAGAAAGACTCCCCGTAAGTCGGTGCCGTTGACGTTGATGATGCGTCCACCGACGAAGATCTGCGACGAAAATCCGCTCGCAGGAATGGAATAGGGAGCGTAGTGATGGCGAAGAGTGCGTGGTTCGAGACCGTTGCCGAGGCGCAGCGGCGGGCGAAGAAGCGTCTACCGAAGTCGGTGTATGCCGCGTTGGTGGCCGGCTCCGAACGCGGCATCACCATCGATGACAACATGTCGGCGTTCGGTGAGCTCGGGTTCGCTCCGCATGTGGCGGGGTTGTCGGACAAGCGGGATCTGTCGACGACGGTGATGGGACAACCGCTCTCGTTCCCGGTGATGATTTCTCCGACAGGTGTGCAGGCGGTGCATCCGGACGGTGAGGTTGCGGTGGCGAGAGCTGCTGCAGCACGCGGTATTCCGATCGGGTTGTCCTCGTTCGCGAGCAAGTCCGTCGAGGAGGTCGCGGCGGCGAATCCGCAGACCTTCTTCCAGATGTACTGGGTCGGCTCACGCGAGATCTTGTTGCAGCGGATGGAGCGGGCCCGCGCAGCCGGGGCTGTCGGGTTGATCATGACGCTGGATTGGTCGTTCTCCAACGGCCGTGACTGGGGTAGCCCGTCGATTCCGGAGAAGATGGACCTCAAGGCGATGGTCCAGTTCGCGCCGGAGGGCGTCATGCGTCCGAAGTGGTTGTGGGAGTTCGCGAAGACCGGCAAGATCCCGGATCTGACGACACCGAACCTGACCCCACCGACCGGTGGTCCCGCGCCGACGTTCTTCGGTGCGTATGGGGAGTGGATGGGGACTCCGTTGCCGACGTGGGAGGACGTGGCGTGGCTGCGTGAGCAGTGGGGTGGGCCGTTCATGCTCAAGGGTGTGATGCGGGTCGATGATGCGAAGCGGGCCGTCGATGCCGGCTGTACAGCGATTTCGGTGTCCAATCACGGTGGCAACAACCTCGATGGCACCCCGGCTCCGATTCGGGCGTTGCCGGCGATCGCGGAGGCGGTCGGTGATCAGGTCGAGATCACCCTCGATGGCGGTATCAGGCGGGGTAGTGATGTGGTGAAGGCGTTGGCGTTGGGCGCTCGGGCGGTGCTGATCGGGCGGGCGTACCTGTGGGGTCTGTCGGCGAACGGTCAAGCGGGAGTGGAGAACGTGCTCGACATCCTGCGTGGCGGAGTCGATTCGGCGGTCCTCGGGCTCGGGCACACTTCGGTGCATGATCTGTCACCGTCGGATGTGGTGATGCCCGCCGGGTTCGATCGGAAGCTGGGTGTGTGACCGACTGGTTCGAGACTGTCGCCGAAGCGCAACGGCGAGCGCGTAAGCGACTTCCGGCATCGGTGTATTCGGCACTGATGGCGGGGTCCGAACGTGGTCTGACGGCGGGCGACAACACCGCTGCCTTCGCCGAGCTCGGGTTCGCCCCGCACGTGGCCGACCTGTCGGACAAACGTGATTTGTCGACGACGCTGATGGGGCAACCGCTGTCGTTTCCGGTGATGATCTCCCCGACGGGTGTGCAGGCTGTGCACCCCGACGGTGAGGTGGCTGTGGCGAGGGCGGCAGCATCGCGGGGTGTGTCGATGGGGTTGTCGTTGTTCGCGAGCAAGCCGATCGAGGACGTCGTGGCGGCGAACCCGCAGACGTTCTTCCAGGTGCATTGGGTGGGTTCGCGGGAGTTGTTGGCGCACATGCTCGATCGTGCCCGCGCTGCGGGTGCGGTCGGGTTGATCGTGACGATGGATTGGTCGTTCTCGGAGGGCCGCGATTGGGGGAGTCCGGTGATACCGGAACGCCTCGACGTGCGGGCGATGCTGCGGCTGGCACCCGAAGCGTTGGCCCGTCCACGGTGGCTCGCCCGGTGGGCGCGGACGGGGACGCTCCCGGATTTGACGGCACCGAATCTCGCCGCGCCCGGTGGGGCCGCGCCGACGTTCTTCGCCGCGTACCGGGAGTGGATGTCCACCCCGCTGCCGTCATGGGAGGACATCGCGTGGCTACGTCAGCAGTGGGACGGTCCGTTCATGCTCAAAGGAATCTCGCGGGTCGATGACGCATTGCGGGCGGTCGATGCCGGTGTCACGGCGATCTCGGTGTCCAATCACGGGGGCAACAATCTCGACGGGGCTCCGGCGTCGATCCGGATGCTGCCGGCTATCGCCCGGGCGGTGGGCAATCAGGTGGAGGTCACCCTCGACGGCGGGATTCGGCGGGGAAGTGACGTCGCGAAAGCGTTGGCCCTGGGTGCTCGGGCGGTGCTGATCGGGCGGGCGTATCTGTGGGGTCTGGCCGCGAACGGTCAGGCCGGCGTGGAGAACGTGCTCGACATCCTGCGCGGTGGCTTGGATTCGGCGGTGCTCGGCCTCGGACACTCGTCGATACACACCCTCGGACCGTCCGACGTCGTTGCACCGCATGACTTCACCCGAGCGAATCAGCTCCCCGGTTTGGAATATCCGACGCCGATCGGAGTCCGGGATACGGAACCGAGGAGCTGATTCGATCGACATCCCAGCGCAGCTGACGCTCAGGCCCTGCTGAATCCGTCGAGCATGCCGGTGTACAGCTTGGGCGGCGGAGTCGCGAACTCTCCACGCTTGCCGGTCCCGAGTCCTAGGGTGACGAGGGATTGAACGAACAACGTTCCCGCTGCGACCCCGTCGACGACGGGCACTCCGATTTCGGACGAGATGTGTCGGCAGAGATCGGCCATACCCGCGCAGCCGAGGACCACGGCATCGCTACCGTCCGTCTCTACCGCGATGCGGCAGGCCTCGGTGACGATCTTGCGGGCGTCGGGGTCGGTTTCGAGATCGAGGACGGGCAGGTCGCACGCATGGATGCCGAGGCACTGCCGTCCGAAGCCGTAATGGTCGGCCAAATCCTGTGCCCGTCCGATCGTGCGCGCGAGCGTGGTGACGACGCTGAAACCGCGGCCGAGAAAACTCGCGGCATGCATGGCCGCTTCCGCGATCCCGATGACGGGCCCCGATGCGAGTTCGCGGGCGGCGTCGATGCCGGGGTCGCCGAAACAGGCGATGACGTAGCCGTCCACCCCGGCGGCCTCGCCGCGGGCGATCTCGGCGAGAATGCCTGGGACGCTAAGGGCTTCGTCGACGTGGCTTTCGATCGACACCGGTCCCATGGATGGGCTGACCGCATCGACGACTGTGCCCGGGCCGACTACGGCCCGGGCACAGTCACCGATCGTTGCGGTCATCGAACTCGTGGTGTTCGGATTGATGACCTTGATGAGCACGTGCGAGATCCTATGCTTTCACTGGAGTGTCGAAGTTGGTGACGGCCAGCTTGGTCCGCGTTGCGAGGTAGAAGTACATCGCGAATCCGATGCCGCACCCGATGAACCAGCTGTACTTGGACGCCGTCGACATTCCGGCGATCTGCATGCCGTCGATCGCTCCGTTGAACAGCACGGTGAACATGGCCACCAGCGCGCCGACGATGGTGGAGTACACCGCAGCCGGGTTGTATCCCTTGGAGTACCAGTACAGACCCGTCGTCGACATCGAGAACAGCTCGTCGACGACGACCTTCTGCTTGCGGACGAGGTAGTAGTCGGCGATCAGAATGCCGAACAGTGGTCCGATGAATGCGCCCAGAGTTTCGAGGGTCAGGTGGATGACGTCGGGGTTGTTGTACAGGTTCCACGGGGTGATCAGCACCGAGCCGATGGCGGCGATCATTCCGCCTGCGCGCCAGCTGATGCGCTGCGGGCTGACGTTGGAGAAGTCGAACGCGGGGGAGATGAAGTTCGCGACGATGTTGATACCGATGGTGGCGATCGTGAACGTCAGTGCACCGAGAACGATGGCGAACGTGCTGTCGATTCGAGCGACGGTCTCGACCGGGTCGGTGATCAGCTCACCGAATACCGGAAGCGTCAACGACGCTGTGACGACCACCAGGATCGAGAAGACCAGGAAGTTGACCGGGAGGCCGAGGAAGTTGCCCTTCTTCACCGCGGCGTAGGACTTGCCGTAGCGGGAGAAGTCGCCGAAGTTGAGCATGGGGCCGGAGAAGTACGAGACCACGAGGGCGATGGCTCCGAGCATCACCGGAATCGAGCTCAGGCCCGTGTGCTCGACCTCGCCGAGGTTGAGATCGATTGCGCCCCAGCCTGCTTTCCAGATCAGGTAGCCACACAGCATGAACATCACGACGTAGACGGCGGGCCCGCAGAAGTCGATGAATTTGCGGATCGATTCCATGCCGCGCCAGAAGACTGCTGCCTGGACGACCCAGAGGAACAGGAAGCTGGCCCAACCGAGCAGGGACAGACCGGCGAAGCCGTAGTCGGCGGTGACGGCGTACGGGGCCAGTGACGGGAACAGCTTGATCAACACGATGTCGAGGGCTGCCGATGCCAGGAACGTCTGGATGCCGTACCAGGCCACGGCGATCAGTCCGCGGATGATGGCGGGGATGTTGGCACCGAGGACGCCGAACACGCTGCGACAGATGACCGGGTAGGGCACCCCGGAGACCTGGCTCGGCTTGGCGACGAGGTTGCAGAAGAAGTACACGATGGTGATGCCGACGAGCAGCGAGATCAGCACCTGCCAGCTCGCCAACCCGAGTGCGAAGAGGCTGCCGGCCGTGACGTAGCCACCCACCGAGTGCACGTCGGACATCCAGAAAGCGAACAGGTTGTAGGAGGTCCAGCTCTGCTTCTTCAGCGGAGCGAGGTCTTCATTGGTCAGCCGTGGGTCGTAGCTGTCCTTGATCAGGCCTCCACCGACGGGGTGGCCCGCGGCTTCCACGAGATCTCCCGTTTGGGCGGGACCGTGCGCTGTATCTGTCATCGATGCTCCTGACGGCCGGGCAATGAATGGAACGAGTGAATGGGGAAAAGCTAGCGGCGAAGTATTGCGCCCTCGTGACGTGAGCGATATATCTTCAGCCCGTCGTTTCCGTGGGTGGATCGGCAAACAATCCGTGATCGTTCGACAATGTCGAAATGACCGAATTGAGACGCGTGTGATGGTGCTGGGCAGCGCGCAACAGTGCGTCGGAGTCGCGATCGAGGAAGGCGGCGATCATGTCGGCGTGGTCGTCGTGCAGTGACGCCCGATCGGATCCGGCGACATGCACCATCGGTTGCACGGGTTCTGTGATATTCCAGGCGGATTCGAGCATGTGCAGGAGTCGGTGCATCCGCGACGGCCGGGTCAGCGACAGGTGGAATTCGCGAGAGAGGCGGTGGTATTCGCGTGAGTCGTCCTCGGTCAACGAGGCCTCGAGCTGCCGGTTGATCTCGATCAGGTGCGCGCGATCGGCATCGGTGGCCTGTTCTACCGCGATGGGGAGTGCGGCAGTTTCGAGAACCTCACGCACGATGTACATTTCGCGCAGTTCAGCCGCTGTCAGCTGCGCCACTCGGTAGCCGAGATTGGGTCGATGGTCGACCAATCCCTCGCCGATCAGAGTCTTCAGGGATTCGCGTACCGGAATGCGGCTCACGCCGAACAATTCCGCGACCTCGTCTATCGGAATGGGTGTATTCGGAGGAGCGTCACCGGCAAGGATGACGCGTCGGAGCTCGTCCAGAATTGTCGGCTGCGGGCCACCCGGTGCCGATATGGACAATTGCGAGAGCAATATCGACCGACGGCGGGGTGGCACGAATCGAAGATTATCGGCCGTGTGTTTCGTCCGCGTGACGGCTCGGTTCCGTCCGATAGCATCTGCACCCATGGCCACTGACACGCTCGGTACCCAGTACTGGCCGGACATCGTCGGACCGAAGCTCCTCGTGGTTCCGGTCGGTTCGCTCGAGCAACATGGGCCGCACCTACCTCTCGATACCGATACCCGCATCGCCGACGCCGTCGCGCGAACGGTTCCGAACGCTCTCGTGGCACCCGCGGTGGCGTACGGCTCCAGCGGCGAGCACGAGGGTTTCGGCGGCACCGTGTCCATCGGGTCCGCCGCGCTCGAGGCGCTGTTGGTGGAGTACGGACGCTCCGCGTGTCGGTGGGCAGAGAGGGTCGTCTTCGTCAACGGCCACGGCGGCAACGGTCCTACCCTGCGCTCGGCGGTGACGCTGTTGCGCTACGAGGGGCGCGACGTCGTATGGTTCCCGTGCTCGGTGCCGGGAGCGGACGCGCATGCCGGACGCACCGAAACATCGCTGCTGCTGCATCTTTCGGCCGATGTGGTCGACATGACGAAAGCGGCACCGGGAAACACCACCGAGATCGCGGCTCTACTGCCCGAGCTGCGCGCCGGTGGCCTGGCCCCCGTCACGGCCAACGGTGTGCTCGGCGATCCCCTCGGGGCCACCGCCGAGGAGGGACGGCTCATTTTCGAGCAACTGCGGGAACGCGTGCTGGGTGCGGTGCAGAGATGGAGTCCGTCCCCGCACGGCGTCATCGTGTGAGCGATCGCGGTACAGAACCGGCGGAAAGCCTGTTCGAGGCCTCGAACAGAAACGGGGAGCAGGTATGTTCCGACCGATTTACCGGGTGGCCGACACACCGACCGTTTGTCCGCTTACGATGCCCTGATGGGTGAAGGTCGGTTGCCTGACGGCTTCGGGGTGCGAGTGGATCCACGCGTACGCACATTCTCCGAGGGACGCGTTCTGATCGGTGGTTCACCGATGCGGATGCTCACGTTGGCACCGACGGCCGCGGCAATGATCGGTGACGGTTTCATCGAGGTGACCGACTCGCAGTCCGCCCTCGTGGCGCGCAAACTGCTCGACTCGGGGGTGGGCAACCCGCGGCCCATGTCCATCCCGTCGCCCAGTGATGTCACCGTCGTGGTGCCGCTGAAGAACAACGAGGCCGGGCTCGCGCGGCTGATCACGGCGATGCACGGCATGCACGTGATCATCGTCGACGACGGATCCGACGTCCCGGTGGCGGTTCCTGCCGTGTCGTGGAGCGTGGGTAGCGTGACGGTGCTGCGGCACGAGACCTCACGCGGGCCGGCGGCCGCACGTAATACTGGACTGCGTTGCGCTACAACGGATTTCGTTGCTTTTCTGGACTCGGACGTGGTGCCGCGCAAGGGCTGGCTCGAGGTGATGCTCGGGCACTTCTCGGATCCGGCGGTGGGCCTGGTGGCACCCCGGATCGTCGCGCTGGAGCCCGAGGGCAGCGCACTGGCCCGCTACGAGCACGCCCGCTCCTCGCTCGACCTCGGACGGAAGGAAGCGGCGGTGCGCGCAGGGAGCGCGGTGTCGTACGTACCCAGTGCCGCCATGTTGCTTCGCCGGTCTGCTGCGGTGGAATGCCACGGGTTCGACGAGTCGATGCACGTGGCCGAGGACGTCGATCTGTGCTGGCGTCTGCAGGAGGCGGGCTGGCGACTGCGCTACGAGCCCGTGGCCCACGTGGCGCACGAGCACCGCGTCGCTTTCGTCGAATGGTTCGCCCGCAAACTGTTCTACGGCACCGGTGCCACGCCGTTGTCCGCGCGTCATCCGGGCATGGTGCCACCGATCGCGATGTCGCCGTGGACGTTGGTGACGTGTCTGCTCGCGGCCAGCCTGACGCGTATCGGATTGCTCGGCGCTCTCGCCAGTTTCGGGGTCACGGTCGTTCGGCTGCGCAAGATGTTCGTCGGTCTCGATCAGCCCACCCGCATCGCGGCCGTTCTCGCTGCCGAGGGTTTCGTGGCGGGGTTGTGGCAACTTGCCTCGGCGCTGTGTCGACATTATTGGCCGATCACGTTGCTCGCGGTGTTGTTGTCGAGCCGTATCCGGAAGATCGCGCTCGGTATGGCTGTGGCAGAAGCGTGTTCGGATTGGTACAAGCATCGTGAACTGGGCGGGCTCGATCCGGTTCGATACATCTTCTTCAAACGCGCCGACGACATCGCGTACGGAACCGGGCTGTGGAGCGGCGCGCTGTCGGCTCGTTCCATCGAGGCGTTGAAGCCCCGCCTGGACGGCTGACCCGTGCGCCTGGAAGGCCGGGCCGACGACGAGGGAAGTCCACTCGACGCCGACGTCATCGTCGTCGGAGGCGGGTCGTGCGGTTGCGTCGTCGCCGCGCGACTGAGCGAGAATCCCGACCGCTCAGTTTTGCTGCTCGAAGCCGGGCCGGCATCTGCGGGGGTCGACGACATTCCGCGCAGCCTGGGCGACTCGACGACGCTCCCCATCGGTCCGGACAGCCGGTGGGTGGGCCGCTACACCGCCGAACTCACCTGCGACGTCACGCGCACGGTGACCCGAGGTCGAGTGCTCGGCGGATCGGGCGCCGTCAACGGTGGCTACTTCGTTCGGGCGATCCCCGCCGACTTCGATGCGTGGCCACAATCGAACTGGTCGTTCGATCAGGTGCTGCCGTTCTTTCGCCGTTCCGAGAGCGATCACGACCTCGATCCCGCCGGCGGACCTAGCATCGCGCGTCGCTGGCACGGAACGGACGGGCCGATGCCGATCACCCGACCGCCCGCGCGGGCCTGGCATCGGCTGACCGCCGCGTTCGTGGACTCGGCGACGAGCGCCGGGATCGGCTACCACGAGGACCTGAATGCTCCCGATGCGGGGGCGGGCGGTGTCGGTGCTGTTCCCTCGAACGTTCTGGGCGGGACACGGGTGAGCGCGGCCAAGGCATACCTCCTGCCGAATGCCGACCGGACCAACCTTCGTATCCAGGGTGATACGACAGTGGTGTCGTTGAAGTTCAACGGCAGCAAAGTGATCGGAGTGGAGATCACCGTCGGCGGAGTTCGCAGAATCGTCCGAGCCGATACCGTGATCGTGTCGGCGGGGTCCGTGCACACGCCCGCGCTGCTGATGCGATCGGGCATCGGTGATCCCGAAAATCTTGTCCCGCTGGGTATCTCGATGGTGGTCGACAGTCCGGGCGTGGGTCGCGGATTCTCCGACCACCCCGAGGTCGCCGTTCCCCTCGTTCCGAAACATTCCGCCGAACATTCCCCGGACGATCGGTTGTCGTCTCCGCTCGAGGCGGTGCTGCACGCGGGCGACGTGGAAATCCGGCCGTACACGAGGCGGTTCGACGAATTGATACCCGGTCTGGACGTGGGGCCGCACTCGTTCGGCGTGGGTCTGATGCGGTCGACCGCGCGAGGACGCATCGCGTTGCGCACGGCGGACGCGTTCACTCCTCCCACGGTGAACTACCACTACCTCGAATCGGAACGGGACCGTCGGGCGATGCGAGACGGGGTCGAACTCGCCGTCGACCTGCTCCGATCCCCGGCCATGGCGTCGGTCGTGGGAGTTCCCACCATCGCCGATCCGCTCGCGCCACTCGGTACGTCGCTGCACCTGTCCGGAAGCGCTCGAATGGGGCCAGAATCGGATCCGGGGTCGGTTCTGGACGACCATTGTCGGGTGCGTGGGGTCGACGGCGTGTACGTCATCGACACCTCGGCGTTCCCGGTAGTGCCCAGCAGAGGGCCCCACGCAACGGCCGTCATGTTCGCCGAGCGGGCCGCGGCGCTGATCGATCGGCACGATCGCGGCGCGTAAGGCGTAGCGTTCGTGGTCTGGGGACCGTTCAGGTTCCCCAACAGATGGGTTTCTGCCATGTCGGACAAATCGCCCCGCAACACGATGACCAAGAAATCCGGCAAATCACTCAAGGACAAGCGCGCCGACAAGCGAGCGAAGTCGAGTGGAGACACCAGCAACGACATCATCACCTCCGCCGTCAAGAAGAAGTAGCCGGTCGTCGTCGACGGGACCGGCCCCGGTCGCACCCGTCGACAGCGGCTGTATCCTTGCCTGTGAGCTGGGTTACAACGATGTGGACAGGTCACGGAGGAAGCGTCGAATGGCAAGCCGATCGGACAGTGGCGGCAACCCCTGGGTCGCAGTGCGCCCCGGTGAGGATGTCACTGTGCTGGCGCGCCAAATGTCCAGTGCCCATCAATCTTTCGTCGACGACATCCGTACACACGGCTCGGCGGTGCGGTCCGTCGTACTCGACTCGTGGATGCGAAGTAGAACCAAGGGTGTCGACCCGGACGGCGGTAGTCAGGCACCGGCCCTGAGTGGGCCGGACCTCGACCGCTACCGCAACGGGCATCCGATGGCACTCATCCGCCCGGTGATTCGCAAACTGCTCGTCGAGGACGCCTCCGACACCGGTCTGCTCGTCGCAATCTCGGACGCGGAGGGCCGCCTGTTGTGGGTCGAGGGCGATTCCTCGGCCAAGGACCGCGCGCTGACGATGGATTTCGCCGAAGGTGTCGACTGGAGCGAGGAGAGCAAGGGGACCAACGCGCCGGGAACGGCACTCGCCGTCGATCACAGCGTGCAGATCTTCGCGTCCGAGCACTTCTCGCGATCGGTCCACGAATGGAGTTGCTCGGCAGCACCGGTGCATCACCCCACCAGCGGCCACATCCTCGGAGCCATCGACATCACCGGCGGGCCGCGGGTGGCCGTACCCGAGGTGCTCTCGCTGGTGCGGGCCACCGTCGCAGCCGCCGAGTCCGAATTACGCCTGCACCTGTTGAACTCACCGAAATCGTTGGGCGATACCGCTCCTCGTCTCGAGGTCCTCGGATCCGGCCGGCCCGGAGTGGTACGCGGCTCGGGTCGAACGCCTCTCTCACAGCGGCACGCCGAGATTCTCCTGTTGCTCGGCGATCATCCGGAGGGGCTCAGTTCGGACCATCTCGCCGTCCTGCTCGACGAGCAGGAACTCGATTCGGTGACCATCCGCGCAGAGATGTCGCGGCTGCGTAAGTCTTTCGGTACCGCAGGCCTCGCATCCCGGCCGTACCGATTGGTCGGCGAGTTGTCCTCCGATGTCGGCGACATCCGACGTGCCCTGGACCGCGGCGACGTCGAGGCGGCTCTGCGGATCTACACCGGACCGGTGTTGCCCGGCTCGTCCGCACCCGGCATCGAGGAGATTCGCGAAGAATTGCGGTCTCGTATGCAGGCTGCACTGTTGCGGCTGGGGGATCCGGTGTTGCTCGCCCAGTGGACCTCCTCCATTCACGGTCGATCCGACGTGATCGCATGGGAGGCCTATCGCGCCACGCTGAGCCGCGATTCCGCACTCTACGGCCAGGTCAGCGCACGTATCGACCTGCTCGACCGCGATCTCGGAGTCTGACGCACCCGTCGCGGCGGTGCCGTCGGAGTGACGGCAACGTAGTTGCAACGTTGCACCCCCTAGTGTCCTGAATCACACACCGCATCAGCAGTGCAGCACGTGTCGATCAGGAGGATTTTCAATGTCCGTCTATGCCCGTCCAGGTACCGCCGATTCCGTCATGTCGTTCCAGTCGCGCTACGACAACTGGATCGGCGGCGAATGGGTGCCACCGGTCAAGGGCCAGTACTTCGAGAACCCGACTCCGGTCACCGGTGAGAACTTCTGCGAGGTCGCCCGTTCCACGTCCGAGGACATCGAACTCGCCCTCGATGCCGCGCACGCCGCCGCTCCCGCCTGGGGCAAGACGTCCGCGGCCGAACGCGCCGTGATCCTCAACAAGATCGCCGACCGCATCGCCGAGAACCTCGAGTCGATCGCTCTGGCCGAGTCCTGGGACAACGGCAAGCCGATCCGCGAGACCCTCAACGCCGACATCCCCCTCGCCGTGGATCACTTCCGGTACTTCGCCGGCTGCATCCGTGCGCAGGAAGGCTCACTGTCCGAGATCGACAGCGACACCGTCGCTTACCACTTCCACGAGCCGCTGGGCGTCGTCGGACAGATCATTCCGTGGAACTTCCCCATTCTCATGGCCGTCTGGAAGCTCGCGCCCGCGCTCGCTGCCGGTAACGCCGTCGTGCTCAAGCCCGCCGAGCAGACTCCCGCCTCGATCCTGCACCTGATCTCGATCATCGGCGACCTCCTGCCCCCGGGCGTGATCAACATCGTCAACGGATTCGGTGTGGAGGCAGGCAAGCCGCTGGCGTCGAGCCCGCGCATCGCCAAGATCGCCTTTACCGGCGAGACCACCACCGGCCGCCTGATCATGCAGTACGCGTCGCAGAACCTGATCCCGGTCACGCTCGAACTCGGTGGCAAGAGCCCCAACGTCTTCTTCTCCGACGTGCTCCAGGCCAACGACGACTACCAGGACAAGGCCCTCGAAGGCTTCACGATGTTCGCCCTCAACCAGGGTGAGGTGTGCACCTGCCCGTCGCGTTCGTTGATCCAGGCTGACATCTTCGACGAGTTCCTCGCACTGGCCGCGATCCGCACGAAGGCTGTGCGGCAGGGCGATCCGCTCGACACCGAGACCATGATCGGTGCCCAGGCGTCCAACGATCAGCTAGAGAAGATCCTCTCGTACATCGAGATCGGTAAGGGCGAGGGCGCACAGGTCGTCACCGGCGGTGAACGCGCACAGCTCGGCGGCGACCTCAACGGTGGTTACTACGTGCAGCCGACGATCTTCACGGGCAAGAACGACATGCGCATCTTCCAGGAAGAGATCTTCGGACCGGTCGTGTCGGTGACGTCGTTCAAGGACTACGACGACGCCATCGACATCGCCAACGACACCCTCTACGGACTGGGCGCAGGCGTCTGGTCCCGCGACGGCGGCGTTGCCTACCGGGCGGGCCGCGACATCAAGGCCGGCCGAGTGTGGACCAACACGTACCACCAGTACCCCGCGCACGCCGCGTTCGGCGGCTACAAGCAGTCGGGTATCGGTCGCGAGAACCACAAGATGATGCTCGATCACTACCAGCAGACCAAGAACCTGCTCGTGAGCTACGCCCAGAAGGCGCAGGGCTTCTTCTGATGGAGAACGCTCGGCCGCCCGCGCGGCTGAAGACAACCGCCGAGGCGATGGAGCTTCTCCGTCGCCTCGGCGGTATCCACGGCGAACTGATGATGCATCAGTCCGGCGGATGCTGTGACGGCTCGTCGCCGATGTGTTATCCCGCAGGCGAATTCATCGTCGGCGATCGCGACGTTCTGCTCGGGTACATCGACCTCAGACTCAGGGTGGGCGAGATAGCCCAGGACCTCCCCGAGGGTGTCGACGGCGTGCCGGTGTGGATCTCGGGTTCGCAGTTCCAGGCGTGGAAACACACCCAACTCGTACTCGACGTGGTGCCGGGCCGCGGCGGCGGATTCTCGCTCGAATCGCCCGAAGGCGTGCGGTTCCTGAGCCGTGGGCGCGCCTACACCGCGGAAGAGAACGAACTTCTCGCCGCGCACCCACCGCTCGTCGGCGTCGACTGGGAAGAGGGCCGACGACCGCCGGTACCCGACGACCCACTCGTGGTCGCCGAGGCCGTGGACGCTTGTCCCGTGCCGGGAATGCTCCAGGGCTGAGTGCGGCTGCGCCGCGGTGGCGCGGCTCCGCTTCCGGGTCGCTCCGCATGCTCCGCTCCCGTGTACCCCAGGCGGCACATAACCGCACCACTGCGCGCAGCGCATACAGTGCGAACGATGAAGAGCTCATCGAAAACCGGCGCGGCCGACGGCGGCGACAGCCTGCGCACCGTGATGATCGCGTTCGTTGCCAACCTCGGTGTAGCCATTGCCAAGACGTTCGCGGCGGTGTTCACCGGGTCTGCGTCGATGGTCGCCGAGGCCGCTCACTCCTGGGCCGATACCGGTAACGAGATCTTCCTGCTCGTCGCCAATCGCCGCGGGGCGCGCGGGCCCGACGATCGGCGGCCGCTCGGGTACGGCCGGGAGACGTACTTCTGGTCGACGCTCGCGGCCATCGGTTTGTTCGTCGCCGGTGCGGCGGTATCGGTATGGCATGGCATCACCTCGTTGCTTGCGGGCGAGTCGAGCAGTGAGAACTACCTCGTCGCCTACGTCGTGCTCGCCATCGCCTTTCTGCTCGAGGGCGTGTCCTTCCTGCAGTCGGTACGGCAAATACGCGGCGAGGCAGCGCAATACGACAAGGACTTTCTCGATTACGCGTTGGAGACCTCGGATCCGACGCTGCGAGCAGTGTTCGCCGAGGACAGCGCGGCTCTGATCGGCATCGTGATCGCCGGTGCGGGAATCGGTTTGCACCAGCTCACCGGTTCGGCGGCGTTCGACGCCATCGGCTCGATTCTGGTGGGCGTTCTACTCGGGATCGTGGCGTTCGTGCTGATCGATCGAAACCGCCGATTCCTTACCGGGGAGCCAGGATCGAGAGCATTATGGAACGCGGTAGTGCAGCGAATCGAGCTACTCCCCGAGGTGGCGTCGGTCCGGTTCGTTCGCATCGAGTTCGTCGGTCCCAAACAGATCTACGTGGTGGCGAGTGTCGATCTCGTCGGTGACTTCGCAGAGTCACGCATCGCGCACACGCTCCGGCGGCTGGAGCGTGAGCTGGAAACCAACAGAGCTGTGGTGGACGCAGTACTGACAGTCGCAGAACCGGACGAGGGAGATATCGGTGACGTGAATGCGGTTGCACAGCAGCCGTAATTCGCCCGTCATTCACCGATGACACCCCGCTTACATCACGGACCTATCGTGAACCGGTTCGCGCGCCCCACACACCCGAATGGGCGTCCCCTCGCGAGGGACCTGGTACGAGAGGCTTGCAATGTCCGTGAAAGATCCCCAGTCGCCTCACCCGAAGTCCGGCTCCTACGAGGGCACACAGTCGCACGTCGAGGGCGGTGACTACCTGGCCAAGAGAACCCTGAAGAAGGGGACCGCCGGGTGGGTACTTCTCGCGGGCCTCGGTGTCAGCTACGTCATCTCCGGTGACTACTCGGGCTGGAACCTCGGTCTCGCCGAAGGCGGCTTCGGTGGTCTGCTCATCGCGGCGATCATCATCGCGGGCATGTACCTGGCCATGGTCCTCGGAATGGCCGAGATGTCCTCGGCACTGCCCGCTGCGGGCGGCGGCTACACCTTCGCCCGCCGTGCTCTCGGACCGTGGGGCGGGTTCGCCACCGGCACAGCCATTCTCATCGAGTACGCCATCGCTCCCGCCGCCATCGCCACGTTCATCGGCGCGTACGTGGAATCGCTCGGACTGTTCGGGATCACCGACGGGTGGTGGGTGTACCTGGTGGTCTATGCCGTGTTCATCGGAATTCACCTCTCCGGCGCAGGCGAAGCCCTCAAGATCATGTTCGTCATCACCGCGATCGCCTTGGTCGGACTCATCGTGTTCGCCATCGCTGCCCTCGGACAATTCGATGCGAGCAACCTGACCGACATCGCGCCGACCGACGCAGCCGGAGCCTCGGGATTCCTGCCGTTCGGCTACCTCGGCATCTGGGCGGCTGTGCCGTTCGCCATCTGGTTCTTCCTCGCCATCGAGGGCGTGCCGCTGGCCGCCGAGGAGGCCAAGGATCCGACCAAGAACGTCCCGCGCGGCATCATCGCCGCCATGGGCGTACTGCTCGTCACCGGTGCCGTCGTGCTGTTCCTGGTGACCGGAGCCGGCGGGGCCGACGCCGTCAAGGAATCGGGAAACCCGTTGGTGGAGGCGCTCGGTGACGGAACTGCGAGCAAGATCGTCAACTACATCGGCCTGGCCGGACTGGTCGCGTCCTTCTTCTCGATCATGTACGCGTACTCGCGTCAGCTCTTCGCGCTGTCCCGTGCCGGCTACCTGCCGAAGACGCTGTCCATCACCAACTCTCGTAAGGCCCCTACGCTCGCGCTGATCGTGCCCGGCGTCATCGGATTCCTGCTCTCGCTGACCGGTCAGGGCGGAATGTTGCTGAACATGGCCGTGTTCGGTGCGGCACTGAGCTACGTTCTGATGATGGTCAGCCACATCGTGCTTCGCCGCAACGAGCCGAACATGGAACGGCCGTACCGAACCCCCGGGGGCGTTGTGACCACCGGATTCGCGTTGATCATCGCGGCACTCGCCGTCGTCGCCACCTTCGTCGTCGATTCCACTGCGGCACTGTGGTGTCTGGCAGTGTTCGTCGCGTTCATGGCCTACTTCGGCATCTACAGCAGACATCATCTGGTCGCCAACTCGCCCGACGAGGAGTTCGCCGCACTGGCCGAGGCCGAGGCCGAACTGGAATGACGATCTACACCCAGCAGGTATCCGGGACCACCTACACGTTCGACGGTCTGGTCGACCTGATGGCCAAAGCGACACCGCTGCGATCGGGTGACGAATTGGCCGGCTGCGCGGCCGAATCCGATGCCGAACGGGCTGCCGCGCAGTGGGCGTTGTCCGAGGTCTCCCTCGATGTCTTCCTGCACGATCTGCTCGTTCCGTACGAAACCGACGAGGTCACCAGGCTCATCATCGATTCGCACGACCGCATCGCGTTCGGGGCCATCTCACACCTGACCGTGGGAGGTCTTCGGGATTGGCTGCTGCAGGTGACAGCGGGGCCCGATGCGGCCCAGACACTGCGATCGGTCGCGGCCGGATTGACACCCGAGATGGTCGCGGCGGTCAGCAAGATCATGCGGAACCAGGATCTGATCGCGGTGTCTCGGGCCGCGCAGGTGACGTCGGCGTTCCGGACGACGATCGGCCTACCCGGGACTCTCACCACGCGTCTGCAACCCAACCACCCGACCGACGACCCGCGTGGCATCGCCGCGGCCACACTCGACGGGCTGCTCCTCGGGTCGGGTGACGCGGTCATCGGAATCAATCCCGCGACCGACTCACCTCAGGCCACCGCCGATCTGCTGCATCTGCTCGACGAGATTCGGCAGCGTTTCGAGATCCCGACACAGTCGTGCGTCCTCTCTCATGTGACGACGACGATGGAACTGATCGACAAAAAAGTTCCGGTCGATCTGGTGTTCCAGTCCATCGCGGGGACCGAGGGTGCCAATTCGAGCTTCGGAGTGAACATTTCGTTGCTGCGTGAGGCCAACGAGGCAGGCAGATCGTTGCACCGCGGAACCGTCGGGAACAACGTCATGTATCTCGAGACGGGTCAGGGTTCGGCGCTGTCGGCGGGAGCGCACATCGGCACCGGCGACCGGCCCGTCGATCAGCAGACACTCGAGACGCGTGCGTACGCGGTGGCCCGTGATCTCGAGCCGCTGCTGATCAACACCGTAGTCGGATTCATCGGGCCCGAGTACCTGTACGACGGCAAGCAGATCATCAGGGCAGGCCTCGAAGATCACTTCTGCGGCAAGCTCCTCGGACTGCCGATGGGAGTGGACGTCTGCTACACCAATCACGCCGAGGCCGATCAGGACGACATGGACACGTTGCTGACGTTGCTCGGTGCGGCCGGGGTCGCATTCGTCATCGCTGTACCGGGAGCCGATGACGTCATGCTCGGCTACCAGTCCCTGAGCTTCCACGATGTGCTCTACGTGCGACAGGTCCTCGGTCTGCGGCCCGCACCGGAATTCGAGTCGTGGCTCTCGCGGCTGGGGATGGCGGACGCCGACGGCCGGGTCCTCGACGTCGATGCCGCGGGATCGCCGCTGCGGGCCTTGATGAGTGCGCGATGAGCACGCCTGCGGAACGACCGGATTTGGGAGTGGAGCCTGCGGAACGACCCGAGGCAGAGTTCTGGGGTGAGTTGCGGGCGAGTACCCAAGCTCGGATCGGTCTGGGGCGTATCGGCGATTCGTTGCCGACGACGCGGGTGCTCGAGTTTCGCTCGGCGCACGCCGCGGCCCGGGATGCGGTGCACATGCCACTCGAGGTCGACGAGTTCGTGCGTCGGGTGGAGCAGGTGGGGCTCGGTACACCGTCGGTGGTGACGTCGTTGGCGACGAGCCGGGCCGAGTATCTGCGTCGTCCGGACCTGGGTCGTCAGCCGAAGGATTTGTCGGCGATTGCACATTCGGAGGACGAGATAGGCATCGTGCTGAGCGACGGATTGTCTCCCCGGGCCCTGGCGGATCACGGCGTCGCCATGGTGGAAGCGCTGAAAACCGAACTCGCCGAGCGGTATTCGATTGCGGCACCGGTCATTGCGACCGAGGCCCGAGTGGCGCTCGGTGATCACATCGCGGCGTCGATGGGCGTGCGGACGGTACTGGTTCTCATCGGGGAGCGACCCGGCCTGTCCGTCGCGGACAGTCTCGGCATCTACTTGACGCATCTCCCCAAGCCCGGCCGCACCGACGCCGATCGCAACTGCATCTCCAACATCCACCCGCCCGAGGGGCAGGGGTACGCGCAGTCGGCCCGCATCGTGGCAGGTCTGCTGGCCGGAGCCAGGAAGCTCGGACGGTCCGGCGTCGCGCTCAAGGACACGTCGCGCGCCGAGGTGCTCGAGGCTGCGGACGTCATCACACTGGAGTAGGACCCCCATTCGGGGGTGGCCGGCCGTGACCGGCGTCACTACCGTGAGGCTCATGGACAGTTACGCCCGCGGCGATTCGGACACAGCGATACTCGACGACACGATCGGCCGAAACCTGCATCGCACCGTCGAGCGGCACGCCGAACGCGATGCCCTCGTCGATGTCGCGTCGGGCAGGCGGTGGACCTACTCGGAGTTCGCGGCGGACGTCGAGTTGTTGGCGGCGGGGCTTCTCGTGGCCGGAGTACAAGTAGGCGATCGAGTAGGGATCTGGGCACCGAACTGCCCCGAATGGACGCTGGCGCAATATGCGACGGCGGAGATCGGGGCAATTCTGGTCAACATCAATCCGGCGTACCGCTCGCACGAGCTGCAGTTCGTGCTGAGACAGGCGGGTGTCTCGGTGCTGTTGTCGGCCACCGAGTTCAAAGGGTCCGACTACACGGCCATGATCGACGACGTGCGACCGGAAGTGACAACTCTGCGCGAGGTCCTCTTCATCGGAAGCATTCAGTGGGAAGCGATGACCGATCGAGGGCACCGAGCGTTGGCGAAGACTCCGCGGATGGTCGCCGACGTGTCGAGCACACTCCGCCCGGACGACGCGATCAACATCCAATACACATCGGGTACAACGGGTTTCCCGAAAGGTGCGACGCTCAGTCACCGCAACATACTGAACAACGGCTTCTTCGTCGGCGAGCTCTGCCATTACACCGAGAACGACAGGGTCTGCATTCCGGTGCCGTTCTACCATTGCTTCGGCATGGTGATGGGCAATCTCGCGTGCACGTCGCACGGAGCAACGATGGTCATCCCCGGTCCGGCGTTCGACCCGGTGGCGACCTTGACGGCCGTGGCCGATGAGAAGTGCACCTCGCTCTACGGCGTACCGACCATGTTCATCGCCGAGTTGGCACTGGAGAACATCGGCGAATTCGATCTGAGCAGCCTCCGTACCGGAATCATGGCCGGATCACCCTGTCCCACCGAGGTGATGAAGCAGGTCATCGAACGCATGGGAATGGCAGAGGTGTCCATCTGCTACGGCATGACCGAGACGTCGCCGGTATCGCTGCAGACTCGCAGCGACGACTCGATCGAGCAGCGAGTGTCCACTGTCGGTCGTGTGGGTCCGCATCTCGAAGTGAAGATCGTCGACCCCGTTCTCGGTGAGACACTGCCGCGAGGCGAGGCGGGTGAACTGTGCACCCGTGGCTACTCGGTGATGATCGGTTACTGGGAGCAGCCCGACAAGACCGCGGAGGCCATCGATAGCGACGGGTGGATGCACACCGGCGACATCGGAGTCATGGACGGTGACGGCTACGTCGCGATCACCGGGCGCATCAAGGACATGGTGATTCGCGGCGGCGAGAACATCTATCCCCGCGAGGTCGAGGAATTTCTCTACACCCACCCCGACATCCTCGACGCTCAGGTCATCGGTGTTCCCGACGAGAAGTACGGCGAGGAGTTGATGGCGTGGATACAGCTCAGAGACGGTGCCGCACCACTGGATTCGGACGCGGTGCGGCAGTTCTGCAACGGTCGCCTCGCGCATTACAAGATTCCGCGCTACGTGCACGTCGTCGACGAGTTCCCGATGACCGTCACCGGCAAGGTGCGCAAGGTCGAGATGCGTGAACGCTCGCTCGGATTGATCTGAACCCAGCCGTTGGGCTGACATACTGACGTCCATGACCAGTGCGCTGTGGACGCCCACCGATACCGATGTCGAGCACGCTCGGGTCACCGAGTTCACCCGGTTCGTCGAGGAGCGCCACGAGGTGTCGCTGCCCGACTACGCAGCGTTGTGGCGGTGGTCGATCGACGACATCGAATCGTTCTGGACAGCGGTGTGGGACTACTTCGACATTCGCTCCACCACCGAACCGGAGTCGGTGCTCGAGGGCCACGGTATGCCGGGGGCGCAGTGGTTCCCGGGTGCCGAGCTGAATTACGTCGATCAGGTCGTCCGGCACGCTCGAGGAGATCGAGCCGCCATCGTTCATGCCTCCGAGGACGGTTCGACGCGGACCGTCACGTGGTCCGAGATGATCGCCCAGGCCGGTGCGTTGGCGGGCACCCTGTCCGACGCGGGCGTCCGGCGAGGCGACCGCGTCGTCGGGTACCTGCCGAACGTGCCCGAGGCGATCATCGCCTTCCTGGCGACAGCAAGTCTCGGCGCGGTATGGGCTGCGTGTGGGCAGGATTACTCGGCGGCGGCAGCGCTCGACAGACTGGGGCAGCTCGATCCCGCGGCGTTGATCACCGCGTCCGGGTACGTCTACGGAGGGGCCTTCCGCGACAAAGGTGCGGACGTCGACACCCTCGCACAAGGACTGCCGACGGTTCGCACCGTGGTGACCATCGGCGACGCTGCCGGGACTGTGGGAACCGCGGCGACGTCGCTGAGCTGGGCGGACGCGACCGCGACACCGCGCGAGCTCGCTCCGGTCGCAGTGCCGTTCGATCACCCGTTGTGGGTCGTGTTCTCGTCGGGGACGACGGGACGACCCAAGGGGATCGTGCACGGCCATGGTGGCGTGCTGCTCGAGCATCTCAAATCCGTTGCACTGCACTCGGATCTAGGACCCGACGATGTGTTCTTCTGGTACACGAGCCCGAGCTGGATGATGTGGAATTTCCAGGTGGCCGGTCTGCTCGTCGGTGCCACGATCGTGTCCACCGACGGAAATCCAGCGTTCCCGAGAACGGATGCGCTGTGGGGCATTGCGGCCGCGCAGGGTGTGACGTACCTCGGTACCAGCCCCGGGTACGTCCTCGCGTGCATCAAGGCGGACGCACACCCCGGTGCCGATCACGATCTCTCGAGCCTGCGCGCCATCGGGATCACCGGGTCTGCGATGCCCGCGACGTCGTCGATCTGGTTGTCGGAGAACGTCGGAGCCCACGTACCGGTGTTCTCGATCTCCGGTGGTACCGATGTGGTGTCGGCGTTCGCCGGGGGAGTGCGGACCGTGCCGGTCTGGGCGGGCGAGTTGTCGGTTCCGTTCCTGGGCGTTGCGCTCGACGCCTACGACGAGGCAGGCAACTCGGTGCACGGCGCAGTGGGCGAACTGGTCGTCACCGAACCGATGCCGTCCATGCCGGTGCGGTTCTGGAACGATCCCGACGGAACCCGTTATCGGGACGCGTATTTCGATACCTATCCGGGCATCTGGCGGCACGGCGACTGGATCACCGTGACCGAACGCGGCAGCGTCGTCGTGCACGGTCGTTCCGATGCGACGCTGAACCGCAACGGGATTCGAATGGGAAGCGCAGACATCTATCAGGCCGTCGAATCTCTCGACGAGGTCACCGAGGCCCTGGTGCTCGGCATGGAACAGCCCGACGGGGGATACTGGATGCCGCTGTTCGTGGTGGTCCCGGATGGGCTCACCGCGGAGCTACGCGAGCGCATCGTTGCCGTCATCAGGACTCAGGCGTCCCCGCGGCACGTTCCCGACGACATCGTCGCAGCGCCCGCGATCCCGCACACGCGGACCGGTAAGAAGCTCGAAGTGCCGCTCAAGAAAATGTTCCAAGGTGCTGCCGCGACAACTGCTCTCGACACCAGTGCCGTCGACGATCCGGAGGCGGTGCGCTGGTTCGCAGATCGCGCGGCGGAGTATCAGCGAGTCCAGCGTGCGAGGTAGGCCTTCTCCTCGGGCGCTATCCGGCGCAGAGTCTCCGCCCCGACGTCGACCATCGCCATGCGAGTGGTCGCCACCACCGCAGGCGGCGAATCCGGGGCCGCGCCCGCTGCCCGTACCTCGTAGCCGATGGTGAAATCGACCGCACGTACCTTCTCGAACCAGAGTGTGACGTCGAGCGGACCGTCCGAGTGCCGAAGCGGCTTCTTGTACGCGATGGTGACGTTCGCGATCAACGCACTCTTGATCAGGCTTTCGTTGGCCTCGCCCTCGCTGAGCAGCCATTCGATGCGCGCCTCTTCGAGCAGGGTGACCATCCGCGCGTGATTGATGTGCGCGAATGCGTCCATGTCCGACCACCGCACCGTGACGGTCGCGTGATATCCGACGGGGTCGGTCCGATCTGTCTGCATCGCCACAGGCTCTGTCTTCATTGCTAGAGGATGGCATGCCGCCTGCGTCGGGGGCGACGCTCTAGAGTCCCAGGAGTGATTATCGCCAATGTCGCACTGGATGATTCCGGCGTGCTCTTCGACATCGAACTCGTCGGCTCGACCATCGGGTCCATCACCCCGGCCGGTAGCGATCGCACCCGCGGCGTCGAGGTCGTCGACGGGGCGGGGGGAGTGGCCCTGCCGGGTTTCGTGGACAGTCATGTTCATCTGACGCAATGGGCAGCGGCGCGGCGGCGTATCGACGTCGGGCCGGCCTCGTCGGCGGCCGATGCCGTGGCACTGGTGTTTCCCTATGCGCGCACAGCAGGCGATTCCGTAGTGCGCGCCAACGGGTTTCGGGACGCGCAGTGGCCCGACGAACCACACAAGGACCTGCTCGAGAACGCGCTGCCCGGTGTGCGTGTGGCGTTGACGAGCATGGACCTGCACACGCTGTGGCTGAGTCCGGCGCTGCTGCGCGATCTCGGTATCGACCATCCCACCGGAGTGCTTCGTGACGTCGACGGTCTCGAGGCCGTCATGGCGCTGGAGGCCTTGGAGGACCCGGCCGAGCTGGACCGAGCTGTGCTCGACGCCACCGCGGCACTGGCGGTCCGCGGAGTGACCGGCGTCGTCGATTTCGAGTTCGCCGACAACCGGACGGTCTGGGATCGACGCCTGTCGGCCGGATCTCCCGCAGTGCGCGTCGACACCACGGTGTGGCCGCAGTGGCTCGACGAAGCGCTCGATCGTGGGGAGCGCACCGGCGACGTCTCGGCCGTCTCGGACATGATCAGGCGCGGACCGCTGAAGGTCATGCTCGACGGCTCGCTGAACACCAGAACGGCCTGCTGTCACGATCGCTACCCGGGCGTCGACGGTGACAACGCCTACGGACTGTTGCTCGAGACCCGCGACGGACTGTTCGAGCTCGTCTCTCGCGCAGCTCGCGGCGGAATCACCTCTGCTGTCCATGCGATCGGTGACCGGGCGAACGGTGTTGCGCTCGATGCGTTCGAGCGGGCCGGTTGCGGAGGTCGTATCGAACACGCGCAGCAGCTCGTCCCCGAAGACATCGCACGCTTCGCGGCGCTGGGCGTTGCGGCGTCGGTGCAGCCGCAGCACGCCATGGCCGATCGCGACATCGCCGAGGATCTGTGGGCAGGTCGACGCTCGGTGGCCTACGGCTACGGGTCGCTCCATCGAAGCGGTGCCACGCTGCTCTTCGGCTCCGACGCTCCGGTGAGTCCACCGGAGCCACTGGCAGGCGTTGCGGCGGCGGTATTCCGAACCGACGACGACCGGCCGCCGTGGCATGCCGAGGAATCGGTTCCTCTCGGCGCGGCACTGCGAGCGGCGAGCGGCGACCGCGCTGCGCTCCGCGTCGGGGACGTCGCGGACATCGTCGTTCTCGAAGAGCACCCGGTGCATCGCTCGGCGCACGATCTGGCCGACACGGAGGTGCGGGCCACGATCTGCGCGGGTCTGCTCACCCACGTCGGCCCGGCTTAGCATCGTCGATCGGGCGGCACGTCCTGGCCGAGTTCGTCGGTGACGTGAACCTGTCGGTCCGGCCGAGTAGCGTGACGTCGATGACGTCTTTCACCGATCCACGCGTGCGAGAGTTTCTGTCGGCAGGTACCCGCACCGGAAAGGTCGGCTACCTCGCTTCGGACGGACGGCCCCTGGTCGCCCCGATCTGGTTCGTCGTCGAGGACGATTCCATCGTGTTCAACACCGGAGCCGATACCGCCAAGGGGCGAGCGATTCGCAGGGACCCTCGGATCGTGTTGACCGTCGATCTCGAAGAGCCGCCGTACGGGTTCGTGCAGGTGCAGGGCGTTGCCTCGATCGACGAGGATCCCCGAGAACTGGTGCGTACGGCCACCGAGATCGGAGCGCGGTACATGGGCCGCGACAGAGGGGAGGAGTTCGGCAGACGCAACGGAGTTCCGGGCGAATTGATCGTTCGTTTGGTACCTACCAAGGTGATTGCCGCTTTCGACATGACGGCGTGACAACCGACGAACTCCGCGCGTGCGGGCCTGTAGATTGGCCGGGTGCCGAATCCAGCCACCGGTTCTGCACGTACGGGGGCGGGTGCTCTCGACGCGTGCTGGGCATGTAACGGTCCGGCCCATCTCGACGGATAAGTACTGAAAGGTAACTTCCGAGTTGTTCATGGTGAGAAAATAGAGATCGACGTAGTCAGCTTGCTCGATGTGTTCGGTGCCCATCGTTGTCCGCCGCTTCGGCGGCCGGTGGGGGCGCGTGTGATTGTGGGAAAGAGAGGAATCGATTGGACCCGCTAGGTGTGGAAGGTGCTGGAGACGACGACACGGGAGTCGACAGTCGGCAGCATCCCTCGTTCCCACTGTCACCGGCCCAATTGGGGATGTGGTTCGCGCAGCACGTGGACCCCTCGGTACCCGCCAACATCGCGCAGTACGTCGAACTGCGCGGTGATCTCGACGTCGAACTGTTGCGGCGCGCATCGTCACGCGCAGCCCTCGAACTGCAGTCCGGTTTCGTCCGTATCACCGAGATCGACGCGGAGCCACGACAGATCGTCGACCCCACCCTGGACGACTCGCTCGGACTGGTGGATCTGCGCGGCGAGAACGACCCTCGCGCGGCCGCCCTCGAGTGGATGCACGCCGATTACAGCGCTCCGATCGACATTCTTCGCGATCGACTGATCGCCGCCACCGTCCTGCGTATCGAGGACGATGTCTGGTTCTGGTACGAGCGCGTGCACCACGTCGTTCTCGACGGCTTCGGTGCCGTGACCTTCATGAACCGCGCTGCGGAGTTGTACACGTCCGAGGTCGAGGGCACCGAACCGACGAAGAACCTGGCCTCGGATCTGACCAAGGTCTACGACATCGAGATGTCCTACCGCGATTCGAGCCGCTTCCAGGCCGATCGCGAGTACTGGGCGTCGCGGATCGACGGAATCGACGGAGTCACCACCCTCGCCGGGCACACCGCTCCGCCGGCCCCGAAGAGTCAGATCGACAGCACCGCTCTGTCTGCCGACACGATGAGCAGTCTCGATGCCCTGCGCGCCGAGACCGACACGACGATGGCGACCATCGTCATCGCCGCGTTCGCGGCGTATCTGGCCCAGATGACCGGCCGCGAGGACGTCGTGCTGTCACTGCCGGTGACTGCGCGAACCACCGCGGTTCTGCGCCGCTCCGGCGGCATGGTGTCCAACGTAGTGCCGCTGCGGTTCGACGTCTCGGGCGACACCACCGTCGAAACGATGCTGGCGCGCGTCAACGCCGAGGTCTCCGGTGCACTGCGCCACCAGCGGTACCGGCACGAGGACATTCGCCGCGACGCCGGCGGCGCAAGCGGTCAAGCTGCGTTCTTCGGTCCCTGGGTCAACATCATGCTGTTCTTCGGCGAGGTGCGCCTGGGATCGATGGTCGGCGGAATCAACATCCTCTCCACCGGCCTCATCGAGGACTTCGGACTGAACCTCTACACGAGCGTCGCCGGGGCCACGACCCACATCGACTTCGAGTCCAACCCCAACCTGTACGGCCCCGATCAGTCCGGCCGCAATCACGAGCGGTTCGTCGACTTCCTCGGCCGTTTCGTGGCGGCAGCCCCGACGGACCTCGTCTGGGACCTGGCTCTGACCGACGGATCCGAGCGCGCACTGGTCGTCTCCGAGTGGAACCACACCGAACACGAGACCACGCCCAGCACTCTGTTCACCGCCTTCGAGGCTGCTGCGGCAGCTCGTCCCGACGCCACGGCTCTGGTGTACGAGGGCGACGTCCTGACTTACGGAGAACTGTCGGCGCGGGTGAACGGCCTCGCTCGCCATCTGATCGACATGGGCGTCGGCCCGGAGACTCTTGTCGGCTTGTCCATTCGACGCTCGTTCGATCTTGTGGTCGGCATGTACGCCATCGTGGCGGCAGGCGGAGCATGGGTACCGATCGACCCGGATCATCCTGCCGAACGCACGGCCTACATCCTCGATTCCGCGCAGCCTCGGTGCGTACTGATCTCGTCGCGTGACGACGTGTCGCTGCCCGAGGGCACCGAGACGGTCGCCGTCGATCTGGTCGACCTGTCCGCCCGGTCGTCCGCTCCGGTCGGAGACGCGGAACGGATTGCGCCGCTTCGTGTTTCGAACACCGCGTACGTCATCTACACCTCCGGCTCCACCGGCCGCCCGAAGGGCGTCGCCGTGGAGCACGCCGCCATCCACAATCAGATGGAGTGGATGCTGGCGGAGTATCCGATGGATACCACCGACGTCTATCTGCAGAAGACGGCGACGACGTTCGACGTCTCGCTGTGGGGTTTCTTCCTGCCGCTGCGAGTGGGCGCGACGATGGTGCTCGCCACCCCCGACGGGCATCGCGACTCGGTCTACGTGGCGAACAGGATCGCCGAACACTGCGTCACGGTCACCGACTTCGTGCCCTCGATGCTGACCGTGTTCGTCGCCAACGCGCCGGCCAACACCTGTGCTTCGCTGCGTCACGTTTTCGTGATCGGCGAGGCGCTTCCGGTCGAGACGGCAGCAGCATTCCGATCCGTCTGCGCCGCAGGACTGCACAACCTCTACGGTCCCACCGAGGCGGCGGTCTCGGTGACGTACCACGAGAGCAGCCCACAGGACACGCGAACCGTCCCGATCGGTGTGCCCGAGTGGAACACCCGCGCCTTCGTACTGGACAGCCGGCTGCGACCCACTCCGGTGGGAGAAGCGGGCGAGCTCTACCTCGCGGGCGTCCAGCTGGCGCGGGGCTACGTGGGGCGCCCCGACCTGAGCTCGGATCGGTTCGTGGCCAACCCCTTCGGCGACGCCGGAGAGCGGATGTATCGCACCGGCGACCTCGTTCGGTGGCGCAGCGACGGAGTGCTGGACTACATCGGACGCACCGACTTCCAGGTGAAGTTCCGTGGCCAGCGCATCGAGCTGGGCGAGATCGAAACCGTGCTGCTCGCACACGAATCCATCTCGCAGGCAGTGACATTGGTCGTGCAGACGGTTACCGGCGACCAACTCGTCGCCTACGTCGTCGCCGGGCCGGGGAAGTCCATCGACTCCGCCGAGGCCATCGAATTCGCCGGGCATGCGCTGCCGTCCTACATGGTTCCCGCAGCAGTGGTCGTGCTCGATGCGCTGCCGCTCAACACCAGCGGAAAGCTCGATCGAAAAGCGTTGCCGGAGCCGGTGTTCACCAGCGCCAAGAAGTACCGAGCACCGCAGAGCCGCGCGGAATACGTCGTCGCCGGAATCTACGAGGACCTGCTCGGCGCGTCCAAGGTCGGTCTGGACGAGGACTTCTTCGAGCTCGGCGGCAACTCGCTGATCGCCACACAGTTGGTGACACGAGTCGGCGGCGCACTCGGAGTACGCCTGGGAGTGCGCGAGCTGTTCGAGGCCCCCACCGTCGGCGCACTGGCTGCCCGGGCCGAGTCGGCTGCCGGCCGCGGATCCGACACCCCGATCCTCGAATCCCGGGAACGCCCCGAGCGCATCCCACTCTCGCCTGCACAGCAACGCATGTGGTTCCTCAATCGGTTCGATCCGGCCACTGCGGTGTACAACCTGCCGTTCTCGGTCCATCTGAGCGGTCCACTCGACGTGAGTGCCCTGTCGGCCGCATTCGCGGACGTCGTGGAACGACACGAGACGCTGCGCACGGTGTACCCGGAAGTGGACGGATCGCCCGAGCAGGTCGTGCTCAACGCGGCCAGGACACCGGCCACGATCACCCCGATCCGCATCGAACGGCACGAGCTCGGTGGCCGACTGCACGAGTTGGTGGCCAAGGGCTTCGACGTCACGATCGACACGCCGTTCCGAATCGCGCTGTTCGAGATGTCGCCCACCGAGTACGAACTGGCGATGGTCCTGCACCACATCGCTGCCGACGGAGCCTCCTTCGGACCGTTGGCGCGCGACGTCCTGCTGGCCTACTCGAGCCGGATACAGGGCCGCGCTCCCGAGTGGACGCCGCTCGAGGTCCAGTACGCCGACTACGCGCTCTGGCAGCGTGCGGTACTCGGTCCCGAAACCGATCCGCATTCGCTCGCTGCACGCGAAATCGCCTATTGGAGTGCCACACTCGAGGATCTACCCGATCAGCTGGCGCTGCCGTCGAGTAGGCCCCGCCCCGCCGTGTCGTCCAACGCAGGCAGCAAGCTGCGCATCGAGATTCCGGCCCGGTTGCACAGTGCTCTGGCCGATCTCGCCCGCGCGAACAACTCGTCGCTGTTCATGGTGATGCAGTCGGCGTACGCGCTGTTGCTGGCTCGACTGAGCGGCACCACCGACATCGCCATCGGCGCGCCGGTGGCCGGTCGCGGTGAGCCTGCACTCGACGACCTCGTCGGAATGTTCGTCAACACGTTGGTACTTCGTACCGATGTCGATCCGGCACTGTCGTTCGAGCAGCTGCTCGCTCGCGTCCGCGACACGGACCTGTCGGCGTTCGCGCATGCCGACGTTCCGTTCGAGCGCCTGGTCGAGGTTCTCAATCCGGTCCGCTCGACATCACGGCACCCATTGTTCCAGGTGGCGCTCTCCCTGGAATCGGCCAAGTCTCGTGAACTCACCGTCGGCGGGCTCCGCGCCGTGGCCGCCGAATTCGACGTCCCGATAGCGAAATTCGACCTCCAGCTCTGGCTCACCGAGCACCAGGTCGACGGAACTGCCGCGGGTATCGATGCGGTGTTCGAGTACGCGACCGATCTGTTCGACGCAGATCTGGTCGACAGCTTCGCGCGGCGCTTCCTCGGAATTCTGGACGCAGTCACCACCGACGCGTCGGTTCCGGTCGGCGACGTCGACATCGTGGACGCCGCCGAATACGAGTCCGTCGTGTCCACCTGGAACGTGTCCGGGCCGGACGTCTCTCGCGACGTGACGTTGATCGACCTGCTCGACGCTGCGGCCTCGGCACAGCCGGACGGAGTGGCCGTGCGCTTCGGCGACACGTCGCTGACGTACGCCGAGTTCGATGCTCGGACCAATCGCCTTGCCCGCGTACTGATCTCACACGGCGTCGGCCCCGAGAGCCTCGTCGCGGTCGCCTTACCGAGGTCGGCGGAACTCGTCGTCGCGCTGGTTGCGGTCGTGAAGGCCGGTGGCGGTTACCTCCCCGTCGATCCGAGCTACCCGCTGGACCGCGTCGAGTACATGCTCGACGATGCGCGTCCGACATCGATTCTCTTCTCGGGAACGGACCCGATCGAGCTGCCCGCGGACGTCGAATCTCGCATCGGCGCAACATTCGTCGACATCGACACGGTCGATCTGTCGTCGATCTCGGGCGCACCGGTGACCGACACCGATCGCATTCGCCCGCTTCGCCCCACCAACGTCGCGTACGTCATCTACACCTCGGGGTCGACCGGTCGCCCCAAGGGTGTTCTGGTGCCGCACCGCAACGTGGTTCGGCTGCTCGCGAACACCGATGCGGTCTACGGCTTCGGAGCCGACGACGTGTGGACGATGTTCCATTCCTACGCGTTCGACTTCTCGGTGTGGGAACTGTGGGGTCCGTTGCTGTACGGCGGCACTCTGGTGGTCGTCGACTACTTCACCTCGCGCTCACCCGAAGCGTTCCATCAGCTGCTCGTGGACGAACGGGTGACGGTGCTCAACCAGACTCCGTCGGCGTTCTACCAACTGTCCGAGGCCGATCGCACGGCGGCCTCGACCGGCGGCGAGCTGTCTCTGCGCTACGTGATCTTCGGCGGCGAGGCCCTCGAACAGCGTCGATTGAGCGGCTGGTTCGAGCGGCACGGCGATCGTGCACCGCAGCTGATCAACATGTACGGCATCACCGAGACCACGGTGCACGTGTCGTATCAAGCGTTGGGCTCCGCGTCCGTCGCAACGACCGCATCGGTGGTCGGCAAGCCGATCGCTGGGCTGCGCGTCTACGTTCTCGATACCCGGCTCCATCCGGTCCCGGTCGGGGTGCCCGGCGAGATGTACGTTGCCGGTGGACAATTGGCGCGCGGATACCTGGGACGCGCACCGCTCACCGCGGTGCGGTTCGTGGCCGATCCGTTCGCCTCCGGCTCCGATGCCGGGTCGTTGCTGTATCGCACCGGCGATCTGGCGCAGTGGAACGCGTCGGGCGAGCTCGAATATCTGGGCCGCTCCGACGATCAGGTCAAGGTGCGCGGCTTCCGAATCGAGTTGGGCGAGGTCGAGGCCGCGGTCACCGCGCACCCCGCCGTCACCCAGGCTGCCGTCGTCGTCCGTGAGGATTCACCCGGGGCGGCCCGGTTGGTCGCCTACGTGGTCTCGGCGGTGGCGAACGGTCGGCCTACCCTCGACCTCGAGGACCTGCGAACCGGTATCGCCGAACTGTTGCCGGAGTACATGGTTCCGTCGGCGTTCGTTGCGCTGGAGACGATTCCGCTGACGGTCAACGGAAAGCTGGACCGGCGCGCACTGCCTGCGCCGGTGTTCGAGGTGCGAGATTTCCGCGCACCGACGACACCGATCGAAGAGATCGTCGCCGACGTCTTCGCCGACGTCCTTGGCGTCGAGCGGGTAGGACTGGACGACGACTTCTTCGAGCTCGGCGGTAACTCGCTGATCGCCACCCAGGTGGTCTCGCGGCTCGGAGTGGCACTCGACGCCACCGTGCCGGTGCGCATGCTGTTCGAGGCGTCGACGGTTGCACTGCTCGCGGTGCGCGTCGAACAGGCGGCGGGGGAGGGCGGCCGGACTGCACTGGTCGCGACCGTCCGGCCGGAGCGCATCCCGTTGTCGCTTGCGCAGCAACGCATGTGGTTCCTCAACCGGTTCGACGTCGACTCCGCCGCATACAACATTCCGTTCGCGCTGAAGCTGACCGGCGACCTGGATGTCGCGGCACTGCAGGTCGCCATCATGGATGTGATCGACCGGCACGAGTCGCTGCGCACCGTCTATCCCGACACCGCGCACGGACCGCAGCAGTCCATTCTCGACGCCGCTCAGACGGTGCCGAACCTGATGCCGATTCCGACCTCGGCCGCCGACATTCAGCGACAGGTCTTTGCGCTCGCGTCGACGACGTTCGACGTGACCGTCAACGTTCCGATCCAGGCCCGACTGTTCGAGATCGGCCCACGCGAACACGTGATCGCCATGGTGGTGCACCACATCTCGGCCGACGGGTGGTCGATGGGACCGCTGGCCCGAGACATCATGATCGCCTACGCCTCGCGCACCGCGTGGGAGAACCCGGCCTGGATGCCGTTGGAAGTGCAGTATGCCGACTACAGCCTGTGGCAGCGTTCGGTTCTGGGCTCCGAGGACGATCCGCAGTCGTTGATCTCCGGTCAGGTGAACTACTGGGCCGACATCCTCGCCGGCCTACCCGACCAGCTCGATCTGCCGACCGACCGGCCGCGCCCCAGTCGCCAGTCCTACCAGGGCTCCTCCATCGGATTCGACGTGCCTGCCGATGTGCACCAGGGCCTGTCCGCTCTGGCACATACCCACAACGCATCGCTGTTCATGGTCGTCCACGCCGCACTGGCCGTGCTGCTGGCCCGACTGTCGGGCACCGAGGACATCGCCATCGGTACTCCGGTCGCCGGCCGCGGTGACGCAGCGCTCGACGACGTGGTCGGCATGTTCGTCAACACGCTCGTTCTGCGCACCGACATCGACTCCGGACGCACGTTCTCCGAACAGATCGGCCGCGCGCGCGAAGTCGCGCTCGGAGCCTTCGGCCACGCCGATCTACCGTTCGAGCGTCTGGTCGAGGTCCTCAACCCGTCGCGGTCGCAGGCTCGACACCCGCTGTTCCAGGTCATGCTCTCGTTCGAGAACCTCACCCGAACACACGTCGACCTGCCGGGCCTGTCGGTGGACAGTGTCGCCCTCGATGCCGAAATCGCCAAGTTCGACCTGCAGCTCACCGTGACCGAGTCGATCGGACTGGACGGCCGCGGACAGGGCATGGCCGCCGAACTGACCTACGCGACAGACCTTTTCGATGCCGAGACCGTTCGCGGGTTCGCCGACCGGTTCGTACGGATGCTCACGGCCGTGGTGGCCGATTCGTCGGTGGCCGTCGGCGACATCGATCTGCTCGACGACGGCGAGCACGACCGCGTGGTGGCGGAATGGAACGACACCGAACACGAGGTCCCCGCCGACATCACTCTGGTGGACCTGTTCGACCGACAGGTCGCCCTGACCCCGGACGCAACTGCGCTGGTCTTCGAGGGTGAGCGGCTGACGTACGCCGAGTTCGATGCACGCGCCAACCGTCTTGCGCGCCATCTGGTCTCGCTGGGCGTCGGGCCCGACACGTTGGTCGGCCTCGCGATCGCCCGCAGCCTCGACCTGTTCGTCGGCATGTACGCGATCGTCAAGGCCGGGGCGGGATACGTGCCGATCGACCCGACCCAACCGGCGGATCGCAACGACTACATCGTGGCCACCGCGGCACCGATCCGGGTGTTGTCCACCGTGCGCGATCACGTCGAATTCCCCGACGTCGACACAATCGACATCGACACGCTCGATACTTCTAACCTGTCGTCGGAACCGTTGCGCGACAACGACCGACGCGCCCCACTGCGTTCGCGGAATCTCGCGTATGTCATCTTCACATCGGGTTCGACGGGCCGTCCCAAGGGTGTCGGGGTGTCGCACGACGCGATCGTCAACCGACTGCTGTGGATGCAGGGCGAATACGCCCTGACTCCGCGCGACGTGGTGCTGCAGAAGACGCCGTCCACGTTCGACGTGTCGGTGTGGGAGTTCTTCTGGGCGCTCCAGGTCGGTGCCTCGGTGGTGATCGCCGTTCCCGACGGTCACCGAGATCCCATCTACTTGCTCGATGTCATTGCACGCGAACGTGTCTCGGTGGTGCACTTCGTGCCGTCGATGATGTCGGTGTTCGTGCCCGAAGTCGAGCGGCGTCGCAGCGCGGGAGCCTCGCTCCGACTGATGTTCGCCTCCGGCGAGGCGCTACCGCCCACCACCGCTCGCGCACTGCGGCGTGCGGTCGCGTCGGTGGAACTGCACAACCTGTACGGACCGACCGAGGCTGCCGTGGACGTGACCTACCACGCGGTCACGGATTCGGACTCCGACGTCATGCCGATCGGTGCTCCGGTGTGGAACACCGCTGTCTACGTACTGGATTCGCGACTGCATCCCACCCCGGTCGGTGTTGCAGGTGAGCTCTATCTCGCCGGCACCCAGCTCGCGCGCGGCTATGTGGGACGCCCCGACCTGACCGCGGACAGGTTCGTCGCTCACCCGTTCGCCGATGGCGGCGCGCGGCTGTACCGCACCGGCGACGTCGTGCGCTGGAATCGCGACGGCGAGCTCGAATACGTCGGACGTTCCGACTTCCAGGTCAAGTTGCGCGGCCTGCGCATCGAACTGGGTGAGATCGAAACGGCGCTGCTCGCCCAGCGGTCGGTCTCTCAAGCCGTAGTCGTGGTCCGCCGCGACCAACTCGTCGGATACGTGGTTCCTTCGGGGGTGTCGGTCGACACCGGAGCCGTTCTGTCGGCGCTACGCGGCCGTCTGGCGGAGTACATGGTGCCGTCGACACTGATCGTGCTGCCCGAGTTCCCGCTCGGTGCCAGCGGAAAGCTCGACCGAAAGGCGTTGCCCGACCCCGCATTCGAGGTCACCGAGTACCGCGAACCGACCAACGACATCGAACGCACCGTCGCCGAGGTGTACGCCCAGGTGCTGGGCGTCGAGCGCGTGGGTCTCGACGACGACTTCTTCGAGCTGGGCGGAAACTCGCTCATCGCAACGCAACTCGTGTCCCGACTCGGCGTCGCGCTGGACACCCGGATCGCCGTTCGCGAGCTGTTCGACGCGTCCTCGGTGGCCGACCTCGCAGCCAGACTGGGCACCCTGGTCGCCACCGGCAGCAGGCCGCCGCTGGTACCGCAGCAGCGTCCGCAGCACATTCCGCTGTCGCTGGCGCAACAGCGGATGTGGTTCCTCAACAAGTTCGACGTCGAATCGGCGGCCAACAACATCCCGATCGCCGTCCGGTTGTCCGGTCTGCTCGACCGCCGGGCCATGCAGATCGCGGTCGCGGACGTCGTCGCCAGGCACGAGTCTCTACGGACGGTGTTCCCGGAGACCGACGGCACGGCTCATCAGGTGATCGTCGACGCGCAGACGGCCACACCGGAATTGACGCCGATCGAAATTTCCGCGCATCAGGTGGCCGATGCCATGCGCGAGCTGGCGACGACAGGATTCGACCTGTCGAAGGACCTCCCGTTCCGTACCCGGTTGTTCGAGGTGAGCCCCACCGAGCACCTGCTGGTGTTCGTGGTGCACCACATCGCCGCCGATGGTTTCTCGCTCGGCCCACTCACTCGCGACGTCATGAATGCCTATGCGGCGCGGTCGATGAACCAGGAGCCGTACTGGACTCCGCTTCCGGTCGACTACGCCGACTACAGCCTGTGGCAGCGCGAGGTGCTCGGCTCCGAGGACGACCCCACGTCCGTGGTCTCGCAGCAGATCGACTACTGGACGACGACGTTGGCCGGTCTGCCCGATCAGCTCGATGTGCCCTCTGACCGTCCCCGGCCGGCAGTGGCGTCGAACAGCGGTGCGCTGGTGCGTTTCTCGATCGACGGAGAACTGCATCGCGCTCTGATCGAGGCGTCCCGACGTGAGAACGCGTCGCTGTTCATGCTGGTGCACACCAGCCTCGCGGTACTGCTCTCGCGGCTGTCCGGCGAGACCGACATCGCGATCGGCACACCGGTCGCGGGCCGCGGTGAGGCGGCGCTCGACGACCTGATCGGCATGTTCGTCAACACCCTCGTGCTCCGAACGGAGATCGACACCGCGCGCAGGTTCGACCAGGTACTCGCCGATGCTCGCGAGACCGACCTGTCGGCGCTGGCACACGTGGACGTTCCGTTCGAGCGTCTGGTGGAGATCCTCAACCCGGTACGTTCCACGGCACGTCATCCCCTCGTGCAGGTGGTGCTCGCGTTCCAGAACCTGGGGCAGAAGGATCTCGAACTACCGGGACTGTCGGTATCGGGCGTCGACTTCGAGACCCTGGTTGCACTGTTCGACCTGCAGTTCACGTTCGTCGAATCGTTCGGACCCAGTGGCGCGGCGCAGGGGATGACGTTCGATGTCACCTACGCCACCGACCTGTTCGACGAGTCCACGGTGGTCACCCTGGGTGAGCGTCTGATCAAGGTCCTCGAATCCGTCGCCGACAATCTCTCGACCGTCGTGGGCGACATCGAACTGCTCGACGACGTCGAGTACAAGCGCGTGCTCGACGACTGGAACGACACCGACCACGACGTCGACCGGTCGCAGACGCTGGCCTCCCTCGGGCGGTCGGTCGAATCCGACGGAACCGCACTGGTATTCGGTGACGAGTCGGTGTCCTACGGCGAGTTCGACGCACGGGTGGCTCGTCTTGCGCGGTACCTCGTCGATCGTGGTGTCGGGCCCGAGACCACCGTGGCGATCGCTGCCCGTCGTTCGGTGGAGCTCCTCGTCGGAATTCACGCGATCGTCGCGGCGGGCGGTGCCTACGTACCGATCGACCCGGATCAGCCTGCCGAGCGAATCGCGCACATTCTGCGCACCGCGGCACCGGTGTGCGTACTGAGCACGTCACGAGACTCGGTGGATGCCGACGGGCTCGACGTGATCGACATCGACGTTCTCGACCTGTCCGGGGTCTCCGATGCACCGATCACCGACGCGGACCGAATCGGTGCACTGGCCCCGACGAACACCGCATACGTCATCTTCACGTCCGGGTCGACCGGGCAGCCGAAGGGCGTGGCCGTCACACACGAGGCAATCGTCAACCGTCTGCTGTGGATGCAGTCGGAATACGAGCTCGTCGCCGACGATGTCGTGTTGCAGAAGACCCCCGTCACGTTCGACGTGTCGGTGTGGGAACTGTTCTGGCCGTTGCAGATCGGGGCGACGCTGGTCATCGCGAAGCCGGACGGGCACAGAGACCCGCAGTACCTGCTCGAGACCATCGAGGCGCAGTCGGTCACGACCGCACACTTCGTGCCGTCGTTGCTCGAGGTCTTCGTCTCCGTCGTCGCAGCCGAGTCGTCGTCCGCAGCCGCGTCGCTGCGGACTCTGTTCGCCTCCGGTGAGGCGCTGCCCGCCGAGGTCGGCGAACGCGTCCGACGCGTCCTGCCGGGCGTGGCGCTGCACAACCTCTACGGACCCACCGAAGCGGCTGTCGACGTCACCTATCACGAGGTGTCGGAGGCGGACGTCGACCTGGTTCCGATCGGTGTTCCGGTGTGGAACACCAGAACGTACGTCCTCGACTCCCGACTGTCCCCGGTTGCTCCCGGAGTCGCAGGTGAGCTCTATCTCGCCGGAGTCCAACTGGCCCGCGGCTACCTCGGTCGAGTGGATCTGACGGCAGATCGATTCCTGCCGGATCCGTTCGGCGAACCGGGTTCTCGCATGTATCGCACCGGCGATCTGGTGCGCTGGCGGGAGTCCTCGTCTCACACCGGGCGTCTGGAGTACTTGGGTCGCACAGACTTCCAGGTCAAGTTGCGTGGTTTGCGCATCGAACTCGGGGAGATCGAGACCGTGCTGCGCCGGCACCCGTCGGTGGAGTCGGCCGTGGTGCTGGTTCGGCAGACGGCCGTCGCCGGAGATCAACTGGTCGCCTATGTGGTCCCCGCCTCCGGTGCGACCGTCGACGTGGCCGACCTGACGGCGTTCGCCGCCCGCTCGCTCGCCGGGTACATGGTTCCGGCTGCGACCGTCGTGCTCGACGCACTTCCGCTGACCGCCAACGGCAAGCTCGACCGGCGCGCGCTCCCGGCACCGGATATCGAGCAGCGTGCCTTCCGCGCTCCGACGACCACGTCGGAAATCGTGGTGTCGCAGGTGTTCCGCGACGTGCTCGGCGTCGACGTCGTCGGAGCCGACGACGAGTTCTTCGCTCTCGGCGGTAACTCGCTCGTGGCGACCAGGGTGGCGTCGCGCATCGGTGCCGCGACGGACACCACGGTCAGTGTTCGGACCATCTTCGAGGCGTCGACGGTGGCGGCTCTGGCGGCGAAGCTGGACGAACTCTCGGGATCGGGACGAAAGATTCCTCTCGTGCGTACCGAGTTGCCGGACTTCGTTCCGCTGTCGCTCGCCCAGCGCCGGATGTGGTTCCTCAACCGTTTCGACGTCGATTCGGCAACGGAAAATCTGCCCGTCGCGATCGAACTGATCGGTGACCTCGACGTCGTCGCGCTGCGCTCTGCCGTGGCCGACGTGATCGAACGGCACGAATCGCTGCGCACCGTCTACCCCGAGGCGGACGGGGTGGCGTCTCAGGTGATCGTCCCCGCAGCGCAGGTGGCTCCGGAGCTGGCACCGACGAAGGTCACCGCCGACGACGTCACCGCCGCCCTGGCCGAGTTCTTCGTGCAGGGTTTCGACGTCACGGCCGCACCTCCACTCCGTGCCATCCTGCTCGAGCTCGACTCGAACCGGTATGTGCTGGCCTTGGCCACACATCACATTGCCGCAGACGGTTTCTCGATCGGACCGATGACTCGCGACCTCATGATCGCGTACGCGGCCCGGAGTGCAGGAAGCGAACCGGGTTGGGCACCGCTCGCGGTTCGCTACGCCGACTACACCCTGTGGCAGCAGACCGTGCTCGGTTCCGAGAGCGATCCCGATTCACCGGTGTCCGGCCAGATCCGACATTGGACGCGAACGCTGTCGGGACTGCCGGACGAGAGCACGTTCCCCGGCGACCGAGTGCGTCCCGATCGGTCGTCCTACCGCGGCGGCAACATTCGGCTGACGCTCGATGCGCAGACGCATGCGCGCCTCGGCGCGGTAGCCCGCGCCAATCAGAGCTCACTGTTCATGGTGTTGCACTCTGCTCTCGCGGTGTTGCTCTCCCGGTTGTCGGGCGAAACCGACATCGCCATCGGTACTCCGGTCGCCGGTCGCGGTGAGGCGGCACTCGACGACGTCATCGGTATGTTCGTCAACACCCTCGTGCTGCGCACCGAGATCGATCCCGGCGCTGCCTTCACCGAACTGCTCGCCCGTACGCGCAACACCGATCTGTCGGCGTTCGCGCACGCGGAGGTGCCGTTCGAGCGACTCGTCGAGGTACTCGACCCACCGAGGTCGGCCGCGCGGCATCCGCTGATCCAGGTGATGCTCACCGTGCAGAACATGGAGCAGACCGAACTCGAGCTCCCGGGCCTGACCGTGCGCGGAGTCGATCTCGACGTCGAGACGGCGAAGTTCGACATCCAGTTCACGTTCACCGAGAACCAGGCGGACGGAACCTCGGCCATCGACGTGACGTTCGCCCGTGATCTCTACGACGAGGACACAGCGCGCGCC
This sequence comes from Rhodococcus sp. Leaf233, assembly GCF_001426165.1. Classification (NCBI taxonomy): domain Bacteria; kingdom Bacillati; phylum Actinomycetota; class Actinomycetes; order Mycobacteriales; family Nocardiaceae; genus Rhodococcus; species Rhodococcus sp. Leaf233. The sequence goes on from NZ_LMRO01000011.1 coordinate 124,485, forward strand.
TTCGGTGAGCGCCTGATCCGCGTGCTGGAGTCGGTCGGTACCGATGCCGAGCAGCCCGTCGGGGACATCCCGGTGATGGATACGGCCGAGCGCGATCACGTTCTCGCCCTTGCCCAGGACGCACCGGCGGTCGCGGATTCTGCCGACTCCATCGTCTCCCTGTTCGCGGCCAGGGTCGCGGAGAACCCGGACGCTGCCGCCGTCGTCTTCGACGGTCGGTCGCGCACGTACGGAGACATCGACACCGAGTCGACGGCACTGGCGAGAGTTCTTGTCGCACAGGGTGTCGGCCGCGAATCCGCGGTCGCAGTCGTACTGCCTCGCACGGCCGATCTCGTGGTGGCGCTGCTCGCGGTGCTCAAGGCCGGAGGCGCATATGTACCGATCGATCCGTCGTACCCGGCCGATCGCATCGAGTTCGTGCTCGCCGACTCGCGTCCCGCCGCGGTACTGACCTGGACCGGTGTCGAGGTCGCGCTACCGCCGGAACTGCCCAGGGTCGACATGGACACCCCAGCGGACGATTCCCGGTTCGCAACGGACGTCCTTCCCGCGGTGACGGCCGCAGAAGCTGCGTACGTCATCTACACCTCGGGTTCGACCGGTACCCCCAAGGGCGTCGTCGTCCCGCACCGCAACGTCGTCCGCCTGCTGGCGAACACCCAGCGGCACTTCGATTTCGGTCCCGCCGACATCTGGACTCTGTTCCACTCGTACGCGTTCGACTTCTCCGTGTGGGAACTGTGGGGCCCGCTCACCACGGGTGGCACCGTCGTCGTGGTCGACTACTTCACGTCGAGGTCGCCGGAAGCGCTGCGCGAGTTGTTGATTCGCGAACGCGTGACCGTGCTCAACCAGACCCCGTCTGCTTTCTACCAGTTCGACCAGGCCGACCGCACGGCATCGGGTGCTGCCGAGTACGCGCTGCGCTACGTCGTCTTCGGCGGAGAAGCGTTGGAGCTGCGTCGATTGAGCGGTTGGTTCGATCGGCACGGCGATCGTTCCCCACAGTTGGTCAACATGTACGGCATCACCGAAACCACCGTCCACGTCTCGCATCGGGCGCTCGATGCGCAGGCTGCCGCGGAGGCATCGGGGTCACTGGTGGGTCGGGCGATCTCCGGGTTGTCCGTGTATGTGTTGGATGCGCGACTCGGCCTCGTGCCGGCGGGTGTCCCGGGAGAGATGTACGTCTCGGGCGGTCAGGTGGCGCGGGGATACCTGGGTCGGCCGGACCTGACGGCGACACGATTCGTGGCAGATCCCTTCGCAGGCGACGGATCCGTGCTTTATCGCACCGGCGACGTCGCCCGGTGGTCGCCCACCGGTGAGCTCGAATTCGTCGGTCGCGCAGACGATCAGGTCAAGATCCGCGGCTTCCGCATCGAACTGGGCGAAGTCGAATCGTCGGTTCTGTCGGCTCCGGCCGTCGGACAGGCCGCGGTGATCGTGCGCGAGGACGCTCCCGGTGCCGCGCGCCTTGTTGCTTACCTGGTGCCCGCAACCGGTTCCACGATCGACGTCGACGCCGTCCGTGCGTCGGTGGCCGAGCAGCTCCCCGAGTACATGGTCCCGTCGGCGTTCGTGGTGCTCGACGCAATTCCGTTGACCACCAACGGAAAGCTGGACCGGCGAGCGTTGCCCGAACCGGCCGCACGAACCCGTGAGTTCAGGCAACCGACGACTCCGATCGAGTCCATGGTCGCCGAGGTGTTCGCCGACGTCCTCGGTCTCGACCGGGTCGGTCTCGACGACGACTTCTTCGAACTCGGCGGCAACTCTTTGGTGGCCACCCAGGTGGTGTCCCGACTCGGTGCCTCCGCCGACACGACGGTCCCAGTTCGGGCATTGTTCGAGGCCCCGACGGTCGCGGCACTCGCGGCGAGGGTCGAGCAGGGCTCGGGCGCGCGGCCGGCGCTGGTGCCAGGGCCTCGTCCCGATCGAGTTCCACTGTCGCTCGCGCAGCAGCGGATGTGGTTCCTCAACCGGTTCGACTCGGACTCGACGGCGTACAACATCCCGTTCGCTCTGCGCCTGAGCGGCGATCTGAACGTCGGCGCGTTGCAGAGCGCGGTCTCGGACGTCATCGAGCGGCACGAGACACTGCGATCGGTGTACCCGGATTCGCCCGAGGGACCGCATCAGGTGGTCGTGCCGATGTCCCAGGTGCCGACGACTCTCGACGTGATCGACACCGACGCGGAATCGGTGACCGCTCGGGTGCTGGAGCTGCTGGCGTCGACGTTCGACGTGACCGCAGAGGTTCCGTTGAAGACCTCGCTGTTCCGAGTCTCCGACACCGAGTTCGTGCTGGCGATGGTGGTCCATCACATCAGCGCCGACGGTCTGTCGATGATGCCGTTGTCGACCGACGTCATGACGGCCTATGCCGCCCGTACCCGGAAGTCCGATCCCGCATGGGCTCCGCTGCCGGTGCAGTACGCCGACTACGCGCTCTGGCAACGCGACGTTCTCGGCTCCGAGGACGACGCCGAATCGATTGCAGCGCAACAGATTCGATACTGGTCTGCCGCGCTGTCGGAGTTGCCCGAGCAGATCGAGCTACCTCTCGATCGCCCGCGTCCGGCGAGCCAGACGTTCCGCGGCAATCGCATCGATTTCCGAATCGACGTCGACGCGCACGCGCGTCTCGCAGAACTGGCCCGCGCGCACAACGCGACCGTCTTCATGGCCGTGCATGCGGCCTTCGCAGTGCTGCTTTCGCGGATCTCGGGGTCCTCGGACATCGTCGTGGGTACACCCATCGCAGGTCGCGGCGAGGCCGAGATCGAGAACCTCGTCGGCATGTTCGTCAACACCCTGGTGTTGCGACTCGATGTTCCGGGCGAGGCGACCTTCGGTGATCTCCTCGACGCCGCGCGTGAAACCGATCTGCAGGCGTTCGCCCACTCGGACATCCCGTTCGAGCGGCTCGTCGACGTGGTCAACCCCACGCGCTCGACGGCTCGGCACCCGCTGTTCCAGGTCGGCTTCTCGTTCCAGAACTTCGCTCGCCGCGAGTTCGAGCTCGACGGGTTGGAAATCTCGGCGCTCGACACCGAGACCGGCAACTCCCAGTTCGATCTGCATCTGATCGTGTCCGATGCCCAGCAGGGCGACGGCGCGGCAGGTGGCTTCGATGCCCTGCTGACCTACGCGACGGATCTGTTCGACGAGAGCACCGCCCGTTCACTCGTGGCCCGCTTCGAGGCCGTGCTGGCCGCCGTCGTGGCGTCGCCGTCGACACCCATCGGCGATCTCGACGTGCTGCTGGACGGCGAGCGATCTGCGATCGTCGAGGACTGGAACGACACGGTTCACGATTTCGGTGTCGTGGAACACACGACCCTGCCCGATCTGTTCGGTGCAGCCGCCGAACGCGACCGCGCTGCAGTCGCACTCGTCCACGACGACGGCGTGGTGACGTACGGAGAGTTCGCAGAGCGGGTCTCGCAGCTCGCGCGGCACCTGATCGGCATGGGTGTCGGGCCGGAAGTGCCTGTCGGCCTTGCCATTCGACGCTCGGTCGATCTCCTCGTCGGCATGTACGCCATCTCGACGGCAGGCGGGGCGTACGTTCCGATCGATCCGGACCAGCCGGCCGAGCGCAACGCGTTGGTTCTCGAGACAGCCGCTCCTGCGTGCATTCTGATCTCCGGCGATGTGGGTGCCGAGATCACCGATGCTGCCCCGATCGTGGATCTGGCCCGGTTCGACGCCGATGCCTACTCGGGTGCTCCGGTTGGCGCGTCCGAACGCACCGGGGTGCTCACCGCAGCCAACACCGCGTACGTCATCTTCACGTCCGGATCGACCGGTCGTCCGAAGGGCGTTGCGGTCTCGCACGGTGCCGTCGTCAACCAGCTGAACTGGCTGCGTGCGGAGTACGCACTCGACGAGACCGACGCAGCGCTGCTCAAGACCGCAGCGACGTTCGACCTGTCGGTGTGGGAGTTCTGGTCGCAGCTGACCTCCGGCGGACGGCTCGTCGTGGCCGAGGCCGACGGTCATCGTGACCCCGACTACCTGCTGGATCTGATTCGCACGCAGTCGGTGACGACACTGCACCTGGTGCCGTCGATGCTGTCGATGCTCGGCACCGTCGCCGCGGGCGAGGTATCGCCGAGCCTGCGGCGGGTGCTGGCGATCGGTGAGGCACTGCCCGCTGCCGTCGCACAGGAGTTCCGCAAGCGGAACGGATCGACCGACCTGCACAACCTGTACGGGCCGACCGAGGCAGCGGTGTCGGTGACCGCGCACGCGGTGACGGACGCCGATACGACCGCGGTGCCGATCGGTGTTCCCGAGGCGAACACGACGGTGTTCGTGTTGGACTCGCGGTTGCATCCGGTGCCTGTGGGTGTCAGCGGCGAGCTCTACCTGGCCGGCGCGCAGCTGGCGCGCGGCTACTTCGGGCGCGCGGACCTGACGTCGGAGCGATTCGTCGCCAATCCGTTCGACGCGAACGGTTCTCGGATGTACCGCACCGGCGACCTGGTGCGCTGGCGGGTGCCCGTCGTCGCCGGAACGCCGGCCCCGGCGCACCTCGAGTACATCGATCGGGCCGACTTCCAGGTGAAGATTCGCGGATTCCGCATCGAGCTCGGTGAGATCGAAGCGGCCCTGCGGTCGCAGCCGGCAGTGGCAGATTCGGCCGTCGTGGTGCACAGCGGCGAGTCCATGGGTGACCAGTTGGTGGCCTACGTCGTCGGCCGGGCCGGGGAGGTCGTCGATGTCGCGCACGTCGAATCCGAACTCTCGCATCTCGTTCCGTCGTACATGGTGCCTGCGGCATTCGTGGTGCTCGAAGCGCTACCGCTCAATGCCAACGGAAAGCTGGACCGAAAGGCGCTGCCCGCGCCGCACTTCGAGGCCACCGAGTTCCGCGCACCGGTCACCCCGATCGAGGAGATCGTCGCGACGACCGTTGCCGAACTGCTCGGGCTGGACCGCGCGGGGCTGGACGACGACTTCTTCGCCCTCGGCGGAAACTCGTTGATCGCAACTCAACTGGTCTCGCGCCTCGGCCAGGCTCTCGACGCGCAGATTCCCGTGCGATCGGTGTTCGCGGCGTCCACGGTGGCGGGCCTCGCTGCACACATCGCGCCGCTCGTCGGCGGCGGTGCCCGCCGGGAACTGACGGTGCGCGAGCGTCCCGATCGACTACCCCTGTCGATCGCCCAGGAACGGATGTGGACGATCAACCGCATCGACCCGGGCTCGTCCGCGTACAACATCCCCGTTGCGGTGCGGTTGACCGGTGCCCTCGACATTGCCTCGCTCCGCGGCGCGTTCGACGATGTGCTCGGTCGCCACGAGATTCTGCGGACGGCCTACCCCGATTCGGTCGACGGCCCGGTGCAGCAGATCGGTGGCGTCGCCGACGTCGGGGTGGATCTCGAACCCGAACAGGTGGCACCGGACGCCGTGGTGTCCCGCCTGACGGACGTCCTCGGTGCGGGATTCGACGTGACGAAGACCGTCCCGGTCCGGGCTGCGCTGCTGCAGGTCGGCGACGACGAACACGTCCTCGCCGTGGTGGCTCACCACATCGCCGCCGACGGGTTCTCGATGGGGCCGTTGATCCGCGATGTCATGGTCGCCTACACCGCTCGGGTGGCGGGGGAGATGCCGTCATGGGCACCGCTGCCGGTGCAGTACGCCGATTTCGCGCTGTGGCAGCGTGATGTACTCGGCCGCGAGGACGACCCGGACAGTCCGCTGGCGAAGCAGCTGGCCTACTGGACCGCCGAGCTGGCGGGAGCGCCGGAACAACTGGCACTGCCGCTCGATCGCCCACGGCCACCTCGACCGACCATGGAAGGCGCGTCGTACGGCTTCACGTTCGGTTCCGACGTGGCGTCGGCCATAGAGAAGATCGCCCGCGAGCATGCGGCGACGACGTTCATGGTGGTGCACAGCGCGTTCGCGGTTCTGCTGGGCCGGTTGAGCAACTCGTCGGACATCAGCATCGGCACCCCGACCGCAGGACGCGGCGAGGAGCAACTGGACGACCTGGTGGGCATGTTCGTCAACACGTTGGTGCTGCGCACGCAGATCGATCCGAACGGCACGTTCCTGGACCTGGTACGTCAGGCGAAGGACAAGGACCTCGCGGCGTTCGGCCACGCGGACGTTCCGTTCGAGCGGCTGGTCGATGCGCTCGGCCGCGCTCGGTCGAGTGCCTACACACCGCTGTTCCAGGCGATGTTGACGTTCCAGAACCATGCGACGGGCACGTTCGAGTTGCCGGGCCTGCAGGTGCAGGCGCTGCCGGCAGGCGACGATCAGGCGAAGTTCGACCTTCAGCTGACCGCTGTCGAGAACTTCGACGAGACCGGAGCGCTGCAGGACATCGAGGCGACGTTCACCTACGCGACGTCGATCTTCGACGAATCGACGATAGCGACGTTCGCCGAGCGGCTGTCGAAGATTCTGCGGACGGTCGTCTCCGATCCCGAGGTGGTGCTGCGATCCATCGACATCCTCACGGACGAGGAGAAGGCCGAGTTCGCGCCGCGCGCCAAGCCGAAGACGGTCGACGACCTACCGCAGTTGATTGCCGACGCAGCGGCGACCGCGCCCGATGCGGTGGCGCTCGAGCACGAATCGACGAGTGTCGATTTTGCGGCCCTGAACGCCAAATTGACGCAGATGTCGGCGACGATGGGCGCGGCGATGAAGCCGCAGGCTCTGGTGACGGTCACGCTGTCCGCACTGATTCCGGGCATCTTGCCCGCCCTCGGTGCAGAGGGGTTGTCGACCGCTCTGGCATCGTTGATCCAACGGGCGGAGTCGGTGATCGCGTCGTCGTGACGAAAGCCGAGCTCGCCGGTTGTGCACGTGGATCGATCAGGAGGAATAGTTAGATGGCGGTTGGACGTCGACGCGAGGCAGCATTGACGGTCGAGGACCTTCCGCGCTTGGTTCGGAGCGTCGCTGCGGTCGAACCGGACCGCGTGGCGCTCGCGCACCTCGGCACGGAGTTGACCTACGCCCGGTTGGACGAGGAGATCACCACCCTCGACACGGCAATGGGTGGGGTTCTCGGCCCGGACGCGCTGGTCCCGGTCGTGCTGTCCAACACCGTTCCCGGCCTCATCGAGGCCACCGACGGTGGTCTCGACGCCGTGGTCTCGTCGGTGGTCTCCGATGCCGCGACGGTTCTCGGTGACGACGACTCGGCGTCGAGCCCGGCCGAACCCGAGGCAACCACCCTCTACACCCTGTTCGCCGATCAGGCCGAGCGGACACCGGACGGACCCGCGCTCGTGTTCGGCGGCGAGAGTCGGTCCTATTCCGAGTTCGCAGAGTCGGTCGAACGCCTCGCCCGGGTTCTGATCGAGCGGGGTGTCGGCCCGGATTCGACGGTGGGGCTGTCGATCCGCCGCTCGTTCGATCTGCTGGTGGGTATGTACGCCATCTCGGCAGCCGGTGGTGCCTACGTTCCGTTGGACCCCGAGCACCCGGTGGATCGACTCGCCTACGTCCTCGATACCGCGCGACCGGTTCTGGTGCTCACGACATCGGAGGACCTGCCGCAGTTGCCGGACGGCACGCAGACTCTGCTCGTCGATGCCGTCGACGTCACCGGCGTGACTGCAGGGCGCATCACCGATGCGGACCGGCTCGGCACCCTCGGCGAAGACGACCTCGCGTACGTCATCTTCACGTCCGGTTCGACCGGGCGTCCGAAGGGCGTGGCGGTGGGCCACCGCGCGATCGTCGCCAATATTTCCTGGCGGCAGCGGGAATACACGATGACCCCGGCCGACGTCGTCTTGCAGAAGACACCGTTCACGTTCGACGTGTCGGTCTGGGAGTTCTTCTGGCCGTTGCAGATCGGCGCGACACTGGTGATCGCCGAGCCCGACGGGCACCGCGACCCCGCCTATCTCGCCCGCGTCATCGCTGAACACGGCGTGACGGTGACCCACTTCGTACCGTCGATGCTGTCGGTCTACGTTGCCGAACCCACCGCCGCACAGGCCGATTCGCTTCGCATGGTGTTCGCCTCCGGTGAGGCGCTGCCGGCGCGAACCGTCAACGTGTTCCACGCGATCTCCGGTGCCGAGTTGCACAACCTGTACGGTCCCACCGAAGCAGCCGTCGACGTCACGTACTACCGAACCCAGCAGGTGGAGGACGGCTCGGTACCGATCGGTGCTGCCGTCGACGACACCGACCTCTACGTGCTCGACGAGGGTCTGCGGCGCTCACCCCGGGGAGTCGAGGGAGAGCTCTATCTCGCGGGCGTGCAGCTCGCTCGCGGATACCTCGGACGCACGGACCTGACGTCCGATCGATTCGTCGCCGACCCGTTCGGTGAGCCGGGGGACCGGATGTACCGCACCGGCGACCTGGTGCGCCGACGCGCCGACGGCCTGATCGAGTACATCGGCCGTACCGACTTCCAGGTCAAACTGCGTGGCCTCCGTATCGAACTCGGCGAGATCGAGCAAGCGCTGCTCGCCGAGCCGCAGGTGACCCAGGCCGCGGTGCTCGTTCACGCCGACCACTCGCAGGCGCAGTTGGGTGAGCAGCTCGTCGGCTATGTCGTGAGCACCGAACCCGATATCGATCACGACGGCCTGGCCGATGCGGTGCGCCGGCGCATGCCCGAGTACATGGTGCCGTCGGTGTTCGTCGTGCTGGACGAATTCCCGCTGAACGCCAGCGGCAAGCTGGACCGAAAAGCCCTGCCTGCGCCCGATTTCGCCTCGCTCGTACGCGAATACCGTGCCCCGGGCACCGACACCGAAACTGCCCTGGTGGCAATTTTCGAGACGGTCCTCGGGATGGACCGTATCGGCGTGGACGACGACTTCTTCGTTCTCGGCGGAAACTCGCTCAACGCCACCCGCGTGATCGCGCGAGTCAACGCGGAACTGGGCACAGCAGTGGATGTGCGGTCGTTCTTCGACGCACCGACCGTCGCCGAACTCGCCGCGGCCGTCGATGCCGCAGGCTCGACGCACGCACGACCTCCGTTGGTGGCGCAGCAGCGGCCCGAACGTGTGCCGCTGTCGCTGGCCCAGCAACGGATGTGGTTCCTCAACCGATTCGAGCCGGACTCGGCTGTCAACAACATCCCGGTCGCCATCGCGTTGAGCGGCGAACTCGATTTCACCGCCCTGCAGGCGGCCTTGATCGACGTGTTGGACCGGCACGAGTCGCTGCGGACGGTCTACCCCGATCACGACGGCATCGGCTTCCAACAAGTACTCGAATCCGATGCGGTGGCAGTGGAATTGGAGCGCGCGACGGCAACCGATGCCGACGTTCCCGCCGTGCTGCTCCAGTTCGCGCTCAGGCCCTTCGATCTGGCGGTACAGCTGCCCTTCCGGGCGGTGCTTCTCGAGACGGCCGAGACCGAGCACGTGCTCGCGTTCGTGGTGCACCACATCGCGGCCGACGGATTCTCGATGGGCCCGCTGACCCGAGACGTGGTGGCCGCATACGTAGCGCGCACCAACGAGCAGCAACCACAGTGGACTCCGCTCGAGGTGCAGTACGCCGACTTCACGCTGTGGCAGAGGGCCGTCCTCGGCAGCGAGGACGATCCCGAATCTCTGATCTCGGCGCAGGAGAACTACTGGCGGCACCGACTCGGCGGCGCACCCGACCAGTTGGAGCTACCCACCGACCGTCCCCGCCCGGCGGTCGCCACGACCAACGGCGGCACGCACACGTTCGAGATCGACGCCGAACTGGTCCGCGCGCTGGAGAAGCTCGGAAGAGACCACAACGCAACGACATTCATGGTCGTGCACGCCGCGCTGGCCGTGCTGTTGGCCAAGCTCGCGGCCGCCGACGACATCAGTATCGGTACGCCGGTCGCCGGCCGTGGAGACGCGGCCCTCGACGACGTGGTCGGCATGTTCGTCAACACACTGGTGCTGCGCACCGAAGTCGATTCACGGACGTCGTTCGACGATCTGCTGCGCGAGATCCGGGAGGTGGATCTCGCTGCGTTCTCGCACGCCGACGTGCCCTTCGAGCGTCTGGTGGACGTGTTGGCCCCGGCGCGCTCGCAGGCACGCCACCCGCTGTTCCAGGTCATGTTGACGTTCCAGAACCTTGATCGAACCTCGGTCGAGCTCCCCGGCCTGACCATCGCAGCGGTCGACTACGAGGCAGACCTGGCGAAGTTCGATCTGCAAGTGACGCTGTGGGATTCGGCACCGGCCGGCGCCGAGCCCGCGGGCCTGACCGTCGCCCTGACCTATGCTGCGGACCTCTTCGACAAATCGACGATGGCTCGATTCGGAGAGCGGTTCGTTCGGGTTCTTCGTGCGATCACCGCAGCGCCCGCCGCAGCCGTCGGAGAGATCGACCTGCTCGACTCGGTCGAGCGGGAGTCGGTGCTGACGTTCGGTTCGGGACCGGCGCACGAGATCACCAGCGGAACAACGTTGGTGGGGCAGTTCGATGGTCGCGTCGAGCAGACCCCCGACGCGCAGGCCCTGGTGTTCGAGGACGTTCGGCTGACGTACGCCGAGCTCGATGCGCGCGCGAACCGCCTGGCGCGGTACCTGTTGTCGGTGGGTGTCGGGACCGATTCGACGGTCGGCCTCGCAGTCGGCCGCAGTATCGAGTTGTTCGTCGGTATGTACGCGATCGTCAAGGCCGGTGCTGCGTACGTACCCATCGATCCGGCTCAGCCGTCGGAGCGCAACGAGTACATCGTGAGCACCGCCTCGCCGGTACGGGTGCTCTCGAGCACCCGAGATCACGTCGAGTTCCCCGGCGTGGAGACGGTGGACATCGATACCGTGGACGTGTCGGAATTCTCGTCGGCGCCGGTGACCGATGCGGAGCGGACGGCACCGCTGCGGGCAGAGAACCTCGCATACGTCATCTTCACCTCGGGGTCGACGGGTCGGCCGAAGGGCGTCGGCGTATCGCACGCGGCGATCGTCAACCGGTTGTCGTGGATGCAGCACGAGTACCCCCTCGGTCCGCAGGACGTGGTGTTGCAGAAGACACCGGCTACGTTCGACGTGTCGGTGTGGGAGTTCTTCTGGGCCTTCCAGGTCGGCGCATCGGTGGTCGTCGCGGTTCCCGAGGGTCATCGGGATCCGTCGTACCTGCTCGATGTCATTGCACGCGAACATGTCTCGGTAGTGCACTTCGTGCCGTCGATGATGTCGGTGTTCACACCGGAGGCGCTGCGTAGGCCCGACGCGGGAGCGTCGCTGCGTACGGTGTTCGCCTCGGGGGAGGCGCTTGCGCCTGCTACTGCACATTCGCTGCGCCGCGCACTCCCACAGGTGTCGGTGCACAACCTGTACGGCCCGACCGAAGCTGCTGTCGACGTGACCTATCACGCGGTCTCCGACGCGGACACAGCAGTGGTGCCGATCGGTTCACCGGTGTGGAACACCGATGTGCGCGTTCTCGATTCGTCGTTGCGGCCGGTTCCGGTCGGGGTGTCGGGAGAGCTCTATCTCTCGGGTGTCCAGCTCGCCAGGGGATACGTGAGCCGACCCGATCTGACCGCGGATCGCTTCGTTGCCGATCCGTTCGCGGTCGACGGTGCGCGGATGTATCGAACCGGCGACGTGGTGCGGTGGCTGCCCGCCGGTGAGTTGGAGTACGTGGGCCGGTCCGACTTCCAGGTGAAGTTGCGTGGTCTTCGTATCGAACTCGGCGAAATCGAATCGGCTCTGTTGGATCTTCCCGAGATCGCTCAGGCCGTGGTGCTCGTGCGACGAGAACAACTGGTTGCCTACGTCGTCCCCACCGAAGGCCCGGTCGATGTGGACCGGGTACGCACCGCGCTACGTGGACGTCTGGCCGAGTACATGGTGCCGACCACCGTCGTGGAATTGGCCGAATTCCCGCTCGGCGGAAGTGGCAAGCTCGATCGAAAAGCGCTGCCCGATCCCGAATTCGAGGCAACGCCCTACCGAGCACCGTCCGATCCGGTCGAAGAGGTCGTCGCGAACGTGTTCGGCGCGGTCCTCGGACTCGACCGAGTCGGTGTGGACGACGACTTCTTCGCGCTCGGCGGCAATTCGCTCGTCGCCACTCAGGTCGCCGCACGACTCGGTGCCGAGCTGGGCACGACGGTGCCCGTCCGAACGATGTTCGAGGCAGGCACGGTGGCAGCCTTGGCTGCTGCGTTGGAAAGCCACGTCGGCCACGGAGTCTCCGCGCCTCTGGTGCCGCAGGAACGCCCCGAACGAATTCCGCTCTCTCTCGCCCAGCAGCGGATGTGGTTCCTCAACCGATTCGAGCCCGAATCGGCGGTCAACAACATCCCCGTGGCGATCCGGCTGACCGGAGCACTCGACACTGCGGCCCTGAACGCAGCGGTCGTCGACGTTCTCGACCGGCACGAGGCACTCCGCACCGTCTACCCGAGTGTGGACGGGTCGGGGCATCAGGTGATCCTGCCTGCCGAATCGGTGGCACCGGACCTGACCCCCACCACACCGTCCGCCGACGGTGCGGTGGCCGACCTGATCGCTTTCGCCTCCGAAGGATTCGACGTCACCCGGTCGATTCCCCTGCGCGCGAAACTGTTCCAGGTCACCGACGACGAGTACGTGCTGGTCGTCGTGGTTCATCACATCAGCGCAGACGGGTGGTCCATGGGACCGCTGACCCGCGACGTGATGACGGCTTACCTCGCTCGTGTGGCCGGCGACGCTCCGCAGTGGACGCCGCTGGCGGTGCAGTACGCCGACTTCGCGCTGTGGCAGCGCGCCGTGCTCGGCGACGACGCGGATCCGAGCAGCCTGATGGCAGCACAGGCGGACTACTGGCGTTCGGCCCTGGCGGACCTGCCCAGTGAGCTGACCCTGCCGTACGACCGGCCGCGTCCCGCGGTGCAGTCGTACTCGGGCGGGCGGTTCCAGTTCGACATCGATGCGGATCTGCGTGCCTCGCTCGACGATCTGGCCCGGTCGACCGGAACCACCCTGTTCATGGTGCTCCACGGTGCTCTCGCGTTGTTCCTGGCTCGCATGTCCACCTCGGACGACGTTGCGGTGGGTACCGCCGTCGCAGGCCGCGGCGAGGCCGTCCTGGACGACGTGATCGGCATGTTCGTCAACACCCTGGTGCTCCGCACCTCGGTCGATCGAAGCAAGGGATTCACCGACCTCCTCGGCCACGTCCGGGACGTCGACCTCGATGCATTCGCACACGCGGACATCCCCTTCGAGCGGCTCGTCGATTTGCTCGAACCCGAGCGCACGACGGCCAGGCACCCGCTGTTCCAGGTCGCGATCGCGTTCGAGAACCTGCCGCCGAGCGAATTCCACCTTCCCGATCTGACGGTCTCGGCGGTCGACGTCGAGGTCGACACCGCCAAGTTCGACCTGTCGCTGACGCTGCACGAGAAGGCCGACGGCACCGGTCTGTCCGCCGGTTTCCTCTACGCGCGAGACCTGTTCGACGAGACCACGATCGAGGTGTTCTCGCGACGTTTCCGCTGGCTGCTCGAAGCGATCGTGGCGACACCGAACACCCCGGTGGGCGATCTGTCCATCCTCTACGACGACGAATACGACCGGCTCACCCACGTCCACGGTGACGACGTGTTGGCCGGCGGCACTCTGGCCGAGATCTTCGCTGCCGGAGCCGCACTCGACCCGTCGGCGACCGCGATTCGCTACGAGGGCCGCTCGATCTCGTACGCCGAACTCGATGCGACGTCCTCGCAGCTCGCCCGGGTGCTCATCGAGCGCGGGGCCGGCCCCGAATCCGTTGTGGCTCTGGGATTCCAACGCTCCTACTTCATGGTGCTCGCGGCCTGGGCAGTGGCGAAATCGGGGGCCGCGCACCTCCCCGTCGACCCGACGTATCCGCAGGATCGCGTCGCCCACATGGTCTCGGACTCCGAGGCCCTACTGGGCCTGACCACCCGGGCACACTCGGATCGGCTCGCCGGTGGACAGCAGGACCTGACCTGGCTGAGCGTCGACGACGACGAGTTCGTGGCCGAGGTCCGCACCCGCTCTGCCGAGCCGGTCACCGACGCCGACCGCCTGCGACCCGTCACGTTCCAGAACCCCGCCTACGTCATCTACACCTCGGGCTCGACGGGCAAGCCGAAGGGCGTCGTCGTCACGCACGCCGGACTCGGCGGCGTCCTCGACGCAGCAACCGATCTCTATCACCTGAAACCGGCCTCGCGGTTCCTCCACGTCTGCTCGCCGAACTTCGATCCGTCGGTTCTGGAGTGGATGGCGGCGTTCTCCGTCGGCGCGACGTTGGTAGTGGTACCCGCATCGATTCTCGGCGGCACCGAACTGGCCGAATTGTTGAAGGCGGAGAGGGTCACTCACACGATCATCACGCCCGCGGTGCTCGGCACGATGGATCCCCACGGGATCGATTCGCTCGAGGTGCTCTCGGTGGGCGGCGACGTGACCACTCCCGAACTGCTCGCCCGCTGGGCAGGGGACCGGAAGTACTTCAACGGGTACGGACCGACCGAGACCACGATCATCTCCAGCTTCGCCGAGTTGACGCCCGGCGAGCCGATCACCATCGGTCGACCGATTCACGGCATGTCCGTGCTCATCCTCGATTCCAGGCTCGAACCGGTTCCGACCGGTGTCGCGGGTGACCTGTATCTGTCGGGCGGTGCGCTCGCTCGCGGCTATCTCGGTAGGCCGAGTCTGTCCTCCGAGCGCTTCGTGGCCAATCCGTACGGCATCGACGGCGCACGGATGTACCGCACCGGCGACGTCGTGCGATGGACGGACGACCTGCAGCTGCAGTTCGTCGGCCGCACCGACTTCCAGGTCAAGGTGCGCGGGTTCCGTATCGAGCTCGGCGAGATCGACTCCGCGCTCACCGCTGTTCCCGAGGTCGACTTCGCCGTCACACTCGGACACGAACTGCCCTCGGGTGTCACCACCCTCGTGTCCTACGTGCTGCCGACGCGTGGTTCGGTCGTCGACGTCGACGAGCTGACCGCCTTCGTCGGAAAATCATTGCCCGCCTACATGATCCCGTCGTCGATCATCGTTCTCGACACCGTTCCACTGACCCCGGTGGGCAAGTTGGATCGCGCCGCGCTTCCCGCACCCGTGTTCGAGGCCCGGGAATTCCGCGCACCCACCACCGCGGTCGAAGAGATCGTCGCCGGAGTGTTCGCCGACGTCCTGCACCTCGAGCGAGTGGGACTGGACGACGACTTCTTCGCCCTGGGCGGTAACTCGTTGATCGCCACCCAGGTGGTCTCGCGGCTCGGCGCGGCCCTGGACACGGTGGTCCCGGTGCGGGCGCTGTTCGAGAGCTCGACCGTGGCCGCACTGGTGGCGCACGTGGAGAGCGCTGTCGGTTCGGGGGGACGAGCTGCACTCGTGGCGGGTCCGCGTCCCGAGCACCCGCCGCTCTCGCCTGCGCAGCAGCGGTACTGGTTCCTCAACCAGTTCGACACGACGTCGTCGGTGGACAACATTCCGTTCGCCGTGCGGTTGTCGGGTGAGCTCGACGTCGCTGCGCTGCAGTCGGCGGTGCGCGATGTCGTCGAGCGCCACGAGTCTCTTCGTACCCGGTACCCGGACTCGGCACAGGGCCCGTTCCAGCAGGTGTTGTCGGCGTCCGAGGTACCGATGGACCTCGCCGTCCGAGACGTGGCCGGTGCGAACGTCGTCACCGCCGTGACCGAATTCTTCACGCGTGGCTTCGACGTCACCGTCGAGGTACCGGTCGACGCGCGCGTGTTCCGCGTCGACGAGAACGAGCACGTCCTGGCCTTCGTCGTCCACCACGTGTCGGCCGACGGCGCGTCGATGGGCCCGCTGGCCGTCGACGTCATGACCGCATACACCGCGAGATCTGCAGGGACGGCTCCGGACTGGGAGCCACTCGAGGTGCAGTACGTCGACTTCGCGCTGTGGCAGCGAACCGTACTCGGCACCGAATCGGATCCCGATTCGGTTGCAGCGCGGCAGGTGTCGTTCTGGAAGGATACGCTCGCCGAGCTGCCGGATCAGCTGGTGCTGCCCACCGATCGCCCGCGCCCGCCTGCACAGAGTTTCCGCGGCGATGCCGTGCGGTTCACCGTCGACGCCGGCACGCACGCTGCTCTCGCCGAACTCGGACGTACCGAGCAGGCAACGTTGTTCATGGTGGTGCACTCGGCATTCGCCGTGTTGCTCGCACGCCTGTCCGGTTCCGAGGACATCGCGGTCGGAACGCCCATCGCCGGCCGCGGTGAGCGGGCTCTGGACTCGATGATCGGTATGTTCGTCAACACCCTGGTCTTCCGGTCGTCGGTCGAATCGTCGATGACCTTCCGCCAGTTGCTCGCTCAGGCCCGAGAGCGGGACCTGGCCGCGTTCGCGCACTCCGACGTTCCGTTCGAGCGTCTCGTGGAGGTGCTGAACCCGGTGCGGTCGACGGCACGCAACCCGTTGTTCCAGGTAGGCCTGTCCTTCCAGAACCTTGCCGAGTCGACGTTCGAGCTGCCGGGTCTGACGGTGAGTGCCGTCGAGGCGGATGCGGTGACCGCGAAAACCGATCTGCAACTGTCGATCTCGGATCGCTACGCCCCGGACGGCTCGCCCGCGGAACTGTCGGCCGAATTCAGTTATGCCACCGATCTTTTCGATCGCGCGACGGTCGAAGGTTTTGCCGACCGGTTCGTTCGCCTCCTCGCTGCCGTGGCCGCGGACCCGTCGGCCGTCGTCGGCGATCTCGAGCTGCTCTCGCCCGAGGAACGCACCCGGATCGTCCGCACGTGGAACGACACCGATCACGATGTCGATGCGTCGCAGTCGCTGGTATCGCTGTTCGATCGACAGGTGCAGGCGCAGCCCGACGCGGTCGCGGTGGTCCATGCCGGTCAGTCACTGTCGTACGGCGAGTTCGATCGTCGAATCAACCGGTTGGCCCGCGTCCTGATCGGTGCCGGTGTCGGCCCGCAGGTGACGGTTGCTCTGGCTATCAGGCGCTCGGTGGATCTGCTCGTCGCGATGTATGCCGTCGCCAAGGCGGGCGGGGCGTACGTGCCCATCGATCCGGATCAGCCGGCGGACCGCAATGCCTACATCCTGGAGGTAGCTGCTCCCGCTCTGGTCCTGAGTACTGCGCGGGACGGTGTCGATGTCGACTCGGTTCCGGTGCTGTTGGTCGACACCGATCCGCGAGTGCTCGACGCAGAGGTCTCGGACGCGCCCGTCACCGACAGTGAGCGCACCTCGCCGCTGCGGCCTGCGAACACCGCGTACGTCATCTTCACGTCCGGATCCACCGGCCGCCCCAAGGGTGTCGCGGTGAGTCATGCCGCCATCGTCAACCAATTGCTGTGGCAGAGCGCCCATTACGGACTGGGCAGCACCGACCGAGTACTGCTCAAGACCGCGGCCACCTTCGACCTGTCCGTGTGGGAGTTCTGGGTCGCCACCGTCTCCGGTGGTGCGATCGTCGTGGCCGATGCCGAGGGTCACCGCGATCCCGCCTACCTCGTCGAGCTGATGAACCGGGAATCGGTGACGACACTGCACACCGTGCCGTCCGTGCTCGACGCGCTGGTCACGGCGTCGGCGGGCACCCTGCCCGAACAACTGACGCGGATCCTGGCGATCGGCGAAGCGCTGCCGGTCGCCACGGCCGAGCGCGCGCTGCGCAGTTCTGCTGCGCGACTGGACAACCTGTACGGACCGACCGAGGCCGCGGTCTCGGTGACTTCGCATCGGGTGACGACCGTCGACGGCACCACGGTTCCGATCGGTGGCCCGGAGTGGAACACCCGTGTCTACGTGCTGGATTCGCGTCTGGCTCCCGTTCCGGTCGGCGTCGCAGGTGAGCTCTACCTCGCGGGGGCGCAGCTGGCCGACGGGTACTTCGCGCGGCCGGATCTGAGCGCCGAGCGATTCGTCGCGGACCCGTTCACCCCCGGCGGCCGCCTGTACCGCACCGGTGACCTCGTATCCTGGCGCGCCGACGGCGAATTGGAGTACGTCGGGCGCACCGACTTCCAGGTGAAGATTCGCGGTTTCCGTATCGAGCTCGGCGACATCGATGCCGCTCTCGGATCGCTCGACGAGATTCGCGACGTCGCCGTGATCGCTCTCGCGGACACGGGATCAGGCGCGCGGCTCGTGGCCTACCTCGTGCCCGCCGATGGGGTGACGCTGGATCAGGACGGCATCCGTCGTGCACTCGCCGAACGTCTGCCGTCGTACATGATCCCGGCGGCCTTCGTCGTGCTCGAGGCTCTTCCTCGAGGCGTCAACGGAAAGCTGGATCGACAGGCGCTCCCCGAACCGCAGTTCGAGACAGCCGAATTCCGCGCGCCGACCAATCCGGTGGAAGAGGCCGTCGCGGCGGTCTTCGCCGAGGTACTCGCTGTGGAGCGCGTGGGTCTGGACGACGACTTCTTTGCGCTCGGCGGTAACTCGCTCATCGCCACTCAGGTGGTCTCCCGGCTGGGGGCGGCGCTCGATACTCAGGTACCTGTCCGCTCGATCTTCGAGTCTCCGACGGTGCAGTCGCTCGCACGTGCGATCGAGTCCGAGGTGGGTACCGGTGCGCGCCGGGCACTGACGGCTCGAACACGACCGGACTCGGTGCCGCTGTCGATGGCCCAGCAGCGCATGTGGTTCCTGAGCCAATTCGATCCGACCTCCGCCGTGAACAACATCCCGGTCGCAATTCGGTTGTCCGGCAGCATCGATGTCGATGCACTCACCAACGCCGTGCACGACGTGCTGGCACGGCACGAAATTCTGCGCACCGTGTACCCGGAGGTCGACGGACGAGGCCATCAGGTGGTACTCGGTACCGCGGAGGCTGGCGTGACGGTTGTCGTCGACGACGTCGACGAGAGTTCGATCGAGCAGGCCCTGCGCGACTTCGTGTCCGCGGGATTCGACGTGACCCGAGCTGTTCCGGTCCGAATCCGGATCCTGCGGGTCAGCGAGACCGAGCACGTACTGGCCTTCGTCGCCCACCACATCGCCGCGGACGGGTTCTCGATGGGACCCCTGACGCGCGACGTCATGGTGGCCTACACCGCCCGTGCCGCGGGGGAGAACCCGCAGTGGGCACCACTCCCGGTGCAGTACGCGGACTACGCGTTGTGGCAACGCGAGGTACTCGGTTCCGAGGACGACCCGGATTCGCCGTTGGCGAAGCAGCTCGCCTACTGGACGACGGCTCTGGCCGGTGCCCCGGCACAGCTCGACCTCGCGACCGACCGGCCGCGTCCGGCGGTGGCGTCGTATCGCGGTGCGGCATACAACTTCTCGATCGACGAGGCTCTGCAGTCGAACATCGCTCGCGCTGCCCGCGCCGACAACGCCACGAACTTCATGGTGGTCCACACCGCGCTCGCGGTGCTCCTCGGCGCGATGGCGGGTACCGACGACGTGACGATCGGAACCCCGGTCGCCGGCCGCGGTGACGCCGATCTGGACGAGCTCGTCGGCATGTTCGTCAACACGCTCGCCCTGCGTACCGCGGTGCACCCCGCGGCAACGTTGCGCGAGCAACTCGCCGCAGTTCGCGAGGCCGACCTGGGAGCCTTCGGGCACGCCGACGTGCCGTTCGAGCGGCTCGTCGACGAGCTGGCCCCGGACCGATCACAGGCTCGCCACCCGATCTTCCAGGTCATGCTGACGTTCCAGAACCTGAACCGCCAGACGTTGGCCCTGCCGGGGTTGAGTGTCGAGGGCATCGATCTGGGTAGCGCGTTCGCGAAATTCGACCTGCAGGTGACGCTCTGGGAGAACACGGACGACCGCGGTGCTCCCGCCGGAATCGACGTGCAGTTCGACTACGCCACAGATCTATTCGAAGAATCCAGCATGGCCTCCCTCGGGCGACGGCTCGTCCGGGTACTGCACGCGCTGACCGACGCACCGGACGGAGTCGTCGGCGACATCGACATCCTCGAGGAAGGCGAACGTACCCGCGTCCTCGAGGACTGGAACGCCACCGCGCACGAGGTGGCTCCCGGTGCAACTCTGGTGTCGCTGTTCGAGTCCCGAGTTGCCGAGTCCCCGGACAACACCGCCACGAGCTTCCTCGACGATCGGGTGACGTACCGCGAATTCTCCGAGCGGGTCAACGCGCTCGCGCGTCTGCTCATCGCCGAGGGAGTCGGCCCGGAAACCGTGGTGGCGACGGCCATGCGCCGCTCCATCGACATGCTGGCGGGTATCTACGCCGTGCTCGCCGCCGGTGGTGCCTACGTTCCGGTCGACCCGGATCTACCGGCCGAACGAATCGGCTACATCCTGGACACGGCGGCACCCGTGGTGCTGCTCACGACCGAGCGCGACGGTACAGATCTCGTGACCGACGCCGCCAGAATCCTGGTCGACACCGTCGACACGACAGGTCTGTCCACGGCACCGGTGACCGATGCCGAGCGAACCGCACCGCTGCGACCGGCGGACACCGCGTACGTCATCTTCACCTCCGGCTCCACCGGTCGCCCCAAAGGCGTTGCGGTCAGCCACGAGGCCATCGTCAACCGTCTGCTGTGGATGCAGGCCGAATACCGTCTCGCCGAGCAGGACAAGGTGTTGCAGAAGACGCCGGTCACGTTCGACGTGTCGGTGTGGGAGCTGTTCTGGCCGTTGCAGATCGGTGCCGAACTAGTCATCGCGGTGCCCGACGGCCACCGAGATCCGGCATATCTGGTGAGCACCGTCGCCGAACGCGGCGTCACGGTCGCGCACTTCGTGCCGTCGTTGCTGGCCGTGTTCGCCGCTGCGGACGGTGTGTCGAACTGCACCGGCCTGCGTGCGGTGTTCGCCTCCGGTGAGGCACTGCCTGCATCGGTTGCCTCGGCCCTGCGCACTGCACTGCCCTCCACCGAGCTGCACAACCTCTACGGGCCGACCGAGGCCGCTGTCGACGTCACGTATCACCATGTCCTGCCGTCGGACACCGTGTCGGTTCCCATCGGTGCACCGGTGTGGAACACGAGGGTGGCCGTGCTCGATGCGCGACTGCACCCCGTGCCCGTCGGGGTGCCCGGGGAGCTGTATCTTGCGGGGCGTCAACTGGCCCGCGGATACCTCGGCCGCCCGGACCTGACCGCCGACCGGTTCGTCGCCGACCCGCACGGCAGTGCCGGCTCGCGGATGTACCGCACCGGAGACCTGGTGCGGTGGAGGCGCGACGGTGAACTCGAGTACCTCGGCCGCACCGACTTCCAGGTCAAACTCCGAGGCCTGCGGATCGAGCTCGGCGAGATCGAAGCTGCGCTGACTGCAGATCCGTCGGTCGACCAAGCCGTCGTTCTCGTGCGCCGGACGCCGTCGGCAGGTGAACTACTGGTCGGCTACGTCGTTCCTGTCGCCGGGGAGACGATCGACACCACAGCGGTCACCGCCTCGGTTGCGACCCTGGTTCCGGAATACATGGTTCCGGCCGGGCTCATCGTGCTCGATGCCCTGCCACTCGGGCCGAACGGCAAGCTGGACCGCAGAGCACTACCCGAACCGGAATTCGGCAGCGATGCCGAATTCCGCACCGCGACAACCGACACCGAACGCATCATTGCCGAGGTCTTCGCAGACGTCCTCGGCCTCGACGCCGTCGGGGTCGACGATTCGTTCTTCGCGCTCGGCGGCGACAGCATCGTCTCGATTCAGCTCGTCTCTCGCGCCAAGGCCAGGGGAATTCAGTTCGGGCCGCGAGATGTGTTCGAGCGCAAGACCGTTGCCGGTCTCGCCGAGGTCGCCGTGATCGTCGGTGAGGGCAGCGACGCGGTCGTGCTCGAGGAACTCGACGGCGGCGGTGTCGGTTGGATGCCGCTGCCCCCGTTCGGTGTAGCGATGATCGAGCGCGGCGGCGGGTGGTCACGCTTCCATCAGGCCGTCACACTGGAGCTGCCGATCGGTATCGACCGAGCCGGGATTCTCGCCACGGTGACTGCAGTGGTCGACCGACACGACGTGCTGCGGTCCACCCTGGTGCACGACGACCGCGGCTGGGGCCTCGAGGTTGTGGGCACCGGAGCCGTCGATGTGGATGCACTGCTCACCCGGGCCAATACCGATTCGGCTGCAACAGTATTCGACGATGCGGTGGGAACGCTCGACCCCACGGCCGGTCGCATGCTCGCCCTCGTCTGGGTCGACCGAGGACCCGAGGTGCCGGGCACGCTGACCGTCGCGGCGCACCACCTCGTGATCGACGGAGTGTCGTGGCGAATCCTGGTCCCCGACTTCGTCTCCGCCTGGGCTCAGGTGTCCGGGGGAGTGACCCCGAGCCTCCCCGAGGTCGGGACCTCGATGCGGCGTTGGACCCATGCACTGGTCGACGCGGCAGCGAGCGAGGCGCGGCTGGCCGAATTGCCGCTGTGGCGTTCGATCGCCGACACCGAGGACCCCGTGCTGGGCAACCGCCCCTTCGATCCCGCGGTCGATGTCGTGGCGACGCTCGAACGGGTGAACATCGAACTGACACCCGACGTCACGCGCACGTTGCTGACCACCGTTCCGGAGATCTTCCGCGGCGGAGTGGGCGACGGGTTGCTGGCCGGGCTCGCCTTGGCCGTCACGAGACTGCGGTCCGAGCGCGGCATCACTGCACCGGCAACACTCGTGCAGCTCGAAGGCCACGGCCGCGAGGAAGCGGTGGTTCCCGGAGCTGATCTGGGACGGACCGTCGGCTGGCTGACCAGCCTGTTCCCCGCTCGCCTCGACCTGACCGGGATCGACGTCGATGCTGCGTTCGCGGGAGGGTCGCAGCTCGGCGATGCAGTGAAGGCAGTCAAGGAGCAGATGCTGGCGCTGCCCGATCGAGGCATGGGCTGGGGACTGCTCCGCTACCTGAACTCGGAGACCGCTGCGGAACTGGCCGAACTCGGCACCGGACAGATCAGCTTCAACTACCTGGGCCGGGTCGACGCCGGCGAGGTCCCGGACGAGATGAAGTCGCTCGGCTGGTTGCCGGCCGCCGACGGTGAGCTCTCCGCGCCCGGTGACGCCGACATGGCCGCGAACAAGACCGTCGACATCAACGCCATCGTGCTCGACACCGACGAGGGCGGGGTCCTGAGCGCCAGTTTCGCGTTCCCGACCGGAGCCGTGTCCGCGGACACGGTCGAGCGTCTCGCCGGGCTGTGGTCCGAGGCGTTGTCGGCGCTGGCCTCGTACGCCGAGGTACCCGGCTCGGGTGGCCTGACCCCGTCGGACGTGCCTCTGGTGGCGCTGTCGCAGGCCGACATCGCGTCGTTCGAGGCGCGTTACCCACAGCTGACCGACATCTGGTCGCTGTCACCGTTGCAGCAAGGACTGCTGTTCCACGCGTTGTTCGCCGATGCGTCGATCGACGTCTACACCATGCAGGTCGTACTCGACCTGGCCGGCGAGGTGGACGCCGAACGGTTGCATCACGCTGCCCAGACGTTGCTGGACCGGTACGACAATCTGCGTACCTCGTTCACCGCGACCGCGGACGGCGAGACGGTGCAGATCGTCCATCAGGACGTCGTGTTGCCCTGGTCGACGATGGACCTCTCGCACCTCGACGAGCCGGAACGCGGCACTGCCGTCGCCGACGCTCTGGCGGCCGAGCAACGACGACACTTCGACGTCTCCACCGCACCGCTGCTGCGTTTCGTCCTGGTGCGGATCACCCCGACCACCTACAAGCTCGCGATGACCAATCATCACGTGTTGCTCGACGGCTGGTCTCTGCCGCTGGTGATGAAGGAACTGTTGTACCTGTACGCCGCTCGGGGTTCCACCGCGTCGATGCCGAGGGTTCGCTCGTACCGCTCGTACTTGGCCTGGCTGAACCAACAGGACCCGGCCGCATCTCTCGGTGCGTGGACCACCGCGCTTGCCGGAGTCGAGGAGCCGACGTTCGTCGCACCGCCGAGTGTCGGACGAGAGATCTCCGCACGCTCGGCCGAGGCGGAGCACTTCGTCGATCCCGAGACCACCGCGTCGCTCGTCGCGCTCGGTGGCAGACTGGGCGTCACCGTCAACACGCTGGTGCAAGCGGCGTACGGCCTGCTGATCGCACACATCACCGGCCGTACCGATGTCGTGTTCGGGGCCACGGTCTCCGGTCGTCCCGCTGCTCTCGCGGGCGTCGAGTCCATGATCGGGCTGTTCATCAACACCATCCCGGTGCGGGTGCGATTCGATCCCGCCGACACGGTGGAGAACTACCTGGTCCGGATTCAGGGTGAACAAGCAGACCTGCTCGACCACCATCACATGGGACTCGTCGACATCCAACGGGCGATCGGCATGGGAAATCTGTTCGACACCCTCACCATCTTCGAGTCCTACCCGGTGGACGAAGCCGAGCTGACGCAGCAGGCGGCAGCGATCGACGGTATGACCGTCGAGTCGGTGAGCTCGAACGACAACACCCACTACCCACTGACGTTGTTGGTCGTGGCCGAGGATCGAATCTCGTTCACGCTCAAGTACATCAGCGATCTGTTCGACGCTGCGTACGTCGACTCCATCCTGTCCCGGCTGGTCGGTGTTCTCGAGACCTTCGTCTCCGACACCACTGCGGCGGTCGGCGATATCGATCTGCTCGGCTCGGCAGAACGAACCCGCGTGATCGAGACCTGGAACGACACCGCGCACGAGGTCGACGCAGGCATCATGTTGACCGCGCCGTTCCGGGCTCGGGTTGCGGAGAACCCGGACGCCACGGCCGTGCTCTACGAGGGCACCGCAGTGACCTACGCCGAGTTCTCGGAGCGGGTCAACCGTCTTGCCCGACACCTGATTTCGCTCGGCGTCGGCCCGCAGTCGCTCGTCGCTCTCGGCATGAGGCGAGGCATCGATCTGATGGTCGGCATGTACGCCGTCCTGGAAGCCGGCGGCGCATACGTACCCATCGATCCGGACCACCCGACCGAGCGCATCGAGTACATCCTCGACACCGCGGTGCCCGTCGCCGTTCTCTCGACCAGCCACGATCGGACGGGACTGCCGGAACGGTTCCCGATTCTCGAACTGGACACCCTCGATCTCTCGTACTACCCGGCAGTCGCCGTGGCAGACGCCGACCGACTGGCACCGGTACGCCCGGAGAACACCGCCTACGTCATCTTCACGTCCGGCTCGACCGGGCGGCCCAAGGGCGTCGCGGTGCCGCACCGCGCGATCGTCAACGAGATGGCGTGGATGATCGACCAGTACTCGCTCGACGAGAACGACGTCTACCTGCAGAAGACGGCGACGACGTTCGACGTGTCGCTGTGGGGCTTCTTCCTCCCACTGCAGGTCGGTGCGAGCGTCGTCCTCGCCACCCCCGACGGCCACCGCGACCCGGCGTACGTCGCGGAGCGCATCGCCCGGCACGGCGTCACCGTCACGGACTTCGTGCCGTCGATGCTCACGGTGTTCGCCGCGTACGCCACCGAGGAGCAGTGCCGGTCCCTGCGACACGTCTATGTGGTGGGTGAGGCACTGCCCCCGGAGACGGTGACGGATTTCCGTGCGATCACCTCTGCCGGGATCCACAACCTGTACGGCCCCACCGAAGCCGCAGTGACGGTGACCTATTGGGAGACGTCCACCGAGGAGGGCGCGACCGTCCCCATCGGAGCGCCGGAATGGAACACCCAGGCCTACGTTCTGGACAGCAGGCTGCATCCGGTTGCCGCAGGGACCGCGGGTGAGCTGTATCTGGCCGGAACGCAGCTCGCCGACGGATACCTCGGGCGCGTCGACCTGACGATGGACCGCTTCGTCGCGAACCCGTTCTCGGCTGCCGGCGAGCGCATGTATCGCACCGGAGACCTCGTCCGATGGCGATCGGGGCCGGGCGCTGCAGGCGTCCTGGAGTACATCGGCCGCACCGATTTCCAGGTCAAGTTCCGTGGCCAGCGGATCGAGCTCGGTGAGATCGAGACCGCACTGTTGGCCCATCCCGACGTCAACCAGGCCACGGCCGTGGTGGCGACCACCGGTGCCGGCGACCAGCTCGTCGGATACGTGGTGCCTGCGCCGGGTAGAACGCTGGACCCGGCCGAGGTACGCACCTTCGTCGGCGGCGCTCTGCCGAAGTACATGGTGCCGGCAACGGTGATGGTGCTCGCGGAATTCCCGCTGAACACCAGCGGCAAGCTGGATCGAAAAGCACTGCCGGAGCCGGTGTTCGAGGTTCGCGAGTTCCGCGCTCCCGCAACGCCGGTCGAGGAGATCGTGGCGGAGATCTACGCGGAGCTGCTCGGCGTGCAGCGGGTCGGATCGGACGACGACTTCTTCGATCTCGGTGGTAACTCGCTGATCGCCACAAGAGTGGCGGCACGGGTGTCGGCTGCGCTCGGGAAGAAGGTCGGTGTCCGAGACCTGTTCGAGGCCTCGACGGTCTCGGCACTCGCAGCGCGCGCCGAATCACGCATCGACGACGCGAACGATATGCCGCTGCGTCGCCGACCGGCCGGACAGACCGTTCCGTTGTCGCTCGCGCAACAGCGCATGTGGGTACTGAACCGACTCGACCCCGAGTCCGGGGCATACAACATGCCGCTGGCGCTCCGTCTGCGCGGCGAGCTGGATGTCGCGGCACTGCAGAGCGCCGTGTCCAGCACCGTGGAACGCCACGAGGCGCTGCGCACGCGCTACCCGGAAGATGCGAACGGTTCGCCGTACCAGGAGTTCGTCGACGCCGGATCGGTCGTACCCGATCTGACTCCCATCGACGCGACCGACGACTCCGACACCGCCGAACGGATTCGCGCACTCGTCTACGAGGGCTTCGACGTCACCGTCGCACCCCCGGTCCGGGGAGCACTGTTCCGCTTCGGCCCGGACGAGTACGTCTTCGTCATCGTGATGCACCACATCAGCGGAGACGGCGCATCGATGGCACCACTGGCCCGTGACGTCATGACTGCGTACCTCGCTGCCGCGTCGGGGACCGACTACACGCCCGAACCGCTGACGGTGCAGTACGCGGACTTTGCGGTATGGCAGCGGCAGGTGTTGGGCTCGGACAGCGACCCCACGTCGATTCTGTCGCAGCAGTTGGCCTTCTGGGCGGACGAGCTCAGCGGGATCACCCCGGTCGTGTCGTTGCCGTGGGATCGGCCGCGAGCGGCTACCGCGAACCTGCGTGGAGCCAGTGTGAGTGTCGAGCTGGACGAGTCGGTACACACCGGGCTCGCCGCGATCGCGCGCGAGAACAACGCGACTCTGTTCATGGTGTTGCACGCGGTCCTCGGGGTGCTGTTGTCGCGGATGAGCGGCTCCCGCAGCTTCGCCGTCGGCACGCCCATCGCCGGGCGCGGGCACGAGGCGCTCGACGGACTGGTGGGCATGTTCGTCAACACGTTGGCGCTGCGCACGGACGTGGACCCGGATGCGACGTTCGCAGAGCTGCTGACCGCTCTACGCGAGACCGACCTGCGGGCCTTCGCGAATTCGGACGTCCCGTTCGAGCGGGTCGTCGACACCATCGCACCGGACCGGAACGCCGGGTACACCCCGCTGTTCCAGACGGTCCTGTCGGTGGAGCCCCACGGCGAGGCGCGCTTCGAGCTGCCGAACCTGGTGGTCGAACCCGTCAGCGGCTTCGAGCCGACGGCGAAATTCGACCTGCAGGTCACGGTGGAGACCCAGCACGCCGACGGGAACAGCGGCACCGGAACCCTGAACGTCGAATGGGTGTATGCCGCCGATCTGTTCGACGAGTCCACGGTCGCGTCGCTGGCGGAGCGATTCGCACGCATCGCCGGTGCTGTGGCGGCAACACCAGCGGTCGTCGTCGGCGACATCGACGTGCTCGACGCCGCCGAGCGGGCGGCACTGACCGAGACCCCGCAGACCGCTGACTCCACTGCGGCACCGGTTCGGTCGGACCTGACCCTGCCGCAGGTACTCACCTCGACGGTGGACGCAGATCCCGACGCGCCCGCGTTGTCGTCGGACGGTGTCGAGACCACCTACCGTCAGCTCGACGAACAGTCCTCACGGATGGCTCGGGTACTGATCGAACGTGGCGTCCGAACCGGAGTCGTCGTCGCCGTCTTCGTCACCGACGCTGTTGCGGCAGCCGTGACGCAGTGGGCGGTGGCCAAGGCAGGCGGAGCTGTGGCTCCGATCGCCCCGTCGAACTCTTCGGACGCTCTGGAGCGGGCAGGCGCGTCCGTCCTCGTCCTGGACGGTGACGACGCGCCGAGCTGGGCCGGGTCCGTCACGACCATCCACCTCGGGCATCCGGACGTCGTCGACGCCATTGCCGCGAGTTCTGGGCGGCCGGTGACGTATTCGGACAGAACGGCGGTTCTGGGACCCGACAGCCCAGCGTTGGTCGTGGTCGAAAACGGCACTGCGATCGACCACGGAACACTCGCAGCACTGGCGACGAGCGCAGTGGCGGAGTGGGCCGTGGCCTTCGATTCGCGGCTGGCCGTCCCCACCCGGTTCGATTCCGGTGCAGCAGTTCTGGCCGGTGTGGTCGCCGTGACGGCAGGTGCAGCCCTGGTGACCGATCGGGCGGAGTCCGCCGAGGACGCCGCCGATATCGTGTCCGCAGAATGGGTCACCCATGCGTTCCTTGCCTCAGCAGACATCGCCGCGGTCGATCGACTGCAACCCGAGGACATCGAGGACCTCGTTGCGATCGTGTCGGTCGACGGTGACGGTGCCGAGATGAGCGGTGTCGACATTCCGGTGCATCGTCTGCCCGGGTCGATAGGAACCGCCGCCCGATAAGGTGAGGCGAACTGCAACGCTCGCCGCGTCGTGGACGATGAACGGTCGGATCGGCCGACGCGTCGTCCACGACCGAGCGCGGGGCAACACTGGTGAGGAGTCATAGTTCAGATGAGTTCGGATGGATCGACCGGCACACCGTCCGAGTCGGGCGGCCGAGTGGGTGGACGGTCGAGCCGCCCCAGGCCTACCCGTGCACGACCCACCCGACAGCGACCGGCCCGTACGGTCGCGCTGCCGACTCTGCTCGCTGCGGCGGTGGAAAAGAACCCGGACGGTATAGCGGTGGAGTGCGGCACCCGGTCGCTCACCTATCGGGAGATCGACTCCCGGTCGTCCAGGCTGGCCCGGCTGCTCATCGAACGCGGGGTCGGCCCCGAGGATTTCGTGGCACTGGCACTGACCCGTTCGATCGAATCTGTCACGGCCGTGTGGGCCGTGGCGAAGACCGGTGCTGCATTCGTGCCCATCGACCCCAACTACCCGGCCGCCCGCATCACGCACATGGTGAACGACTCCGGCGTGCGAATGGGTGTCACTGCAACACAATTCGAAGAGGCGATGCCGACGTCGGTGTCGTGGATCAGTCTCGACTCGTCCGACACCGAAGGCGCACTCCAGGGGTTGTCCGACGATCCCGTCGTGGCGGACGACCGACGGGCACCGATTCGCCCGTCCACGCTCGCGTACGTCATCTACACCTCCGGCTCGACCGGTCTGCCGAAGGGCGTCGCCGTCTCCCACGCCGGGCTGGCACCGCTGACCTCCACTCAGGTCGAGATCTACGGGCTGGACTCCGATTCGCGCACACTGCATTTCGCGTCCCCCAGCTTCGATGCGTCCGTGCTGGAGCTACTGATGGCTGTGGGCGCAGGTTCGACGATGGTCATCGTCCCGCCCGGTGTCTACGGCGGTTCCGATCTGGGTGACATGCTCCGCCACCACCGCGTCAGCCATGCGTTCATCACCCCGGCGGCGCTGGCCTCACTCGATCCGGCAGAGGTGCCCGACATGCGAGTGCTCGCGATCGGCGGCGAGGCCTTCACCTCGGAACTGATGTCGAAGTGGTCACCGGGCAGACGTTTTCACAACGTCTACGGCCCCACCGAAGCGTCGATGGTGTGCAACATCTCGCCGCCCTTGAACGCGGGCGAAGCCGTGCTGCTCGGGCCGTCCACCAAGGACATGGGCTACCACGTGCTCGACGACCGGTTGCGGCAGGTGCCCGCCGGGGTGCCGGGGGAGCTGTATCTGACCGGTGCCGGCCTTGCGCGGGGATACCATCGACGATTCGCGCTGACCGCGGCGCGTTTCGTCGCCAATCCGTATGCAGCCGAGGGTAACTCGGAGCAAAGCCGACTGTACCGCACGGGTGACCTGGTGCGCTGGCGGGAAGTGGCGTCCGGACGGGCCATCGAATACCTGGGCCGCAACGACTTTCAGGTCCAGATCCGAGGCTTCAGAATCGAACTCGGTGAAATCGACGCCGTTCTCACCGCGCAGGACGGGGTCGATTTCGCGGTGACCCTCGGTCACCGCAGTCCCACCGGCGCAACCGTTCTCGCAGCGTACGTACTGCCGGTGGCAGGGACGGACGTCGACCTGGACCGGGTGCTGGACGAGGCCGGGCGGAGTCTGCCTGCGCACATGGTGCCCTCGGTGATCACACGGATCGATTCGATCCCGCTGACTCCCACCGGCAAGCTGGACCGAGACGCACTGCCGGAACCGGTGTTCGAGGCCGCGGAGTTCCGGCCCCCGTCGACCACTACCGAACATGTGGTGGCCGATATCTTCGTCGAGCTGCTCGGGGTCGAACGGGTCGGCCTGGACGACGACTTCTTCGCGCTCGGGGGTAACTCCCTGATCGCCACACAGCTTGCGGCTCGATTGGGTTCGGCTCTGGGCGTCCATGTTCCGGCGCGCTCGGTGTTCGAGTCCTCCACCGTCGAGGCCTTGGCGCAGGCCGCCGATTCGGCGGACGGTCCGGTTCGAGCTGCGCTGGACACGTCGAGGCAGCGGCCCAAGCGCATCCCGCTCTCGTCCGCACAGCAGCGAATGTGGTTTCTCAACCGCCTCGACACCGACTCCGCCCTCAACAACGTGCCGGTCGCTCTGTTGCTGCGCGGAGAACTCGATGTCGACGCGCTGCAGGCTGCCGTGGGGGACGTGGTCGGTCGACACGAATCGTTGCGCACCGTGTACCCGGAGATCGACGGTGTCGGGTATCAACAGGTGCGGGACGAGGCCGAGACGCACGTCGGGATGGACGTGGTCCGCATCGCTCGTGACGACGCGCTCGCTGCGGTCACACAGTTCTTCACCCGGGGATTCGACGTCACCGTCGAGATCCCGTTTCGTGTCCGGCTGTTCCACATCACGGACCCCGCCGGTGCAGCACCGGAGTACGTGCTGGCCTTCGTTGCACACCACATCTCGGCGGACGGGCTCTCGATGGCCCCGCTGTCCCGCGACGTCATGACTGCGTACCTCGCGCGGCACGGCGGATCGGCACCGCAGTGGGCACCGCTGCCGGTCCAGTACGTCGACTACACACTCTGGCAACTCGACATGCTCGGCTCCGAATCGGACCCGAAGTCGTTGGCCCGCAAGCAGATCGACTATTGGCGTCGCACGCTCGACGGCCTCCCCGAGCAGTTGGATCTGCCCTCCGACCGGCCGCGCCCGCGGGTCGCATCGGGACAGGGGGCGGTGACGGCGTTCGAGATCGACGCTGCACTGCACACCCGCGTACTCGAGTGTGCACGCGAGCACGACGCCACCGCGTTCATGGTGGTGCACGCAGCGTTGGCGGTGCTGCTGGCCACGTTGTCCGGGACGTCCGACATCGCCGTGGGAGCACCGGTGGGTGGTCGCGGCGACGCACGGTTGGACGACCTGGTGGGCATGTTCGTCAACACGGTGGTCCTGCGAACGCAGATCGCTCGAGACGCCTCGTTCGGTGCGGTACTCGATGCCGTACGTACCTCCGACCTGGAGGCATTCGACAATGTGGACGTACCCTTCGAGCGTCTTGTCGAGGTACTCGATCCGGTGCGATCGCAAGGGCGGCACCCGCTGGTCCAGGTAGCGCTGTTCTTCCAGAACTTCTCCCAGGGATCGTTCGAGCTCCCCGATCTGGGCGTCGAGGCATTCGGGTCCGGGGCGGCGTCGGCAAAGTTCGATCTCCAGGTGACGCTCACCGAACTCGGAGACGGCGCAGGTCTGGCCGGCGAGCTGATGTACGCGACGGATCTGTTCGACGAGTCGACGGTGGCGTCGTTCGGGCGACGGTTGGTGGCTGTACTCGAGGCGGTGACCGCTCGTCCGGATGGCGTGGTCGGTGATATCGACGTTCTCGATTCGGCCGAGCGTGAACGAATCATGGTGCGCGGCAACGGCGACGAGGTGGCCATCGAATCCGCTGAGGTGTTGTTGGACGGCTTCGATCGGGTGGTGGCCGACACGCCCGACGCGGTCGCGGTGGTGTTCGGCGAACGGTCGCTGACGTATCGGGAGTTCTCGGCTCGGGTGGACGCGACTGCGCAGCTGTTGCAGGAGCACGGTGCCGGGCCAGGTGTTCTGGTGGGGCTCGCGATGCGGCGGTCCGTCGAGTTGGTCGTCGGCATGTATGCGGTGCTGCGATCGGGCGCGGCGTACGTTCCGGTGGACCCGGATCAGCCGACCGAACGTAACGACTACATTCTCGACACGGCCGCCCCGGTGGTCGTGTTGTCCACGGCCAGAGATGGTTTCGTCACGGCGACCGCTGTTCCGGTCGTCGACATCACCGATCCACCGGAGCCGTCCGGGTCGGTGGTGTTTCCGCGCGCCGCCGGGGACGACCTGGCGTACGTGTTGTTCACGTCCGGGTCGACCGGTCGTCCGAAGGGCGTGGCGATCGAACACCGGGCCATCGTCAACCAGATGGCCTGGATGGCGCAGGAATACGGCCTCGATGCGTCGGATGTGTACTTGCAGAAAACGGCGACGACGTTCGATGTCTCGCTGTGGGGCTTCTTCCTGCCGCTGCGAACCGGCGGTCGGTTGATCGTTGCTGCCCCGGGCGCGCAGCGTGACGTCGAGGCGGTCGCCGCTGATATCGCGCGGCACGGGGTGACCGTGACGGACTTCGTGCCGTCGATGCTGACGGTGTTCGTCGAAGCGGTGTCGGCGCAGTCGATCGCGTCGCTGCGTCATGTTTTCGTCATCGGTGAGGCGCTGCCCGCGGGTACCGTCGATGCCTGTCGGGCAGTGTCGGATGCGCGGGTGCACAACCTGTACGGGCCTACCGAGGCGGCGGTCAGCGTCACTTATCGCGATGTCTCCGAGGACGGGGCGGGGTCCGGATCGGTGTCCATCGGTGTGCCCGAGTGGAACACCTCGGTGCACGTGCTGGATTCGCGTCTGCATCCGGTACCGGCGGGCGTTCCGGGGGAGTTGTACTTGGCGGGTGTGCAGTTGGCGCGGGGTTACGTTGCGCGGCCGGACCTGTCGGCGGAGCGGTTCGTGGCGAACCCGTTCGACGGCGTGGGGACGCGGATGTACCGGACCGGTGATCTGGTGCGGTGGTCGATGGATGCCGATCGGCTCGAGTACATCGGTCGCACCGATTTTCAGGTCAAGTTCCGTGGGCAGCGAATCGAGTTGGGAGAGATCGAGACTGCGCTGACGGCGCGGTCGTCGGTGAGTCAGGCTGTCGTCGTGGTGTCGCACTCGGCGGTCGGTGAGTCGTTGGTGGCGTACCTGGTTCCTACACCCGGTACCGACATCGATGTCGAGCTCGTTCGGGCGGAGGCAATTTCTACGCTGCCGTCCTACATGGTTCCGTCGGCCTTCGTGGTGCTCGACGCTCTACCGCTCAACGCTGCGGGAAAGCTGGATCGTCGTGCGCTGCCGAGTCCGGAGTTCGAGACCCGCGAGTTCAGGGCGCCGCAGACACCGGTGGAGGAAGCTGTTGCCGGTGTGTTCGCGGACGTTCTGGGAGTCGAACGCGTGGGACTCGACGACGACTTCTTCTCGCTCGGCGGCAACTCTCTGCTGGCCGTCAAGTTGGTCTCCGCGCTGAAGGGGGCCCTCGGTGGTCGGCCTGTTCCTCTGAATTGGTTGTTCGTGGACGCGTCCGTTGCCTCCCTTGCGGCACGGATCACTGCTGCCACGGCATCGGGAGTCGACGGAGCGGAAGCAAGCGGGCTCGAGGTCCTGATACCTCTACGGGTAGGCGGTTCTTCGGCCCCGCTGTTCTGTATCCACCCCATCGTGGGTCTGTCCTGGGCCTTCGGTGCCCTGGCGTCACACATCGGCGACGACCGTCCGATCTACGGATTGCAGTCGCCCGCGCTGTCCGGTGCAGAACCTGTGCCGCAGTCGATAGAACAGTGGGCTGCGGTATTCGTGGACAAGATTCGCGCCGTGCAACCGTCGGGCCCGTATCACCTGCTGGGGTGGTCCATGGGCGGACTGATCGCGCATGCGATGGCCGTGCAACTGCAACGTGAGGGCTACGAGGTCTCGACGTTGGCCATGATGGACTCGTTCGTTGCGGGTGGGTCGGACCACCTCGTCGACAGGCCGGTATCGGCGGACGAGATTCTCGGCGGGCTGGGTGTCGGTGCGGACGACCACCTCGAGATCGCTGAACTCACGGTCGACTCCGTGGCCGAACTGTTGAAGTCGATGCCGGCACCTTTCGACTCGATTTCCCGCGAACGGGTCGCCGGGATACTCGACGGGATCGCACAATCGGCAGAGCTCATCGAAACCTATGTGCCACAGACCTTCACAGGACGAGCGCTGCTGTTCGCATCGGTCACCGACGATCCCACGGGCAACGTGGCGGCGGCGACATGGCGCGGTGCGCTGAGCGAGGGCATGACGGTCGTCCCGGTCCATTCGACCCACTGGCAGATGGCGTCGTCGCCGGCATCGACCGAGATCGGGCCCGTGCTGGACGCGGAATTGCACCGGTAATCCGTTCGGCAACGACGAAGGCCTCACGACACCGTGTCGTGAGGCCTTCGTCGTGGCGTGTGGAGAATGTTCAGCAGGGTGCGGGCGTGGTGGTTGCGTAATCGGGATCGAGTGCGGTCTTCACCATGTACAGGGGAGCAGGATCGGCGACGAGACCGACGTGGGACGTCGTCGCCGTGGGGCACACGTCCTGAACCCAGACGTTGTGCACCATCGCAGGGTCGCCGGACTTGAGGAAGGTGTTCGCGGGCGGTGTCGAGACGGTGTCGTTGCGCGTGGCGATGACGGTGTACTCGACCCCTGGTTCGACGTCTCCGCCTTCGTTCAAGCTCGTCAGCGTCGTCGAACCGACGAGTTGCTGGGCACCCGCCATGTTGTATGTCAGGGGGGTGAGTGCGTCGCCGGGCAGGCCGAGAGAGGTGAGCAGTTCGGAGAGCTGCTGCAAACCACCGAAGGTCGTGCCGTGGTTGGTGGCACCCAGTGTGACCAGTGTGTGCACCTTGTTGCGGGCGGGGTCCTGCGCATCGGTGCCGCCATCGAACTTCATGTACTGCCGAGTGGCGGTGCCGCCCTGCGAATGGCCGACCATGTCGACTTGCTCGGCACCGGTCGCCGCGAGTACTTCGTCGACGAAACGGCCGATCTGACGGCCCGACTCAGCGATGTCGCCGGAGCCCCAGATGGTCGTGCCCGGGTCGAGCAGCAGCGATACTCCGCCGTAGTTGGGTGCGAAGACGCAGTAGCCCTCGCTCTTCAGCTGCGGTGCCAGGATCTTCCACGTGGACGCATCCATCTTGGTTCCGTGGACGAGCACGACCGGACGGGGATGGGCCGCGCTGGGAACACAGCCGAAGTCGTTGGCACCCTCGAGCGTAGGAGTGGCAGAAACCGAGGTGCCGGTGGGCGAGGGCGCAGCGACCGCTGTGCCCGTCCCGGTGAAGGACAGGGCACCGGCCACCGCGACAGCAATCGCCGTGGGCAATACTCTCGTGAACTTCTTCGGCATGGCCTCTATCTCGTCCGGGGCGTGGGAATCCGCCGCTGTCACCTGCATCTGCGTCACCGACCGTAACAGCCGGACACACAGGCGTAACAGGCGTGCAGGTCAAGGGTGCCGGTCGGGCAGGCCGGTCGGCGAGCCCGTGTGGTGGACATCACCAACCGATGGCTCCGTATCTGATTCCTGCGCGAAGCTCGCCGACCCGGATGACGAACGCGCGCAGCCAATGGCCGCGTGACATCCTGGTCAGCGACGTCGGCAGCAGGGGATTGCGCAGCAGCAGCGCCATCCACCAGGACGCGACTCGGCGCACTTTCAGTGCCGGGCACCCCTGAGGCCGGTAGATTCCGCGAAGCTTGGCGAAGCCGAACCCGAGGCGAAACGACTGGCGCAGGAGAGGGCGTAGCTCGTCACGCAGTCGATACGCCACCACTGCCTCGGTACTGAACCCCAAGGTGTAACCCGCCAGTTGCGCGCGCCAACTGAACTCGACATCCTGGCTCGCTCGGTAGCGGTTGTCCATGCCGCCGAGATCGCTGTACACCGATGCCCAGCAGGCCATACTCGCGCCGATCGCGAACGGCAGGAAGTCGGTGCGGCCCTGGTTCTCCGGCGCTGTCGTGGGAGTCCACGACAGCGCCCGGACGCTGTTCAGCGTGTCGGTTTCGACCGCAGTACCGACAACATCGAACGACGACGCCTCCTGTACGAGCGTGGTGAGCCACGACGAGTGCACGACATCGTCCGAGTCGCAGAACGCCAACAGATCGCCGGACGCCTCCCGGGCGCCGCAGTTGCGTGCGTAACCCGCTCCGGTCTCGCGGGAAGCATCGACCGACCTGAGCCGCAGCCGCTCTCGCAAAGGATGAGTGAGTACGTATTCGCCGAGGTCCCCGTCTCGCGTGTTGTCCGCAACGAGCACCTCGAACGGAAACCCGACATCCTGATCGGCCAGAGCCTGCAACTGTGCGTCCAAGTGCGGATCGAGGCCGCCGACAGGAATGATCACCGATACCGACGGATGCTCAGGTCGTGCCCGGTCGACCACAACGAATCCCCCAACGTAGAAATGTCGGCCCGGACTACGCGATCAGCCCGACGCAGATGCCTTCTTGTACCCCCGGATCGCAGGGTAGAGGAAGATCACGACCATTCCCAGAGACCACGCGAGAGTTTGGAGAATCGGAGTCATGACGGGCCCTCCGAGTGCCAGCGCACGCATCGCGGAGACCGCAACCGACATCGGCTGCGCTGCAACCACCGGCTGCAGCCAGAGCGGATACGCGAGGACGGGGACGAATCCCGCATTGAAGAACATCAACAACGTGCAGAAGATCGACACCACTTCGACCAGTGGTGCGTCGCCGGCCACCGTGGCGAGGAACGTGACCATGACTGCGAACCCGATACCGAACACGACAGGAATCAGGAGCAACAGGATGCCGGCCTGAATTCCCTGGGTGAACCTGAACCCCAGCGCTACACCGGCACAGATGATGACCACGGTGGTCACGAGCACCCGAACTGCTTCGGCGATCATCCTGCCCAGTAGGCCGGCCGCACGGTGAGTGGGCGTTGTCCAGAACCGGGCCAACAGACCCGACTTTCGTTCGCCCTTGAGTCCGACAGCGCTGACGATGGACCCGAACATGGCTCCGACCAGAGCGATCATCGGCACCTGGCCGTAGATCGCCGGCGATCCGGTGGCCGCGGAAATCGAGTTTCCGAGCACGACACGGAACATGACCAGCATCAACGCGGGGTACAGCAACGCCTGAATCATCGTCGACGGATCGCGCATCCATCGCATCAGAAGTCGTTTGGCCTGGATCAGGCTGTGTGTCCCGAGCGCACGAACGGACCCTTCTCGCAGGGCCATGTTGGGTTCGGGAAAGGTCAGGTTGGATACGCGTGCAGCGTTCACCGACGCTTCTGTCATCGTCATCTCGGACTCGTCATTCTGGTCTCGAGCTCGCCCAGATGGCGAGCGGGACGAAGAACAGGAGCAGGCCGGCCACCCAGGCGAGGGATGGCCACAACACCTGGAAGCTGACTCCGCCCTCGGCCATGTCGCGCATAGCGAACGAGAACTGAGAAATCGGTTGATTGCGAACGAACGGTCGGATGAGTTCCGGGAAGCCGCTCTCGGGAACGAATCCGCACGAGGCCATGCCGAGGATGAGCTGGGGCAGGGTCAACACCTGGCTGGTCGCTTCGGGGCTCTTCGACAGCGTTCCGATTGCGTCGGCACCGATCGACAACGTGGTGCTAATCAGCATGGCGAGCGCGCAGAACAACAGGGCCTGACCGAATCCTGCGGAGAACCGAAAGCCGATGACGTAGCCGAAGCCGAGTGCGGATACGAGCGATACCAGTGAGCGGACGACACCGCTCGAGATTCGCGACACCAGCGGGACACCGCGTACGACGGGCATCGTCTTCAGGCGGGAGTTGAGTCCACTCATTGCCTCCGTCGATGCCCTCTGCGCGGCGGAGATGGCGGTGAACGCCATTGCCTGCAGCACGATGATCGGCATCAGAAACTGTGCGTAGTCGATGCCCTGCAGGCCCATCACGAACTTGAGCGGAAGGTAGAAGCCGATGGTGAAAATCAGCGGAGCGATGACCGCGATCAGCAGCTCACCCTGGGTGAGCATCGTCCACAGTGCACGCCCGGTCAGTGCCTGCCACTGCACGAAGCCGGATGGCCGCGTTCGTGACCGGCGTTTGGGCTGCTGCGTCGTCGACCCGGTGGTTGTCCGAGGAGCGGTGACCGCACGCGTATTCGAGACGCCTCGCGTCGTGGCCGTCACGGGGTGGGGCTCGCTTGCGAATGGCCGGTGAGGGTGAGGAAGACGTCGTCGAGCGAGGGGCGGCGCAACGCGATGTCGGCCAGCACGATGCCACGGGCGTCGATACGGCGGAGGATCTCGGACAAGGTTGCGGCACCGTCGGGGGCAGGCACGGACAGGCGGTCGGATGCGGCAGTGATCTCGGCGTGCACCGCCGGAGGCACCATCTCACCCAGCGCCTCGGCCGCTGCTCGTAGCTGACCCGGATCGAGAGGCACCACTTCGCAGTAGCTACCGCCGGTCATGGCCTTGAGCTGATCCGACGTACCTTCGGCGACAACTGTGCCCTTGTCGATGACGATGATGTTGTCGCTCAGTACGTCTGCCTCTTCGAGATATTGCGTCGTCAGCAACACGGTGATGCCCTGCGCCTTCAGTGCCTCGACCAACGACCACACACCCTGTCGGCTCCGAGGGTCGAGTCCGGTGGTCGGCTCGTCCAGGAACACGACTTCGGGACGCACGACCAGGCCACATGCGATGTCGATACGACGGCGCATGCCGCCGGAGTAGCCGCGGACCGGACGCTTGCCGGTATCGGACAGGTCGAATTCGTCGAGCAGGGCCTTGGCGCGAGCCTTGGCAGCCTTCTTGTCCAGACCCATGAGGCGGCCGAACAATTCGATGTTCTCGCGCCCCGAAAGAGTGTCGTCGAGGGCGGCGTACTGACCCGTCATCATGATCGATCGCCGCACCGCGGGAGCGTCGGCAGCAACATCGTGGCCGGCGACGAAGGCTCGGCCGCTGTCGGGCGCGATCAGCGTCGACAGCACTTTGACAGTCGTGGTCTTGCCCGCGCCGTTGGGGCCGAGGATGCCGAGTACGGTTCCCCGCTCGGCCGAGAAGCTGATGCCGCGCAGCGCATGCACATCGCCGAAGGACTTGTGTACGTCCTCCACGTGTACGGCTGCGTGCTGAGCTGACGACATCGGATCTCCGAGCTGTGGGGTGAATGGGGCCGGGGCAGTGCCGGGGCCCGTGGAGGGGAGGGCCACTACTTGATACGGGAACTGCCGGGAAATGTTACCTGTGGATTGCAGTCGCAGATGTTCTGCCGTCAGCCCCAATCGATATCGATACTGTCCTCGACGTCCAGCTTTCGGCACAGGGATCGCAGTCCGCTGTAGTCCTGAACCAGCGCTCGACGGCTCTTGTCGGCCTCGACGTCGGCGATCATGGCCTCGGCTCCGCGGACACCTTCGAGTTCGAGAATGCGGGCCCACGTCGAGAAGTCGCTGCTCGAGAACGCATCCATGCCGTCGACGAGGCCGTCGAGAAACTTCTGTCGATCGTTGGATCCGAGCCTGTCGAAGACGATCGCCGCCATGTCGTCGGCAATCGATGCGTGGCAGTACTCGTCGCGATTGTGGAGTTTGACCGTCGCCCGATTGATCGGCTGAATGACGTCGTCGTCCTCGATCAGATCGAGATAGGACGTGATGGAGATCTCGGCCACCGTCATGAAGGCAAGCGAGCTGATCGCGGCAGACCACGGGTCGTCGGTGGTTGCCTGAGCGGTCCGCTGACGGCGGACGGTGGAACTGAACGGCAGCGATCGTTCGGACAACGCCCAACCGCGACCGCGACGGGTCGCCGCACTGGCGTTGAGGTGCATCAGCGTGTGGTACTGCTCGTCCACCATGGCCTGAGTCACCGCGACCGCAAGGGTGTCGCCCATCCCGGTCTCGAACACATCCTGGGCGAGCAGCGAAAATCCCGGGTGAACGACGTGCTGCTCGACATCCATCACGTTCTTGTTGAACGCGATCCAGCCCCAGGCCCGTAGCCGATCCTGCTGTTCCGGTTCGGCACCGAGGAATGTGTCGTGTTCTCCGAACGGGATCAAGGCGTCGGGAAAATCTCGCTTGGTCGTGTCGAACAAATCGTCCAACTGGGGTTCGGGCTTCTTGACGGTGGCACGCTGCGACCAGTTCTTCGCCAACCGCGCTACGACCGCGCTCTCGACGACATCGTGGGGGTCGTGCTCCGGCAAGGTCGGCTGTTCCAACATCGTGTGCCCCGCCTCCGCGTCCGGACCGGCGATCACGAATTGTCGCCGGAACCTCGAACGATACCGAACAACTCGGCACAGACGGATCGATAGCGATCGGCGGAGCTACCGAGGGCGCTGCCTGCTCGGTTCATCAGTTCGGCGAACTCGGGCTCCGAGCCGGATTCGACGGTCTCGCCGAGCAGTTGCGTCGCGCGGTGCAGCGCCGCCCGCGCGTCGGCGGCGTGTGGGTTACCTGCCTGAACGTCCCAGTACACCTCGGGCTCCCCACCGGTGATGCGTGCGAGGAGGGCGAGCATCGTCGTGTGTGGGGGAGGAGCGACGGCGTCGATGTCGGCGAACGGCAGATCGAGCTCGGCCAGGGCGAGCCCGAACGCGAGAACACTGGCGTGGGTGAGCGCTTGGGTCGCCGCAGCGAGTCGGTCGTGACGCTCGGCGTCGAGGAGAACGGTCCGGCCACCCCAGTGCTGCAGTCTGTCGACGAACGCGTCGGCCGAGGTGCCGGGTCGGTGCACGACGACGGCAACGGGGCGTCCGTTCATGCCCAGGGACGGTGCGAACATCGGGTTGATGCCCAGCGTCGGGCCGAGGTGTCCGACGCGGCCGGCGTACTGCGAGTAGCCGGACTTGACCGACAACGTCTCCACCAGCAGTGCGTCGGGGCGTACCGCGCTCAGATCGGCCGACAGTGCCACGGACTCGGGCACAGCGAGCACGATCGTCGACGCAGTCGACAATGCAGCTGTGACGCGGTGGTCGGGTGCGGTGATGTCGCCGACGAGCGTCGCGGCGTCGACCGATGTCGAAGCGGCTCGAGCGTCGACGACGGTGACCTGCACGCCGTCGCTGCGCAGGAGATCGACCAGTAGCCGGCCGACGGCTCCGGAGCCCCCGACCACCACTACCGAGTTCTGCTGCTCCGACCGCGTCACCGTGTCCATCGGTCGAGTATGTCAACGAGAGGCTGCAGATACCCAGATCGTGATGTCGGCGTGCACCACCTCGACGCCCGCGGTGTCACGGATGGCAACCGGCACGACGATCTCGCATCCGTCGGTGACGGTCGCGAAGTCGGGAATGGTCTCGAGTTCTGCCACCGCGCGCAGTGACGTGGTCGCCTTCGTCAGGTACTGGACGGTCATCGACTTGGGGATCCAGCGGTGCGACGTCGGAACGGTGGCCTCGGCGAGCATCCCCATCGCAACCTCGGCGAGGTTGCACGCGGCGATCGCGTGGAACGTGCCGAGGTGGTTGCGGATCCCCAGCCATTTCGGGGCCGTGGCCTCGCAGCGCCCGGGTTCCAGCGCAACCACCCGCGGCAGCACGGACGCGAAGTAGGGCACACGTAGACACATGCCGATGGAGAACACGGTGGATCCGATAGTGTTGTTCGGGAGCTTCGACCAGGCTCGATATGTGGCCCCGGTGGTGGTTGCGACTGTGTTCATGGGTTTACCTTACTGCTGAGTAAGGTCGTGCGGAGCGTATGGATCGACCCCGAGTTGATCTGTCGCGCACACTGCGGCATACTGGTCGGGTTGCCTGGACACGGGACGCGCTTGCGTGCGGCCTGAACCAGGTGAGTCGATCGAGAGATCGGCTGAGCAGAACATGAGACCAGCGCTCCACGTGAGCGCGTCCGGACCACCAGCTCGATCGGTGTGGGTTTCCTCCCTCGGATGGTTGAAGCGAAAGTTTCAGCGCAGAAGAATGAGCGGAATCGCGACACGCCCGACCGCGTGGACCGGAGAACCATGACAGATGAAGAGCGGCAACGGATACAGGTCACGCCTGGTCGTCAACGTTTTTCACTGTCGTGTGTGCACGAAGGCAGTTCGAGTCGGAGGGATTCCCCCGGCTCGGGGACTGTGCAGACGAGGTGGAGCAGGCCGAACGGCCCGTTCTACGACCAAGCGGCAAGAAAAGGACACTAAGCGTGGCGGGACAAAAGATCCGCATCAGGCTCAAGGCCTACGACCATGAGGCGATCGACGCGTCAGCGCGCAAGATCGTCGAAACGGTCACCCGTACGGGTGCCCGCGTCGTCGGACCGGTGCCGTTGCCGACAGAAAAGAACGTGTACTGCGTCATCCGTTCGCCGCACAAGTACAAGGACTCGCGCGAACACTTCGAGATGCGTACTCACAAGCGGCTCATTGACATCCTCGACCCGACACCGAAGACGGTGGACGCGCTCATGCGCATCGACCTCCCGGCCAGTGTCGACGTCAACATCCAGTGAGCGCGGAGACAACGATGACTGATAACAAGAACCGGCCTGCGACAGGAATTCTGGGCACCAAGCTCGGAATGACCCAGGTCTTCGACGAGAACAACCGCGTCGTTCCGGTGACCGTGATCAAGGCAGGCCCCAACGTGGTCACCCAGATCCGCACCCAGGAACGTGACGGCTACAGCGCCGTCCAGGTCGCATTCGGTGCGATCGACCCGCGCAAGGTGAACAAGCCCACCACCGGCCAGTTCGAGAAGGCAGGTGTCACGCCGCGTCGCCACATCGTGGAGATTCGCGTTGCCGACGCCTCGCAGTTCGAGGTCGGCCAGGAGCTCACGGCTGCAGTGTTCGAGGACGGCGCATACGTCGACGTCACCGGCACCAGCAAGGGCAAGGGCTTCGCCGGAACCATGAAGCGTCACGGCTTCAAGGGACAGGGCGCGAGCCACGGTGCACAGGCTGTGCACCGTCGTCCCGGATCCATCGGTGGCTGTGCAACGCCGGGTCGCGTGTTCAAGGGAATGCGCATGTCCGGACGTATGGGTGGCGACCGCGTCACGACGCAGAACCTCTCGGTCCACAAGGTGGACAGCGAGAACGGTCTGCTGCTGATCAAGGGAGCGATCCCGGGCCGTCGCGGCAACGTCGTGATCGTCAAGTCTGCATTGAAGGGTGGTGCACGGGCATGACCAGCCTCGAGAAGAACACCGAGACCAAGCTGACGCTCGATGTCAAGGAAGCCGGCGGCAAGACCAACGGCACCGTCGATCTCCCCGCGGAGATCTTCGACGCACCGGCGAACATCGCGCTGCTGCACCAGGTCGTCATCGCACAGCTGGCAGCTGCTCGTCAGGGAACCCACTCCACGAAGACTCGTGGCGAGGTTCGCGGCGGCGGCAAGAAGCCGTACCGGCAGAAGGGCACAGGCCGCGCCCGTCAGGGCTCGACCCGCGCTCCTCAGTTCGTCGGCGGTGGCACGGTTCACGGACCGCAGCCGCGCGACTACAGCCAGCGGACCCCCAAGAAGATGAAGGCCGCCGCACTGCGCGGAGCCCTCTCCGATCGGGCCCGCAGCGAGCGCCTGCACGTCATCACCGAATTGGTTGCCGGACAGGTTCCGTCCACCAAGGGTGCGAAGACGTTCCTCGCCGAGATCTCGGACCGCAAGAAGGTCCTGCTCGTCGTCGGCCGCGAGGACATCGCAGCCTGGAAGAGCGTTCAGAACCTGGACGGCGTGCACCCCATCGCACCCGACCAGCTCAACACGTACGACGTGCTCAACGCCGATGATGTCGTTTTCAGCGTGGAAGCGCTGAACACCTTCATCGCTGGGCCTGCAAAGAACGAGGAGGCAAGCAAGTGACCACGATCGCCGATCCCCGCGACATCTTGCTGGCACCGGTCATCTCCGAGAAGTCCTACGGACTGATCGAAGAAGGCACGTACACGTTCCTGGTGCACCCGGACTCGAACAAGACGCAGATCAAGATTGCCGTCGAGAAGATCTTCGACGTCACCGTGACCAGCGTCAACACGATGAACCGTCAGGGCAAGCGTAAGCGGACCCGGTTCGGTTA
Organism: Rhodococcus sp. Leaf233; assembly: GCF_001426165.1. NCBI lineage: Bacteria > Bacillati > Actinomycetota > Actinomycetes > Mycobacteriales > Nocardiaceae > Rhodococcus > Rhodococcus sp. Leaf233. Next base: position 168,753 of record NZ_LMRO01000011.1, read on the forward strand.
CGGCAAGCGCAAGGACACCAAGCGCGCGCTCGTAACGCTCTCCGCCGACAGCAAGCCCATCGAGATCTTCGGAGGTCCGGTCGCGTAAGCGACTGGGACTCTTCGGATATAGAGGACGAGAAGACTCATGGCAATCCGTAAATACAAGCCGACAACCCCGGGCCGTCGTGGCTCCAGCGTGTCCGACTTCGCTGAGATCACGCGTTCGACCCCCGAGAAGTCGCTGATCCGCCCGCTGCACGGTCGCGGTGGACGTAACGCACACGGTCGTATCACCACCCGGCACAAGGGTGGCGGTCACAAGCGTGCGTACCGTCTCATCGATTTCCGTCGCAACGACAAGGACGGCGTGCCGGCCAAGGTCGCTCACATCGAGTACGACCCCAACCGCACCGCGAACATCGCACTGCTGCACTTCGCAGACGGCGAGAAGCGCTACATCGTCGCACCCAAGGGCATCGCCCAGGGCTCGCCGATCGAGCAGGGTGCCAATGCCGACATCAAGCCCGGCAACAACCTGCCCCTGCGCAACATCCCGACGGGTACGACCATTCACGCGGTCGAGCTCCGTCCGGGTGGTGGCGCGAAGATGGCCCGCTCCGCCGGAGCGAGCATCCAGCTCCTCGGTAAGGAAGGCCCTTACGCCACGCTGCGTATGCCGTCCGGTGAAATCCGTCGCGTCGACGTGCGCTGCCGCGCAACCGTCGGCGAGGTCGGCAACGCCGAGCAGTCGAACATCAACTGGGGCAAGGCCGGCCGCATGCGCTGGAAGGGCAAGCGCCCGACCGTTCGTGGTGTCGTGATGAACCCGGTCGACCACCCGCACGGTGGCGGCGAGGGCAAGACCTCCGGTGGACGCCACCCGGTCAGCCCCTGGGGACAGCCTGAAGGCCGTACCCGCAAGAACAAGGCGAGCGACAAGCTCATCGTCCGTCGTCGTCGTACCGGCAAGAACAAGCGCTAGGAGGGAGTTCAGAATGCCACGCAGCCTGAAGAAAGGCCCGTTCGTAGACGATCACCTCCTCGCGAAGGTTGACGTCCAGAACGACAAGGGAACCAAGCAGGTCATCAAGACCTGGTCCCGTCGATCGACAATCCTCCCCGACTTCATCGGTCACACTTTCGCCGTCCACGACGGTCGCAAGCACGTACCGGTGTTCGTGTCCGACTCGATGGTCGGCCACAAGCTCGGAGAGTTCGCACCGACCCGCACGTTCAAGGGTCACATCAAGGACGACCGGAAGGCGAAGAGGCGATGACCAACTTCACCCCCACCGCCAATCCGACTGCCAAGGCCGTAGCGAAGCACGTTCGCGTCACGCCGATGAAGGCACGTCGCGTCGTGGATCTGGTTCGTGGGCGCTCCGTCGAGGACGCGCTCAACATCCTCAAGTTCGCGCCGCAGGCAGCGAGCGAGCCGGTCGCCAAGGTGATCGCGTCCGCAGCCGCCAACGCCGAGAACAACCTGGATCTCGATCCCAGCACGCTGATCGTCGCTACTGCATTCGTCGACGAGGGCACGACCCTCAAGCGATTCCAGCCGCGTGCTCAGGGCCGGGCATTCCGGATCCGCAAGCGCACCAGCCACATCACGGTGATCGTCGAAAGCCTGCCCAAGACCGGCGGAACGTCTCGTAACCGTCGTAAGGGCCAGGCGTCCAAGGAAGGGGCTCAGTAGTGGGTCAGAAAATCAACCCGCACGGCTTCCGCTTGGGTATCACCACTGACTGGAAGTCGCGTTGGTACGCAGACAAGCAGTACTCGGAGTACGTCAAGGAAGACGTCGAGATCCGCAAGCTCCTCGCCACCGGCATGGAGCGCGCGGGTATCGCCAAGGTCGAGATCGAGCGCACTCGTGACCGTGTTCGCGTGGACATCCACACGGCACGTCCGGGCATCGTCATCGGTCGCCGTGGTGCCGAGGCCGACCGCATCCGCGGAGCGCTCGAGAAGCTGACCGGCAAGCAGGTTCAGCTCAACATCCTCGAGGTCAAGAACGCCGAGTCCGAAGCTCAGCTCGTGGCCCAGGGTGTTGCCGAGCAGCTCAGCAATCGCGTCGCATTCCGTCGCGCGATGCGTAAGGCCATCCAGTCGGCCATGCGTCAGCCGAATGTCAAGGGCATTCGTGTTCAGTGCTCCGGCCGTCTCGGTGGCGCTGAAATGTCTCGCTCGGAGTTCTACCGCGAGGGACGCGTTCCCCTGCACACGCTCCGTGCCGACATCGACTACGGGCTGTACGAGGCCAAGACCACCTTCGGCCGCATCGGCGTCAAGGTCTGGATCTACAAGGGCGACATCGTCGGCGGACGGCGTGAACTCGCTGCCGCTGCGGCTCCGGCCGCCGGTGCAGACCGTCCCCGTCGTGAGCGTCCCACTCGTCCGCGTCGCAGCGGTGCCTCGGGCACCACGGCGACCAGCACCGAGGCCGGCCGCGCGGCATCCGCAACCGAGGCTCCGGCCTCGACCGAGCCCACTCAGGAGGGCTGACGCATGTTGATCCCCCGCCGGGTCAAGCACCGCAAGCAGCACCACCCGAAGCGTTCGGGTGCCGCCAAGGGCGGAACTCAGGTGACATTCGGTGACTACGGCATTCAGGCTCTCGAGCCCGCCTACATCACCAACCGTCAGATCGAGTCCGCTCGTATCGCGATCACTCGCCACATCAAGCGTGGCGGCAAGGTCTGGATCAACATCTTCCCGGACCGCCCGCTCACCAAGAAGCCTGCCGAGACCCGCATGGGTTCCGGTAAGGGTTCGCCCGAGTGGTGGATCGCGAACGTCAAGCCGGGTCGCGTGCTCTTCGAGCTGTCGTACCCCGACGAGACCATTGCGCGTGAGGCACTGACTCGCGCCATCCACAAGCTGCCCATCAAGGCACGCATCATCACCAGGGAGGAGCAGTTCTGATGGCTACCGGAACCCCAGCCGCAGAGCTCCGCGAGCTCACCGGTGAAGAGCTGGTCACCAAGCTGCGTGAGTCGAAGGAAGAGCTGTTCAACCTTCGTTTCCAGATGGCTACCGGCCAGTTGGACAACAACCGTCGACTGCGCACCGTCCGTCACGAGATCGCGCGCATCTACACCGTCCTGCGCGAGCGTGAGCTCGGCTTGGCATCTGGTCCTTCCGAGGACACTGCAGGTGACGCGGCATGAGCGAGGAAAAGACTGTGACTGAAGAGCGCAACAACCGCAAGACTCGGATCGGCTACGTCGTATCCGACAAGATGGAGAAGACGATCGTCGTCGAGCTCGAGGACAGGGTCAAGCACCCCCTCTACAGCAAGATCATTCGTCGCACCACCAAGGTCAAGGCACATGACGAGAAGGGCGACGCCGGCGTAGGCGATCGCGTTCAGCTCATGGAGACCCGTCCGCTGTCCGCCACGAAGCACTGGCGACTGGTCGAGGTTCTCGAAAAGGCCAAGTAGTACCTGCACAAAAATGCCCGCTCCCTTCCCGGGGGCGGGCATTTGTGCTTCCCGAAGCATGCGGCTTACCTGCCCAGCAAGCCGCCCAGTGCTCCGCCGACGCCTGCTTGCTCACCGCCACCGGTACCGCCGACCAGTCCACCCGGCGGCTGTTCCGACGGCTGCACCACCACGAACCCCTGGCCGGCGAATTCCAGCGTGAACCTCTCTCCGGTCGAGCGGCCGATCAACGTTCCGAGCCCGAACGAGTCGTTCTTCTTCACTCTCGTCTGCAGAGACGACGACCACGCAACTGCTGCCTGCGGGTCGGCGAACGTCGGCTGGTCGACGTTCAGGACGACCGGCACTCCGTCGGTGGTGATGGCGATACGGCCCCGACCGGTGAACACACAGTTGAAGAACCCCGCGTTTCCACCCGCAGCGGCACCCTGGACACGCTTGATGTCGTAACTCAGCGAGGAGTCGAACGCGAGAACGTTGGCCCCGTTGATGGTGAGCCCGTCCGTACCGTCGAGATCGATCAGATGGACGTCCTGTGCGGCGTTGGCGAGGAACAGGTCGCCCTGGCCCGTGACCTTCATCAGAGGGACGCCTTCGCCGGACAGGGCTTGTTTGAGGGCTCGACCTATACCCCCGGAGCCCTTGGCCTCGAACTGCAGAGTGCCCTGGTACGCGACCATCGAGCCGGCCCGAGCCATGATCTCGCCGTTCATGCCGACCCGGCACATCTTGCTGCCCTGTTTCTGAATCCCCGATCCGGGAACTTCGGCGTGGGCGGGCGCGAACAGTTCACTTCTCATGGTCAGGACTCCTTGTGGGACAGGTGAATTCACGATCGCTTCGCTTCGGTGCGAGGGTGGTGCCGTCGGTGCCTCGGGTGTGGGCGGATCGTCGTCCTCGACGCTGATACCGAACGCGGTGGCCAGGCCCGCCAACCCATCGGCGTACCCCTGGCCCACCGCCCGGATTTTCCATTGCTGGTTGCGGCGATAGAACTCCAGGATGACGAGAGCACTCTCGTCGCCGAGTGCGTCGGCGGTGAATCCGACGATCGCACCGCCCGACGTGTCGGAGACGGTCACCGATGTCGGGCCGGCGGCAGCGAACGTTGCCGGACCGGTACCGTCCAGCGATGCCGCGATGGCAACGGTCTCGATATCGGCTGGAATCGCGGAGGGATCGATCAGGACGAGATGGCCGGACGGTCCGCGCTGGTACTCGAGGCCTGCGCCCTCGGGTTGGTTGTAGAACACCAGATCCGCGTCCGAACGCACCCGTCCGTCCGGCCCCAACAGCAGCGCAGACACGTCGACCGACGTCGAGGCGGTAAGTGTCACCGTCAGCCGGCCGGTCGGAGCGGGGCAGTTCTCCCCGCGAGCGAGGTTTTTCATCGGATCCAGTGTGCCAGTGTCGACGCGTGCTGTCAGGAACGCGCGAGTTCGATGACTTCTTCCTCGGTCGGCGGGCTCTTCGGGTGGTAGGACAGGCACAGGGGAGTGGCGGTTCGCCGGAACTCTGCGCCCTCGACGGCAGCGTAGAACTGCCCCGCGGGCAAACGGCCGACATCGGGTACCGAGCCGCCTTTGACGCGGGCCATCTCCTTGGCCGCCTCGACCTGGGACGGGCTGTTGAGCAGTCCGTAGAACTGCGTCGACGCGTTTCCGGCGATGCGGTTGTGCAACCCCTTCGGTGCCTGCGTGGCAAACACGAGACCGAGACCGTACTTACGCGCCTGCGACGCCAGCGCAAGTGTGCTGTGTGTCGCTGCGGTCGTGCGATCGGAGGGGGCGAAGTTCTGCGCCTCGTCCATCACGAACAGTCCGCCGAGCGGCCGGTCACCCGCCGGGTTCTTCTTGATCCAGGAGAACAGGCCCATCTGCAGTTGATTGACGAAGCTCTGCTTCTGCTCGTCGGTGGTCAGGCCCGCCAGATTGATCACCGATACTCGGGCCTTCTTTCCGTCGGCCGGAGTCAGCAGCACTGCCGGGTCGACCGGGGTGCCCGCCCCTGCGAACATGGGGTCGTTGGCCACGGCAGCCTTCAGATTTTCGGCCAGTCCCTGCGCGATCCGTACGGCATCGCGCAGGTCGCTGGTGTCCTCGGGCAATTCTTCGAGCAGGTCGATGAAGTCCGCCAGCGTGCCGCCCTGTGGGCGTCGACCGAAGAGATCGAGCGCCGACTTCAGCACTGCGCGGCCGTGTTTCGCCTTCTGGGAAGTACCCAGGACGCCGGCGGCGGGCTCGAGCGACGCCAATGCGGATTCGACGGAGGAATCGAACTCGTCGGCATCACCGAGAACGCTGACGAAATCGGGCAGTGGCTGAAAGCTCAGCGGTCGGCCCGCCGACTTGCGGGGCGTCCACACCACGACGTCGGTGTCGCGTAGATACGCCGCCGCCTTGGCCTCGTCGCCCGGCGGCCACGTCCGTTCGTCCTCGGGCCACGCGGTGCCGAGGCGAGCCAGGTCGTTGTTGACGTCCAACACGATCGCCGAAACACCTTGCAGCGCACATTCTTCCACCAGTCGGCGAATCAGTACCGTCTTCCCCGATCCGGAACCCGCGAAGATCGCTGTGTGCTTACGGAGCGCCTCGAGTTGGATCACGACGTCCGCACCGGTACTCACTTCCGACCCGGCGACGATCGACGGCCGGCGGCTCGCAATCGGCTCGGCCGCGACGGTGTTCTCGGGTTCGATCAATGCGGTGTCGTCGTCGACGACGCTGACTGCAGGCAACACGGAGGAGAACAGTTCGACCTCGTGTGCGGGCTTGCGCGCGAGCAACCACGACGTGAGAGCGGGGGAGTTCTCGGCCAGCAGGACCGACAGAGCCGCCAAGGCCCTGCGGTCCTCGTCGCCGAACGGAACGACAATGCCGCCGGCACGTCGCAGAGCGGCGACGGTCTGCTCGGTCTTCGCGCCATTGGGCCACGGGTCGTTTCTGATGAGGATCAGTCGCCGTTTCGGCATGTCTGCCCTGAGGCCGGCCGTGGTCACTGCACGCTCCACACGGGCCAACGCGGCCCTGGCGTTGCCGGAGGAGACCGCGCGGAAGCACCAGTGCTCCTCGTCGTCCGTATCGGTGTCGACGGTATGTCGCAGCCTGGCATGCAGGGCAGGCTTGCCGCTCGGAGGTGGGTCCTGGGCAAGGCTGTCGTCCGAGGACTGATGCTCGTGGATCCACGCGGTCAGGCCCGCAGACAGGAGTGCGGGGACGATCGAGTCCTCACTGTCGGGCTTCAGCGGAATGGAGACGTCGACCTGTTTGCGCAGTTCTGCGTAGCGATCGTCGAGTATGTCGAGTTCGTCGACCCGTGCTTTGGGGAGGTCCTGCGCATCCGCGGGCCCGGACTTGTCCGTGAAACTCTCCAACTCCGACGCGACGCCGGTGTCGAGGCAGTGCCTGATGTGACGGTCGACCGCGATCAGCAGCTGCCGCGGAGTGAAGTCCGGGGCCTGCTCGAATGCGTCGGGTGCCACCGGCCACGTCGGATGCGGCGGGGTGAAGCCGGCCTCGAGAAAGCACGCCGCCAGACGTCGGCCCAGTAACAGGCGTCCGATGTCGGACGACGGAATCGGCTTGAGAGGCTGCGTCACTCGGAAGCGGTCGCGCATCGGTGCCACGCCGCGGGCAGCGATCAACTCCCACGCGCTCGACAGTGCCGAGAGAACCGACGCGGTGCGCGGAAGCGTTTCGCGCAGCGACATCAGACCGTGCGCCAGTTGCTCGACGACCTTGTCTTCCTGTGCGTCGGCGAACTCCTGATCCGATCCCGTTCGGGATTGCGCGACCAACGTGTCGATCTGGTCTATCGCAAGAATTGTCGGACCGGTGATGGCCAGCAGTCGTGAGATGTTCTCGGCAATGCCTTGGTGACCGAGCTCGGCCCGGCGGATACCCCAGGGCGAGAATTCTTCGGCATTGACGTCGTCGATCGACTGCAGGTACGCGTCACCGAGATCCTGGACGGCCGAATCGGGGGCGATGGACAGCACCAAGGCGCGCAGCGTGTGCTGCGAGGTACGCCGATGTCGAGGGTGGACCTTGTATACGGCGGTGACGAAGTCGTTCAGTGTCTCGGCGTCGATCATGTTCTCGCCCATGATCTTTGCGCGTTGTTCGTCGGGAATGTCACCGATCGTGCACAAGCGACGCAGCAGAAGTGCGAGTTGGCTGTCGGATCCTTGGCCGGAGGGCCGCATCAGGTCGTCGAGCATCCCCATGAGAGTCGATCGCCAGAAGCCCGCGGCGTCGAGCAGCCTGATCAGGAAGAAGTACCCGCCCTTCTGCTGCACCTCCTCGCGCACCTGCCCCAGCAGATGCGTCTTGCCGGATCCGGCCGGCCCGCGTACGACGACTCCGAGCGGACTGGCGTCATCCGACGTCTCTGCGTCGTCATAGGCGTTCATCACCTCGAGGAACACCCGCTCGTGCATACCGGGAACGTGCACGTTGGACTGCGAACGCCACACGTCGTCGGGGGTCGGGGCCCAGCTCAGCCGTACCGATTCCAGAGCCCGGATCTGCTCGTTGTCCGTCATCGTGGAGTTCACGCCCATCATGATTCGATCGAGAGAAGGTGGTTCTGCTGATTACCGACGACGACGGCCGCAGCGCGTTCCTCGTCGGTCAGCGTCTTCTGGTTTTCCTCGGGTATCAACGAGACGTCTGCCGCGCGACGCAGCCGTGCGAGTGCATCGTCGAGATCGCCACGAGGTATGTCTCGCAACTCGTTTCGCAAGCGAGACAGCCGAACGGTGCTACCGGGTTCACGTGCGAGCGACGCGTACGCGGCGCGAATCGAGGCCTCGATGTCGACGGCCTTCTCGGAGCTGTCGAGGGGTGCGGTCTCGTCCCCGCGGGGCGAGAACACATCGGCCGGACGGCTGTCGGTGCGATCCAGCCAGCGACGTAGCCCTGCCAACACGGTGAACATGGCCTTGCCTGCGCCTGTCGACCGAGCCGGTGGTTCACCGCCGATGAGCTCACCGCAGGTGCGCCACCCTTTGTCGGTCAGCTCCAGAGTCATCGGGCGCACCGAAGAATCGACCTCGATCAATCCCGAGTTCTTCAGTTTGTCGCGGGAAGCCTTCGGTAGTTCGGGGCCGAGTGCCTTGAGGGCGCTGTTCTTCACCGGACTCGCTTCGGCCATCAGAACGAGCAGTACTGCTGCTTCGGTGCCGTTCAGGTCTTCGGTACTCATCGAGGATCCCCCTTCGATCGTCTTCTCGATACTGCCTCGCGGATGGTAGCCACAGCGCGGTGCGGGTCGTCCATCACCTGAGCGTTGGTGAACCGCAACACCATGTACCCGTGTGTCTGCAGCTGGTTGTCGCGCACGCGGTCCTCGGCAAAGCGCTGGGCGGCACGGTGCTCGTCGCCGTCGATTTCCACGATGACTCTCTCGGTGCGCCACAGTACGTCGACTGTGAACGGACGGCTGAGTTCGCCGAGCCGAATCGAGCGATTGTGCTCTCGACCGGTGGCCCATTCGTGCTGGTCCAGCGCTCTGTACAGGCGCTTCTCCGGATCGCTCGCCGGGTGTGGGTGCCCGGCGATCGGCGGATAGCTCAACGGCCGGAAGCGATCGAGGACAGTGCTGACGCCGGCAGGCACTTCGGGTGCGCGCACCGATACGGACGGGAATCTGTCCATCCTCGACGAGCCACCGCCGGTGAGCCACACGCCCGCCCGTGCGTGAGCACACAGCCATTCCGCTGCGGTCGACACGAAGTCGGCGTCCACGGCGTCGGGTACGACCAGCACGAGAGCGACAACGTCGCGGCCGTGAGCTGCCGCGAGAGCTCGCGCCGAACCTGCCGCGCGGGTCTCGACGGTGAACACCGCCCGGCGTATCGGCCGTCCCGAGGAGGCCGACTCGGCCAGAGCCGCTATGTAGGGGCCGAAGTGTGCCGAGTCGGCAGCCAGGCGAACGGCGGACGTGCGAGCGGCACGCCGCTCCAACGTGGAGGTCCCTGCGTTGTGCTCGAACTCGGGGAGCCACAGCGCGGTCGAGTGGACCGCTGCGGTCTCCAGCGACGTGACCACCATCTCGACCAGGTCTGCCGAACGACGAGATGCCGGCTCGTCGACAGTGAAGAAGACGATCGCGGGTGCGTCGGCGGGGAGCGGGTTCGCGGATTCGGCGAGCTCGCGTTCGGACGCCCCGCGAAGTCGAGTCACTCGATCTGCGGGAAGACTCGACCACCAGCCTGCGGTCTCACCGTTCCCGATCACAGCTGTTCCCCGCCCACCCCTGTTGCCCCATCTCCGAACCGTACCGACAAGGTCCGACACGTAGGGGGCAAGCACGTCTCCGTGACGGCGATTTGGCTCTGGCATCGGCGTTCCCCTACACTTGACCGGTTGCCTGTGGCAGCGGTGTGTCTTCGTGCGCCCGCTCTCGGCAGCCGACCGCGCGTGTCGGGACGGAAATCCGGCACGTACGTACATCCAGGTCAAGGAGAAGTTAGTGATTCAGCAGGAGTCGCGAGTACGCGTCGCTGATAACACGGGCGCGAAGGAAATCCTTTGCATCCGCGTTCTCGGTGGTTCGTCACGTCGCTACGCCGGAATCGGCGACATCATCGTAGCTACGGTGAAAGACGCCATTCCCGGTGGAAACATCAAGAAGGGTGAGGTCGTCAAGGCCGTCATCGTCCGCACCGTCAAGGAGCGTCGCCGTCCGGATGGCTCGTACATCCGTTTCGACGAGAACGCTGCGGTGCTGATCAAGCCGGACCACGACCCCCGTGGAACCCGCATCTTCGGCCCGGTCGGCCGCGAGCTGCGTGAGAAGAAGTTCATGAAGATCGTCTCGCTCGCCCCGGAGGTGCTGTAAATGAAGGTGCACAAGGGCGACACCGTTCTCGTGATCGCAGGCAAGGACAAGGGTGCCAAGGGCAAGGTCATTCAGGCCTACCCCGCTGACTCCAAGGTCCTGGTCGAAGGCGTGAACCGCATCAAGAAGCACACCGCGGTCTCTGCCAACCAGCGCGGCGCATCCTCGGGTGGCATCGTCACTCAGGAAGCCCCGATCCACGTTTCGAACGTCGCAGTTGTCGACTCGGACGGAAACCCCACTCGCGTGGGCTACCGGACCGACGAAGAATCCGGCAAGCGCGTTCGTGTTTCCCGCAAGAACGGGAAGGACATCTGAGATGACTACCACCGAAAACATCGCGGGCGAACAGCCCCGCCTCAAGGCGCGCTACCGCGCTGAGATCAAAGACGCCCTGAACACCGAGTTTGCATACGAAAACGTCATGCAGATCCCCGGCATCGTCAAGGTCGTCGTCAACATGGGTGTCGGCGACGCCGCCCGTGACGCCAAGCTGATCAACGGCGCAGTTGCAGACCTCGCTGCCATCACCGGCCAGAAGCCGGAGATCCGCAAGGCTCGCAAGTCCATCGCACAGTTCAAGCTGCGCGAAGGAATGCCCATCGGCGCACGCGTCACCCTCCGTGGCGACCGCATGTGGGAGTTCCTCGACCGTCTGGTTTCCATTGCCCTTCCCCGAATCAGGGACTTCCGCGGCCTCTCGGGCACGCAGTTCGACGGCAACGGAAACTACACGTTCGGCCTCAACGAGCAGTCGATGTTCCACGAGATCGACGTGGACAAGATCGACCGTCCGCGCGGCATGGACATCACCGTAGTAACCACCGCAACCAACAACGAAGAAGGCCGCGCGCTGCTCAAGCACCTCGGCTTCCCGTTCAAGGAGAACTGAGTCCATGGCGAAGAAGGCATTGGTCAACAAGGCCAACAAGAAGCCGAAGTTCGCGGTGCGTGCATACACTCGCTGCAACCGCTGCGGCCGTCCCCATTCCGTGTTCCGCAAGTTCGGCCTCTGCCGTATCTGCGTGCGCGAGATGGCACACGCCGGAGAGCTTCCCGGAGTTCGCAAGAGCTCCTGGTGATCTGAGGCCTCCGGGCTTCACCACACCACGCTGATGGGCGTGGGTTCCGAAAGGAACCCACGCCCATTTTGCGTTGCTCAGGTCCTGAGTTTCACACCGACCACACGTCGTGTCGTAGATCCAGAGAGCGGACCAGATCCACCGCCGCATGATGATCCTGGCTGTCGACGATCAGCAGCAGGCCACGCTCGGACATCGCCGACGCGAGGGCATCGGTGGAGACGGTTCTACATCCAGGCGGCATGTCCGGGTCTCCGAGTTCCCGGTAGGTGTCGGCAATCGCCACTACGTCCTCGACTGGATCGAATCCCCAGACGGTCACGAAATGTCCTACGTTCCAGTCGAAGTCGGTCAACTCTGCAGTATGTACATTCGCCAACGATGCGAAGCGGAAAGGCCCGTCGGCAAGACGGTCGAGCAGCAGACGCAATCTCTCGACGGAGGGCCCCACGATGGGAACCACGGCGACGCGGTGGTCGGTCGCGGTCTCGATGCCCTCCGTGAGACCTGCTGCCGTGGTCCCGGCTGCGTCGATCGATGCGGCTCTCGGCAGTAGATCCCACCCGTCGGTGATTCGGGGGGTTCCGGGAGGACGGGCCGAGTCGATTGCACCCGGCCAGATCGCGGACCTCGACGCGACCGCGAGGGCCGTCACGCCCGGTGCGTCGTCGCCCATGACGGCCGTCAGCGCAACCGATGCCGAGAACGGTCCGCAGAGTTGATCCGGTTGTGGCAGAGCATGATCGAGGGCCGAGACGATTGTGGTTGCCCCGACAAACCGTCGCAACACGTCAGTAGATCCAGCGCAGCGATTCGAGCAGTTCGTCCTCGGTATGGCTCTCCGCCCACGTGGCATCGGCGTCCCGGCAGGCGACGAACGCGCCCAGAAGTTCCATGCCCAACACGTCTCGGACCAGTGCGGACGACAGGAGGTCTCCGCGCTGTTGCGCGTGGGTCGTCGCGAGTGGGGAGATCCCCGCGGCATCCCGACGAGCATCGTCCCAACCTCCTACGTCCTCCTGGACCGGAGACGGCAACTGCGCCGAATCCGCCACTCCCGCCAGACCGGCCGCGATCGTGACGGCCAGCGCCAGATACGGATTGGCGGACGCGTCGCACGCCTTCAATTCGACGTTGGTGTGTTCCGGGCCGAGAAGGGGCGTGGCCGGTACGAGTCGCACTGCAGCCTCGCGGTTCTCGACGCCCCAGAATCCGAAGGCACCTGCCCAGTACCCCGGTCGACGACGCAGCAGTGACCCTGAACTCGGTGCCGTGATGGCAGTGAGTCCCGGGAGTTCTCGAACGAGGCCCGCGATGTACGCCTGCCCGGTGTCGGACAGTCCGTACTCTCCGTCGCCGGTCAGAGCGTTGTGACCGTCGCGAACCAGTGATGTGTGTAGGTGCCATCCGTTACCCGCACTGCTCGACGAGGGCAGGGGAGCGAAGCTTGCCCTCAGGCCCTGGGCTTTGGCCGCTGAGTGGATGGTCTGCCGCGCGAGTACCTGCGCGTCGGCCGCAGCAAGTGGATCGAGTGGACTCAATGCGATCTCCAGCTGGGAGCCGCCGTACTCGGCATGAATCTGCCCGATGTCGAGGCCATTCGCAGACAGCGCCTCAAGCAGCAGTACTACGAATTGATCGACATCGCGGAGTGCGTTCGCCGAGTAGGCAGGTCCGCGATGAGCGGACAGTCCGTCCGACTCGCGAGTCAGGGCGAACTCGATCTCGAATCCGGCCCGTACCTCGAAACCGGCATCGGACGCCTTCTGCACCTGCCGCTCGAGAACTGAGCGCTGATCGTAGGGCCACGGTGTGCCGTCCGCCGAGACCTGTCGTCCGTGCGCCCAGGCCAGCCCCGGCTGTCCGGACAGGGCGACCACGCTCGACGCGCTCTCGATCACCGGAATCAACCGCACATCGCCGGACGGCGTCGACAGTCCTTCGTGGGCGAATGTGATCCCGTCATGCGAATCGAATACCGCGAACACCGCGGTGACTCCCACTCCACGCCGTGCGACTGCAGTCAATTCTGCGGTGGGCACGGTGCGGGATCGGACGATGCCGTTGTTGTCGACCCAGCCGATGGTCAAGCCGACGATGTTGCGGTCGCGCAGAGTGTGGGTGAGGTGGTCGATGTCGACTGCCTTCGAGTCCGTCATGGTCCGACGTTAGCGAAGAAGTACTCGTCGGGGTGTCCGACTGGACCCGAGCTGTCGCGCAATGGTAAGGCGATTTGGTCTTCGGGTGCGCGATGCCTACACTAGAGCGGTTGCCCGGGCTTCGTCGTGCCTGCACGCGAGTCCTTGCAATACAGAACGCAACCTCGAGTTCTCCGTACGTCAGCATTGAACATGCGGAAGCTCGTAACACCTGGCAGTGCAGCGATGCATTGCTTGGAGCGCAACCCCTGACCGGCAACAGTCGGTCAGGACATGTTCACTTCGCTGTAGGCCCACGATGTGACGAGCCAGGCCCGATGGGTTCTCCGGAACCGGAAGGCACCAGCCCGCGCGTGCTGCATGGGAACCGCTGCGAGAAAGGTGCACAGGTCACACCATGACGATGACCGATCCAATTGCAGACTTCTTGACCCGTCTGCGCAACGCCAACTCGGCGTACCACGACGAGGTGAAGCTTCCCCACTCGAAGCTCAAGGCGAACATCGCCGAGATCCTCAAGCGCGAGGGCTACATCTCCGATTACCGCACGGAAGACGCCGAGGTGGGCAAGACCCTCATCGTCGATCTGAAGTACGGCCCGAGCCGTGAGCGCAGCCTCGCCGGCGTGCGACGCGTCTCCAAGCCCGGTCTCCGGGTGTACGCAAAATCCACCAATCTGCCCAAGGTTCTCGGCGGCCTGGGCGTGGCGATCATCTCCACGTCCACCGGTCTGCTCACGGAGCGTCAGGCTGCCAAGCAGGGTGTGGGCGGAGAAGTCCTCGCCTACGTCTGGTAGGGGAGGCCACACCATGTCACGTATTGGAAAATTGCCGGTCGCAGTCCCCGCTGGCGTCGATATCACCATCGACGGCCAGGACGTTGCGGTCAAGGGCCCCAAGGGTGCCCTGAGCCTGACAGTCGCCGAGCCCATCAAGATCGCCCGCGCCGACGACGGCACCATCGCCGTCACTCGGCCCGACGACGAGCGTAAGAGCCGCTCGCTGCATGGTCTCTCGCGCACTCTCGTCGCGAACCTCATCACCGGTGTCACCAACGGTTACACCACCAAGATGGAGATTCACGGCGTCGGTTACCGCGTCGTACTCAAGGGCAAGGACCTCGAGTTCGCACTCGGTTACAGCCATCCCGTGCTGATCGAAGCACCCGAGGGCATCACGTTCACGGTCGAGTCGCCCACGCGATTCACCGTTGTCGGCATCGACAAGCAGAAGGTCGGTCAGATCTCTGCCAACATTCGTCGTCTGCGGCGTCCGGACCCGTACAAGGGTAAGGGCATCCGCTACGAGGGTGAAGTGATCCGCCGCAAGGTCGGAAAGACGGGTAAGTGATATGAGCCAGCAAACAGCAGACAAGGCGAACGTCGTCAAGCGCACACCGCGCGGCACCGACGTCTCGACGAAGCGTCGCCTGTCGAAGGCACGTCGTCACTTCCGCCTTCGCAAGAAGATCTCCGGAACGCCCGAGCGTCCGCGCTTGGTCGTCAACCGGTCCTCGCGTCACATCCACGTGCAGTTGATCGACGACCTGGCGGGCCACACGCTGGCCAGCGCGTCGAGCATCGAAGCCGATGTGCGCGCACTCGAGGGCGACAAGAAGGCCGTCAGCGCGAAGGTCGGCGAGCTCATCGCCAGCCGTGCGAAGGCAGCCGGCGTCGAGGCAGTCGTGTTCGACCGCGGCGGCAACAACTACAGCGGCCGCATCGCGGCACTCGCAGACGCTGCCCGCGAAGGCGGGTTGACGTTCTGATGATGACAATGACTGACAACGGAAGGACAGCCTGATGCCGGGACGTCAACGGCGTGACGGCGGAAGCGGCCCCGCCGGACAGAACAGTGGCCCCAACGCAGGTGGCGATAACAACCAGCGCGGCGACAACCGCGGTGGTGGCGGTCGCGATCGTCGTGACAACGGCCGTGGCGGCAACGCTGCGGACAAGTCGAACTTCATCGAGAAGGTCGTCACGATCAACCGCGTCTCCAAGGTGGTCAAGGGTGGTCGACGCTTCAGCTTCACCGCCCTCGTCATCGTCGGTGACGGCAACGGACTGGTCGGTGTCGGCTACGGCAAGGCCAAGGAAGTTCCCGCGGCCATCCAGAAGGGTGTCGAGGAGGCTCGCAAGAGCTTCTTCCGCGTCCCGATGATCGCCGGCACCATCACTCACCCCATCCAGGGCGAAGCCGCTGCCGGCGTCGTCATGTTGCGTCCGGCCAGCGCCGGTACCGGCGTCATCGCCGGTGGTGCTGTTCGCGCAGTGTTGGAGTGCGCCGGTGTCCACGACGTGCTGTCGAAGTCGCTCGGTAGCGACAACGCCATCAACGTCGTGCACGCGACCGTCGCAGCCCTCAAGGGTCTGCAGCGTCCCGAGGAAGTTGCGGCTCGCCGCGGCCTGACCCTCGAAGAGGTTGCACCCGCCGGAATGCTGCGCGCACGCGCACAGGCAGGAGCGGTGAAGTAATGGCTCAGCTGAAGGTCACTCAGATCAAGAGCACCATCGGCCAGAAGGCGAACCAGCGTGACAGCCTGCGTACTCTCGGGCTCAAGGGCATCCGCCAGACGGTCGTCCGCGAGGACAACCCGCAGAACCGCGGACTGGTCAACACGGTGCGCCACCTCGTAACTGTTGAGGAGGTCTAACCATGACCATC
The DNA here is from genome assembly GCF_001426165.1 of Rhodococcus sp. Leaf233. Lineage (NCBI taxonomy): Bacteria > Bacillati > Actinomycetota > Actinomycetes > Mycobacteriales > Nocardiaceae > Rhodococcus > Rhodococcus sp. Leaf233. The sequence continues at coordinate 184,930 of NZ_LMRO01000011.1, forward strand.
AAACTGCACCACCTGCGCCCCGCAGCCGGATCCAAGTCGACGAAGATTCGCGTCGGCCGTGGTGAAGGTGGCAAGCGCGGCAAGACCGCAGGTCGCGGTACCAAGGGAACCGGCGCACGCAAGAACGTGCCGGCACGCTTCGAGGGTGGCCAGATGCCCCTCCACATGCGGCTCCCGAAGCTCAAGGGCTTCACCAACCGCAACCGTGTCGTGTTCCAGGTCGTGAACCTGCGCGACATCGAGCGCCTGTTCCCCGAGGGTGGTCAGATCGGTATCCCCGAGCTGATCGCCAAGGGAGCTGTTCGCAAGAACGAGCTCGTCAAGGTTCTCGGAGACGGAAACCTCACCGTGAAGGTCGATATCTCGGCCAACAAGTTCACGGGCTCCGCCAAGGAAAAGATCGCCGCTGCCGGCGGTTCTGCAACCGAGGTATGAGCATTGCTTCGATGTGCTGAGTAGCAGCGCGTCGAGCAGCAGTTCGTGACGATGGCCGCAGCCACAGCTCTCGTAGCTGAGCTGCGGCCATCGTTGCCTACACGGAATGTCGTGTGTGTCGACCGATCGGCCAGGGTCCAACACTGACCGTCGGTCCGGTCGATGCGCACTGTTAGAGTTCTAGAGTTCAGAGAAGTTCGTATCGATGCGGTCGATGTATGTCGTCCGCAGTCCATGCTCGTGAGGCTCACGGGAGCATCAGTCGCTCCCGACGAAGCACTCGCGGCGTCAACGCAGTCGTGCCAGGAGGATCTTTGCTTTCCGCCTTCGTGTCGGCCCTCAGGACTCCTGACCTGAGACGGAAGATCCTCTTCACGCTCGGTCTGGTGGCCCTGTATCGCTTCGGTGCAACACTGCCGTCGCCGGGTGTCGACTACGCCAATGTCCGAGCATGCATCGACCAGGTCTCCGGTGGAGATTCGGCGGGCATCTATTCGTTGATCAACTTGTTCTCCGGTGGAGCGCTCCTCCAGCTCTCGGTGTTCGCGATCGGCATCATGCCGTACATCACCGCTAGCATCATCGTGCAGCTGCTCACCGTCGTCATCCCCAAGTTCGAGGAACTCCGCAAGGAGGGACAGTCGGGCCAGGCCAAGATGACGCAGTACACGCGTTACCTGTCGATCGCACTGGCCATCCTGCAGGCGACCGGCCTGGTGGCCCTCGCTTCGCGCGGCCAGTTGCTCCAGGGATGTCAGCAGGACATCATCGCCGACCAGTCCATCTTCGGGCTCGTCATCATCGTGCTGGTCATGACTGCAGGCGCAGCCGTCGTGATGTGGTTCGGCGAGGTCATCACCGAGCGCGGTGTCGGCAACGGAATGTCGCTGCTGATCTTCGCCGGAATTGCCTCGCGCATCCCGTCCGAGGGCAACTCGATTCTGGAGAGCCGCGGCGGGTTGGTCTTCGGGTTCGTCTGCTTCGCAGCGTTCCTCATCATCACCGGTGTGGTCTTCGTCGAGCAGGGTCAGCGCCGAATCCCGGTCCAGTACGCCAAGCGCATGGTCGGCCGGAAGATGTACGGCGGCTCGTCGACGTATCTGCCGCTCAAGGTCAACCAGGCCGGCGTCATCCCGGTGATCTTCGCGTCCTCGCTCCTCTACCTACCCAATCTCATCGCCCAGCTCACGTCCGCCAGCACCGCAACCGATCCGAGCTGGTGGCAGCGGATCATCAACGAGTATCTGGTGAACCCGGCGAACCCGGTGTACATCGCTATCTTCTTCGGGCTGATCGTATTCTTCACGTACTTCTACGTGGCGATCACGTTCAACCCCGAAGAGCGGGCCGACGAGATGAAGAAGTTCGGTGGATTCATCCCGGGCATCCGACCGGGTAAGCCGACAGCCGATTACCTCAACTACGTTCTCAGTCGCATCACGCTGCCCGGTGCGGTGTACCTGGGCACCATTGCGGTGCTTCCCAACCTGTTCCTCGACATCGGCAGTTCGGGCGGAGCTCAAAACCTTCCGTTCGGTGGTACCGCCGTGTTGATCATGGTCAGCGTGGGCCTCGACACCGTGAAGCAGATCGAAAGCCAGCTGATGCAGCGTAACTACGAAGGGTTCCTCAAGTGAGACTTGTTCTGCTCGGTCCCCCCGGTGCCGGCAAAGGCACTCAGGCCGTCCTCCTCTCCGAGAAGCTGGGCGTGCCACACATTTCGACAGGCGATCTCTTTCGCGCAAATATCGGCGAGAAGACCCCGCTCGGATTGGAAGCGAAGAAGTACCTCGACGCGGGCGACCTCGTGCCGAGCGAACTCACCGTGGACATGGTGCGCAGTCGACTCGCCGAGCCCGACGCCGTCAACGGATTCCTGCTCGACGGTTTCCCGCGTTCGGTCGGCCAGGCCGAAGCTCTGGTCGACATCCTCTCCGACCTGAACGCACATCTCGATGCAGTGCTGTCCTTCGTCGTCGACGAGGACGTCGTCGTGGACCGCATGCTGGCGCGCGGCCGTGAGGACGACAAAGAGGACGTCATCCGTAATCGTCTCAAGGTGTACCGCGACGAGACGGCACCGCTGTTGGACTACTACTCCGACAAGCTGGTCACCGTCGATGCGATCGGTGAGGTGGACGAAGTCAACGCCCGCGCGCTGAAGTCCATCGAGGACCACGGCAAGTAATGGCGTTCGGCCGTAAACGAAAAGTCGTCCCGTTCAAGAGCGCTGGTGAGCTCGACGCGATGGCGGCAGCCGGTGCCGTGGTAGGTGCCGCTCTAGTCGCCGTACGAGATGCAGCCAAGCCCGGAGTCTCGACGCTCGAACTCGATCGAGTTGCCGAGGCGGTCATCCGTGATGCCGGCGCGGTGCCCTCGTTTCTTGGGTACCACGGATTCACCGGCAGCATCTGCTCCTCGGTGAACGACCGCGTAGTGCACGGCATTCCGTCGGCGGACGAGTTGTTGGTCGCCGGGGACCTCGTGTCCATCGACTGCGGTGCAGTGCTGGACGGCTGGCACGGAGATTCGGCGTGGACGTTCGGCGTCGGCGACATCATCGAGGCCGATGCGTTGCTGAGCGAGGCGACGAGGCTCTCCATGGAGGCCGGGATCGCAGCGATGATCCCCGGCAATCGTCTGACCGACATCTCCCACGCCATCGAGTCCGGTACGCACGCGGCCGAGGATGCTCACGGTCGCAAATACGGAATCGTCGACGGTTACGGCGGCCACGGAATCGGCCGCGAAATGCACATGGACCCGTTCCTCGCGAACGAGGGCGCGCCGGGCAAAGGGCCGGAGCTCGTGGTGGGTTCCACGCTGGCCATCGAACCGATGTTGACGCTCGGTACCTACGAGACCGACATTCTCGACGACGGGTGGACCGTGGTGACCACCGATGGTTCTCGTGCGGCGCACTGGGAACACACGGTCGCGGTGACCGAGGACGGCCCGCGAATCCTGACGGTTCGGCCTCGCTAGAACTACCAGGTCAACGCTCACCAGGTGAGTGACGAGTACCGGCGGCCCCCTCGGATGAGTCCGAGGTGGGCGGCCGTCAGGCGTAGCCAGAGGCGAGTCGGCATCCGAGTCACTGCGGTCGGCAGCAATGGGTTTCGTACCGCGAGCGCGAGGAGCGCTACGGAAATTGTGCGGATTCGGAACGGCGGGCATCCGGCAGCCCGATACATTCCGCGGACGTGGGCCGATCCGTATCCTAGTGCCCCGGCCTGCTTCCAATTGTCCCGGTAGCCGGTGCGCAAACGATATTCGACCAGCGGCTCGGCTATGAAGTGCAGGCGGGCACCCGATTGCTGTGCGCGCCAGGAGAATTCCATGTCCTCGCTGGCATGAACGAATTCGAGCATCCCGCCGAGATCTCGGTAGGTCGACGCGCGGCACGCCATACTCGCCCCGATGACGAACGGGCGAAAGGGCGACTTGCCCTGATTCGAAGGTGGGGCGAACGGAACTGCGGCGCGCGTCGCTTCGGAGTTCAGCGCCTCGGTGCTCAGGCCGGTTCCCACGAGGTCGTAGCTGTCCAGTTCGGCGGTGATGCGCCGCAGCCATGTCGGGTGTACGACGTCGTCGGCATCGCAGAAGGTCAGCAGCGGGCCCTCGGCTGCTTCCGCACCGCGATTGCGCGCATGCGACGCGCCCGGGGTGCCGGACGAATCGACGTACTTCAGATTCAAGCGGGCCCGTAGTGCGTGGTCCTCCACGAACTCGCGCACTCCATCGGTCGAGCCGTTGTCGCTGACGACGACCTCGAACGGGCCGTCGTAGTCCTGGTGGGCGAGCGCGCGTATTTGCTCGTCGAGCACATCTCTGGCGTTGTGTACGGGAATGATCACGGAGACGGCTGGGCCGGACGGGTTGGAACTCAAGAGGGCACCTTGCGGGCTCGGTGGCTGAACGATGGCGGGCGGACGAAAGGTTAGCTCAGTTAATCTAACGTCGCCATCCGACGTGTTTCGTGCCCGCTTCGCGCGCATTTGGCCAGATGTGTCTTTGCCGGTAACATAGATCGACGGTGCGCCCTGCGTACCGGATGTTCGCATGCCTCGAGGGCTGTGCGGCCCTCCGGCGATACTCCGACTCGGTTCCGAGGAGTCGGTCAGTGGGCATCACGGTAACGGAAACAGATGCAATCAACCAGGTGTGAGAGCCAGGATCGCGGAGGATATGGCCAAGAAAGACGGTGCTATCGAGGTAGAGGGCCGAGTTGTCGAACCGCTGCCCAATGCGATGTTTCGCATTGAGCTCGAAAACGGCCACAAGGTACTCGCCCACATCAGCGGAAAGATGCGTCAGCACTACATCCGCATCCTTCCCGAGGATCGCGTCGTGGTAGAGCTTTCGCCCTACGACCTCACGCGTGGACGCATCGTTTACCGCTACAAGTAAGAGCTTCCTCGGCCATGTCCGGTCGGGGAGAACCATGCTCGGTCCGCTGCTCGCAGCGCGTCCGAGCTACACACAGGAGATCAACGACGTGAAGGTTCAGCCGAGCGTCAAGAAGATCTGCGAGAAGTGCAAGGTGATTCGTCGTAACGGGCGCGTCATGGTGATCTGCGACAACCTGCGTCACAAGCAGCGTCAGGGATAACCACCGAGCATCACGCACGTCGGCTTGGCAACAGCTAGAAGATGACCTCCCAGCACCAACCGCAACACACGCGTTGCGGCAGACCCCCGGCACGGAGGCCGGGGCCCCACTGAGTTTGTTGAAAGACGCTTCCCACCCCAGCGGTGAGAAGGACACAGGGGACGGACTGGGAGCAGACCTCCGGACAAGAAAAGGAAATGCCACATGGCACGTCTCGCAGGTGTGGATCTGCCGCGCGAAAAGCGCATGGAGATCGCACTGACTTACATCTACGGCGTCGGCCGTACCCGCTCCAAGGAAATTCTCGCAGCAACGGGCGTCAGCCCCGACCTGCGCAGCAAGGATCTCGGCGACGACGATCTGCGCAAGCTCAGCGATTACATCAACGAGTCCCTCAAGGTCGAGGGCGATCTGCGCCGCGAGGTGCAGGCCGACATCCGACGCAAGATCGAAATCGGCTGCTACCAGGGTCTTCGCCACCGTCGTGGTCTGCCCGTCCGTGGACAGCGCACCAAGACCAATGCGCGTACCCGTAAGGGACCCAAGCGCACCATTGCCGGCAAGAAGAAGGCGAAGTAATGCCCCCCAAAGCACGCGGTACCGGTCCGAAGAAGGCGCAGAAGACGCGTCGCAGGGACAAGAAGAACGTCCCGCACGGATCTGCGCACATCAAGAGCACGTTCAACAACACGATCGTGTCGATCACCGACCCCGCCGGAAACGTCATCTCGTGGGCGTCCTCGGGACACGTGGGCTTCAAGGGCTCGCGCAAGTCGACTCCGTTCGCCGCACAGCTCGCAGCCGAGAACGCTGCGCGCAAGGCTCAGGAGCACGGCGTCAAGAAGGTCGACGTGTTCGTCAAGGGTCCCGGCTCCGGCCGTGAGACCGCGATCCGCTCACTTCAGGCCGCAGGCCTCGAGGTCGGCACCATCTCCGATGTCACCCCTCAGCCGCACAACGGCTGCCGTCCGCCCAAGCGGCGTCGGGTCTAGCGGGAAGGAAAGGTTTAGAAAATGGCACGTTATACCGGTCCTATCACCCGCAAGTCGCGTCGTCTGCGCGTCGACCTCGTCGGAGGCGACCAGGCGTTCGAGCGTCGTCCCTACCCGCCCGGCCAGCACGGCCGCGCGCGGATCAAGGAGAGCGAGTACCTGCTCCAGCTGCAGGAGAAGCAGAAGGCTCGCTTCACCTACGGCGTCATGGAGAAGCAGTTCCGTCTGTACTACAAGGAAGCCAACAGGGCCGCCGGCAAGACCGGTGAGAACCTGCTGACCATCCTCGAGACTCGCCTCGACAACGTCGTCTACCGTGCGGGTCTCGCACGTACGCGTCGTCAGGCACGCCAGCTGGTCACCCATGGCCACTTCCTCGTGAACAACAAGCGAGTGGACATCCCCAGCTACCGCGTCTCGCAGTACGACATCATCGATGTCCGCGAGAAGTCCGCGCAGACCCTGCCGATCCAGATCGCCCGTGAGAGCTACGGCGATCGTCCGGTGGCTCCGTGGCTGCAGGTCGTCCCCAACCGTCTTCGCATCCTGGTTCACCGGGTGCCGGAGCGCGCACAGATCGATGTGCCGCTCCAGGAGCAGCTCATCGTCGAGTACTACTCGAAGTAAGGCGCAGCACGCATGTGAGTCTCCCCGCGAGGCTCACATGCGTCTTCGCCTCCACACGTGGGCGTCAAATAGCGGACGCCCGTACAGGAGGAACACAGAATGCTCATTTCACAGCGCCCGACGCTGACCGAAGAGGTCATCGCCGACAACCGCTCGAAATTCGTCATCGAGCCGCTCGAGCCCGGCTTCGGTTACACACTCGGCAACTCGCTCCGCCGCACCCTGCTGTCGTCGATCCCCGGCGCTGCTGTCACCAGCATCCGTATCGACGGCGTCCTCCACGAATTCACCACCGTTCCCGGAGTCAAGGAAGATGTCACCGACATCATCCTGAACCTCAAGGGACTCGTGGTGAGCTCCGAAGAAGACGAACCGGTCACCATGTACGTCCGCAAGCAGGGCCCCGGCGCTGTCACCGCAGGCGACATCGTGCCTCCGGCCGGCGTCACGGTGAACAATCCGGATCTGCATATCGCGACCCTGAACGACAAGGGCAAGTTGGAGATCGAGCTCGTCGTCGAGCGCGGTCGCGGCTACGTCCCCGCCGTTCAGAACAAGGCATCGGGTGCCGAGATCGGCCGTATTCCGGTCGACTCGATCTACTCGCCCGTGCTCAAGGTCACCTACAAGGTGGAGGCCACCCGCGTCGAACAGCGCACCGACTTCGATCGGCTCGTTCTCGACGTGGAGACCAAGAATTCCATCACCGCGCGGGACGCGCTCGCTTCGGCGGGCAAGACCCTGGTTGAGCTCTTCGGCCTCGCCCGTGAGCTGAACGTCGAAGCAGAAGGCATCGAGATCGGACCCTCGCCCGCCGAGGCCGATCACATCGCATCCTTCGGACTCCCCATCGAGGATCTGGACCTGACGGTTCGTTCCTACAACTGCCTCAAGCGCGAAGGTGTTCACACCGTCGGTGAGCTGGTTGGTCGTACCGAGTCCGATCTGCTCGACATCCGTAACTTCGGGCAGAAGTCCATCGACGAGGTGAAGGTCAAGCTGCACTCGCTCGGCCTTTCCCTCAAGGACAGCCCCGCGTCGTTCGATCCGAGCACCGTGCCTGGCTACGACGCCACCACGGGCACGTGGAGTGACACCGACGCAGGCTCCTTCGGCGATACCGAAGGCGCCGAGCAGGACTACGCCGAGACAGAACAGCTGTAATCAGCTCGCTGGAGCTCTTACTAGGAGATTCATCATGCCCAAGCCCACCAAGGGCCGCCGTCTCGGCGGGTCGGCGTCACACCAGAAGGCCATCCTGGCCAACCTGGCGACGTCACTCTTCGAGCACGGCCGCATCACCACCACCGAGTCGAAGGCCAAGCGCCTTCGTCCCCACGCCGAGAAGCTCGTCACCCATGCCAAGAAGGGTGATCTGGCCCATCGTCGTGAGGTTCTCAAGACGATCAACAACAAAGATGTCGTGCACAAGCTCTTCGCCGAGATCGGGCCTTTCTTCGCCGATCGCGACGGTGGCTACACGCGCATCATCAAGACCGTCCCCCGTAAGGGTGACAACTCGCCGATGGCCATCATCGAGCTCGTCAACGAGCAGACGGTGTCCAACGAAGCCGACCGCGCACGCCGCGTGAAGGCATCGAAGGCTGCTCCCGCCGCAACCGAGGCTCCGGCCGAGGACACGGCAGACGACAACGTCGTCGAGGCTGTCGAAGCCGACGCGACCGACGCCGAGGTGGCCAACGCCGACGCAGTCATCGAAGGCATCGAGGACAACGACGCTCACGCGTCGGACGCCCCCGAGGCCGAGGATGCGAAGAAGGACTAGTCCTTGTGAGCTCCGAGCACGACCGAAGCGGGCCCGCCATTTCCTCAGGAGATGGCGGGCCCGCTTTGTCGGTCCCCACCAGATATCGGCTCGACATCTCGTACGACGGCACGAACTTCTCCGGCTGGGCTCGGCAACCCGGTATCCGAACCGTGTGTGGCGTGCTCGAGGAGGCTTTCTCCACTGTGCTCCGTCAACCGGTCGAGCTGACGGTTGCCGGTCGAACCGACGCCGGAGTGCACGCGACCGGTCAGGTTGCACATTTCGACGCGGTGGGTGTGCCGGACGAGCACGACCGGTTGATTCGAAGAATGGCGCGCTTCCTTCCCGCCGACGTCCGGGTTCGTGCGATAACGGAGGTCTCGCCCGACTTCGACGCTCGGTTCTCGGCATATCGCCGTCACTACGAGTACCGATTCGGCACAGCGCTCTACGGCGTCGATCCTCTGGATGTCGCCGGAGTCGTGTCCTGGCCGCGGCCGATCGATCTGGACGCGGTACGCGAGGCGTCGCAGGCACTGATCGGACTGCACGATTTCGCTGCGTTCTGCAAGAGGCGAGACGGTGCCACGACAGTGCGAGAACTGCAGCGCTTCGACTGGGAACGCGAGGGGGATCGACTGACCGCGTACGTCAGAGCCGATGCGTTCTGCTGGTCGATGGTGCGCAGTCTGGTCGGGGCGATGCAGGCCGTCGGTGAAGGACGACGAACCCCCGACTGGGCACGTTCTCTGCTCGGTCGTCGAGAACGCGCGAGCGAGGTGGCAGTGGCCCCGGCTCACGGACTTGCCCTGGTGCGGGTCGACTATCCACCCGCCGACATGTTGGCCGCGCGCAATGCTGCCACCCGGGAGACTCGACCGGCAATCGTCGGCGACGAATGCTGTGGAGGAGAAGGATGAGCGACGATTGCGCCGGGTCCGGTGCCGACACGATCCAGCCGATACGTCTAGCGGTGGTCACCGGCAGCGTTCGGGAGGGGCGGGTGGGCCCCACCGTCGCAGCCTGGGTACGCAGCGTGGCGTCGGCGCGCGACTCTCTCACGGTTGTGGATGTCGATCTCGCGGACTTCGATCTCCCGAACAGCTTGACGTCGAGCGAGGGCTCCGAACGTTTCACCCGCATCGTGGGCGAGGCCGACGCGTTCGTCCTCGTCACTCCCGAGTACAACCACGCTGTGCCCGGCTCGCTGAAGACCGCGCTCGACACGGTGAAGTACGAATGGCGTTCCAAGCCAGTGGGATTCGTTTCCTATGGCGGTCTGGCGGGTGGTGTGCGAGCGACCGAGCAACTGCGCCTCATCGCCGCAGAGCTACACATGGTGTCGGTACGGGATTCGGTATCACTCCATCGCGTGCGTCGGCGTTTCGACGAGGCCGGTGGTGTCGACGATCCCGCTGCTGTCGACTCCTTGGGGCGATTGCTCGACCAACTCGAGTGGTGGGCCGGCGCAGTGTCGAGCGCGCGGGCGCGCGTCCGGTACCCCGGCTGACACTGTCAGACTCGGACGGCGGGTCGAAGACTTCTCGGTCGACCGATGAACGCCGTTTCCTGCGGAATGGTGACCAGCGTCAGTTCGATGTCGATGGGACCCGAACGCACCCGAATACGGTCACCGGACGCACGCGGCTGAACGATCGACAGTGTCGCGGCGAATCTCTGTCGGGTCGGCCCGGGTGCCGCCGGATCATGCGGCGGTTCGTGCTCGGTCAGCGAGATCACAGTGACGCCGGGGACAGATTGGTGATCGAGCGAGATGGAGCCGTCTGCGAAGTCGACCACGACGACGTCGTACGAGGGCCGCACCCGTGTGTGGTCGCTGTCGACCAGAAACCGCTCGGGCTCCCCGATGGCGTCGCGGAGGGCTCCCCAGGCGTGCGGTCTGTCCGTTCTGACGACAACTCGCGCTCCGATCGCCACGGCTCGGAACAGAAGCTGTTGGGCGAGGTAGAGCTCGCCCACGATGCTGACCCGCGGCAGGTTCGCCCCGAAGATTCGCACTGCCACACCGTTTCCGTTCGTATCCGATCCCAGTAGTTGGCCGCAACCACTCACCGGGAACGCCCAGGCCTGCAGTGCGGAGGTCGAGAGGGTTCCGACCGGCATCACTGCCGAGTGTGTTGCCACAGCCAGTGGCAATTGAGCGAAAATGCCGTCTCGTTGACGTCCGGCCATCGAGGTCAGTGAAGCAACATCGGGCCTCGAGATTGCCTCTCGCGCAGCGAATCTGCACGACGCACGAACGCGGACGCGGCTCGGCTCGTCGGTGGGGCGCAGGTGAACGGACATGGTCGTACCCAGCGACGGTGTCGCCCACAAGGCCGAAAGATCCTCGACAGTGATTGTGCTGCAATCGATTCCGTAACCCGTACTCGCGACGCCGGGCAATGGAGCGTAGGACCACACCTGAGTCAGGTCGTCGGTGTCGACACCGCGGCTCAGGTGCAATGCCGCGGCTCGGAGTTCTGTGGCCGTCGACAGCCGTGTGGACAGTCCATGAGATTCCAAGGCGCGTGCAATGCGGAGGGCTGCAACGACCGCGGTTCGGGCCGCCCCCGTCCGGCCCGTGCCCCTCGCTGCCATCGCCCGGGCGTTGGCCCGTACGTCCAGAGTGACGGACACCCACACCGTCCGCTGCGCGACGGCGGGCAACGGGCCGATGAGGCCCTCGTACACGTCGGTGGCCACCGAACCGTCGGCGGTTCGAAACCCGAGCGCGACGATGTCGATTGCGGCAACCTCGACGTCGTGCTGCCGAAAGCACGACGTCAACGCCTCGATGGGCAGCGTGTGTCGTGTGTCGGCTCGCGTTCGCGCCAGCACCGTCGTGTCGTGTTCCGGTGCAATGATCTCCACGGTGCACGTGACGGTATCGCGCTGCCAGTGCACACCGACGGGCCGGCCGTCGGGGTCGACATGTTCTGTTGTCACCCCGACGGCAGGGACTCGGCCGGATCCGAAGCGTAGAGCGACGACCAGCCAGCCGGCGATCGACGTTCGCCGAAAGGCGACGAACGGTACGAGCGACACCGTCGCTGCGGCGGTGAGCGTCCACTCGACGGGCATGTCGGTCGCGAGTAGTGCGAGAGTTGTTGTCACAGTAGTTATTTCGGCCGCGAGCAACCCTCGAACAGTTGGCACGGCGAACGACACGACCGACGTGCGCCGTCGTCTCCTCGAACGCGTCATCACATACCCTCCCCCCGAAGGTTGCAGCCCGATCGATCGTCGCCGACGCGGTCGCCGATGGGTGCGGACGAACTGTACTGTGTCGCGTGACCCGATGGGGGATCGGGTCGGCACAATCCTGGGGAGGAATCGTGGCATCTACTCCGACGACGAAATGGCAGGTCGGCGGATACCGCTTTCTCGTCCGACGAATGGAACATGCCCTCATCAGGCGCGACGCGCGGATGTTGCACGACCCGATGAAGTCGCAGTCGCGCGCGCTCATGGTGGGTGTCGTCGTCGCATGCGTGGGTCTGGCGGGCTGCGCTGCCCTGGCGCTGTTTCGGCCTCAGGACAAGATCGGCGACGCGTCGATCGTGGTCGGTAAGGAGTCGGCCGCCATGTTCGTCAGCGTCGACGGCGTGTTCCATCCGGTGCTGAACCTGGCTTCGGCGCGGTTGATCGTGGGAAGGCCCGACAACCCTGTGACGGTGAAGGAGTCGGAACTGGCGTCGCGACCTCGCGGTGCGCTGGTCGGAATTCCCGGTGCCCCGTCGGCGTTGCCGCACGACCCGGACGGCGAGGCCGAGTCGTGGACCGTGTGCGACACCGTCGATCCGATCGCCGGCGTCACGTCCACGACAGTGATCGTGGGGGAGCCCCGCTACGGCGAGAACGCGGCTGCGCTCGGCCCATCCGAGGCATTCCTGTGGACTTCGGGCGGTGCGGCGTATCTCGTCCACGACGGCACCAAGTCGCCGGTCGATCTGGCGGACAGAGCTGTCGTTCGTGCGCTGGGCCTCGAGGATGCGACGCCGACGCCGGTCAGTGCCGGTCTGCTCAACGCGGTACCGCAGTCGCCTGCGGTGACGGCTCCGTTCATAGCGCGAGCGGGTGAGATCCCCGCCTACCCGTTCGACAACCGGCCTATCGGCTCCGTGGTCAAGGTTGCCGGCCGCGACGTTCGGTACTACGTCGTGCTCGAGGACGGCATCCAAGCCATCAGCGAAACCGCAGCCCTACTCGTCAAGTTCGCCGACTCGCAGGGCAGCCCCGACATCGCGGCCGTCAATCCCGACGTCCTGGCCGACGCTCCCAAGACGATGTCCGGGCTCGACGTATCGACCTTCCCGCCGACGACTCCCGACATCGTCGACTCGGGCCGGAGGCCCGTCGGGTGTCTGACCTGGTCACCACTCGATGTCGCCGACGGTGGTCCGACTGCGCAGCTGGTCGAATCCGCAGGACGGTCGTTGCCACTCGATACCACCGCTTCACCGGTGGAACTGGCTCAGGCGGACGGCGGCGGTGATTCGGTCGACCAGGTCCATCTGTCGCCGGGTAGCGGCGGATTCGTTCGAAGCACCGGTATCTCGACGGCCAGTACCCGTCAGGACAGCGTCTTCTTCGTCGCCGACACGGGAGTTCGCTACGGAGTCGAGGGTGCGGATGCAGCGTCGGCATTGGGCTTCGGACTTCCGGCTCCTGCACCGTGGCAGATTCTGCAGTTGCTGGGCAGCGGGCCGACTCTGGGGCGTGGTCAGGCGCTGACCATGCACGACGGGGTCGCGGCGGACCCGCAGGCAGCTGCGCTTCCGTCCAAGTAGTCCCGGTGAGTGGGCGAGCCGATCACAGTCGTCGGCGCAGGGGAATGGAGACTGCCGTTCCGAGGCCCAGAATCACCGCGACCACTACCGACCCGGCCACCGCCGCATCGCGGGGCCGATGATCGACGGCGAGCGGTGGGAGCGGCGCACCGATCGCGACCGCATCTGCGGGGACGGTTCGCTGCGTCGGTGTCACGACGTCGGTTACTGCAGCGAGTGGATCGACGACACCGTGGCCGACCGACGGATTCCATCCGTCGGCCGGCGCATGAGCTGTTCGCTCGATGCGGTCGATCACTTGGAGAGCGGACAGATCGGGCCTGTACGCCCGCACCAGTGCCGCTGTCGCAGCGACGAGCGGTGCGGCGAAACTGGTTCCGGTCATCGGTACTACGCCGTCGGTGCCCCGAATGCCGTTGGCCAGGCCGTTGCCCGCCGGCGACAGCGACGTCATGTTGGAGCCCGGAGCAGCCACGTCCACCCATGGTCCGGCCAGGCTGAACGACGACGGCGAACCGTCCAACTCGACCGAACCGACGGTCAACACGTCGTCGAACCAGGCAGGTGTCGCGATGGTCGCAAACCCTTCCCACGGGTCCGCCTCGGGCCGGACCGGGTCGGGCATGGGGTTCTGTGCCCTGCACGCGTCGCTTCCGAAGTTGCCCGCCGCGGCCACGACGACGACGTTTCTCTCGCGAACGGCGTACTCCACTGCTGCGCCGAGTGGGCCGTCGGCGACGCCTGCGCCGGCCGGTACGCACGCCACTTCGGAGATGTTGATGACCGATGCGCCTGCGTCGGCCGCCGTCCGGATTGCCATGGCCATCGTCCGTACGTTTCCGTACCCGGCAGCGTTCTCGGGTTCGGTCGACTTCTCCTGGTCGGTCCTGTTGTCCACGACTTGAAACACGTTGCTGGACTGACGGATCGACAGGATGCGGGCGTCCGGAGCGCCGCCGGCGAAACCGCTGCCCGAGGCTGTCTGCGCGGCGATGAGACCGGCCACCATCGTGCCGTGCGCGTCACAGTCGAACAATCCGTCGGCGGTGCCGACGTAGTCGCCCCCAGGAATCAGACCCGGCAGACGTGGGTGAGGCGTGACGCCCGTATCGATGACGGCAATCAGTTGACCGGCTCCACGAGTGATCGGCCACACGGACGCGAAGTCGAGTGCCTGTTGCGCCGTCGGAATTTCCTGGGCGTCGATCGTTTCGGAGGGGACGGCGCACGCGTTCTTCTGCTCGGTCGGTTCCAAAGGGGCGGGAGGGCTGGGCGGTGGCAGTTGCACCGGATCGATGAGCGGGCGTTCGGCGTGCGCGAAGGACGGTCCCATCAGGGCTTCGTAGGTGAGGGTCAGGACGGTGAGCGCGGCAACGGTGTTCGCTCGACGCCGGCGCGCGGTCACAGTCCGCGGACGACGCTGTACAGACCGCACACCCATACTGCGATCGGAATGACGAGGGCGATCGCGGCGTATTCCGCCAGTTCGGCCGATCGCCGCATCACCGGCGAATAGTTGCGGGTCGGAACCAGGGCTCCGAACACGGATGCGACGACGGCGGCGGCCAACGCCGCGCCGAACAACTCGAGTGCACGGTCCGGAAATGTGATCACTGCCCCGACCGAGAGCGAGAACAGGACGACCGCACCACCACCGACGAGTGGGACGGCATGTGTCACAACGGCATACGTGCGTCCGCGCAGAAGTAGCACCAGCGCGCACAGTGCGGCGAGGGCGATGCCGGGCCACCCGGAACCGGTCGCGGTGTCGCTCGCCGCCGCAGCGAGTACTCCCATCACCACCACGATCGTGAACGCCGTGAGCAATCCCGTCAGGTAGCTCCGTGCGCGCGTGGCTGCCACCTGCAGATCTGCGAACGACATCGAATCGAGCTCTGCCTCCTGGGCGGTGTCCAGTGGGGCACCGGCGGTGGGGACCGGAGGCAACGGAAGCCGCGCCTGCATCATCGACAGTCGGGCCGACACGGCGATTCCGGTCAGACCTACCAGTGCTGCGACGGTACCGATGGCCGCCGGCGTCATCACGGTGAACAACGCGCAGGCCGCCGCGGCGAACGCCGACACTGCCAGCACGATCGACCCGGTGAACACGGCGAGCCCGGCACCGCCGATTCGCAGAGACAACAGCGCCATCGAGCCGGCCATGGCCGAACCCAACATCACGTGAGCTGCCCCGAACTGGCCGGGCACGAACAGAGTTCCACCGGTGAACATCAGCGCCGAAGCGCATCCCCCGAAAAGCACCGCGACGGCCACCTGCTCGTACAGCCGGACGAGGATCATCCCCGCAACGGCGAACAGGACCGCGGCCGTGACCGCGGCGACTGCCTCGACCGGGCTGCTCGTGTTCTCGGCACCGGATCGAACCGGGTCACTCAGAACGATTCCGCAGGCGAGCAGCACCATTGAGCCCGTGATGATCGAACCGACCGTGCGTGCAGTACGCGCGGTCCACTGAGCGACGTCGTCGGTGCCGGAACGGGCCACGGCATCCATGAGATCGTCGAACAACGGAGTCGGTGCCGGACGCTCGGCGATACCCCACACCAGCAGGTCGCCGTCACGTACGCCCAGTTCCGACAGCGTGGACGTCGACGGTAGCGGCGGACGTCCGATACGGGACAGCGTCCAGGCCCCCGACAACCCGTCGGATCCGGAGTCCGCGGTCCGGCTCCCGACCGGACCCGGTCCTTCCGCAGGTTCCGCTCGTGACGCGATCATGTCGACGATCCCCGGAATCAACAGCGACACCGGAACGTCGACGGGCAGTGCCATATCCACTTGGGTCGACCTCGCCGACACCGTCACCCGGCACACGTCCTGGGCGAAGACGGCACGCAGCCCCTGCGCACGTCGGGCCGGGTCCGATGCGATGGTCGGTTCGGCTGCGTCGGACGGTGTGTTCGTCGTTGCGGGACGGCTGTCGGCGCGTGTCATGGATATCCCCCCGGATGCGTGCAGTGCACTGTCGATGCCCGCCCCCCGGGCATCGTGCGTCCACACCCTACGACATCACGCCGACACTCGACCGCTCGTCGCCTCCGACGAGACCTGGTCTCAGCAGTCAGGCAGGAACCAGCTCGCTCACCTGGGCCAGCAGCTCGAACGACCTGAGCCAGGATCGACGATCGGAGACGCCCGAGGCGACGATCAACTCGTCTGCTCCCGTGCGTTCGGCGAATCGGTCGAGGTACTCCCTGACCATGTCGGGTGTCCCGACGGCCGAGTACTTCGTCATCTTCGAGATCTGTTGCCCCGCAGGTGCTTCCAGCACCATGTCGGCTTCTTCGTCGGTGAAGGTGCGACCCCGTCCGAGCAGCAGGCTCACGCGGCTTCTCTTGGTGCGGAGGAACTGGGCCTGAGCCTCGGCGACGGTGTCCGCGGCGATCACGTTGACGCCCACGATGAGGTGAGGTTCGGACAGCTGCGCCGACGGACGGAAGTCGCGGCGATAGATCTCCACGGCCTGTTCGAGTGCGTCGGGCGCGAAATGCGATGCGAATGCGTACGGCAGGCCGAGGGCTGCCGCGAGCTGTGCGCCGAAGAGAGACGATCCGAGGATGTACAGCGGCACCTCGGTGCCGGCACCCGGCGTGGCACTGACCCCGGGGACGAGGGACTGCTGGGACAGGTACCCCTGCAGCTCCTGGACGTCCTGAGGGAATCGGTCCGAGGACGCCGGGTCGCGGCGCATGGCGCGCATGGTCACCTGGTCGCTGCCGGGGGCGCGGCCCAGTCCGAGATCGATCCTGTCCGGGAACAACGTGGCCAACGTGCCGAACTGCTCGGCGATGGTGAGCGGCGCGTGGTTGGGAAGCATGATCCCGCCGGAGCCGAGTCGAATTCGCTTCGTGTGTGCGGCCACGTGCCCGATCAACACCGATGTCGCCGACGATGCGATCGTCTTCATGTTGTGATGTTCGGCGTACCAGATGCGCTGGTAACCCCAGTTCTCGGCATGCTGGGCGAGCGTCACGCTGGCGTCGAAACTGTCTCGGATTGTTTCGCCCTCGCCCACGTGTGCGAGATCGAGGATGGACAGGGGTACGGACACGGAAGCCGACCTTTCGTTCGTCGAACATGTGCGGCCTTGGAGCCGCATTCTTCGTTCAACCGAATGCGGTGCCGTTCTATTTCTGTATCCCGATGCTTCGATGCAACGGTGGACCCTCCGGTTGTGCATGCGTTAGCCTGTCGTCCACGCGGCCTCGGGGGGAGGTCGCCGCGAATGCAGTTGTGGGGGCGCGGCCGTGGGGGCTGATCGATGAGTACCGTGCGCTTCGTTCGCAGCGCGCGCCGGGAAGTACCTCGGTCACCGGGCGGCGAGGTCGTACTTCAACCGCCGCCTCCCGTGCCGCGCGCGGTACCCGGCAATCTCCTGATGAAGCTGATGCCGCTGGTGATGGTCGCCGCCATGGTCGGAATGGTTGCGCTCATGTTCACTTCCGGTGCGGCAGCGAACCCGATGATGTTGATGTTCCCAGCCATGATGCTGATGTCGATGGTGGGCATGTTGGCCGGCGGGGGTAAGTCCGGGGGAGCACGTACCGCCGAGGCGAACGAGGACCGTAAGGACTATCTGCGGTATCTCGACCAGCTTCGACGAGACGTCGCCGACACCGAGCGAGATCAGCGCAGGGCACTCGAGTGGAGCCACCCGGATCCGGGCACTCTGTGGTCGACGGCCGGAACGCACCGTATGTGGGAACGTCGGCCTCAGGACGCCGACTTCGCGCACGTGCGGGTCGGGCTCGGTGATCAGCGTTTGGCGACCCGACTCGTGCCTCCCGAGACCGGACCTGTGGAAGAGCTGGAACCGGTGTCCGCGGTGTCGCTGCGCCGATTCGTGCGAGCGCACTCGGTGGTGGCCGAGTTGCCGATTGCCGTGTCGCTGAGGGGATTCGCCGCTCTGTCGGTAGCCGGGGATCGCGATGCCGCTCGCGCGATGGTGCGCTCGATGGTCGCCTATCTCTGTACCTTCCACGGACCGGACCACCTCGCGGTGGCCGTCGTCTGCGGCCCCGACACCGTGGAGCAGTGGGAATGGACCAAGTGGCTGCCGCACACACAACACGACGTGTTGCGAGACGGTGCAGGTTCTGCGCGAATGATCTTCGGCAGTGTCCTCGAGCTCGAGAGCGCGCTGGGGGACGTCCTGTCGATGCGGAATCGCTTCGCACGTGGGGCGGTGAACAGTGGGGTCACGCAGTTGGTGATCGTGGTGGACGGCGGACTGGTCGCCAACCGTTCGACCGACCTCACCGACACCGGCCTCGATTCCGTCACCATCGTCGACCTGTCCGGGTTGTGCACGCGACTGGCGGCAAGTCGCGGGCTCCAGCTGGTGGTCGAGAACGGCTCGATCGGTGCGGTCAGCGGCACGGCAGTCGAGGTCTTCGCCGTGGCGGACGCGATGAGCACCACCGAGGCACACGCCGTTGCTCGACGCCTTTCTCCGTATCGCGCGCCGTCGTCGCCCTCCGCTGTCGATACCGTCACCGACGACGGGGCCGCAGTGTCGGGATGGAACAGCCTCGTCGGAATAGCCGACGTCGGTGCGCTCGATACGGATCGAGCGTGGACAGTGCGTCGCGGTCGAGACCGGTTGCGGGTACCCATCGGCGTCGCACCCGACGGCAGCGCGGTCGAGATCGATTTGAAGGAGTCTGCCGAGAACGGCATGGGTCCACACGGATTGTGCATCGGCGCAACGGGTTCGGGTAAGTCGGAGTTTCTGCGTACGCTCGTTCTCGGGTTGGTGTCCACCCACGCCCCGCAGCAGTTGAACCTGGTACTGGTCGACTTCAAGGGCGGGGCGACCTTCGCGGGGCTCGAGGCCGCGCCGCACGTTGCGGCCGTGATCACCAACCTGTCCGAGGACCTGGCTCTGGTCGACCGGATGCGTGATGCCCTCGCCGGCGAGATGAACCGTCGGCAGGAGTTGCTGCGCTCGGCCGGAAACTTCGCCAATGTGTCCGACTACGAGAAGGCGCGCGCAGCGGGAGCTGCTCTGGCGCCGTTGCCCGCTCTGTTCGTGGTGGTCGACGAGTTCTCGGAATTGCTCAGTCAACAACCGGAATTCGCGGAATTGTTCGTGGCGATCGGGCGGCTCGGACGTTCGTTGCACATGCATCTGTTGTTGGCCAGTCAGCGTCTGGAAGAAGGCAAGCTGCGCGGACTCGACAGTCATCTGTCCTATCGAATCGGTCTGAAAACGTTCTCGGCCAACGAGTCACGTTCTGTTCTCGGTGTTCCCGACGCGTACCACCTGCCGGCTCAGCCCGGTGCCGGCTATCTCAAGTGCGATTCGGCCGAGATCGTCCGCTTCGCTGCGGCCTACGTGTCCGGACCGTACGTTCCGCCACGTTCGAGTGCGGGGGCACCCGCCGCGCAGGGCGTCGATATCCGTCCGAGGCCGTTCACCGCATATCCGGTCGTGGTCGATCCCATCGAGAACGACGTCCGTGTCGAGCCGGTGGCCGAACCGGATCCGGTCGAGAACGACGACACCGGCGCGACCGTTCTCGACGTCGTCATCGGCCGAATCGCAGGCCGCGGTATGCCGGCCCACGAGGTATGGCTACCGCCGTTGGACAAGGCACCGACACTGACCCGCTTACTGCCTCGGTCGGTACTGAGCGGCGGCGTCGATGCGCTGAGCACACTTCGTGCTCCGATCGGCATCATCGACAGGCCGTTCGATCAGCGGCGGGATCTGCTCACCGTCGACCTGTCCGGTGCAGCCGGGCACGTCGCGATCGTGGGGGCTCCGCAGTCGGGGAAATCGACGGCCCTTCGGTCGCTGATCATGGCTCTGGCGATGACGCACACACCCGCTCAGGTTCAGTTCTACTGCTTGGACTTCGGGGGTGGAACGCTGGCCGGGTTGGCCGAACTACCGCACGTCGGATCGGTGGCCAACAGATTGGACGTCGACCGAGTGCGCCGGACCGTGGCCGAGGTCGCGGCTGTCGTTCGTCAGCGGGAGAAGACTTTTCGAGATCGCGGCATCGATTCCATGGTCGAGTTCCGGCGGCTGCGGGCGATGCAACCGGTCGATGCGAACGACCGGTTCGGCGACGTCTTCCTGGTGATCGACGGATGGCAATCCATCAGATCCGACTTCGAGAGTCTCGAACAACAGATCGCGACGCTGACGACCCAGGGACTGGCATTCGGTCTGCACCTCGTTCTGACGGCCTCTCGCTGGGCAGAAGTGAGGCCCGCAACGAAGGATCTGATCGGGACCCGGCTCGAGCTGCGACTCGGAGATCCGTCGGACTCGGACATCGGCCGAACGAAAGCCGCCAGTGTGCCGCAGGGCCGACCGGGCCGGGGTATGACCAAGGACGGTCTCCACCTGCAGATCGCACTGCCTCGGGTCGACGACCGTCGATCGGTGGCCGACCTGTCCCGAGCTGTGGCAGAGTCCGTCACCGCGATCGCCGCAGCGTCCACGGGGCCGCCTGCCCCGCCGGTCCGCATGTTGCCGGAGATGCTCGAACGGTCGGAGGTGCTCGATCGACTCGGTGGCACCTGGCCTCGCGACCGCGGCACCGTTGCAGAACTGAGAGTTCCGATCGGCATCGACGAGGCCGAGCTGGCTCCGGTGACGGTCGACTTCGCCGAGAACCCACACTTCGTCGTCTTCGGCGACAGCGAATGCGGGAAGACGTCCCTGCTGCGGGGGATCTGTCGATCTTTGGTCGATGCGAACCCACCCGATCGGGTGAAACTGATCGTGGCGGACTACCGTCGAACTCTCTTGGGCACAGTCGATTCCGAGCATCTGGCCGGCTATGCGGCCGCGCAGGCGACGTTGACGGCGATGATCGTCGATCTCGCCGGCAGAATGAGCAGGCGCATGCCGGGATCGGACGTGACCCAGCAGCAGCTCCGAGAGCGGTCGTGGTGGGACGGGCCCGAGGTGTTCGTCGTCGTCGACGATTACGACCTGGTGGCCACCGCGTCCGGAAACCCGTTGTTTCCCTTGGTCGAGCATCTGCCACACGCCCGGGACATCGGACTGCACCTCATCGTGGCGCGTCGCTCGGGCGGGGCGGGGCGGGCACTGTTCGACCCGGTGATCGGGCGGCTACGCGACCTGGTGACTCCGGGATTGGTCATGAGCGGGAGCCGAGACGAGGGGAGCTTGATCGGCACCGTGCGTCCGAGCCCGATGCCGCCCGGACGTGGAGTGTTCGTCGATCGGTCCGGCCCCGCGCTCGTGCAGCTCGGACACTCGAGTTGACGAGGCCACAGTGGCGTTACGCGGCTGTGCACCTGAGTCATTCGGAGATTTCTGTCGTCGCGTCCGGTGCGACGCTGCAGGGTCCACGCGAACACGTCGGATCCGCATACGCGGTATCGGAGGGTGGTCGGCTCGTCTTCGGGCGGGCGGGCGCGGACACCGAGGTCCCTCCGCTGCTGTGTCTCGACGATCGATCGATCCTCGTGGGCGGCGCAGTGTGGGATCGCGACGAAGTCCTGCACGGGATCGTGTGGTCGGCGCTGCAGGGAGCCGGGATACACGACCGACTCGATCTGCTCGAGATCGCGTATCCCTCGACGTGGGGCGACGAGCGTCGAGAGCTCCTCCGAGGCGTGTTCGCCACGTCGGCGAGCGAGGTCGTCGTCGTGGAGACGGCGATCGCCGCGGTCGCGTCGGCGGGAGAACGCGCACCGGCTGCTGCGGTGGTGATCGAAGTGGGGACCCTCGACACGACGGTCGTCCTGGTGGACGAGGCAAGAACTCACGGCGGCGACATCGGTGCAGTACTTGCTGTCGGAGAACGAGACGACAGCTGGCGACGACGAGC
Organism: Rhodococcus sp. Leaf233; assembly: GCF_001426165.1. Lineage (NCBI taxonomy): Bacteria > Bacillati > Actinomycetota > Actinomycetes > Mycobacteriales > Nocardiaceae > Rhodococcus > Rhodococcus sp. Leaf233. Next base: position 206,997 of record NZ_LMRO01000011.1, read on the forward strand.
CGACGACTACCTTCGATCGTCGGTGTCGCAATGTCCCGAGGACATTTTCATCGTGACGGAGTCGGGTTCGAGCTCGAGCCCCGCTGCGGAAGATCCGGCACGATGGCTGACCGGACTCGACGTCGCCAGGTCTCTGTATCGACGTGCGGGAGCGGAGGTGGAGACTGCCCCGCCAGGGCGAGCCGCGGCAGGGCGCTCGGCGGCATGGCTCGACGAAGTGACCGTCGCGGTGCCACCTCCGCGAAGAAGCGGATTGCCGGTTCGAGCGTTCGGTGCGGTGGCCGCATCGGTCATCGTTGCCGGTGGTGTCGTTGCACTGACGTTCGTCCTTCGGTCTCCGGAAGAGGTGGCCGTCGCGACCTCGCCGCCGTTCGCGGTGCCTGCCACCCAGGCGGTGTCGACGACCGAAACGACCCCCGCAACCGAAGCCGCCCCCACGACCGAAACGACCTCGGCGACAGCAGTATCGGCGACGAGCGAGTCACCGTCGGTGATCCCGTCGGCGACGTTCGTCTCGGGCCGGGCGTCGCTGCGACTACCGGCGACCTGGACCAGGATGGAGGACCCGGCCCGGATGGTGTTGATTCCGCCGACAGCACCCGAGCGTCGCATCGTCGTCACAGTGCAGGAACTGGTGCCCGGCTCGACGCTCGAACAGGTTGCGTCCGAGCTCGGTGCGGCAGTCGACGCGCGTGGACCCGACTCCCCGATCGGATCGCTGGAGCCTGCCCGTGATTTCGGAGGTCGGGTGGGGATCTCGTACGTCGAGCGGCCGGCCGATGCGTCCACTGTGTTGTGGCGTGTGCTCGTCGAATCGGATGTGCAGGTGAGCATCGGCTGTCAGTTCGAGGGACCGGACTCGTCCGCGATCGACACCGAATGTGATCTGGCCACCCAGACTCTGGAGATCGTGCCGATGCGTTGAGGCCGCCGCGCAGATTTTCACCGTATGCCGGAACCGAACCGAGGGGTGGCTGCGTCCAAGGAGATGTAGGGGAGTGAGCGGGCCGCACGCGGTCCCTCGGTCGAGCGTCATGTGCGCCGCGGGCGTATGTGGATACGAAAATCGAAGCAGAGGAGTCGAAGTGGGATATCCAGGGGGACCGGAATCTATGGGTTCGTCGAACGGCGTCACCGTCACACCGCAGGAGCTCGTTGCTGCCGGGGCGACGATCGAGGGCCTGAGCGTGTCGATCGATGCGTCCAACTCGGCCGTGCGTTCCATCGTCGAGCAGACCGCCGAGGCATGGGTGGGCAAGGCCGGCAAGTCGTTTCAGGATGTCATGTCGCAGTGGGACACCAGTGCCCAGAAGATGCGCAGCGCGCTCGAGCAGATCTCGGCGGACATCAAGACCAACGGCCACGGCTACTCCGATGCGGACGACGACAACGTGGCGGCTGTGAACCAGGTGGCGGGATCGCTTGGTTCGGGACTGACCACGTTCAACTGACGGCACAACCGGCCACCGAACGGCCGACCACACGACCGAGCTCTATCTAGGAGACTGATTCGACATGAAGTACGACTTCGCTCAGATCGCGGCGTTGACCGAGGCGATGAACAAGCAGGCGAACGTGACCAAAGACCTTCTCGCCGACGTCGACGGCACTGCGAAGAGACTTTACGAATCGTGGGAGGGCGACGCGATGACGTCCTACTACGAACTCCAGCGTCAGTGGAACTCCGCATCCGACGAGCTCAATCTCATTCTGTCGAGCCTCGTCGCGGCCGCCCGCACCGGCGGCGAGGCCATGCACGGGGTGGAGATGGCGAACAAGGCGCGCATGGCGCGCTGACCGTCGACCACGAGCGTCGTATGCCCCGATCGGCACTTGTCGGTCGGGGCATACGACTGTCGAGGGGCGCGGCACCTGGCGTGGGTTGCGGTGGCGGTGTGTACTGGACGGATGACGGATTTCGGGACGGCGATCGATGCCGAGCGTTCTCGCGCCGAACACCGCCTGCACTCCCTTCGCGACGAGCTCGCGTCGGTCATCGAAGGCAGCCGGTGGACCACCGACGACGACGAACACGACCCGGAGGGTTCCACCATCGCCTTCGAGCGTGCCAAGATCGCGGCCCTGATCTCCGACACCGAGTCCGAGATGCGCGAGCTCGACGCCGCGTCCACGCGGTGGGATCTCGGGACGTACGGCACGTGCGAGCGGTGCGGAGAGTCGATACCGGCGATCAGGCTCGAGGCATTGCCTGCGGCCCGCCGCTGTGTGCGGTGCGTTCGCCTGTCCTGAGCCGGTCTTCCGCGTCGGAGGCGTTTTGACCTGGGTGCCGGCTCCCGGTATCGTTCCCCGTTGGCGTGTATGGGCTCGCCGCATTTCTTCGATGCGCAGAGCTCTTGTCCTCGGGTCTCAACTGGCCGCCGAGGGCATCCACACGTCTTGGCCAGCAGCGACATCATGAAGACAGGAATTTTCTGTGTCTACTTACGCCCCGAAGGCCGGGGACACCACCCGGACGTGGCATGTGATCGACGCCACGGACGTCGTGCTCGGACGCCTCGCCGTCCAGGCCGCGACACTGCTCCGCGGTAAGCACAAGCCCACCTACGCACCCAACGTCGACGGTGGCGACTTCGTCGTCATCATCAACGCCGAGAAAGTTGCCATCAGTGGCAACAAGCTCGATGGCAAGTTCCACCACCACCACTCCGGCCATCCGGGCGGTCTGAAGTCGCGCTCGACGCGTCAGGTGCTCGAGAACAACCCCGACCGTCTCGTGGAGAAGGCCGTTGTCGGCATGATCCCGAAGAACAAGCTCGGAAATGCCATCGCGAGCAAGCTGAAGGTCTACGCGGGACCGAACCACCCGCATGCCGCTCAGCAGCCCGTTCCGTTCGAGATCAAGCAGGTGTCCCAGTGACGGCGCCGGAGGGAAATGACGTGACGTCGCAGGAGAACATCGAAGAGATCGCCGCCGACGAGTTCGTGGCAGTGGAAGATCCCGAGGTGGCCACGGAAATCGAAGCTGCTGCAGCTCCGGCCCCCATCGTGTTCGATCGCCCGATCCAGACCGTCGGACGCCGCAAGGAAGCCGTCGCTCGTGTTCGGTTGTCCTCGGGCACCGGTGGATTCAAGCTCAACGGCCGCACCCTCGAGGATTACTTCCCGAACAAGGTGCACCAGCAGCTGATCAAGGCTCCTCTGGTGCTGGTCGACCGCGCGGAGTCCTTCGACATCGTGGCACTGCTGCACGGTGGCGGACCGTCGGGACAGGCAGGCGCGCTGCGTCTGGCCATCTCGCGTGCGCTGATCGAGCTCACCCCGGACGATCGCCCGGCTCTCAAGGCCGCCGGCTACCTCACGCGTGACGCGCGTGCGGTCGAGCGCAAGAAGTACGGCCTGAAGAAGGCCCGTAAGGCGTCGCAGTACTCCAAGCGCTGACGCGTCTTACCCGTTCCATCCTCGAGGGCAGGCTCCAGCAAGATCGGATGCCTGCCCTCGAGGCATTTTCCGACGATGTTCTCTCTGTTCGAAGGGGTCTTCATTCATGGCGCGATTGTTCGGCACCGACGGAGTGAGGGGACTCGCAGGCGGGGTCCTGACGGCAGAGCTCGCCATGACCATCGCCCGGGCTGCCGCCGCCGTGCTGGCACCGGATGTCGACGGTGGTCGACGGACAGCGGTCGTCGGCCGTGACCCCAGAATCAGCGGTTCGATGCTCGGTGCCGCAGTGTCGGCCGGGCTCACTGCCTCGGGTGTCGACGTGATCGACGTGGGCGTGCTGCCGACCCCCGCGGTCGCCTACCTCACCGGCGAATACGGCGCGGCGCTGGGCGTGATGATCTCCGCCTCGCACAATGCGATGCCCGACAACGGAATCAAGATCTTCGCCGCAGGCGGGCACAAGCTCGACGACGACATGGAAGATCGCATCGAGGCGTTGCTCGGGGTGGACGGCCGCACTGAGAAGCCGGTCGATGTGACCGGCGCTGCCATCGGTCGCATCGACGTCGCTCCCGACGCTGCCGAGCTCTATGCCGAGCACCTCGTCGCACCGCTCTCGCACCGACTCGACGGTGTCACCGTCGTGGTGGACTGCTCGCACGGTGCAGCCTCGACGGTCGGACCGGAGATCTACCGCCGGGCCGGTGCGACGGTCGTGGCGATCAACGCCGAGCCCGACGGGCTGAACATCAACGACGGGTGTGGTTCGACGCACCTGGAAGGGCTGCAGAAGGCTGTCGTCGAGCACGGGGCCGACCTCGGGATCGCGCACGACGGCGACGCCGACCGCTGCCTCGCCGTCGATGCCTCCGGTGCGGTGGTGGACGGGGACGCGATCATGGCTGTGCTGGCCATCGCGATGAGTGAGAACGGCACGCTGACCGACAACACGTTGGTCGCCACCGTCATGAGCAACCTCGGGCTCCACATCGCGATGCGCGAAGCGGGAATCACGTTGCGCACCACCGCAGTCGGTGATCGATACGTCCTCGAGGAGTTGCGCCGCGGAGGGTACGCGCTCGGCGGTGAGCAGAGCGGGCACGTCGTACTGCCCGCGATCGGGACGACCGGCGACGGGATCGCGACCGCGCTGCGTGTGATGGAGCGGATGGCCCGGACCGGACGCACCCTGGCGGATCTGGCGTCGCCGATGCGCACGCTGCCCCAGGTGTTGATCAACGTACGTGTCTCGGACAAAGCTGCGGTGGCGTCGGCACCGTCGGTGTCGGACGCCGTGGCCGTCGCCGAGCTCGAGCTCGGCCAATCGGGGCGAGTTCTGTTGCGTCCCAGCGGGACCGAACAGCTCGTGCGAGTGATGGTGGAAGCGTCGGAACTCGACGTCGCGACCCGGCTCGCCGAGGAGTTGGCGGGCCGGGTCGCGGCGGTCTGATCGTCAGGCAGTGTCCGATCGTCAGGCGGTGAGTTCTCGCAAGGCGGTGAGCTGCGCGACGCGTCCTGCGGTGTCCTCGGCCAACGGTGCGACGTTGAGTGTCGTCACGCCGGCTTCGGCGAAGGCTGCCACGCGCTCCTTGACGTAGCTCTCCGGTCCGATGAGATTCACTGAACGCGCGAGCTCGTCCGGAACCGCCGCTGCTGCTTCCTCTTTCTTGCCGGCGAGGTACAGGTCCTGAATCTTCTCGGCCTCGGCTTCGTAGCCGTAGCGCTGAGCAAGGGAGTTGTAGAAGTTCTTTCCCTTGGCTCCCATGCCGCCGATGTAGAGCGCCAGGTGCGGCTTGACCCAGGGGAGGTACTTGTCCGCGTCCTCGCCGATGGCCAGGGTGGGACTGGCGAACACCTCGAGTTCGCCGAGTGACGGATCGCGTTTGGCCTTGCCTGCGGCCAGCGATTCGCCCCACACGTCGGCTGCCTTCTCCGGGAAGTAGAAGATGGGCTGCCAGCCCTCTGCGATCTCCGCGGTGAGCTCGACGTTCTTCGGTCCGAGAGCGGCGATGACGACCGGAATGCGTTCGCGCACAGGGTGATTGATCAGCTTCAGTGGCTTGCCCAAGCCGGTTCCCTTGTCCGCCGGCAACGGGATCTGGTAGTGCTTGCCCTGATACTGCACTTTCTCTCGACGCCACACCTGGCGGCAGATCTCGATGACCTCACGGGTTCTGGCGATGGGTGCGTCGTACTTGACGCCGTGGAAACCCTCGACGACCTGTGGCCCGGATGCGCCGAGTCCGAGAACGAAGCGCCCGTCGGAAACGTAGTCGAGGCCGGCGGCCGTCATGGCCGTCAGCGACGGCGTTCTCGTGTAAATCTGGAAGATGCCCGACGCGATCTTGATCGTGCTCGTCTTGGCCGCAAGGAACCCGAGTTGACTGACGGCGTCGAAAGAATAGGCCTCGGGCACGAAGATGATGTCGAGGCCCGCCTTCTCGAGTTCGGCTACCTCGGCAACGGTCTCGGTGAAACCACCGCTGTAGTTCAGCATCGTTCCGATGTGCATGGGACTCCTCGTTCTCGAGTAGCTGGTGGAGCTGCTCGGTTGTCTGTTACCGACGTTTCGTATCGGGACGTTACCGCTCGCCGGGGAACCGATGGGAGTCGGCGCACGTCATAGTGGGAAAGGGGCACTTCGAGCGGGAACGGGCGGGCGATGAGCGACGGATTCTGGGTGGACGCGGTCCGCGTGCGCGAGGTGGCGGACTCGATGACGGCGTCGGCGGAGGCCCTGGGTGCGGCAGCCGATTCGATCGCATCACCGGGATTCGGTACCGCCGCCGCAGGACGGAACTACGGAGACCTGGGCGCGGCCTATCTCGACGCCCACTCCGGGCTCGGGCGGGCCGTCGGGGTGTGGCGATCGTCGGTCGACGACATCGCGGATGCCCTCGTCGCCGCGATGAACGCGTACGACATACAGGACGACGCCGGTGCGCACGCGATCGACTCGTTGCGGTGACTGTTTCTTCCACCTCACCCGCCGAGGCAGCATCGGTCGACGAGATTCTCGACGCCAATGCCGTCGGGCTGCTGTACTTCGAGCATTTCCTGCCGTTGGCCGAGCGCGTTCCCGGCAGCGAAGTCCCGCGCTACGACGAGGTGTGTGCACGGTACGACGAGCAGCGCGGCCTGAACCTGGAGGCTCTGACGTCCGACGCAGATGCGGTCGGGGCTATGGCTGCGGCGCTGGGTGAACAATTGGACGAGCAGACGCAGCTCCTGATCGTTCTTCGACTGCGGTGGCACGGTGACGCCGGTGAGACGGCCCAGCGATATGTGGCCAACGAGCAGGAGAGAGCAGGAGTGCTTCTCGACTCGGTCGAGGATGCGCTGCAAACGATGTACGCGGCTGTGGACGTACTGCGTGAGGCTGTGACCGACAAGGCCGAGCTCGTCGGAAGCCTCGATACCGACGCCGTGGAAGGACACGATCCCGACCGAATCGATGCGCTTCTGCTGGCCTCGGGCATCGAGTGCGTCCCGGTCGACCGGGCAACCGTGTTCGCCCGCCTGGCACCGGCGTTTCCGGAATGGGCCGAGCGATTCGCGCGAGCAGACGTATCGGACGAGTTCGCGGCCGAGGTCGCCGACCGGTCTCGAGAATGGATCGAGGGCGAGTTCGTGCCACATGTGCAACGCACGTGTGCCGCAATGTCGTCTGCCTGCACGGCCACGGACACGGCCGTTCGAGAGTGCCTGGCCCTGGTGGTGAAGGTCATCGAGGAAGTCGTCCACCCCGTGTTCGACGAGCTCGACGAGCGCAGTTGGGTGCCACTGGCTGTTGCTGAGAAATCGAGCGAGCGGTCGTCGCCCGAGAACTCCCCAGCGGCGGTCACGGCCGGAGCCGGGGGAGAGGCAGCCGTCACCCGACCCGCATCGACAGCCCAACCTCCGTCCGAGGTGCCGGCCTCGGCTCCGCCGGCGCAACCGGCACCTGCTCCGGATGCACGTGCCACCGGTCCCACGGCGTGGGGCGAAACCGAGAACGACAATGGTCGTGAAGACAGTCGGGTCGCTGCAGTCGTCGGACTCGTCGACGGCATTGTGGACGGCATTGTGGACGACATCGTGGACCGGGTTGTCGAGGCGCTCGGTGACACGACCGGCGACGGGAGTGTCAGCGACGAGACCGATGTCGACCCCAGTGCAGAACCCGACCCCACCGCAGAACCCGACCCCGCCTCAGAACCCGACCCCACCGCAGAACCCAATCCGACTGCAACGCTCGATGATCCACCCGGTTCGATCCCGTCGCCGGAATTCGGTGATGCATCGAAGGTCGTCGGCGAGCGCGGCCATCTCGAGGCCGAACTCGACGGCCATCGTGCCCGTATCGCGCTCGAACACGATGGGGCCGTATCGCTTCGACTCGAGACACCGGGCCTCGGGGTGCGCACGTTCGAGTTGCGCGTTGGTCCCTTCGGGTTGCCGGAGATCGTCGAAGTTCCCGGGACCGTCGATCCCAGCGGTGTCGGGGTGACGAACCGGTCTTCGGCGACCGTGGAACCGTCGGAGCCCGCCGAGGGGGATCGGACCGCTACCGATGCAGAACCCGAGACCGAACCGGCACCTCCTTCTGTCGAGTCCGGCACTCCCGAGCCGAACACAGTGACCTCACCGCTGGCGGATGTCGCACCGGCCGACGAGCCGCAGGTGGGTAGTGCACCGACGGACTTGCAGCCCGCATCGACCGCGGATACCCCGGCGGTATGCGTTCCTGAAACTTCGGACGAGGAGCGCTCCGTCCGGCAGGGCTCGAACGAGGCTCATGAGGTACCTGCAGCTCCCGTGGCCCCTCCGGTCACCGAACCTCAGCCCAGCTCGGCGGGGTCCGGCGCGGGCTTGAGCGAGGCGGGTGCACTGTGAATTCGGACCCCGCGTGGCGTCGTGAACTGCACCGTATTCGCGACGCGCATCGGTCGGCGATGGCGGATGCCGCCGAACGGCTACGGAATCCAAGAGAACCGGCGAGAACCGATGTGGGACAGGGGGTTTCGGACCCGTTGAGCGGAAGCGACACTCGGTCGGCAGCGGGCTCGGTCCTGCGCCCGGCGCACCTGGATCGGCGGCACGGCGCACCACACGTCGAACCGGACCCCGACGAGCAACCCCGATCGTGGCTGGTGTGACGACGCCGAGCCCGGTGGGTCAGCCGCGACCCAGCAATGCCTTGATCGACGCGGTCGCCTTCGGCTTGGGCTGCTCGGTCAGCGGCGCGTGAGGATCGACAGCACGGGTGCCGGCGATGTCGCCGTTCGTTCCGGCCAATTCCTCGTAGTCGGAGTCGCCGGTCAGGTGGTAGAGCAGAAATGCGGTCAGTACAGCGCGGGTGCGTTGCTGGGTCTTGCGGTCGGAGCTGTTGACTCCCAGTGCGCGGAGCATTCGCCGGCCTTCGACGAATCCGTCTGCCGTCGAGCCGTCGATCCGTCGGAGGACGGATGGTCCGTGCCAGGCCTGGGCGAGAGCCAGTGAATTGTCGTTGAGTGAATCTGCGTTCGAGCTGTCGCCGACGACCAGTCCGGGCACGTCGAGGCCTGCGGCGGCGTCCTCGGACGACGGTGCCGTCGGTGCCGGAAACAGGGCGGCGACCGCTTTGACATCCGGTCGTCGGGAGGCAGCGAGTACGGCGGTCCCGGCGCCCATCGCGTGACCGACTGTGGCCAGATTCTCGGGATGCACGCTGATGTTGCCCGAGCCCAGGCGAACGCCGGTCATGATGTCGAGCACAGTGCCCAGGTCGGTGGCGAGTCCGCGGTGCGAGGGCACGAGGCCACGCTCGGTGTCGGGTGCTGCCACGACGAACCCCCACGACGCCAGGTGCTTCAGGGTGTCGGTGTAACTGCCGGGGCGCAGCATCCAACCGTGCGCGAACGCCACACCGGGCAGGCCGAAGCCTTCGGCCGGGGTGTAGACGACGCCAGGTTGCCCGGCCAGGGCCAGGTTCCCTCTGAGTACCTTGTGCGGGCCACGCTTGGAGAGAGCAGATGCCAGCTTCTTCGGTTTCGCCACGAGAGATGACGCTACCGAATGTGCTCGGGTATGGGGACGCCGGACACGGCGACCTGAGCGAATGGGTCGTGCGCGTCGTGCCGAGTACCCTGATGCACCATGTGCGGAATCGTTGGATATGTCGGCCACCGCCCAGCTTTGGGTGTGGTGGTCGAGGCGCTTCGGCGTATGGAATATCGGGGCTACGACTCCGCAGGAATCGCGATACTGGACGGCGCGGGCTCTACCGCGGTGGAGCGCAAGGCCGGGCGGCTGGCAAACCTCGAGGCCGAATTGGACGACATCGGCACCGATACGTTCGTCGGGACCACCGGCATGGGACACACGCGGTGGGCGACGCACGGGCGTCCGACCGACCGCAATGCTCACCCACATCGCGACGCGTCCGGAACGGTGGCGGTGGTGCACAACGGCATCATCGAGAACTTCGGTCCGCTGCGTGCCGAACTCGAAACGGCGGGTGTGGAGTTCCTGTCCGACACCGATACCGAGGTCGCTGTCCACCTCGTCGCTCGGGCATACGAGGACGGGCCTACTGCGGGCGATTTCGTGGCCAGTGCGAAGGCAGTGCTGCGTCGCCTCGAGGGTGCGTTCACGCTGGTCTTCACTCATTCCGATCACGCGGACACGATCGTCGCCGCGCGTAGGTCGACCCCTCTGGTGCTCGGAGTCGGCGACGGCGAGATGTTCCTCGGGTCCGATGTCGCTGCGTTCATCGAGCACACGCGCGACGCCGTCGAACTCGGGCAGGACCAGGTCGTCGTCATCACGGCCGATGGCTACGACATCAGCGATTTCGACGGCAACGAGGCGCAGGGGCGTCCGTTCCGGATCGATTGGGACCTCGCGGCCGCCGAGAAGGGCGGCCACGACTACTTCATGCTGAAGGAAATCCAGGAGCAGCCCGCCGCCGTGGCCGACACGTTGCTCGGCCACTTCGACAATGGCCGGATCGTGCTCGACGAGCAGCGTCTCTCCGATCAGGAACTGCGTGACGTCGACAAGGTGTTCGTCGTCGCTTGTGGCAGTGCCTACCATTCGGGTCTGCTCGCCAAGTACGCCATCGAGCACTGGACCCGGCTGCCGGTGGAAGTGGAACTGGCCAGCGAGTTCCGCTATCGCGACCCGGTACTGGATCGGTCGACCCTGGTCGTGGCCATCTCGCAGTCCGGCGAGACCGCCGACACCCTCGAAGCCGTGCGGCATGCCAAGGACCAGAAGGCGCGCGTTCTTGCGGTGTGCAACACCAACGGCTCGCAGATTCCCCGCGAGGCCGACGCAGTTCTGTACACGCGTGCAGGTCCGGAGATCGGCGTCGCGTCGACCAAGGCGTTTCTCGCCCAGGTGACCGCGAACTACCTCGTCGGCTTGGCTCTCGCTCAGGCGCGCGGCACCAAGTACCCGGACGAGGTGGCGCGCGAGTTCGCCGAACTCGAAGCGATGCCGGAGTTGGTGCAGCGGGTGCTCGAGACGGTCGAGCCGGTGCGTGCGCTCGCGCGCGAGCTGTCGACGTCGTCGACGATCCTGTTCCTCGGTCGACACGTCGGTTACCCCGTCGCTCTCGAAGGCGCGCTCAAGCTCAAGGAGCTCGCCTACATGCATGCGGAGGGCTTCGCCGCCGGTGAGCTCAAGCACGGTCCGATCGCGCTGATCGAGGACGGCGTTCCGGTCATCATCGTCATGCCGTCGCCCAAGGGCCGTGCGGTGCTGCACTCGAAGATGCTCAGCAACATCCGCGAGATCCAGGCCCGCGGCGCTCGGACGGTCGTCATCGCGGAGGAGGGCGACGAAGCGGTCCGGCCTTTCGCGGACAGCCTCATCGAGATCCCGGCGGCGTCGACACTGCTGCAGCCTTTGCTCTCGACGATTCCGCTGCAGGTCTTCGCAGCCGAGGTCGCTCAGGCGCGCGGCTACGACGTGGACAAGCCGCGAAATCTGGCCAAGTCCGTCACGGTCGAGTAGTAGGACCGGCGGGGCTCGACACACACGACGGCACGAGCGGGAGGACCTCGGCATGCGCGGCTACTACACACCCGAGCAGATCAGGAACGCCGAGGCTCCGCTGCTGCGATCGTTGCCCGACGGCACGTTGATGCGCCGCGCTGCGTACGGCTTGGCCTCGGTGGTGGCGCGCGAGCTCTTCTCGCGAACCGGCGGCGTCGCGGGGCGACGAGTACTGATACTGGTCGGATCGGGAGACAACGGCGGAGACGGCCTGTGGTCAGGTGCGTTCCTGCGCAGGCGCGGCGTCGCGGTGGCCGCGCTGCTGCTCGATCCGGACCGTGTGCACACCGAAGGTCTTGCGGCCCTGCGAGCCTCGGGGGGACGGGTCGTCACGGAGCCGGACGATCCGGACCTCGTCATCGACGCCATCGTCGGGATATCCGGGAAGGGTCCGCTGCGTCCCCACGCTGCCGGGATGGTCGATCGGATCACCGCGCCCGTTGTCTCCGTGGACATTCCCAGTGGCGTCGATGCAGAAACCGGTGAGGTGTCGGGACCGGCGGTGACCGCCGATGTCACCGTCACGTTCGGCGCTCGCAAACCGGTGCACGTGTTGGCCGTACCTCGTTGTGGCCGAATCGACGTGGTCGACATCGGGCTGACCCTGCCGTCACCCGAGATCGAGTCCTTCGAGCCGGCCGACGTAGGCCGAATCTGGCCGATTCCCACCGCGTCGGACGACAAGTACTCGCAGGGAGTCGTCGGCGTGTTGGCCGGCAGCGCCACGTATCCCGGGGCCGCGTTGCTGTGTGTCGGCGCAGCCGTCGCCGCCACGTCCGGGATGGTTCGGTACGTGGGAAGTGCCGGCGCAGAAGTGGTCTCGCATCACCCGGAGGTCGTCGTCGCACCGGATCTGGATGCAGCGGGGAGGGTGCAGTCGTGGGTCGTCGGCCCCGGCTTCGGCACGGACGAATCCTCGGCGGACATCGTGCGTCGAGTTCTCGAATCGAATCTGCCGGTGGTCGTCGACGCCGATGCATTGACGATCCTCGCGGACAACGAGCAGTGGGTCGTCGATCGCACTGCACCGACGCTGTTGACCCCGCACGCCGGGGAGTTCGCCCGCCTGACCGGATCGGAACCCGGTCCCGACCGCGTAGCGGCCGTACGAGGCCTCGCCGCTCGGTGGGGCGTCACCGTGCTGCTCAAGGGCCGCGCGACGGTCGTCGCCGACTCGGACGGCACCGCGTTCGTCAGTGACGCGGGCGGATCCGCCGCGTCCACCGCCGGATCCGGGGACGTGCTGTCCGGCGTCCTCGGTGCCCTGCTCGCAACCGGAATGGCACCGTCGACGGCGGCCGCGTGCGGGGCCAAAGTGCACGCACTGGCCGCAGCCCATGCCGCGCACGGAGCCGATGGCGAATTCGCCGCCCCGATCTCGGCGACACCGTTGTCGAACAGCCTGCGAGAAGCCATCCGGACGGTCCGCTCGGTCGCTGTCTGAGCTGCACTGGGCTCGCCGGCCGACCTGCCGGTGTGTCATGAGTTGTGCCACCTGATCCGTGGTGTGTGCGGCAGGGATGGCACTATCGAATGTTGTGACTATCGGTAACGGCGACGTGGAGACCGATCCGCGGACGGATTCGGGTGCTCTGGCAACCGTCGATCTCGATGCCGTGGCCCACAATGTCCGGGTTCTGCAGGAAGTCGCAGGCGACGCCGCCGTGATGGCCGTCCTGAAATCCGACGCCTACAACCATGGGGCAGGCCCCGTGGCACACGCTGCCGTCGCGGCCGGCGTGCACGAATTCGGGGTCACGACGATCGGCGAGGCCCTGCAACTGCGCGCAGCCGGAGTCACCGTGCCGGTGCTGGCGTGGCTGCACCGGGCCGATTCGGACTTCGGTGCTGCGATCGCCGAGAACATCGCAGTCGGGGTCTCCACGGCCGGCCAGCTGAACTCGGTGATCGCCGCAGCCAGGCGGACCGGTCTCACCGCCGACCTCTCGCTCAAGATCGATACCGGCCTCAATCGCAACGGCGTTGCGCGGGCGGACCTCGACGTCGTCCTGGATGCCACCGCGTCCGCCGTCGCCGAGGGGTCCGTGCGATTGACGGGGATGTTCTCGCATCTCGCCTGTGCCGACGAACCGAATCACCCGGCCAACGACGCCCAGGCAGAGCGGCTCCGCGACGCGGTTGCCCGCGCCGGCCGGCGCGGTATCTCGCCGGCCGTCGTGCATCTGTCCAACTCGGCGGCAACGCTGACCAGGCCGGACCTCGGTTTCGACATGGTGCGTCCGGGTATTGCGCTGTACGGCCTGTCGCCGGTGCCCGATATGGGAGATTTCGGCTTGCGTCCAGTCATGACATTGTCCGCGCAGGTGGCCCACATCAAGAAGGTGAACCGAGGTGAATCGGTGTCGTACGGATACACCTGGACAGCTCCGACCGACACGGTGGTCGCACTGGTGGCGCTGGGTTACGCCGACGGGGTCGTGCGCCGACTCAGCGGTCGTTTCGAGGTGACCATCGACGGTCGTCGTTACCCGTCGGTGGGGCGCGTGTGCATGGACCAATTCGTCGTCGATCTCGGCGGCGACAGCTCGGGTGTCGCCATCGGCGACGAGGCGATACTGTTCGGGCCGGGGGACAGCGGAGAGCCGCACGCTCAGGATTGGGCGGATGCGCTCGACACCATCGGCTACGAGGTCGTCACCGGCGTTCGTGGACGTGTTCGACGTCGTTTCGTCGGCACGCGCTCAGGGGAGGCGACGAAGTAGGCCATGCTGGGATTGCTGGAGAGTCTTGCGATAGTGGTGCGGGAGACGGCGTTTCGATCCAACAAGGATCCGCTGGCGACCGAGAATCTCGACCTGATGGACGCCGATCGAGGCAGTATCGTCACGGCGGACGACGGTGTTCCGCTGGCGGTCCGTGAGGTGGGGCCGGCGGATGCACAACTGACCGTCGTGTTCGTGCACGGATACTGCCTGCGCATGTCGTCGTGGCATTTCCAACGACGTGCGCTCGAACAGCAGTGGGGTTCGAGCGTGCGCATGGTGTTCTACGACCAGCGCGGTCACGGCCGCTCCGGGGTGCCCAGTGCAAGCAGTTGCACCATCGGTCAGCTCGGCCTCGACCTCGACGCGGTCATCCGTTCGGTCGTGCCCAAGGGACGCATCGTTCTGGTCGGGCACTCGATGGGCGGCATGTCGATTCTCTCCATGGCGCGACAGCGGTCGTCCGTCGTCCGGCAGCGAGTGATCGGTGCCGTGCTGATCTCCACTACGGCTGCCGGCCTCGCACAGACGGGAGTCGGCCGCAGCCTGCAGAATCCGGCAGTCGATGCTTTTCGACTGGCTGTACGCACGTCACCCGGCCTGGTGCAATTCGGGCGAGGAGCGGTGCGCGCCATCATTTCACCGGTGCTGCGCGCGGCCTCGTACGGAACGCGGGTGTCTCCTCGGCTGGTGGCATTCTCGCAGTCGATGATCGACGACACCTCCGTTGTCACCATCGTGAATTTTCTCGAGACCCTCGAACTGCACGACGAGTCGGCGGCTCTGGCGGAATTCGAGAACATTCCGGTGTCGGTGGTGTGCGGCGACGAGGACTGGATCATTCCCTTCGCAAGTTCGGAGGCACTCACCGACGCTCTGCCGAAATCGGAGATGGTGCGGGTGCGTCAAGGTGGGCACCTGGTGCAGTTGGAGTTCCCCGAACAGGTCAACGGTGCGATCCTTCGCCTGGTGGCGCGAGCATCGGAGCCCAAGAAGAAGCGGTGGGGCGTTGTCTGATTCCGAGAGTCCACCGAACTCCCGGCTCGACCTGCCCGTCGAGGCCGAACTGGCGACGGCGACGGACACGGCCGAGTTCGGTGTTCGGCTCGCGGACATTCTGGTCGCCGGCGATCTCGTCGTACTCGACGGTCCGCTCGGTGCAGGGAAGACCGCGATGACCAAGGGGATCGCGGCGGGTCTCGGGGTGCACGGTCGCGTCACCTCACCGACGTTCGTCATCGCCCGCGAGCATCGACCAGGCGTGCGCCCCAACGGTTTACCGCCTGTCGCCCTCGTGCACGTCGACGCCTACCGTCTGGGTATGACGGGACAGTCCGCGTTCGACGAGCTGGACGCGTTGGACCTCGATACCGATCTCGAGCACGCCGTCGTAGTCGTCGAGTGGGGCGAGGGCGTGGTGGAAACCCTGACGGATCAGCATGTCTCCGTGCGCTTGTCACGCGATCCGGAATCGGACGTCCGAAGGGTGAGTGCTCGCCGGGTAAATGGCGATGCGCTCGGCCGCCTACCCGAGTGAGCACCGAAGCCCGGCGCGCCCGTAACGGCACTCGACGAAGCGTGCGATGCGGGTATCCCGGGTTCGTGGTTCCGCGGCTACGGGAGTGCTGGGTGCGACCACCGGGCGGGTAGCCTTGATCCTCGTGCTCGTACTTGCCGTGGACACCTCGACCCCTGCCGTCACCGCAGGTGTGGTGCGGTTGTCCGACTCCGCTGCCGACGGGGCCGATGTCACCACCGTCGCCACCCGCATCAAGGTCGACGCGCGATCGCACGCCGAGGTTCTGACTCCCCACATCCTCGAGTGCCTGGCCGAGGCCGGCATCGTGGCTACCGATCTGGCGGCCGTCGTCGTGGGAGTGGGCCCCGGTCCGTACACCGGCCTGCGGGTGGGGATGGCGACCGCGGCCGCATTCGGTGATGCGCTCGGACTGCCGGTCCACGGTGTCTGCAGTCTCGACGCGATCGCGGCTGACGTCGACGAATCCGGATCGCTGTTGGTGGTCACGGACGCACGTCGTCGTGAAATCTATTGGGCACGTTACGAAGCCGGGGTTCGGGTAGCGGGCCCCGACGTGATCGCTCCGGCCGAACTGGAGCACGGAGGCGTCGACGCTGTCGCCGGTTCCGCGCCGCATGCCGCACTGTTCGGGTTGCCGGTGCGTGACGTGCAGGCCCCGTCGCCGGCAGGGTTGGTTCGGGTCGCTGCCACCGACATCGGCAGCGGGGTGCCACCGGGACCGCTCGTTCCGCTCTATCTGCGGCGCCCGGACGCGAAGACACTCGCCGAACGGGCTGCGGAGAAGGCCGCTCGATGACGGTGACGATCGAACCGATGACGGTGCACGACTGCGCACGATGCGCGTATCTCGAGACGGTGCTCTTCGAGGGTGACGACCCGTGGTCGGCAGACGCGTTCGTCGCGGAACTGGCTGCGCCGCACAATCATTACGTCACGGCGAAGGAGGCCGGCGAGATCGTCGGTTATGCGGGAATCTCTCTGCTGGGGCAACCGAGCCGCGGCGCATTCGTCGCCGGTGAGGCCGAGGTGCACACCATCGGTGTCGATCCCGCGCACCATCGCCGGGGGATCGGCGGACGACTGTTGAGCGAATTGTTGCGCGTCGCCGACGATCACGGTGGGCCGGTGTTTCTCGAGGTGCGCACCGACAACGACCCGGCCATCGAGTTGTACCGACGTGAAGGGTTCGAGATCGTGGGTACCAGGGCGAAGTACTACCAGCCCAGCGGAGCCGATGCGTTCACCATGCGTCGGCCGGAGAAGACGGAGGCTGCCCGATGATCGTCATGGGTATCGAAAGCTCCTGCGACGAAACAGGAGTCGGCATCGTTCGCTGGCGCGACTCGGGTGTGTGCGAGTTGCTGGCCGACGAGGTGGCATCCAGTGTCGACGAGCACGCCCGGTACGGCGGGGTGGTGCCCGAGGTGGCGTCGAGGGCCCACCTCGAGGCCATGGTTCCGACGATGCGCCGCGCTCTCGCCGCCGCCGACATCGATCGTCCCGACGCGGTCGCAGTGACCATCGGACCAGGACTGGCCGGCGCCTTGCTGGTCGGAGTTGCCGCTGCCAAGGCCTACGCAGCGGCGTGGGACGTCCCCTTCTACGCCGTCAATCATCTGGGCGGCCACGTCGCGGTTGACACCCTCGAGCACGGTCCGATGCCGTCGTGCGTGGCACTTCTGGTCTCCGGTGGCCATACTCATCTGTTGCACGTCGACGATCTGTCCAGGCCCATCGCGGAACTGGGTACCACTGTCGACGACGCGGCCGGTGAGGCGTTCGACAAGGTGGCCCGCCTGCTCGGTCTGGGCTACCCGGGCGGTCCGGCGCTCGACGATGCGGCGCGCGAGGGCGATCCGACTGCAATTGCTTTTCCCCGCGGAATGACCGGCCCACGGGACGCTCGCTACGACTTCTCGTTTTCGGGGGTCAAGACGGCCGTCGCCCGCTTCGTCGAGGCCCGTCAGCGGGCCGGAGATCCGATTCCGGTCGCCGACATCGCGGCGTCGTTCCAGGAGTCCGTTGCGGATGTGTTGACGATGAAGGCGGTTCGCGCCGCGACCGACGTGAACGTCGATACCGTCGTTCTCGGTGGAGGTGCAACGGCCAACTCGCGGATCCGCTCGTTGATCGAATCACGGTGCGCCGACAACGGTTTGACGCTGAGAATTCCGAAGCCGCGGCTGTGTACCGACAACGGTGTCATGATTGCCGCCCTCGGTGCTCACCTGGTTGCCGGGGGCGCGGCACCGTCGGCTCTGACAGCGGTGACGGACCCCGGCCTGTCGGTCGCGACCAGTCAGGTTCCCGGCTGAGCGTCCTGAGGGGGCTCGGAGGTTCGCGGCGCTGCCGTGTCCGGTGACGTCCGGGGTTCGACGCTCTGACCGGACACAGCAGGTGGTGGTGACCAGACCGTCGGCGGAGCGGTCAATTCCGGAGTGGGATCCGAGCCACGGACGACCGTCGTGGGAACGGTGATCGATCCGGTCGGTACTTCCGAGCTCTCCGGAACCGACCCTGCCGAGGGTCGAGGTGTCGGTCCTGGACTGAGCTCGATCGGGCCGGACGGCGCGGTGGGTTCGGAGGTCTCACCCGGGGCCGGGGTCGGCTCGACGGGCGAGCTGGTGGTCGGCGCGGGCGTCGTCGTGGGCTCGGGCGAGACCGGCGTCGACGGCTCGACGGTGACGCTGGTGCCCGCGTCGGGCGACGACGACTCCGGTGCCGGATCCATGGGCCAGTCGATCCGCGGGAGGTCGGGAGCAGGTCGCAGCGTCGGCGTGGTGGTCGGTGCGGAGGACGCGGGGAGTCGGGACGTCGGACGCGAGGAATCGGCTGTGGTCGCTGCGGGGCCGATCGGGTCAGCCGAGTAACGGGTCGAAGTCGGCGTATCGCTCGGCGAGTAGCCCTCGGCTGCGGGTCGTCCTACGTCCCCGGCTGCGACGGGTTCGGTGGCGCTACCGGCAGGGGACACGCTGGGGTCGTCTGCCGGGGTCATCGTCTGCAGCCCGTAGGCGAGGACCAGCCCGCCTGCGACGACGGCCGCCGCGATCGCACCCGAGTAGCGACCCATCCGGCCCGCAGTCCGGCGTGCGGCCGAGACCAGGGGGTAATCGTTGTCGGTCACCGATGCGGCGACGACGGCCGCGCCCACGGCGAGCACGGCGTCCGGCTCGGGGAGACGAATGATGCGTGCATGGAACGTGTCGGTCAGAGACGTGGCCAGCAGCGGGATGTGGGCGCCGCCGCCGATCAGCACGATGGCCTCGGGTTCGTGGGTGCTTTCGTCGAACACGCTGCGCACGAACTGCGCTGCCTCGTCGAAAAGTGGCGATGCAGCGGTCTCGAATGCAGCGCGGCTCACGGTGAGCGGTGCACCGCTGTAGCGCTCGATGCGTGCTTCGTTCTCGTGTGAGAGCAGTTCTTTGATCGCCCGGTACCGCGCCGATCCGATTCCGCGGTCGTCGCGAATGTCGTCTCGCAGATTGTCGAGCGTCATGTTCTGAACGAGGTCCTTGACCAGTGCGTCGAGAACGACGCCGCCGATGGCCTCGGATCGGCCGTAGGACAGAACGACACCGTCGGTACGGCGGGCCACGGTCACCGACAGTCCACTGGCTCCCAGGTCCACCAGGGCGATGGTGTCGTACCCGTCGACCAGACCGGTGGTGGCCAGATGTGCCGACGCGGCGGCGGCTTCCGGAACGAGCCGAACGTCTCGCGTGGTGTGTGCGAGTGCAGCGCGGATGCGCGCCGCATGTTCTTCGGTTCGGAAGGTGACTGCGATGGAATCGGGCTGCCGGTCGCCGGGAACGAGGGACGCCATCAGCTCGACCGCGGACGTCACGAGATCACCGACATCGATCTTCGCCTGGCGATCCGCGGAGACGGTGCGGTATTCGACTGCGTGGCTGCCGTCGGATTCGACGGTGACCAGGGCTGCGCACACGCCCTCGGATCCGGTGGATACACCGACTCCTACCCGCATGGTGTACCTCCGCCCCGTTGTCCGTGTGCGGGAACCGTTCGGTTCCCGCCGATGTCGTGCAGTGCCTCTTATCTGTCGAGTCGTGGCACGGCTGTCGATCGTTATCGTTCGGACAGCTCCGTTATCGTAACGTTACCGATCCCGTTGCGCGACCGTAATAATCTGCTCGGTCGGTTACTTCGTAGGCTCGGGTGCGGCCTCACCTGCATCTTCGGCAGTGTCGTGGCGTCGAGAAAAAAGTGTGGAAATCCCCGTGTCGCGTGCCGAGGCGACCGGTGCGGGTCGGGTGGAAGTGCGATCCGGCCGAGTCGGTCGCCCGAACGCACGCCTGGCGAACCCAGCCCTTGAGTGCTGGCACTCTCGTGTATAGAGTGCTAGTTGGCACCGAGCGAAGTCCCGGCACCCGCGACGACGGGACCGAGTTTCGTGCCGAGTTTGTCAGGACCGCACGAGAAGTACTTACACACAGCTGTCCGGGGATCCGACCCCGGACGCGTACCCCATAACTTTGGAGGGCTCAACGTGGCGAGCGTGAAAATCAAGCCGCTCGAGGACAAGATCCTCGTCCAGGCCAACGAGGCCGAGACGACGACCGCCTCCGGTCTGGTCATCCCCGACACAGCCAAGGAGAAGCCCCAGGAGGGCACCGTCGTCGCCGTTGGCGAAGGCCGTGTCACCGAGAAGGGCAACCGAATCCCGGTCGACGTCAAAGAAGGTGACACCGTCATCTACAGCAAGTACGGCGGCACCGAGATCAAGTACGCCGGCGAGGAGTACCTGATTCTGTCGGCACGCGACGTGCTGGCAGTCATCGCCAAGTAGGCCACAACGCATCCCGCCCCGGAATCCGATTTCAGTGTCGGTCCCGGGGCGGAGTGCGTTCGATCGAGTTTCTTTACTCGAAGGAGTAACACCGAAACATGGCAAAGCAAATCCAATTCAACGAGGAAGCGCGCCGCTCTCTCGAGCGCGGCGTCGACAAGCTCGCCGACGCAGTCAAGGTCACTCTCGGACCGCGTGGTCGCCACGTCGTCCTCTCCAAGGCCTTCGGTGGCCCCACGGTCACCAACGACGGTGTGTCGATCGCTCGTGAAATCGACCTGGAAGATCCGTTCGAGAACCTCGGTGCCCAGTTGGTCAAGAGCGTCGCCACCAAGACGAACGACGTCGCAGGCGACGGCACCACCACGGCGACTGTTCTCGCACAGGCTCTCGTCCGCGGCGGACTGAAGAACATCGCCGCCGGAGCCAACCCCATCGCGCTGGGCACCGGCATCTCCAAGGCAGCCGACAAGGTTGCCGAGGCACTGCTCGCCGCCGCCACCCCGGTCGAGGGCAAGCAGGCCATCGCTCAGGTTGCCACCGTGTCCTCGCGGGATCCCGAGATCGGCGAACTCGTCGGTGAGGCGCTCACTCGCGTCGGTGCAGACGGCGTCGTCACCGTCGAGGAGTCCTCGACGCTGCTCACCGAGCTGTCGGTCACCGAGGGCGTCCAGTTCGACAAGGGCTACCTCTCGCCGTACTTCGTCACCGACGTCGACACGCAGGAAGCTGTGCTCGAGGACGCCTACGTCCTGCTGTACCGCGAGAAGATCACCTCGCTTCCCGACTTCCTTCCGCTGTTGGAGAAGGTTGCCGAGAGCGGCAAGCCGTTGCTGATCATCGCCGAGGACACCGAGGGTGAGGTTCTGTCGACTCTGGTCGTGAACTCCATCCGCAAGACGATCAAGGCCGTTGCCGTCAAGGCTCCGTTCTTCGGCGACCGTCGCAAGGCGTTCCTCGACGACCTCGCAGTCGTCACCGCAGGCCAGGTCATCACTGCAGATGTCGGCCTGAGCCTGAAGGAAGCCGGCCTCGAGCTGCTCGGCCGGGCGCGTCGCGTCGTCGTCACCAAGGACGAGACGACCATCGTCGACGGTGCCGGCTCGCAGGACGACATCGATGCCCGCGTCGGCCAGCTTCGTCGCGAGATCGAGAACACCGACTCCGAGTGGGATCGTGAAAAGCTCGAAGAGCGGCTCGCGAAGCTCTCCGGCGGCATCGCCGTCATCAAGGTCGGTGCCGCAACCGAGACCGAGCTCAAGGAACGCAAGTTCCGCGTCGACGATGCAGTTGCAGCGGCCAAGGCTGCGGTGGAAGAAGGCATCGTTCCCGGCGGTGGCTCTGCTCTGACTCAGGCCGCGTTGTCGCTGGCCGACGATCTGGGCCTGACCGGTGACGAAGCCACCGGCGTCGCAGTGGTGCGCACTGCTCTGAACGCACCGCTGTTCTGGATCGCCACCAACGCCGGCATCGACGGTTCCGTCGTCGTCAGCAAGGTGGCCGAGTTGCCGAAGGGCCACGGTTTCAACGCCGCGACCCTGACGTACGGCGACCTGCTGGCCGACGGCGTGGTGGATCCGGTGAAGGTGACCCGATCTGCCGTGGTCAACGCCGCATCCGTCGCGCGCATGATCCTGACGACGGAAAGCTCCATCGTCGAGAAGCCCGAAGAGGAATCCGAGGCCGCAGCCGGCCACGGACACGCTCACTGATTTTCGGGTAGTACGACGAAGCCCCCAACCCGAACGGGTTGGGGGCTTCGTCGTGTGTGCAGCTGTGAATGTCGTGTGCTCAGACCGCGATGCGACGGCGGTTGTGCCGGGCGTGCAATTCGCGCTCCGTCTCGGACATCCCTCCCCAGATGCCGTACGGCTCGCTGACGTTGAGTGCGTGGGTGCGGCATTGAGCGAGTACCGGACAGCTGCGGCACATCTCTTTGGCGCGCATCTCTCGCTGTGCTCGCGCCCGACCCCGCTCGCCGTCGGGGTGGAAGAACATGGACGAATCGACGCCACGGCACAGGCCGTGCATCTGCCAATCCCAAATATCGGCGTTCGGCCCAGGGAGGTGATTCGGCTGCGGCATGGAAACTCCTAGGGTGGTGTGGCTTCGACGGATTCGTGATCCGAACAGCGACAACGTTATGTGGGTCGACGAAATCGAGTCAATAGAGCTCGATCGTGGGCAAATGCATAGCAGGAGGGCGAAGAATTAACACGCTCGATATTTACTTCGAGCCGCTCGCATGTGTGCGCTTCCGGTTGAGAAATCGGCCGAGTCGGGAGACGATGCTCATGGCACGACGCGGCGCAGGATCGACGGTGACGTGTCGGCGCGAGCCGGTGTCGCTCCGAATTCCACCGCGCGTTTCTCGAAGACCCGCAGCTCGAAGGTGTTGTCGCAGAGCGTCGAGCAGTGGCGGGCCGGGTTCGGCCTCGACGCACGAGCGGCCGAGCGGATCGAGCGAGGAGTCGGTCGTTGTTGCCGAACGATTCCGATCGGCGGTGTCGAATGTGCCCGACGCATTCTTGTCCGGCTCTGATAAACGACCCGCCGTTTAACCCATTCGCCACACAGCGTTCAGACAACTGTTTCCGAAACAACACCTATTCACATTGTTAATTCTGTGAAAACTGCAGCGGCGTCCCGAAAGGTCGTCGTGAATGCGACAGCTATCCGGCGCGACATTCGCATTCGTGCGTTGCGGTGTCCGGCGTTCTCGGTCGGCCGACTCGCGTGCCTGCGGTCCGGCTGTGGCCATACCCTGACGTCGTGCACAGTGTTTCGAAGTCCTCGCCCGTCACCGGAGAGTCCGACTGCATCGGGCTCGAGCTGAAAAAGGCGGCGTTCGGAGCAGACCCCGGTCGAACCGACCTTCCGGCGGCCACCGATGCGCGGCAGAGTTGGTGCCGCGGCGTCGCACTGGCCGGCCAGGGTCGGTACAACGCCGCCCGGGTCGAGCTCCGGCGGTTCCGGCCGACGTCGCAGGCGCTCGAGTCCCTGTACGAGTCGACCAGGGCGTCATGGCTACGCCAGGTCGGTCGGCACCGGCTCGCCCGCGGGTTCGACGGGAGGGCGGTGTTCCTGATCGGGCTCACCGGCGAGGCGCGAACGACGGACGCGGTGGAGGCGCGCAGTGATGCGCTGGTCGGATTGGCGGCGGATGCACTGGGGACCGGCCGATTCGGGTTCGCGGATGCGTTCCTGGCGCGCAACGCAGAGCTGCTCTCGGTGCGTGGCGGGTCGGATCTGTGGCGTCCGGCGCTGCGCGCGCACTGGGTGGCAGCCGAGCTGGCAATGATGCGTGGGGACGGCTCGGGAGCGCTCCGACACGCCGAGTCTGCTCGCGCACTTGCCGACGACACCGATTCGTTACGGCATCGCATCAAAACCGATCTGGTGATGGCCGCTGCCCTGAGCTGCGCCGGTGCGACCGAGCGCGCACGTGCAGGAGCCGTCGACGTGGCCTGCGCTGCGGCGATGCACGGTTTACTGCCCCTGCGCTGGGCCGCGACGATGCTGTGCGAAGGAACCGGGGGAGCGGATCCGAATATGGTTCCGGCGCGCGACCTGGGAGCCGCACTCGAACGACTGGGTGGATCCGCGGTCGGTTGACCTGGACCGTAGCCGCACACGGACCGAGCGGTTCGATTGTGGGCCGTCGGTATCGCTATCCTTGGTTCGTTCCACCACCACGTGGAAGCGCTCCCAGGCGGGTGCGTACCTGTAACGCGGGGAAATTTGTCGACGATGAACAGTGCGGGTGAGGAGTTGGACTCTTTCGTCGTTGCCGCAGCGCAAGGCGATCGACTGGCTCTGTCCCGGGTCTTGGAATTCATCCGACCACTCGTCGTCCGGTATTGCCGGGCTCGAGTCGGTTCGGCTGAGCGTGGTCAGCTTTCGGCCGACGACGTGGCGCAGGAGGTCTGTTTGGCAGTCATGACCGCCTTGCCGCGTTACCAGGATCAAGGTCGTCCGTTCATGGCATTCGTGTACGGCATCGCGGCGCACAAGGTCGCAGATGCTCATCGCAGTGCCTCGCGTAACAAATCGGACCCGGCCGCCGAAGTACCAGATGTCGTGTCGACAGAACACGGTCCGGAGCAGCGAGCTCTGGAATCCGAGTCGAGTCGTCAGATGACTGCACTACTGGACACCTTGCCCGCTAAGCACCGCGAGATTCTGGTGCTCCGACTCATCGTCGGATTGTCGGCCGAGGAGACGGCAGCTGCGGTCGGCAGCACTGCAGGCGCTATCCGCGTGGCTCAGCACCGAGCTATCGCAAAATTGAAGAACGAAGTTGTGAGAGCAGGTGAAATGTATGGCTAGGGACAATGGTCACGGTGGCCCCGGTGAGACCCCGCGTCGCGGAATCTCGCGTATCGGAGAGCACGTGACACCCACTGGACCGAAGCAGAACGATCCCTATGCCGACATCGGCGCAGACGGTGGTCCCGTGGACCTCGTCGCCGTTCGTCGTGACGATGCCTTCATCGACGCGATCAGTGGTGACGGACCGATCGCAACCGATGATGCGGACGATTACCAACTCGCGCTCCTGCTCGCCAATTGGCGAGCGGACGTGATCACACCGTCCATGCCGGCCGGTCCTTCTCTCGACACCGTTGTTGCGGCCGTCGAGCGCGAGAAGGTGGCAGCCGACATGGCTCGATCCAGCGCGGCGAACCGCGGGGGCCGGATGCGTCTGTTGCGTCCGCTCGCCGGTGCCGCCGCCGCGATCGCAGTCGTGTTGGGCGGTCTGGTGGTCATCTCGTACAACTCGACGCCCGAGGATCCGCTGTGGAGCGTCAAGTCGGTCGTGTTCTCCGAGCAGGCCGATTCGACTGTCGCGCAGATAGATACGACATCGAAGCTGCAGGAGGCGGAGAACCTTCTGTCGTCCGGCGATGCCGACGCTGCCCGCGCTCTTCTCGACAACGCATCGAACCGCAGTTCCGCGGTCATCGACGATGCTCAGCGAGCCGAACTCGACCAGTGGCTGGCCCGTTTGCTGCAGGAGTTGCAGGCCATGACGGTGCCGCCCGTGGTACCTCCGATGGGTGTGGCCCCGGCAGCCCCGTTGTCGGTGCCCAGCCAAGCAACTCTGGTTCCGACGGCTCCGGTGGAGACGGTTGCACCGGAATCCACCGCGGTTCCGAGCACGCCGAATCCGGAAACGACGACACCGGTCAGCCCGCCCGTCACCACGAGTCCGAGTCCGACGACCACCGACGTCACGCCGACGGTGCTCGACAACCCGAATCAGCCGACGGCCACTGCCAGTGGCAGTTCGCCCGAGAACGGCGACCGCATGTCGGTTCCGTCCGGCGGAAGCTGAGCGACAGGCCCTGTTCGACGACGCAGACGAAGAAGCCCGACACGATGATCGTGTCGGGCTTCTTCGTTTGTCTGGGGTCTCAGCTCTCGAAACCGTCTCCGTGCAGAGCGTCGTTCATGGATGCATCGGCGAAACCGCGGCAGTAGTCCCAGGTGACGTACGCGTCGGGCACCGGGTCGTAGGCCGGCTCGTGCGGACGCACGGTGCCGTCGACCAGGAGCTGCAACAGATTGGCTCGCAGCATGTCCCAGTCGTGGTAGTGGTCCTGCTGGCAGTCCTCGCAGCACACGACGAGTCCACGAATACCGCGGTGGCCCAGGAGTGCCTCGTAGACAGCGAGGTCAGCCAGGTCCTCTTCCACGGCCAGTCGTTCTTGGGGATCAAGAGGCTGGCCGGGCTCGATTGCATCGAGGGCGGCCGACGGGTCGGCTGGGTCTCCGGCGAACGGATCCGGGGGTAGACCGGGAGGCAGTTGATCGCGCACGCCTCCACGGTACGCAGAACTGGTGGGTCTGCGCCAGCCGTTCGACCGCGACATGCCGGACGATCCGTACCGCCGACCCCCGTACGGTCTGCGATTCGGTGCCTCCGAGCGTCCGCAGCGGGAGGCGTGCGCACTGATTGTGCCGCAGGCCGATACCATGGTTCACGGCGCTGAACAGATGAGTGCAAGTGCCGAAACTCCATCCGTTCTCCAACACCGCACCGCGGTGCGCCTGCGAGCTCTCACCGGCCGCATGCCGCGCCCACGATGCAACCAGGCTCTAGGGAGGGCCAGATTCGTATGAGTAGTCCCGGAGCCCACGTCCGCACAGGCGGCGACGATCCCAACAAGGTCGCGATGCTCGGCCTCACGTTCGACGACGTCCTGCTGCTGCCGGCCGCTTCGGATCTGATCCCCAGCGCCGTGGACACGTCCAGTCAGATCACCCGTGAGATCAGATTGCGAGTTCCGCTGGTCAGTTCTGCGATGGATACCGTCACCGAAGCGCGGATGGCCATTGCGATGGCACGTGCAGGCGGCATGGGTGTGCTGCACCGCAATCTCTCGCTGCACGATCAGGCGTCTCAGGTCGAGACCGTCAAGCGCTCGGAGGCCGGGATGGTCACCGACCCGGTCACCTGCAAGCCCACCGACTCGCTGGCCGAGGTCGACGCGATGTGCGCGCGCTTCCGTATTTCGGGGCTCCCGGTCACCGACGAGACCGGTGCGCTGGTCGGCATCATCACCAACCGCGACATGCGGTTCGAGGTGGATCAGAACCGTCGCGTCGCCGACGTCATGACGAAAGCTCCGTTGATCACCGCGCAGGAGGGGGTCACCGCCGAAGCGGCCCTCGGCCTACTGCGTCGCCACAAGATCGAGAAGCTACCGATCGTCGACGGCAAGGGCGCACTCACCGGCCTGATCACGGTGAAGGACTTCGTCAAGACCGAGCAGCACCCCGACGCCACCAAGGACCGTGACGGTCGTCTGCTGGTCGGCGCGGCAGTGGGCGTCGGGCAGGATGCGTGGGCCAGGTCGATGGCACTGACCGATGCCGGTGTCGACGTCATCATCGTCGACACCGCGCACGGCCATAATTCCCAGGTCCTCGAGATGGTCAGCAAGCTCAAAGCAGAGGTGGGCGAGCGCGTTCAGGTCGTCGGCGGAAACGTCGCCACCCGCGCGGGCGCACTCGCCCTCGTCGAGGCCGGTGCCGATGCGGTGAAGGTGGGCGTCGGACCCGGATCGATCTGCACCACCCGCGTGGTCGCCGGCGTCGGCGCTCCGCAGATCACCGCCATCCTCGAAGCCGTGGCCGCGTGCAAGCCGCACGGTGTGCCGGTCATCGCCGACGGCGGTATGCAGTTCTCCGGTGACATCGCCAAAGCACTCGCCGCAGGCGCGTCGACCGCGATGCTCGGATCGTTGCTGGCCGGCACCGCCGAGTCTCCGGGTGAGCTGATCCTGGTCGGTGGCAAGCAGTTCAAGAGCTACCGCGGAATGGGCTCGCTCGGTGCGATGCAGGGACGCGGGGGAGCGAAGTCGTTCTCGAAGGACCGCTACTTCCAGGACGACGTGTTGGCCGAGGACAAGCTGGTTCCCGAGGGGATCGAGGGACGCGTCCCGTACCGGGGTCCGTTGAACCAGGTCATCCATCAGCTCACCGGTGGGTTGCGCGCTGCCATGGGGTACACCGGGTCGACGTCCATCGAGCACCTGCAGCAGGCTCAGTTCGTGCAGATCACCGCGGCCGGTCTCAAGGAGAGTCACCCGCACGACATCACGATGACCGCTGAGGCTCCGAACTACACCACCCGATAGTCGTGTCGGCCCGTGTGGCCGATCGATTCGCTCTCGAAGTAGAAAGGTGCGCGCGTGCGCGACCTCGTTGAAATCGGCATGGGCAGAGAAGCCCGTCGCACCTACCAGCTGGACGACGTCGATATCGTGCCGTCTCGGCGCACCCGGTCGTCCAAGGAGGTGTCGACTGCCTGGCAGCTCGATGCCTACCGGTTCGACATCCCGGTGCTCGCCCATCCGACCGATGCGTTGGTCTCGCCTGCGTTCGCCATCGAGCTCGGTAAGCAAGGCGGGCTCGGGGTGATCAACGGCGAAGGGCTGTGGGCGCGGCACGCCGACGTGCAGGCCAAGCTCGACCAGTTGATCCACATCGCCGAGACCGATCTCGATCCCGACGCGCCGATCGCATTCCTGCAGGAACTGCACGCTGCGCCGTTGCAGCCCGATCTGTTGGCCGCCGCAGTGGGCCAGGTGCGTGATGCAGGCGTCACTGTCGCTGTACGAGTGAGCCCGCAGAACGCCCGTGCTCTGACGCCTGCGCTGATCGCATCGGGTCTGGATCTGCTGGTCATCCAGGGCACGATCATCTCCGCCGAGCACGTTGCGCACGGCGACGACGAGCCGCTCAACCTCAAGACGTTCATCGCAGAGCTCGACGTCCCCGTCATCGCCGGCGGCGTCAGCGATCACCGGACCGCGTTGCACCTGATGCGCACGGGTGCGGCCGGCGTCATCGTGGGCTACGGCTCCGTCGAAGGCGGCACCACCACCGGTGAAGTTCTCGGCATCGGTGTTCCGATGGCCACTGCGATCGCCGACGCGGCGGCCGCACGTCGGGACTACCTGGACGAGACCGGTGGACGCTACGTGCACGTCATCGCCGACGGTGACATCACCACGTCCGGCGCACTGGCGAAAGCCATCGCCTGCGGCGCGGATGCTGCGGTGCTCGGTGCGCCGTTGGCCGTGGCCGCCGAGGCTCCCGGTGGCGGCTGGTACTGGCCGTCCGCCGCGGCGCATCCGTCGATGCCGCGTGGCGCGTTGCTGCCGATGTCCGCGGGGGAGCGTCCGAGCCTCGATCAGGTGCTGCACGGACCGTCGCGTGAGTCGTACGGCTCGATCAACCTCGTCGGCGGATTGCGTCGCTCGATGGCGAAGTCGGGCTACTCCGATCTGAAGGAATTTCAGAAGGTCGGCCTGAACGTTCGGGCCTGACAGAAGCCCCATACGACAGGGCGCGCACTCGATCTTCGGGTGCGCGCCCTGTGTCGTTCGTCGGGCAGGCACCGGTAAGCCGACCCTCGGTTGGTGATACCTTCCGTAACAGCTAGAATCGCTTGTGGCGGTAGTCACACAGCGATGTGCATACTGTTCGACAGGTAACGGACGTAGCGGAGGTCACCATGGGTTCAGCTGGACGCGCAACGGATTACGACGTTCTCATCGTCGGTTCGGGCTTCGGTGGAAGCGTCACCGCGCTTCGGCTGGTGGAGAAGGGATACCGCGTCGGAATCCTGGAAGCCGGGCAGCGATTCGAGGACAAGGACTTCGCCAAGAACAGCTGGGATCTCAAGCGCTTCCTGTGGGCACCCAAGCTGGGTCTCTACGGCATCCAGCGGGTGCATCTGCTGCGCGACTGCCTGATCCTCGCCGGTGCAGGGGTCGGCGGCGGATCGCTGAACTACGCGAACACGCTGTACAAGCCGCAGGCACCGTTCTTCGAGGACAAGCAGTGGGCGCACATCACCGACTGGAGCAGTGAGCTCTCCCCGTTCTACGACCAGGCCACCCGCATGTTGGGTGTCGTGCGCAACCCGCACATGACCCCCGCCGACGAGGTGATGAAGTCGGTGGCCGAGGACATGGGCGTCGCCGACACGTTCATTCAGACACCGGTGGGCGTGTTCTTCGGAGACGAACCCGGTAAGACCGTCCCGGACCCGTACTTCGGTGGTGCCGGCCCCGAGCGCACGGGATGCATCGAATGCGGCGAGTGCATGACCGGGTGCCGCCACGGTGCCAAGAACACTCTGCTGAAGAACTACCTCGGGCTGGCCGAACGTGCCGGAGCCGAGATCGTGCCGATGACCACGGTCACCGGCCTGAATCCTCGGTCCGACGGCACCTGGGACGTCGACACCGAGCGCACCGGGGCGCGTCTGCGCAAGGGTCGCAAGACGTACAGCGCTGCCAATGTCGTGCTGGCAGCCGGCACGTGGGGCACGCAGAACCTCCTGCACAAGATGAAGGACACGGGCACGTTGCCGCGGTTGTCGGACACTCTCGGTGAGCTGACCCGCACCAACTCGGAGTCGATCGTCGGAGCCGCGAAGTTGGCGGTCGATCCGAACATGGATCTCACGCGCGGCGTCGCCATCACGTCCTCGTTCCACCCCAGCCCCAACACCCACATCGAACCGTGCCGCTACGGCAAGGGCTCCAACGCGATGGGCATGCTGCAGACCTTGATGACCGACGGCGGAGGAAAGATTCCGCGTTGGCTCAAGTTCGTCTTCGCGCTGATCGCGCATCCGATCCAGTTCGTCCGCGTCGTCAACGTCCGGCACTGGAGCGAGCGGACCATTATCGCACTGGTGATGCAGAACCTCGACAACTCGATCACCACGTTCACCAAGCGGGGCCCTTTCGGTCGCAAGATCTCGAGCCGCCAGGGACACGGTCAGCCCAACCCGACGTGGATTCCCGAGGGCAACGACGCCACTCGGCGCATCGCGAAGAAGATCGGCGGCGTCGCGGGTGGGACGTGGGGCGAGCTGTTCAACATCCCGCTCACCGCACACTTCCTCGGCGGGTGCGCTATCGCCGAGGACGCCCAGCACGGTGTCATCGACCCGTACCACCGCGTCCACGGCTACCCGACTCTCAGCGTGGTCGACGGTGCGGCAGTCTCGGCCAACCTCGGAGTCAACCCGTCGCTGACCATCAGCGCGCAGGCCGAGCGGTCGGCGGCTCTGTGGCCGAACAAGGGCGAGTCGGACCTGCGTCCGGCGCAGGGCCAGCCCTACCAGCGCCTCGATCCGATCGCTCCGAACTCCCCCGTCGTGCCCGTCGACGCACCCGGCGGCCTGCGGCTGCCGATCGTGCAGATCAGGTCCGGTTCGGCGGCCATGCCCGTCGAACATTCGGGTGTCGCGTGAGCGATTCGGGTGCTGCGAGTACACCGAAGCCGTCCCACTAGACTGACCAGGTGACCGACTCCTCTGCACACGATCCCGCACACGCACGGCCGGTTCTGGTCGTCGATTTCGGAGCCCAGTACGCACAGCTGATCGCCCGCCGGGTGCGCGAGGCCAGCGTGTACTCCGAGGTCATCTCGCACACCGCGACCGCCGAGGAGATCGCCGCCAAGGATCCCGTTGCTCTGGTGCTGTCCGGTGGGCCGTCCAGCGTCTACGCCGAGGGCGCACCCGAACTCGACTCCGCTCTGCTCGAACTGGGCGTCCCGGTATTCGGTATCTGCTACGGCTTCCAGGCCATGGCGCAGGCGCTCGGCGGAACCGTCGAGCACACCGGAACGCGTGAGTACGGGCGTACTCAGCTCAGCGTCGACGGCGGCCGCCTGCACGACGGTCTGCCTTCCACCCAGCCGGTCTGGATGAGTCACGGTGACGCGGTCACCGCTGCTCCCGACGGCTTCACCGTCACCGCGACCAGTGCCGGGGCTCCGGTTGCTGCCTTCGAGAACGAAGAGAAGCGGATGGCGGGTGTGCAGTACCACCCCGAGGTACTCCACTCGCCACACGGACAGCAGGTCCTGAGCCGATTCCTGCACGAGACCGCCGGAATCAAGCCGGACTGGACCGCCGCCAACATTGCCGACGCGCTGGTCGACGCCGTCCAGGAACAGGTCGGTCCGACGGGCAAGGCGATCTGCGGCCTGTCCGGTGGTGTCGATTCCGCGGTGGCCGCGGCCTTGGTGCAGCGTGCGATCGGTGATCGGCTCACCTGTGTCTTCGTCGACCACGGCTTGCTACGCGCAGGCGAACGCGAGCAGGTGCAGCAGGACTTCGTAGCCGCGACCGGTGCCAAGCTCGTCACCGTCGATGCCGTCGACACCTTCCTCGGGGCGCTCGAAGGCGTGTCGGACCCCGAGGAGAAGCGCAAGATCATCGGCCGCGAGTTCATTCGCAGTTTCGAGGGTGCCGTTGCCGAAGTGCTGGGGGAGAACGCCGAGCACGGTGATTCTGTCGAGTTCCTGGTGCAGGGCACCCTGTACCCGGACGTCGTGGAGTCCGGTGGCGGTTCGGGTACCGCGAACATCAAGAGCCATCACAACGTCGGCGGTCTGCCCGACGACCTGCAGTTCGCGTTGGTCGAGCCGTTGCGTGCGCTGTTCAAGGACGAGGTGCGCGCCGTCGGACGCGAGCTGGGCCTGCCCGAGGACATCGTCGGCAGACAGCCGTTCCCGGGACCGGGACTGGCCATTCGCATCGTCGGAGAGATCACCGCAGACCGACTGGCCACGTTGCGTCACGCGGATTCCATTGTTCGAGAAGAGCTTACGGTCGCAGGCCTGGATCAGCAGATCTGGCAGTGCCCGGTGGTGCTGTTGGCCGACGTGCGCAGCGTCGGCGTGCAGGGTGACGGTCGGACCTACGGACACCCCATCGTGTTGCGTCCGGTGTCGAGCGAGGATGCGATGACCGCGGACTGGACCCGGTTGCCGTACGACGTGCTGGAAACGATTTCGACTCGGGTGACCAACGAGGTTCCGGAGGTCAACCGAGTCGTACTCGACGTCACGAGCAAGCCGCCGGGCACCATCGAGTGGGAGTAGCGGGTTCAGTGCTTTCTGCTGGGACCCAGCAGTAAGGCCGCACCCACCACTACCGCAGCGATGACGAACACCCAGCGGAACTGAACCTCGGCCAGGGCGGTGACGGCGTCCTGGCCGATCAGCGCGGCGATCGCCACGATCAGCGCGGCGAGTCCGGCGAGGAACAACGGAGCCGACGGGCCCTGCCTGCTCGAACTCTGTGCCGCGGTGTCCGAAGAACTGTCTCCGTGGCCGTATTCGGTGTGAATCCCGTTGTCGCTCATTGCTGCACCACTTTCAGTTCTCCGAATGTCGCATCGCCTTCGATCGTCAAGACCGGCGCGTCGGGTCGTGCGTCCTTTCCGGCGCGGACGCCGGGATCACCGCACTCGGCCGAACCGAATTCGGCGTTGCATTTCGTCTCGATGCTCATCGTGCTCGGTACGGTCACCACAGCACTGCCGAACGTCACATCGATCGTCACCGTCTTGTTCTCGGTGAGCGTCAGGCCGGTGAGGTCGAGGTCCAGTTCACCGAAGCCGACGTCATAGGCGGGGGCAAGTGCGGCGGCGGTGGTCGGGGCAACCCGTTGCGCGCCCGACACACTGTCGTCCAGATTCACCGGCCCGACAACCGATGCCAGGATGACAAACCCGGCCAGCGGCGCGCCGACGACCAACAGGCCGTAGCCCTTTCGGAGAAATGCACCCAGGATCAGACCCACTGCGATGATCGACAACGCGACGGCACCGACGCGGCCCGGAGTGATCCAGTCGGAACCTGTCAGAGCTCCGAGTCCGGTGGTGACGGCAGCGCCGAGCAATGCTAGGCCGAGAAAGCTTGCCGTCCAACGCGATCGACGCTTACGTTCGATCGCTGCCGGTGGGAAGGTGCCGGCCGGTTCGGGGAGGTCCCACGCAAACGGTGCCACTCCCAACGGGTCCCACGACGGAGGTGTCACGGCCTGGGGTGTGGTCGGAACGGCAGTGGCAGAAATACTTTCGGCACGTGTGCTCTTGGTGAGGTCGACGGTCGGTGCACTACCGGATTCCGATACCGGCTGCGGTGTCGGCTCGTAGCTCTTGGGCAGCGTCGTGTACGGGGTGTACTGCTCGTACTG
Organism: Rhodococcus sp. Leaf233; assembly: GCF_001426165.1. Lineage (NCBI taxonomy): Bacteria > Bacillati > Actinomycetota > Actinomycetes > Mycobacteriales > Nocardiaceae > Rhodococcus > Rhodococcus sp. Leaf233. The sequence continues at coordinate 241,013 of NZ_LMRO01000011.1, forward strand.
GAACTGCGGCGGCCGGTATTGCGCGGCGGACCACTGCTCCGCGGAGGTGGTGGACGAGCCGAAGGGCATCGGTGCGTACTGCTGCCGGGTGAATTCCGCTGTTCGCAGGTACGGCGGCGGCTCGGGGCAGCGCTGGTGAAGCAACCACAGTCCGCCGAGCATCGCCGCGAGAGAGATCACGCCGGATCCGCCGAGTCCCACACCGGCCGGACCGAGTGTCGACAGTGCGATCACCAACGCGACCGCCACGACGACGGTCTTGGTCGTCGAATCGGAGCTGTGCCCGCGGCCCACCATGGATTCGACCCCCGAGGCGGAGTCGCCGGCGCGGCTGAGGACCAGCCACGCCGCCAGGTACAGCACGATTCCGGTGCCGCCGAAGAGGGTGGACACGACGAATGCGACCCGGATCAGTACGGGGTCGACGTCGTATCGGTAGCCGATACCGGCTGCTACACCCGCCACGTGTCCGCGTTGCGGCAAGCGGTGCGGACGGGTGCGCCACATCTGCTGTAGCTGATCCGAGACGGTCACGTTGTTCATGATGACCATCGTGTCGGCTCCAACCTCGGAGCACATCAGGGATTCCCCTGATCTCGTACCCCGGACTTGCACCCGGGTCTGTTGCAAGGGCGAAAGATCAGGGCGAACCCTGATGCGGTACCGCCCTCGGCCGTGCCAGGATCGTGGGCGTGCACCCTGTCGACAATCCAGCCGTTGACGCCGCCGTCGGCGCGTCCGCCGCGCCCGGTGCTGCGCCGTCGACCCGTCCGCTCCCGCCGCACCCTGTCGTTGCGTCGGGTTCGGCTTCTCGTGCAGCGTTGGAACGTTCGGCCCCCGCACCGTATCGGCGCCGCGGCGGCGGTCGTATCGTCGGCGGCGTCGCGGGCGGACTCGCCGATCATCTGGGTGTCGACGTGTTCAAGATCCGGGTGGCGTTCGCGTTGCTCGCGGCGTCAGCCGGTGCAGGGATCGTTGCGTACGGCCTGATTTGGATGTTCACCCCGGTCGGTGACGACACGGCACGCCCGAGCGCTACCGAGCGGCAACGAGCATTGGGACTGGCCGCCATCGGCCTCGGACTCGCCGTCGGGCTGGCCTGGTTGCTCAGTGGTACTGCGGCATCGGTTGTCGTGCCGGTCGTCGTGGTCGTCGTCGGTGCTGCCCTGGTGTGGCGAGAATTCGATGCCGAGGGGCCGCGGACGGCGCTGGGGCTGCCCAAGCAACCGACCGTGCTCAGCTGGGCTCGTGTCGTCGGCGGCGCGACGTTGATCGTCCTGGGCCTGGCCGTGGTGGTGTTGGCCCGCGTCGATCTCGCGTCGCTTCGGTCGTCCCTGTTGGCGGTGGTGGTCACCCTCGTCGGAGTCGGTCTGTTGACGGTGCCGATCTGGTTGCGGACCTGGCGTGCGCTCGGGGCCGAGCGATCGGCGCGTATCCGAAACGACGAGCGTGAAGAGATTGCGTCGCATCTGCACGATTCGGTGCTGCAGACGCTGGCGCTCATTCAGAAGCAGGCGGATCGGCCGCAGGAGGTCATGCGGCTGGCGCGTGGGCAGGAGCGAGAACTGCGCAAGTGGTTGTTCGACGGCGGCGACACAGACAATTCGAGCTTGGCCGATGCGCTCAAGACCATCTCCGGCGAGGTCGAGGATCAACACGGCGTGACGGTCCGTCCCATCACGGTCGGGGACGTGCATCTGTTGCCGGACGACGTCGAATCGGGGCTGTCGCGCGAGAGCTTCACCGCGCTGCTGGGGGCCACTCGTGAAGCTCTGGTCAACGCGGCCAAGCATTCCGGTGAGACCAACATCGATCTGTTCGCCGAAACCGAACCCGAGCAGGTCAGTGTGTTCGTCCGCGACCGCGGTACGGGTTTCGACGAGTCTGCGGTGCCCGAGGACCGACAGGGACTGGCCAAGTCCATCCGTGGACGAATCGAACGCCGCGGCGGTTCCGTACAGGTGCGGTCCACAGTCGGTAAGGGAACCGAAGTACGAATCTTCATGCCACGCAACGGCGGGGCAGTGACCACCGAATCCGAATCCAACCATCAGGAGCAGCCGACGTGACCGACCCTTTCCGCGTTTTTCTGGTCGACGACCACGCGGTGTTTCGCTCGGGAGTACGCGCCGAACTGGGCCGTGAGGTGGACATCGACGTCGTCGGGGAAGCAGGCGGAGTCGCCGAGGCGGTGTCGGGGATCGATTCCACCAAGCCCGACGTGGTGCTGCTGGACGTGCACATGCCCGACGGTGGTGGCGTGGCCGTGCTCAACCGAATCGCCGAGGGCCCGGTGTGCTTGGCGCTCAGCGTGTCCGACGCAGCGGAGGACGTCATCGCCGTCATCCGGGCCGGCGCGAGGGGGTATGTCACCAAGACCATCTCCGGCTCGGAACTGGCCGATTCCGTCCGACGCGTAGCCGGGGGAGACGCGGTGTTCAGCCCGCGTCTTGCCGGCTTCGTCCTCGACTCGTTCACCGGCCGCAGCGCAGCGCCCGAGCCGCCGTTGGATCCGGAATTGGATTCGTTGACGCCCCGTGAACTCGAAGTGCTGAGGTTGCTGGCGCGCGGCTACACGTATCGGGAGATCGCCGAGGATCTGTTCATCTCGGTCAAAACCGTCGAAACGCACGCGTCCAATGTTCTTCGGAAGACCCAGCAATCGAACAGGAATGCACTGACGCGGTGGGCGCACAAGCGTCGAATCGATTAGGCCGTCTGCGTTGGGCTTGACCTTCGACCGACGGGAAGCTTCAGGATTTCGGCATGACTGATTCGGACGAAGAATTCCTGACCATCGGTGTGTTCGCGCGCGAGAGCGGGCTGACCCCCAGCGCGCTGCGGTTCTACGACGATTGCGGCTTGCTGGCCCCGGCGTCCATCGATGCACAATCGGGTTATCGCTACTACACCCGCGCACAATCGCAGCGGGCGAACATCATTCGCCAGCTGCGCGAGATCGGGCTGCCACTCGACAAGGTTGCCGCTGCCCTCGACGGCGATGGAACTGCCGCCATCGAAATCGTGGATCGACACGTCGAAGCTCTGGCTGCACAGGCGCGGGCGGCAGCCGAGGCAGCAGTGTCGATTCGCCGACTGTTCGACCAGAAAGACTGCACGGCAACGGTATCAGCCGAGGATTTGGCCTCGGCGATGGCGCAGGTCTCGTCGGCGGCCGGGACGAGCGAAGAATTTCCGGTACTGCAGGGCGTACTGATCGAGGTGGACGGAAGCAGTGTCACCCTCACCGCGACGGATCGGTATCGATTGTCCACGCGCAGTCTCGTCGCGCAGTGCTCGCCCGGATTACCGTGGTCGCGAATCGTAGCCGTCGGATCTCTCGAGGCCGTCCCCGCGTCGGGCACCCTCGTGCTGACGCGAACCGAGGAGTCGATGGTGATCGACTCCGACGGTTCTCGGGTGCCGGTGAACACGGTCGACGGTGAATTCCCCGACTGGCGCACGATGATGGACGGTCTGGCTCCGACCGTGACGAGGGTTGTGCTGCAACGAGATTTCGTTCCCGTCGACGGCAGTACCCTGCGTATCGAGGCCGGGCCCGACGGTTTCTCGGTCGATGGTGTTCCGGTTCCTGCACGGGTGACCGGTTCACAGAGCGTTGTGTTCTTCGATGCGGCCGTTCTGCAGGCCGCCGTTGCATCGGCCGTCGGACCGGATCTGATGCTCGATATCGCTGCACCGGATCAACCGATGCTGGTGCGTTCCGCGGTCGACGGCGCTCTGACGACGTTGGTGATGCCGGTTCTCGGCTGAACGGACGGAGTGTGCGGGAGTTGTTACAGCAACAGGACGACGGCCAGGATCAGAAGAATCACGACCACGACGAGTCCGCCGAGGACGGCCGTTGCCGGGCTGGACGTCCGGTCGCCGATGACGTCCTCGATGCGCATGAGTGCGTCCTGGACCGGGTTCTTTCTCTTCTTCGGCAGGTCGAACGGCGGCGGTGAGTACGAGGAGGGAGTCGGATCCGTTCGGCTTTCTCCCGGTTGCACGGCGGGCAGACCGGCGATGGTGCGTCCGAATTCTCGGGACGGTCGACGAGATTCCGAGACGGGAGTCGACCGTCTCGCCCAGGCGGGGACGACGCCGTCCGCTGAGGTCAGAGGTACTCCGCGCAACTGAGAGATAGTGCCGCGCTTGCTTATTGCGGCAAGAATGATCTCGTCACGGGCCTGCGCCATGGTGGGGCGTCGAGCTGGATCGGGCTCGAGCATGTGCAGTAGTGGGCCGGTGAGGTCTCCGCTGCGAGTGGGAGAGATGATCTGCCCCTTGGCAACTCGGTGCAGGAGCGCAATCGAATCGTGATCGATGCCGAAGGGCGGCGCACCTTCCATTGCGGTGTACAACGTGGCACCGAGGGAGAACACATCGCTGGCCGCAGTGGGGTCCTGGCCGCGGGCGACCTCGGGGGCGAAGTATGCGGGGGTGCCGGTGATGACGCTGTCGTCGGCTTCCTCCACGTCACCCTTGGCTCGAGAGATGCCGAAATCGCTGATCTTGACGATGCCCAGATCCTTGCCGCGGTCGGCGATCAGAATGTTGCCCGGCTTGATGTCGCGATGCACGATTCCGGCGTCGTGTGCTTCGGTCAGGGCGTCGGCGATCTGCGCACCGATCTGAGCGACTTCGAACGGTGGTAGTGAGTCGGTGACGCCGAGCGCCTGCGCGAGGCTGCGTGAGGACAGGTATTCCATGATCAACCACGGCTCGCCGTCGACGAGAGCGACGTCGTGCATCGCGATGGCGTGTGGGCTCGACAGGCGGGCCGCGATCCGTCCTTCGCGCATGGCCCGGTTGCGCACGTCCACTGCCTGTTCCGGGGTCAATCGGGTGGTGGAGGTGACCTGTTTGACGGCCACCTGCCGGTGCAGAAGGGTGTCGGTGGCGAGCCAGACCGCGCCCATGCCGCCACCGCCGAGTTTGCCGGCGAGACGGTATCTGCCGGCGAGGAGGTAGTCGGGCCCGACTCCCCGTCGAACACGCTGCTGATCGGTCACGTCCACAGGTTAGTGGACGATGCCGCGGTGTGCCCGCAGCAGCGGTACTACCGCCTCTACCAGGGGCTACGGCATCGCCTTGACGAGTTGCCGTCCGAACGGCTTTACTGGGTGCAGATCGAAATTGTGTTCGAATACGTCACTTCCCGCGTCCGTCGAACACCGGTGTTTCGGCTCGATTTTTCATGCAGTGAAGGGGAGTGACATGTCTGTTTCCGAGGCTGCAGCACAGGCTTCCGTACCGCCGGATGCGCTCGACGGGTTGTCGCTTCCCGAGCGGGTGGCGCTGCTACGCAGTCGGATGGCTGCCGTACCGTCTCGCGGTGAAACGGCCTCGGTGCGCATCGAGAGTTCTGCTTCCGTTCGTCCCCGCCCTACCGACCCCGATTCCGACCCCGATTCCGACGTCGTCAACGGCTCGGAGCAGGTGTCGATACCGACCCGTAGGCGGCCTGTTCTTCCAGTGCCGTCGGCGCTGATGGAGGTTCTTCCGCACGGTGGTCTGGTGCGCGGAACGGTGGCCTCGGTGTCCGGTGCCGGTTCGTTGTTGATCGGGTTGGTGGCCGCGGTGACCGGTGCCGGTGGCCATGTCGCCGTCATAGGTCAGCCCCGCTTCGGGCTGCTGGCTGCGGTGGAGATGGGCGCGCAACTGAGCAAGTTGGCTCTGATTCCCGATCCCGGCCCCGACCCGGTGGAAGTGGCGGCGATCCTGCTCGACGGCGTCGATCTCGTCGTCCTCGGTCTCGGCGGCCTGTCGGTACCACCGACTCGGGCCAGGGCAGTAGTGGCGCGCGCCCGCAGCAAAGGGTCGACGTTGGTGGTGACCGACGGGCACTGGGACGGAGCCGAGCTACGACTCGACGCGTCGGTGCACGGTTACGACGGCCTCGGCACAGGCCGTGAGCTGGGGCGTGGCCGGCTGCGTGGGGTTCGATTGTCGGTGTGCGCGCGGGGCAAAGCGATGCGTCCTCGTACGGTTCGATTCGACTTGCGTGCGGAGAACGGCCGCATCGAATGGCATGCCGAACAGCAGGAGTCGAATCCGTTGTCGATCGCGGTCTCGACATGAGTACCGGCCAGTCCAACCGTGTTCTAGCGCTGTGGTGTCCCGACTGGCCTGCCGTCGCCGCAGCAGCTCAGGCCGATCTACCGGCGACGCACCCGGTGGTCGTCACGTCGGCCAACCGAGTCGTCGCCTGCTCGGCCACGGCACGGGCGTCGGGCATCAAGCGTGGCCTACGTCGCCGGGAGGCGCAGGCGCGGTGCCCCGACGTGCATGTGGCCGTTGCCGATACCGATCGTGATGCACGCCTGTTCGAGCCCGTGGTCTCGGCTGTCGCGGCCATCGCCCCCGGCGTCGAAGTGCTTCGGCCGGGCCTGTTGGTTCTTGCAGCGCGTGGTGTCGGACGGTACTTCGGTACCGAGCATCGCGCCGCGGAGCGGTTGATCGACGAAGCGTCGGCTGCCGGTGTCGAATGTCAGATCGGGATTGCCGACGAGTTGTCCACCGCAGTCGTCGCCGCACGGTACGCACAGGTGGTGCCGCGCGGTGGTGGTGCCGGGTTTCTTTCGCCGTTACCGATTGCCGAACTCTCGGCGGAACCCAGTATGGCCGCAGCCGATCGTGGTGAACTCGTGGATCTGTTGCACCGCTTGGGTTTACGCAGAATCGGGGACTTCGCTGCCCTGTCTCCGTCGGATGTGGCATCGCGATTCGGTACCGATGCCGTGCTGGCGCATCGCAGTGCCCGCGGTGAGCCCGAAAGGCCGCCGTCTGCGCGTGCTCTGCCTCCCGACCTGGATGTGGAGTATCTGTGCGATCCGCCGATCGACCGGGTGGATGCAGCCGCGTTCGCCGGGCGCGCATTGGCCGAGCAGCTGCACACCAAGCTTGCCGCGGCTGCTGTTGCGTGCACTCGGTTGCTGGTGCACGCCAGTACCGGCAACGGTGAGAATCTGTCGCGAATCTGGCGGTGCGCCGAGCCGTTGACGCCGGAGGGCACGGCCGATCGCGTGCGGTGGCAACTCGACGGCTGGATCACCGGACGCAGCGAGAACAAGCCGACGTCGGCGATCACCGTCCTGCGCCTCGAGCCGATCGAAGTGGTGGCAGCAGGGGAGTTGCAGCTGGGTTTGTGGGGCAGTGTCGGTGACGAGGACGACAGGGCGCGTCGGGCGTTGGTACGCGTTCAGGGTCTGCTCGGCGGCGAATCGGTGCTCGGGGGTGTTCTCAGCGGTGGACGCGGGCCGGCAGAGCGGATCACGTTGCGTCCCCTGGGAGACGAGCTGGTGCCGCTGTCCGATCCATCGGCCCCGTGGCCGGGCCGACTACCCGAGCCGGCACCGGCGGCGGTGATCGAGACACGCCCGGCAGTGACGCTGATGAATCGAGCGGGTTCGGGAATCGGCGTCACCGACCGCGGTGTGTTCGATGCGCCGCCCAAGAGATTGCGGTGGGGGACCAAGGAATGGGAGTTGACGGGCCTGGCCGGGCCGTGGCCCGTCGACGAACGGTGGTGGGACAGCGGGCAAGGATCGACGGGGCCGACGGCGCGGGCACAGGTGGTGCTCGACGACGAGAGAGCGTTGCTGCTGGTGTTCGACGACGGTCTGTGGCGGGTGGAAGGAATCTACGAGTAGGAACCGCTACCGTCGGGGAAATGCAGATGATGTCCGAGACGGTCGACCTCGATGGCGTCGACATCGCGTATCGCTCGTTCGCGCCGCTGGAACACACGAGCGCGGTGCCAGTGATGCTGGTGCACGGCATGGGCGGAGACAGCGGAACCTGGGATCGCTTCGCTCGGGCTCTGACCGCGCACGGTCGCCGGGTGATCACCGTCGACCTCCGAGGGCACGGCAAGAGTGCCCATACGCCCACGTACGAGTTCGACATGTTCGGCGGTGATCTTCTCGCCCTGATCGATCACCTCGGGCTCACCGAAGTCGATCTCGTCGGGCATTCACTCGGTGGATACGCGGTCTCGCTCGTGGCGCAGCGTCGCCCGTCTCTCGTCCGACGCCTGGTTCTCGAAGAACTTCCGATACCGATCAGGCCGGGGGACGCCCCGCCGACCCTGACCGGGCGGATGCCGTCGGTCACCGAACTCTGGCATGCGGCGACCAGCGTTGTTCTGCATCCCCGTGCAGTACTCGCGTTCGATCGATCGATGACCGCCACTGCTCTCGAGCAGTTCCGTCGGCCGAACCCGCGGTGGTGGGAGTCGTTGGCCGACATCACTGCTCCGACGTTGGTACTTCGTGGAGGTCCGGGCGGCATGGTCGATCCGGTTCGGCTCGACGCGATGGTAGCGAGCATTCCGAACTGTCGAGTGGAGGCATTCAGGACCGGACACAGCATCCACCGCGATGGCTACTCAGCCTTCGAAGCGGTAGTTCGTCCATTTCTGACGCAGTAATCTGCTCTCATGTCGCTGACTGTGCTGGATCGGAAGCTACTGGGATGGTCGGCGTTGTTCGTCGTCTCCCAGGCCAATATCGCCCGGTTGCTCGGGCCCGCGGCACCGAAAGTGCTTGCCGTGCAGACGGCCTGGTCCGAACAGCGGTACCGGCAGATTCTGGCGAGCATGGACGAGACGGAGATCGCCCGCTTCCGCAGTCATTATCTGCCCGACTTCGTCCACCCTGCCATCTATGCCATCGCACTGCGTGCGGGTGCGAGGAGCTTGGCTGCGAAGACTCCGCTGAGCCCTGCAGTAACGACGGCATTGGTCGTCGCTCCCGTGGCCTCCGCTGCCGGTGACTACATCGAAAACATCGTCGGGCTGATACTGGTGGACAACCGAGAACAGATCTCCGACACCGTCGTACGGGCCACCACCGTGGTCAGCACCGTCAAATGGATACTGGCCATCGGCTCATTGACATACCTGAGTCAGGGATTTCTGCGAGTGTGGGCAAGAGCTCTGTTGCGCTGAGGAAAAACCAGGCTAGAAAACGAAGGGCACCAATCGTTTCGAGCGTGCCATGTAGTCGGCGTACGCGTCTCCCAATCCCTCGAGCATGGCCTTCTCCTCCGATGGGATTCTGCGTACGTATCCTCCGGCCAGAAATGCCACCATGGCGGGAGAAAGCCAGTTCCCGTACGCAATACAGAAACCGAGCGCACAGATCAGTGCGCCGGTATACGACGGGTGGCGAATGAACCGATACGGGCCCGTCCGAACCACGAGTTGCTCAGGGTGTGTGTGGACCACGAAGGTGAAGGACTCTCCGAGTGTGCGAGCTGCCGAGACCCGAAGTGTCTGCCCGAGGGTTGCGGTGGCCAACCCTGTCAGGAACACCGCCCGTCGGTGGCGGGTGCATACAGTGGCAGGCGAGATCACGCTCAGGAGAAGGCCTCCGCCATACGAGAGCACCAGGCCGCGGCCGACGGCGCGACCGGAACCATTGTCTCGATTCGAAGAGCCGGCACGCGGCTTCCGCATTCCCATCTTGTATTCCGACCACACGAAACCGGTGAATGCTGCCGCCAGAACAGCAGCGGCCGCACGATCGGTCACGAACAACGGCAGCTTCTCGGCGATCACGCGTGACAGCTTCGCAGACGTGGACCCGTAACGGAACATCACCCGGACCGCCCACTCCATGATCGAGTGATGCGATGTCAGCGCGGTGAATCACCGACTGACAGCGTGACGGTGGGCGGTCTATCGACTCCGCCCGAGCAGCTCGTCCCCCAGCGAAGTGCGTACGTACAACACCGATCGTCCCTGTCTGACGCGTCGCACCACCGCTGCTTCGCGCAGAACGCGAAGATGCTGGCTCGCTGCGCTGGGTGAGACGGCCAGTGCCGCAGCGAGTTCCCCGGTGGTGGTGGGCGCATCGAGCAGCGTGAGAATCGTTGCACGTTGGGTGCCGAGAAGATTGGTCAGCGCCCGGTTCGGAGCTGTCCGCCCCATGTCCCACACTGCGCCTCGCCCGCGGGCCGGATACACCAGGGAGGGAGCTCGCGTCGGGCTCGTCTGCGTGATCGCGCCGTGCACGAACACCGACGGAATGAGAGGAAGTCCACGTCCGTCGACGTCGACCCACACCTGGTCCTCTAGCCTGTCGACCCACAGCACGCCATCGTCCCATCGGACACGAGAATCGAGATGCTCGAACATCTTTCGTGCCCCGAAGTGCGAAAGCTGTTGCGCGCGGTAGTCCAGATCGCCATCCAATACTGCTCGGATCCTGGACCAGTCGGGTTCGAGGCACGTTGCCCAGTAGTGCGAGAGCGCATGGACTGCACGGGTGCGCACCTCTCGGGCCGGACCGACGAGGACCGCAGGAATGTCAGCGGAGAAGGCGGCCGCGATATCGCGTCGCATCTCCGTTGCCGGTGTTGCCCCGACAACAGCGATCTCGTCGTCGAAAGCCGGCGACTGAGTGGGCGGTCGGGGTGCGAGGAAATCCGGGATTCTCCCATCGGGAGAGACCAGCGCCGTCAGCATCTCGGTGTCACACTGCTGCCATGCCGATCGGACGCGTCGTCGCCAGGGCTCGTGCAGCGGGTGCCGGTTCGGAGCGGTCCATGTGCGCAGGCTCAGGACCGTCTCGAACAGAGGCGAGACGGTCAGTGACGTGTCCGCCAAGTCGGCGGCCCGAAGATGCAGAGCCAACATGTAGCCCCACACTAAATGGTGGACGCCCTCGGTGTGGCTCGCTGTACTCGTTCACATGCCTATCGACTTTCGTGATCCGCGCAACAACAACACCTACTCGAACCGTGAGGCCGACTCCTCTTGGAGCGACGCCGTCGTCCGTATCGTCGATCCGGTCGGAGCGCACGTGGTCGATCTCGGGTGCGGCGGCGGAACCTATGCGCGGGCATGGCGTTCTATGGGGGCGAGTGTGACGGCGATCGATTCGAGTCCGCCGATCCTCGAATCGGCCCGACGCTCGTCGCCCGAAGACATCGAATTCGTCTGCGCTGGTGCCGAGCACACCGGCTTGCCCAACGGACAAGCCGACATCGTGTTCGCTCGCGCCCTCGTTCACCATCTGCCCGACGCCTACACACTGGCGCTCGAGTCTGCTCGGCTTCTACGACCGGGTGGGACGGTGATCATCCAGGACCGCACGGCCGAGGACGCCGGGCTGTCCGGCTCTGCAACCAACCCGCGCGGCTATTTTTTCGACGCCTTTCCACGGCTGATGGACATCGAACTTCGACGACGGCATGGCGTCGACGATGTCCGTGACGCGTTGTCCCGAGCTGGATTCGTCGATGTCGCTACGCAGCAATTCTGGGAAACCCGTCGCCGCTACTCCGGCCGTGACGAATACCTCGACGAAATCGCGGGCAGAACAGGCCGCTCGATCCTGCACGAACTCTCCGACGTCGAACTTACGGAGTTGGTCGAGCATCTGAGGGCTCGCCTGGCCGAAGGTGAGTTGATCGAACGCGATCGCTGGACCCTGTGGACTGCCGTGGCCCCCTGACGTGCACGTCACCAACTGGTGCCGGGTACCAACCTGCCGATGCGGCGGACGACCTTGCCTATACGCGCGCTGGGGGTCGACGGGTCGTACGGCCGAACCCGATAGGGCGCTTTCCCGTCTTCGACGGGTACCGGCGTTTCGCCCTTGGCGGCGGCCGACTCGGCGAATTTTCGGTAGTGCTGATGCATCGTGCGATCTTTGCCCTTGGGGCTGAAGATGGCCCCGAACTGTCCGAGTGTTCCCAGTGGGGTGTCGATTCGCTTCGGCTTGTCGCTCAGCGCGCGGATGACGATCGCGGCCGCCTTCTCCGGTGAGAAGACAGTGCCGACGTTCTTGTCGCCCGTCGGGGTGATCATCGGGGTGTCCACCAGCGGCATGTGAATGGTCGTGTAGGTGATTCCGTCCGAGAGCGTCTCTGCTGCAGCAACATCGGTGAAACCGTCGAGTGCTGCCTTGCTCGCCACGTACGCCGAGAACCGAGGAGGGTGCCCCAGCACTGCAGCGCTGGAGATGTTGACCACATGCCCGAAGCTGCGTTCGCGCATGTGCGGCAGTAGCGCCAACACCACACGAATCGCTCCGAAGTAGTTGACGGCCATGGTGCGTTCGTAATCGTGCAGTCGGTCGGTGGAACGGTAGAGCGCGCGGCGAATGGATCGGCCCGCGCTGTTGACGAGCATGTCCACATGCCCGTGGTCGTGCAGTATTGCTTTCACTGTTCGTTCGACCGACTCGCTGTCGGTGACATCGCACGAATACCCATGAGCGACATGGCCGTCGGCGCGAATCTGCTCGACGACCTCGTCCAACTGATCTTGGCCGCGCGCGAGCACGATGACCACCGCTCCTTTTCGCGCTGCGGCCTCCGCACTGGCTCTGCCGATACCGGAGGACCCGCCGGTGATGACGATGTGGCGTCCGAACAGCGGACCGCGTGGATCGTCTCGGCGGTTGCGTTTGGGGTCGAGATTCTCCATCCAGTATTGCCACAGGCGGTCGGCGTACGTCCGCAGCGGCGGCGGTGCGATGGAGCTGCCCTGCAATGCTTTCTGTGTCGTTGCGGACTCGAAGACGGTCGGCAGAGTTAGATGATCGAGCATCACCGGCGGCACGCCCAGATCGCGAAGCGCAGCGTTGCGTTGTTTCCGAACCGCTGCGGATGTGGGTGACACCACGGGGGCAACCAGCTTCCCTGGGATGTCGACGATTCTGGCGCGGGATCCGGCAGCCGAAGAGAATGCGGAGTACACCTCGGCCATCGACTGAGGCTCCGGATTCACCAGGTGAAAAACGCTGCCGGACGCGGTGTCTCGGTGAACCAGTTCCACGATGGCGTCCGCGACGTAGTCGACCGGAACCAGGTTGGTGTGTCCGATCTTGGGTACCGTGATCGGCAGGAACGGAGGCAGTTTCGCCAGCTCGGCGAACAGTGGAAAGAAGTAGTACGGGCCATCGATCTTGTCTGTCGCGCCGGTCTCGGAGTGTCCGACCACGGCAGCGGGGCGGTACACCCGCCAGTCTGCGGAGCTGCCGCGAACCAGTTTCTCGGACTCGAACTTGGTGCGGTGATACGCCGTCGGAAAGTTCTGCCCCTTGTCGAAATCGTTCTCGGAGAACGTCCCTCGGTAGTCACCTGCCACTGCGATCGACGAGATGTGGTGCAGACGAGCGCCGGTCCTTTTTGCCAGTTCGACCACCGACGCTGTTCCGGCGACATTGGTCGGGGTTTGCTCGTCTCCCGCCGTGAGGTCGTAGACGGCACCGAGATGCAGAATGTGATCGACGTCGGCCGGAACGTCTTTCAGACCGAGCCCGGGTTCGACGAGATCGCCGATCAGTGGGCGGATTCTGTCGCCGCCGTCCAGATCGTCGGCCAGCTTCTCGAGTCGAGCGACCGATTGCGGTCGAACGAGTACATGGACGAGGGCGTCCGCATCACGTCCGAGAAGTCGGGGCAGCACGTTCTTGCCCAGAAACCCGGTACCGCCGGTCACGATGTAGCTCGCCATGCGAGGCGACCTTACTCCTCGGTAAGTTTGACGGCTAGTGCCCCATACCGGCCTTCTCGTGCACCTTCTTCATCCACGCCGGGGCCCACCAGTTGGCTTCGCCCATGAGCTTGACCAAGGAGGGCACCAGCAGCATGCGGATGATGGTGGCGTCGATGATCAGCGCCAGAATCACGCCGAAGCCGAGGAACTTCATGATCGACAGGCCCGAGATCGTGAACGCTCCGGTGACGACGATCAGGATCAGGGCCGCGGCAGTGACGATGCGTCCGGTGCGTTGGGCTCCGAAAATGACGGCCTCCTCGGTGGAAGCACCTGCCGAGCGCGCTTCCACCATCCGAGACATCAAGAACACTTCGTAGTCGGTCGACAGGCCGAAGATGACTGCGAGAATGAGTACGACGAAGGTCGACTCGAGCGGACCGGGCGTCACTCCCAGCAAGCTTGCACCGTGACCTTCCTGGAACACCCAGGTCAGTGCTCCGAAGGTCGCTGCCAGGCTCAGCCCGGCCATGAGAACTGCTTTGATCGGCAGCACTATCGAGCCGAAGGCCAGGAACAGCAGGACCAACGTCGAGATCACCATGATCGCGATCATCACCGGCAGCCATTTCGCTATCGCGGCATTACCGTCGTCGACGTTCGCGCGTCCGCCGCCGACGAGGATTTCGGTGCCGTCCGGTGGAGTGATCGCTCGGAGGGCAGTCACCGCATTCGATTGGGACCGAGCCTCGGTCGTTCCGTCGCTGGGTTCGCTGTAGGACGCCTGGAATGCCACCAAATCGTCCTTGGATCCGAGGAATTCGGCTCGGGCCACGCCGGGGGTGGTGTTCATCGCTGCGGTCAGTTCCGCAACGGGCGGGCCCTGAGGCTTGACGCCGTCGAGACCCCGCAGCACCACGGTGGCACCGTCGCCGGTGGACTCGAAGTCGGTGGCGAGGGTTTCGAAGGCTGCCCGTGCCGGGTCGTTCTTCGGTAGTGCGGTGTAGTCGACCTCCCCCAGGGAGACCTTCAGAATCGGGGTGGCGACAATCAACAAGCCGGCGACGATGACGGCGGCGACGATTCCTGGATTCTTCATCACTCGGGTGACGACACCACCCCAGAACTTGTGTGCGCGTGCGTCGCTGCGGTCCGAGGCGGTACGCGACCAGGTCCAGGAGTTGATGCGAGTGCCGAGAAGGGCGAGCAGGGCGGGCACCGCGGTCAGGGACAGCAGGGCGGCGCTGGCCACCGCGGCCATGGCACCGAAACCGAGGGATCGGATCACCGCCTGCGGGAAGACCAGCATGCCCGCGAACGCGCAGATCAGGAGCAGTCCGGAGAAGACGACGGTGCGCCCTGCAGTGGACACGGTACGTACGGTCGCCTCCATCGACGACGACCCAGTGCGGAGTTCCTCGCGGAATCGACTGACGATGAACAGTCCGTAATCAATGGCCAAGCCGAGGCCGAGCAGCGACGCGACGTTGATCGAGAACGAGCTCACCTCGGTGAATTCGGTGAGCACCCGCAGGATTGCCAGCGAGCTGAGCACACTGAGAATCCCGACGAATACCGGTACCGCTGCGGCGATCACGCCACCGAAGATGAAGACGAGAAGCAGAAGTGTGATGGGGACGGCGATGATCTCCGAGCGCACGAGGTCTCGCTCGAGGGTTTGGCTGAGCGAGACTCCCACGACCGATGCGCCGGCGAATTGCGACTCGATGCCGGGGACGACGAGTTGTGGAGGTAGCTCACCGAACGTGTTGAACGTAACTCCCGATTTCGCACCGAGGGAGATCGTCACCAGTGCTTTGGTTCGGTCTTTCGAGACCAGGAATTCCTTGGTCACCGGGTCTGCGGTCCAGTAGGAGTTCACGTTTCCGAGGGTGTAGCGGCTGCGGAATTCGTCGAGTGTCGACTGCACCTGTGGTCCGATGTCGTCGATCGTTCGTCCGTCGGGTGCGGTGTAGATCGCGACGATGTCGGGGGTCGGTTGGCCGATGCCCTGGACCAGCCGCGCGACCTGTGACGATTCGCTGCCTGCGTCGGCGTATCCGCCCTCGCTCAGTTTCGAGAAGACGCCCAGTCCCAGCACGCCGCCGACGGCTACGACCGCGACGACGACGGCGAGCACCCATCGCTTGTGCGATACGACGAACGATGCCCAACGCGTCACAACTGTGCTCCGGCTCTGTGGAAGGGGTGAGTAGCGATTCGACTGTAGTTGATCGTGTCGGACCCTCGTGTTCTCATTAGAACAAGTGTTCGACGATGTGTGTGACGGTGTGAAGGAGGTGGTCTCGATGGGATGGAACGACGGGCCGCCCACCTGGTCGGAAATGGAGCGAGTCCTCTCCGGGCGCCCCAAGCCGGTCGTCGAAGGCGATGGGGGCGACAGCCCGGCGTGGTCGCGCAAACGCGACGCCTACCAGGGTCGCCGGCCCGATTCGGTGGGGCCGTCCACACCGTACGCAGAACTGCATGCGCATTCTGCGTTCAGCTTTCTCGACGGAGCATCGCAGCCGGAGGAAATGGTCGAGGAAGCGGTGCGTCTGGGACTCGAATCCATTGCGATCACCGACCACGACGGCTTCTACGGCGTCGTACGTTTCGCCGAGGCAGCACGAGCCCTCGGCATCGGAACAGTGTTCGGTGCCGAGCTGTCACTCGACACCCACCGGTCCAGGGCCGGAGCGACCGATCCCGACGGTACGCATCTTCTGGTGCTCGCTCGTGGACAGGAAGGGTATCGGCGGCTGTCGCGTCGGATCGCGGCCGCGCATCTGGCCGGCGGAGTCAAGGGTGAGCCGCGGTACGACGTGGACGAACTCACCGAATCGGCGGGAGGGCACTGGCAGATCCTGACCGGTTGTCGCAAAGGGCATGTTCGCCAAGCACTCTCGCGGGGTGGGCCGGAGGCGGCCGATCTCGCGCTGCGTGATCTGGTCGATCGGTTCGGGGCCGAGCGCGTCACCGTCGAGCTCACCAGGCACGGTACTGCCGACGACGACGAGCGCAACGACGCTCTCGCGGCGCTGGCTCGCCGGTACGGTCTGCCGATGATCGCCACCACGGCGGCGCACTACGCCAGTCCACGTAGCCGAAGGTTGGCCATGGCGATGGCTGCGGTACGTGCCCGGAGCAGTCTGGACGAGGCGGCAGGGTGGCTGGCACCGACGGGTGGTGCACATCTGCGGTCGGGGGCGGAGATGGCGGAGTTGTTCGAGCACTATCCCGGTGCAGTGCGCGGTGCCGTCGAACTGGGTCGAGAATGCACGTTCGATCTGAAACTGATTGCGCCTCGTCTCCCACCGTTCGAGGTGCCCGACGGTTACACCGAGATCAGTTACCTGCGGCGGCTCACGTTCGAGGGTGCTGCCCGGCGGTACGGCCCGCAGTCGGCGAACCCGGCTGCATATTCGCAGTTGGAGTACGAGCTCGACATCATCGAGCGGCTCGAATTTCCGGGCTACTTCCTGGTGGTGCACGACATCGTTCATTTCTGCAAGACCCACGACATTCTGTGCCAGGGGCGAGGTTCGGCGGCGAACTCGGCCGTCTGCTACGCCATCGGAATCACGAATGTCGATCCGGTTGCCAACAAGTTGCTGTTCGAGCGGTTTCTCGCACCCGAACGCGACGGACCACCCGACATCGACATCGACATCGAGTCGGATCGGCGGGAAGAGGCCATTCAGCACGTGTACGCCAAGTACGGCCGTACCCATGCCGCTCAGGTCGCCAACGTCATCACCTATCGCGGGAAGTCCTCGGTACGAGACATGGCCCGCGCTCTCGGGTTCTCCCAGGGGCAACAGGACGCGTGGAGCAAGCAGATCACCCGGTGGTCCGGAATCGGCGAACAGGACGGCGACGGGATCCCCGATTCCGTTCTCGACCTCGCGCGTCAGATCGAGGGCTTTCCGCGTCACCTCGGCATCCATTCGGGAGGAATGGTGATCTGCGACCGACCGATCGCCGACGTGTGCCCGGTGGAATGGGCGACGATGGAGAATCGCAGTGTGCTGCAATGGGACAAAGACGATTGTGCCGCAGTGGGTTTGGTCAAGTTCGACATGCTCGGGCTCGGGATGCTCTCGGCTCTGCACTACATGATCGACCTGGTCGCCGAGCACAAGGGCATCGAGATCGACCTCGCCTCGATCGACCTGTCCGAACATGCGGTGTACGAGATGCTGCAACGGGCCGATTCGGTCGGTGTGTTCCAGGTCGAGTCGCGGGCCCAGATGGCCACTCTTCCGCGGCTCAAGCCGCGTAATTTCTACGATCTCGTCGTCGAGGTCGCCTTGATTCGTCCCGGTCCCATCCAAGGTGGCTCGGTGCACCCGTACGTCAAGCGGCGCAACGGACTCGAACCGGTCACCTTCGATCATCCGTCGCTGAAGAAAGCTCTCGATCGAACTCTCGGCGTGCCGCTGTTCCAGGAACAGCTGATGCAGATGGCCATCGACGTCGCGGGCTTCAGCGCCGCCGATGCCGATCAGCTGCGTCGAGCCATGGGATCGAAACGGTCTCCGGAGAAGATGGAATTGCTTCGTGGACGGTTCTACGACGGAATGCGTGATCTGCACGGCATCACCGGTGCAGCCGCGGATCGAATCTACGAAAAGCTCTCGGCGTTCGCCAACTTCGGCTTTCCCGAGAGCCATTCGCAGAGCTTCGCCTCGTTGGTCTTCTACTCGTCGTGGTTCAAGCTGCACCATCCGGCGGCGTTCTGTGCTGGTCTCCTTCGTGCTCAGCCGATGGGCTTCTACTCACCTCAGTCTCTGGTGGCCGATGCCCGACGGCACGGCGTGATCGTGCACGGTGCCGACGTCAACGCCAGTCTCGGTCATGCAAATCTCGAGGCAGACGGTCTCGAGATCCGCATGGGTTTGGCGGACGTGAAGTTCATCGGGACGACACTTGCCCAGAAGATCGTCGACGCGCGAGATGCACACGGGCCGTACACCTCGTTTCTGGATCTGACGGGACGCGTCGAACTGTCGGTGGCGCAAGCGGAAGCACTGGCCACGGCCGGCGCTCTGGGGTGTTTCGGCATCACTCGTCGAGAGGCGTTGTGGGCTGCCGGAGCGGCCGCGGGGGAGCGGCCCGGTCTGCTCCCCGGCGTCGGCGCATCGACGAAAGCGCCTGCGCTGCCGGGTATGACGGACCTCGATCTGGCGTCGGCCGATGTCTGGGCCACGGGAGTGTCACCCAATTCCTACCCCACTCAGTTCTTCCGGGATCGGCTGGATTCCCTCGGCGTGGTGCCCGCGAATCGGCTGCTGAAGATCCCCGATGGCGACCGGGTTCTCGTCGGCGGTGCAGTGACGCATCGTCAACGTCCGGCGACCGCGGGAGGCGTCACGTTCATCAACCTCGAAGACGAAACCGGCATGGTCAACGTCGTGTGCTCGGTGGGGTTGTGGGCGAAGTACCGCAAACTCGCAATCACCGCTCCGGCGTTGCTCATTCGCGGCAAAGTGCAGAATGCCGAGGGAGCGGTGACCGTGGTGGCAGACCATCTGCAATTGATGGATCTGCGAGTTGCGTCCCGATCCAGAGACTTTCGCTGATGAACTCGGCCTGCCCGCGCGTCATCGAGCAGGACGCCGGTGCAGAATCGAGGCGTGAAGCTACTGATCATTGCGGACACTCACTTGCCCACCCGAGCGAAAGTGCTGCCCGATCAGGTGTGGGCCGCCGTCGACGACGCCGATGTGGTGATCCATGCCGGCGATTGGGTGAATCTCGCGACGTTCGAGGCACTCTCGCAACGATCTCGTTCGCTGGTCGCCTGCTGGGGAAACAACGACGGCGACGAGCTGCGTGCGGTCATGCCCGAACGTGCCGACGTGGTACTCGGCGGCGTGCGCTTCACCGTCGTCCACGAGACCGGAGCCGCGACAGGACGCGAGCGCCGGATGGCGACCGCATACCCCGATACCGACGTCCTCGTGTTCGGACACAGTCACATTCCGTGGGATACGACGGCCGACAACGGTCTACGGCTGCTCAACCCCGGATCTCCGACGGACCGGCGTCGGCAGCCGTTCTGTACCTACCTCACCGCCGTTGCCGATGGCGGCGAGCTGACAGACGTCGAGCTGCATCGACTTCCGCCTCGCTGATCGGCATGCCGAGTGTCCGTCACATTCCGCCTGCGACTCTGACGACCGTTCCGGTGGCGTAGCGCGAATCCTCGGACAACAGCCACGACACCGCGCCGGCGATCTCGTCGGGCACTCCGGGGCGGCCGAGGGGGATGCTCGGCGCCATCTTCCGTGGTCGCTCACGGTCTTTGTGAAACTCGGTCTCGATGACCCCCGGCGCGACGGCGTTGACACGAATGTTCTGCGCGGCAAGCTCTTTGGACAGACCGACCGTCAAGGTGTCGACGGCTGCCTTGGCCGCGGCGTAGTGCACGTACATGCCGGGACTTCCGATGGTGGCTGCCGCGGAGGAGATGTTGACGATGGCACCGCCGTGGTCGGCCATCGCGTGTATGGCGTACTTGCAGCAGGTCATGACGCCGAGCAGGTTGACGTCCAAGTCTGCCCTGATCGTCTCGATGTCGTTGTTCGCCAGGGTCCCTACTGCACGCGCCGATCCGGCGTTGTTCACCAATCCGGTGACAGTGCCGATCTCGGCAGCCGCAGCGAACAGATCGATCACCGACCGCTCGTCGGTGGTGTCGGCACGTATCGCGACGACCGTTCGGTCGGCGCTCGACAATTCGTTCACCACTGCGTCGGCGGTCGCAGAATCCGAGCGGTAGGCGATCACGACGTCGTGCCCATCGGCCACGAGACGCCGAGATACTGCGGCTCCGATTCCGCGGCTGCCGCCGGTCACGATCGTCAAAGGGGCATTCATCGTTCGACAATAGCGAGCGGCTCGGCGGCGACAGCTAACCGTCACTGCTGGGTTCTCACTGCTGGGTAGGTGCGGGCTCTCTGGCATGGTCGACCAAGTCGTGCACCAGTCCGATGATGACGTCCATCTGTTCGATGACCTCCACGCGCAGTCGGTCCTGTTGCTCGTCGGGCATGACCGGGGCATTCGGGCCGTCGAGGGACATCAACAGATCGATGTTGGTGCGCAGAGCGGTCAACGGTTCCATCAGTTCGGCACCGGCGTCGACTATCAACTGTCCCTGTCGTGCCCGCGACCGCGAGAGCGCAGCCAGCATCTCGTTGAAACTGTTGGCGAGAGAGGCCAGTTCGTCGTCTCCGTTGACGTCGATGGGCTCGAAGGCACCCGTCCTGGCCACTCGTTCCGTTCCGGCGCGCAACCGTCTGACCGGACGAAGTCCGGTGCGAGCGACGGCTGCGCCGGCCACACCAGCGAGGGCCACGAGGAACGCCCCGACGAGGATCAGGGCAAGCGTGAGTTTTCCGAGCAGTGGTGACGTACCGCTCAGGGCTTCGGCCACCATGATCGTCTCACCGGAATCGGTGCGCTCGGCGGAAATGTAGTAGCCGCGAACCTCCCGCAGTGACCGATCGGTGCGGCCCTCGGTAACCGCCTTTTCCGGATCGTCGAGCCCACCATCGGAGTTGGTGAAAGGGTAGGTGCCGTTAGACGAGGACACCAAGGTGCCATCGGTGGTCATCAACGCAACTTTGACCGCGGTTCCTTCTGTGTCTTCGATCCCGAACCCGAACAGATCGGCCGGCACTCCCGACGCTGCGCTGGCGATCAGCGCATCGCTGTTTCGGCCGACACGGTCGATGATCTGCGAGCGAAGCGACTGCTCTGCGACGAGGTAGATCGCCAGAGCGCTGACCGCAACGGCGAGCGCGGCCAGGCTCATCGTCAACACTCGAATCCGTCCGTGCAACGACAGCGCCCTCGGGCGGGTGTGCGCACGTGAATACCTCATGGATCGAGTATGCCGGTCGGCAGCGACCAGAATTCGCGAGGCCGCCATGAGTAGGCACCGCAGAGCGCACCGATACTCAGAATGGCGGCTCCTCGTCTTCTTCGTTGGTCGGTTCTGGTTCGGGGGTCGGGTTGTCGGGTGGGTCGGGGTAGGCGATGATGCCGGATCGTTTGGGTTGGGTGGGGATGTGTGGCCGGAGGTCGTTGCCGATGATGGGTACTGTGGTTCCGTTGGCGGGCAGGGTGATTCGGGTTGTCTTCGAGGTGGAGGTCCATAGGATGGCGCCGCCTGGGAGCATGGCTGCGGTCCAGTAGCCTGCGGTTTTGAGGCTGTGGTGGTATTCGCAGAGGCATTGGAGGTTGTTGACGGTGGTCCAGCCGCCGCCTAGGGGGTTGGCGTGGTCGAACGGTGCGATGTGGTCGAGTTGGCAGCGTGCCGCGGCACAGCACTTCCTGTGGGTGCCGACGTCACCGACGCTGACGCGATCGACGCCATGTTGCACGTTGTCGTTGCCGAGTTCGGCGCAATCGACGTTTTGGTTCTCAATGCCTCGGGTGGCCTGGAGTTCGGTGCAGAACCCGACTACGCGATGAGTATCAATCGCGACGCGCAGGTGGCGCTGGCTCGCGCGAGTATCGCCCGTATGGAGCCGGGCTCGCGGATCGTCTTCCTCACCAGCCACCAGGCGCATTTTCACGGCAAGAAACCGGTCCCCGTCGAATACGAAC
This sequence comes from Rhodococcus sp. Leaf233, assembly GCF_001426165.1. NCBI lineage: Bacteria > Bacillati > Actinomycetota > Actinomycetes > Mycobacteriales > Nocardiaceae > Rhodococcus > Rhodococcus sp. Leaf233. The sequence continues at coordinate 263,094 of NZ_LMRO01000011.1, forward strand.
CCGTTGCTGCGAGCAAACGGGCGGGGGAGGATGCACTGCGTGGGATGATTCCTGAATTGGATTCTCGGGGAATCGAATTGGTCGTGGTGTCCGGGGACATGATCGAGGGCACGATCGTGGTCACCCTGCTCGAACGCCGTAATCCGGACTCAGTCGCTGCGCGAACCGCGCAGGGTGCGCTCCCGACCATTGCGGAGTTCGCGTCGGCTGTGACTGAGGCTGCAATCGGACCCATCGAGAAGTCCGGCCGGACTGTCTACGTAGGTGGAGCCGACTACCTCGACGGGTCCGTGTCGGGGTAGTCGGCTCCACTCGATCGGATGAAGAATCAGCTACCGAGAACGCAGAACTGACCGCTCGTGAGGTTCAGTGCCAACGACAGCGGCCCGACGCAGTCGACGCCGCGTGCCTCGGATGTGGCACCGGATCCCCATCCTGCGACCGCGAGGGTCGTCTGGCCGGCATCTGCCCACGAGTGCGCGATTCCGCCGCCGAGTGCGAGCGCGTATGCCGTGCCCGCGTTCTTGCTTGCTCCGAGCGCAACACCGTAACCGTTGGCGTAGGTGTTGGTTGCGCCCGGCCCGTCGTTGACACTGACGGCAGTTCCGCTGTCAGCGGCACCGGCGGTGGCGGTTCCGGGTCCGTTCGAGGTGGCTCCGCAGCTCGCTGTGCCACTCACCTGGATGTCGTTGGCCGAGGGCGGCGACACGCATGTGACCGGTGCCGCCGACGCGGTGGCGGTGCCGGCGAAGGCGGCCGCCGTCAGGCCCGATCCGATGGCGAAAATAGCTGCGGTGCGGGCGATTCGACTACCGAACCGACTGAACGTTCGCGCGGAGGAGGAGTTGGAAGAAACCGTACGGGGCAGGGAAACAGAGAACAACAGAAAGCTCCTTCACGAGCGAAACGGGTCGGTGCGGCACACCGTACCCCGCTCCGGGGGTCCGTGACAGCAAGCAGACACAGATTGTGTAACGGTGCCGATGGCATCGCGAGATGAATCGTCGTAGAAGTCCGATTTCTCGGACCCCTGCGGTATCGGTCGAGCCGGTTCTTACCGCCTTTGTACTGCCCAGGTTCTACGTGCGCAGTCCGGTCGATTCCGTTCCGTCAGTTCATGATTGGGGCTTGTTTGTCGGCTCGGTGCCGGTGTCCGAAGCGGGTGGCGATGCTCCGAGTCGGCATGCCCGGGCGACCGCCGAACGAAAGGAAATTGTTATCGGAGGGCTGGCGAGCCGTCGGACGCGGCTCGATAGTTGGGTCTCACAGCGCAGGTGCCGTTCCGACCAGATCGATTTGTCGACGCTCACAATCGATTTGACGTGCGAGGACGCAGACATGCCCACCGGGCCGAACGGTTGTTTCACCCGGATCACGGACCCGTGGCGCCGCCGTATGTTGCGATCTTGTACTCGGTTGCCACGAGAGACAGTTGCAGTTCTCGGATGCGCTTGTGAACAGCGTCGCGATGCGCGACGAGCATCTCGAGTCGTTCCGGGACAGTCTGGTCGCCGCTGTCGACCAGCGCGACGTATCTCCGGAGGTCGCGCATGGGCATACCCGAGAGCCGCATCCTTGTCAGGAACACCAATCGACGGACGGCCGCGGAATCGTATCGTCTGTGCTCGAGTCCGTCGCGATCGACGTCGATGAGGCCGCATCGCTCGTAGTACCGCAGCGTGTGTGTGGAGATGCCGAGTAGTTCGGCTACCTCGGCGATACCGAGCGGTTCGGGCAGTTCCGACGGCTCGATCAGGTCGTGCAGCAGCTCCACCTTCAGGGGCGCAGCCGAGTCCACGGCCGCCGACAGCGCCCTGTTCATCAATTCGTTCGTCGACATGAGAGGGAAGATAGTCCTACCTGGGCAGTCATACCGGACGGACGGATTCGGGCACACCGGGGAAATCCGCGCTTGCGGACAATTCGGCATGTGTGTTCAAGGAGTCGAGTTCCCGATGGTACGACTCGCGTAGCCGTCGAACCGCTTCTCGCCCCAGTGGGATGCGCAAGGGAGCGGATTCGGCGTCGACCAGTCGGCGGATGATGTGCGCGGCGCGGGCCGGATCGCCTTCTTGCCATCCGTCGACGTCGAGCATGTCGACTCTGAGCGCGCCCAACACTGCGGTGTAGGCATCGATGGGGTCTGCGATCTCGAGTACATCGGCATTGTTGAACCCGGTCCTGAACCGACTCGGTTCGACGATAAGAACTCGAATGCCGAACGGAGCAACCTCGCCGGCAAGGGCTTCCGACCAGCCTTCGAGCGCGAATTTACCTGCAGAGTACGAGCCAGCACCCGGGAACGAGACGCGGCCGCCCTGGCTGCTGATCTGCACGATTGTTCCCGCGCTCCGTTCTCGCATGTGAGGCAGGACTGCGCGGTCCAGAGCAGCAGGCCCGACCACGTGTTGTTCGAGCATGTCGCGCAATCGCGTGTCGTCTATCTCCTCCGCCGCACCGATCTGCCCGACGCCTCCGTTGTTCACCAGTACGTCGACGCGTCCGAACCGGCCGATCGCGGCCTCGACGACGGTCGGCGCGGATTCGGTGTTTCTGACGTCGAAGGCGATGGTCAGTAGGGATTCCGGGTTCTCGGCAACCAGGTCGTCGAGACGTTCGGGTCGCCGCATCGCTGCGACGACGGTGTCGCCTGCCTCCAGGGCGGCGACGGTGAGCGCCCGACCCAGGCCGGAGGATGCTCCGGTGATGAGCCAATGCCGTTGTCCGAGCGGTTGTGTCATGAACGGAAAGCTATGGCTTCGAGCGCACTCGAACGCAAATCGTTCAGACGCTGCCCTGATAGTCGTGTTGGCGCCAGGCCTCGTACATTGTCACTGCTGCGGCGTTCGCCAGGTTGAGTGATCGGCGTCCGGGGATCATCGGGATGCGCAGCTGATCGGTCACATGGGGGTCGTTCAAGACGTCGTCGGGGAGTCCGGTGGGTTCCGGTCCGAACAGTAGGACGTCACCGGGTTGGTAGGCGACGTCGGCGTAGGAGCGTGTTGCGTGCGCGGTGAAGGCGAAGACCCGTTCCGGGGCCAGTGCGGACCACGCCGACGGCAGGTTCTGGTGCACGGTGACCGACGCGAGGTCGTGGTAGTCCAATCCCGCACGTTTGAGCTTGGGTTCGGACATGTCGAACCCGAGGGGGCCCACGAGATGCAGTTCGCATCCGGTGCCGGCGACGAGGCGAATCGCATTGCCGGTGTTCTGCGGAATCCGGGGCTCGAAGAACATGAGTCGAAACACCCGGATCACTCTGCCACCACGAGCCCGGGGAGGATGGGGCAGGTGGACGACGAACAGACCATCGGCGAAGATTTCTCGGATTCTCGACTCGACGGGCGGGAGTGGTCGGGCAGGCAGTTCGTCCGGTGCACCTTCCGTGACGCGGACATGAGCAATGTGCGGACCGACTCGGTCGTCTTCACCGAATGCGACTTCACCGGTACCGACCTCACGGATTCGGTGCACACCAACTCGGCCTTTCGATCGTGCACGTTCACTCGAACCAACCTGCAGCACAGCGTCTTCCGTCACTCGACGTTGATGGGATCGGTGTTCGTGGACACTCGCATGCGTCCGGCCACCTACGACGAAGTCGATTTCACGTTGGCCTCGCTGGGTAATGCCGACCTGCGCGGCGTCGATCTGACCGGATGTCGGATGCGGGAGGCGAACCTGACCTCGACCGATCTTCGCAAAGCGGTGCTGCGGTCCGTCGATCTCGCGGGCGCACGAACCGTCGGTGCCAAAATGGAGGAGTCGGACCTGCGCGGAGCCGTCGTCGATGCGTCGCTGTGGGTCGGCGCAGGGGTGCGCGGGGCCAAGATCGAACTGATGCAAGCAGTGGCCTTCGCGGCTGCGCAGGGTCTGATCGTCGAGAGCTGACCGCGGTGATCGGCCCGGCGCGCCGCCGGGCCGACAGAACCTGAAACAATGGCCCGGTGACTGCAACGATCCTCGATGGCAAAGCGACTCGTGACGAGATTTTCGTCGACCTCACCGCCCGTGTGGCACGTCTGCGGGAGCAGGGCATCACTCCCGGCCTGGCGACGGTGCTCGTCGGAGATGATCCGGGTTCTGCCGCATACGTGCGGGGCAAGCACAACGACTGCGCGAAGGTGGGCATCACTTCCATCCGACGCGATCTTCCCGCGGATATCACTCAGTCCGAACTCGAAGCGGTCATCGACGAGCTCAACGCCAACCCCGACTGCACCGGGTACATCGTGCAGCTTCCGTTGCCCAAGCATCTGGACGAGAACGCCGCGCTCGAGCGCATCGATCCCGACAAGGATGCCGACGGTCTGCACCCGATCAACCTCGGCCGCTTGGTGCTGGGCAAGGACGCCGCATTGCCGTGCACCCCGCGGGGCATCGTCCACTTGCTGCGGCGCTACGACGTCGCACTCGACGGGGCGCGCGCTGTGGTCATCGGTCGCGGTGTGACGGTGGGCCGGCCGATCGGACTGCTGCTGACCCGCCGTTCGGAGAACGCGACGGTCACGTTGTGCCACACCGGAACTCGTGATCTTGCCGCAGAGGTCTCCCGCGCCGACATCGTCATCGCGGCCGCCGGGGTTCCCGGTTTGATCACCGCAGACATGGTCAAGCCCGGGGCGGCTGTGCTCGACGTCGGGGTCACCCGCACCGAGGACGGATTGCGCGGAGACGTCGCGGACGACGTCGCCGAGGTGGCCGGTTTCCTGTCGCCCAACCCCGGTGGAGTCGGGCCGTTGACGCGCGCGTTTCTGCTGTCCAATGTCGTGGAGCGAGCCGAACGCGCTGCGGCCCAGAGTTGAGCGAGCCGAGGTGAACGACGTACAGGATGCGCGAGGCGATCACGTGCCGGGTTTCCGAGCGGCGCTCGCTCGAAATCTACCGATGGTCGTGGTGTCGGTCATCGTGCTCGCTGCGCTGGTCCTGGTTCTCGCCGACCGTTGGCGGCGCGGCTCGTTCATCTTCGGGTGTGCAGCGGTGGTGGCAGCGTTGCTGCGACTGTGCCTGCCCGAGTCACGCGTCGGCACCCTGAAGGTGCGCAGCAGGGGATTCGACGTATTGGCGCTGGGAGGCGTCGGCGGCGCCATCGTCTTTCTGTCGCTGTCGATCGATCCCCTGGGGACGGACTGACGTAGACCGATCGACTCGGGTCAGCGCCGTCCGAGGCGGGCGAGCTCCATCGTCTCGGCCAGCAACTTCGCCACCGAATCGGCCTCGGTGAGAAATCCGTCGTGGCCGTCTCGCGACTGGATCACTTCGAGCCCCCGGCACTGTGGGAGTTCACGCGCAATTTCTTTCTGCAGTCGAAGCGGGTAGAGGCGATCGGAATCGACGCCCCCGACGATGGTCGGAACCGGCACGGACGCAAGGGCTTCGGCGACTCCGCCGCGTCCTCGGCCCACGTCGTGCCGGTTCATCGCTTCGCTCAGAAGAACGTACGTCGCCGCGTCGAATCGATTGACCAGTTTGGCGGCCTGATGCTCGAGGTAGCTCTGCGCGGAGTACCTGCCGCCGGCCCACGGATCCTCGTCGTTCTGCGGAGAGTTCCCGAACCGAATGTCGAGTTCGCTCTCGGTTCGGTACGTCAGATGCGCGATGCGACGAGCGATCCCGAGTCCGGCGGTCGGGGCGGTGCCGGTGTCGTGGTAGTTGCCGCCGAGCCAACCCGGATCGGCCTTGATCGCAGCGATCTGGGTGGTTTGTGTCCCGATCTGGTCCGCTGTCGCGCGGGCACCGACGGCGAGCACCAGCGCGGCACCCACCCGATCCGGATGTCCCACAATCCATTCGAGGGTGCGCATGCCACCCATCGACCCGCCCACGACGGCGGCGAACCGATCGATGCCCAGAACGTCGGCCACCGCGACCTCTGCCGCCACCTGATCGCGAATCGAAATTTCCGGGAAGCGAGAACCGTACGGGGTGCCGTCGGGGGAGATGCTGCTCGGCCCGGTGGTGCCTCCGCATCCGCCGAGCACGTTGGTGGCGACGACACACCATTCGTCGGTGTCGATGGGGCTGCCCGGGCCGACCATCCCGTTCCACCAACCGGGCAGTACGTGGTCGGCATCCGGCGGTCCCGAAACGTGGGAATCACCGGTCAACGCATGTTCGACGAGCACGACGTTGCTGCGATCGGCCGCCATCTCGCCCCAACGCTGCACCGCCACGGTCACGTGCGGAATGTGAGAACCGTTCTCGAGATCGAGACCACCGATGTCGATGGTTCCCAACCGCCCGTCCGGAGACGGAAGGACCGCCTCCGGACGAACGCCTGTGTTCAAGCTGTGGCTCAAGACGCCGCCGCGCGGAAGCCGACCTCGAGATCGGCGATGATGTCGTCGATTCCTTCTATACCGACGGCCAGACGCACGAGGCCAGGAGTGACGCCGGAGGCCAACTGCTCTTCCGGGGTCAACTGCGAATGCGTGGTGGACGCGGGATGGATGACGAGAGAACGCACGTCTCCGATGTTAGCCACATGACTGTGCAGAGTGAGAGCGTTGACGAACTTCTTGCCCGCGTCCACTCCTCCCTTCAGCTCGAACGCGATGATCGCGCCCTGCCCCTTCGGGAGCAGCTGCTGCCCGCGCTCGTACCAGGGCGAGGATTCGAGTCCGGCGTAGTTGATCGAGACGACGTCGTCGCGACCTGCCAAGAAGGCGGCCACCTTCTGCGCGTTCGCCACGTGCCGCTCGATTCGAAGACTCAACGTCTCGAGGCCCTGACTGATGAGGAACGCATTGAAGGGTGACACCGCAGCCCCGATGTCGCGCAACAACTGCACCCGCGCCTTCAGCGCGAAGGCCGGAGCGCCGAGATCGGCGAAGACGACACCGTGGTAACTCGGATCCGGGGTGGTGAAGTTGGGGTGACGGCCTTGCGTCCAGTCGAACGTTCCGCCGTCGACGATGACGCCCGCGATCGCCGTGCCATGACCGCCGAGGTACTTCGTCGCCGAGTGCACCACGATGTCGGCACCGTGCTTCAGCGGCTGCAGCAGGTACGGCGTCGCGACGGTGTTGTCGACGATCAGCGGAATGCCGTTCTCGTGGGCGATCGCCGAAATGCCGGGGATATCGAGAACGTCGTTCTTCGGGTTGGAGATCGTCTCACCGTAGAACGCTTTGGTCGACGGTGTGATGGCCGCGCGCCACTGCTCGAGATCGTCCGGATCGTCGACGAACGAGACGGTGATCCCGAGTTTGGGAAGCGTGTAGTGGAAAAGGTTGTACGTGCCGCCGTAGAGCCGCGGGCTCGAGACGATGTGATCGCCCGCCTCGGCGAGATTTAGAATGGCGAACGTTTCTGCTGCTTGGCCCGACGCGAGCAGAAGCGCTGCTACGCCCCCTTCGAGAGCGGCGATGCGCTGCTCGACGACATCCTGCGTGGGATTGATGATGCGGGTGTAGATGTTGCCCGGTTCCGCCAGGCCGAACAGTGCGGCCGCGTGGTCGGTGTTGTCGAAGGTGTACGAGGTGGTCTGGTAGATGGGCAACGCACGAGCCCTGGTGGTGCCGTCCGGTGTCTGACCCGAATGGATCTGCTTGGTCTCGAAGCTCCAGTCGGCCGAGGGATCGGTGAACGGATCCTCGGTGGGTGCTCCGGTGGCGTCTACGACGTCGGGGGTCGAATCGGTCATGGCTGGTGATACTCCGTTTTCTCAGACGTGTTTTCTGTCGAATGAAGCTCGAGAACTCGAGCGTTACGGGGCGTATCGGTACAGCAACACATGAGAACCTCCTGACATGCCTCGGCCCGTGGGGACCGAAGATCAGTGGGTCCGCTTCGGAGCGGACCCGCGCTTGTCGATACGACACGGATGTGTTGCATCGGCCTGGTCGTTCACCCGGGGCACCCCACCGCGGTTGGAGGGTTGCCGGCCAGCAAGCCGGGGCTCGATGCTGGCACTCATGACCTGGCAGGAATCTTAGCGGGTACGGGTGTCTCGGGGGAACGAGGGCGCTCACGACCCTCGAGCAGATGCTCTGGTGAGGACAATCACCGCCCGACGACTCGAAAACCGGTCGCCTCGGGGAAGACAATGAACACGACGAACGTTGTGCCGTCCGGCCGGGCTGTACTGAATCGATCCATCAGGTCGTCGATCCACCAGCCCCTGGCCCGCTCTGTAATCCGATTGCTTACGAAGGTTGTTCTGCTGTGACTGTCACCGATTCCGCTCTCGCCAGAAACGTCAGCGCCGTGCGCGGCAAGGTGTCGAGTGGGTTGAGTGTCGGCCATCGACCGCACTCGATCCGCCGCAGGCTCGCCATGCTGGCCCTGTCCATCGGCGGCTTCGGCATCGGCACCACCGAATTCGCGTCGATGGGCCTGCTCCCGGACATCGCGACGACGATGGGAATCTCGGAGCCGTCGGCCGGCCACATGATCTCCGCCTACGCGCTCGGCGTCGTCGTCGGTGCGCCGACCATCGCTGCTCTTGCGGCGCGTGTTCCTCGGCGCATGTTGTTGCTGGCGCTGATGGTGGCGTTCACGCTCGGCAATCTCGGGACGGTCTTCGCGCCGAGTTTCAACGAGTTGGTGGCGTCCCGGTTCGTGGCCGGTCTGCCGCACGGCGCGTATTTCGGCGTTGCGGCACTGGTGGCAGCGCACCTCGCCGAACCGGGTAAACGGGCCAAAGCCGTCGCGATGGTGATGATGGGTCTATCGGTGGCGAACGTCGTCGGTGTACCGGTGGCGACCTGGATCGGCCAGGCACTCGGGTGGCGAAGCGCATTCGCCCTCGTCGCCGTGATCGGGTTGCTCACCGTCAGTGCACTCGTCCTGTGGATGCCGCGACTCGACGCCATGCCGACCACCAGCCCGATCACCGAGCTCGGTGCCCTCCGCCGTGGCCAGGTGTGGATGACCCTGTTCGTCGGCATCGTCGGATTCGGCGGCATGTTCGCGGTGTACACCTACATCGCGTCGACCCTGACCGACGTCGCAGGCCTTGCCCGTGCACTGGTTCCGGTGGCCTTGATGATCTACGGCCTCGGCATGGTTGCCGGCAACTACGCGGGCGGTTGGTTGGCCGACAAGTACAAGCTCAAAGGCACCTTCATCGGGCTGGCCGCGACCGCGGTGTCCCTGGCCGTCTTCGTCGTCGCGGCTCACAACCCGGTGACCGCGCTGCTTCTCGTGTTCTTGATCGGCGCGTCCGGCTCGTCCGTCGTCCCCGGACTTCAGACCCGTCTGATGGACGTGGCGGAGGACGCGCAGACTCTCGCCGCGTCACTCAATCACGCGGCGTTCAACCTGGCCAATGCCATCGGAGCCGCGGTGGGCGGTGCGGTGATCGCCGCAGGTCTCGGCTACACGGCACCGGCCGCCGTCGGCTCGGGTCTCGCTGTTGCCGGCCTGGGCGTTCTGTCCGTCGCCATGTGGATGGAGAAGCGCTCGGCGGCATGAGAGTCAGGACGTGATGGTGGTGGCGGTTCCGCCGAGCGCCTCGGACATTGCCGGAGCCACCTTGTCGATCACGTACGGCAGGCTCAGCACACTCGTGAAGTAGATCGCCCCCGCCGTCACCCCATCGGTGAAGACGAGGTTGCCGTCCTTCACCGGCTGCAGAGCGTTGTACACCGGTTCCTTCTCCAACTGGCCGCGATCGCCCGGGTTCTCCGTTCCCCAGATCAGCACATCTGCAGTGTCGAGGACCGACAGGTTCTCCAGCGGGATGCTCGCCTGCGCACTGCCGTCGGCCGGCACGAACGCGTCGATGTCGTCGGGGATCACAAAACCGAGCTTCGTCAGGAAGTCGGTGCTCAAACCGTCCTGGTACGCGATGGCCTTGCCCTCGTAGAACGCGTTCTGCAGGAAGATCGCCTTCTTCCCTGCGAACTCGGGGTGAGCCGCCGCGGCATCGGCGAACTTCTGATTCACACCGTCGATGAGTCCGTCCACTTCGGCTTTCTTGCCCATCGCCCGGCCGATCTTCTCCGCCTGTACGTCCCAGGGCTCGAAGTAGGCGGTCGACGCGTCGGACTGGGCGAGCGTGGGTGCGATGTTGCTCAGAGTCCGGTAGCTGTCCGCGGTGAGACCGGCGTTGGTGGCGATGATCAGATCGGGCTCGAGGGCGGCGATCTTCTCGGTCTCGAAACCGTCGCCGTTGTTGGTGAGCACCTCGGGCTGGGCATTTCCCAGCGCGGCCCGAGCCCAGGGCCAGGTCGCGTACGGCTGGTCGCCGTACCACTCCGTCACTCCGACGGGGATCACGCCGAGGGCCAACACCGTGTCCTGTTCGGTGTATCCCGCCACCACGACGCGCGTGGGTTCCTCGGGAACGACGGTCTCGCCGAACGCATGCTTTACCGAGACGGGAAAGACGCCCGAGCTGGCGGTCGTGGGGGAGTCGGGGCCGTCGGACGTGCCGTCCGAGTTCGAGCAGGCGCTCAGTAGTCCCGCCGTGGTCAGCGCGATCGCGCACACCGCCAAAGTTCTCCGAAGTGGTCGGGTACGCATCGAGTGGGCCTTTCGTCAGGTCGGGTATCGAAAGGAAGGGTAGCCCACCCTTAGTTCGACTTTCAGGTCAACCTTCACCGAACCTCCACATTTCCCGACGAAGTCCTCCATGTGCGACCTCTAGGGTCAATTCTCATGAGCCGCACAGTTCTCGTAGTCGACGACGAACCCACGATCTCCGACGCCGTGGCCGCTCGACTGCGAGGCGAGGGGTACGAGGTGGTCACTGCCGCCGACGGCCCCTCCGCGGTGGAAGTGTGCGGCCGGATCGACCCCGACGTGGTGGTGCTGGATCTGATGCTTCCCGGTTTCGACGGACTCGAAGTGTGTCGACGCATCCAGGCGTCCCGGCCGGTACCGGTACTGATGTTGACGGCCAAGTCCGACGAGACCGACATGCTCGTCGGGCTGGGCGTCGGTGCAGACGATTATCTGGGCAAGCCGTTCAGCATGCGTGAACTGGTCGCGCGTGTGCACGCTCTCATCAGGCGCGCCGAGCGCGTCGTCACTCCCGAGCAGTACACCACTCGAATCGGCGACGTGCACATCGATCATCGGGAGCGACGCGTCTCCACCGACGCGGGCGACATCCACGTCACCAGAACCGAATTCGACATCCTGGCGTATCTGGCCGCTCGACCTCGCACGGCGGTGTCCAGGGAGACTCTGCTGTCGGAACTGTGGGGTTGGGACGATTCGGCTCGCAGTCGTACCGTCGACAGTCATGTGAAAGCGTTGCGGCGCAAGCTCGGTGGCGACCTGATTCGTACCGTCCACGGCGTCGGATACGCCGTGGAGGCACCGCGATGAGGCCGATGCTGCCGCGTCCGCTCGATCCCTTGCGGTCGTTCAAACTCAAGGTCTCGCTCGTGGTGGGCATCGTGCTGGTGCTGGCGAGCGTCGTCTTCTGGATCGGGGCCGGCTGGCAGTTTCGCTACACACTTCTCGCCGCATTGATCGTGTCTTTGGCCGCAACACAATTCGTCGCGCACGGCATGACGTCGCCCCTGCGAGAGATGACCTCGGCAGCCAAAGCGATGGCGCGAGGCGACTATTCGACCCGGGTGCGTGCCACGTCCCGCGACGAGGTGGGCGAGCTCGCCACCGCGTTCAACACCATGGCGAGCGACTTGGAAGCCGCCGAGAAGTACCGCCGCGAGCTGATCGGAAACGTCTCCCACGAATTGAAGACTCCGATCGCTGCCTTGCGGGCAGTGCTCGAGAACATGGTCGACGGGGTGACCGAACCCGACCCGGCCACGTTGTCTGTCGCCCTGGGCCAGACCGAGAGACTGGGAAACCTGGTGACCGAACTGCTCGATCTGTCGAGGGTCGAGGGCGGAGTGCTGAGCATCGCCCCGACGGAATTCCCGGTGCGCCCCTTCCTCGAGGAGGCGACCGGCGTCCACCGAGAACGAGTATCGATCGTCGTCTCACCCGGTGCCGGGACGGTCGTCGCCGATCGCGCTCGAATGACGCAGGTGATCACCAATCTCGTCGACAACGCCGTACGGCATTCGCCGCAGTCGGGCACGGTGAGTATCCGGGCGCATCGAGCCGGGGACCGGTTCGCGTTCGATGTTCGCGACGAGGGTCCCGGCATCGCACCGGCCGACCGTCACGCGGTGTTCGACCGGTTCACACGCGGCGGATCCACCGACGGCGGAACAGGTCTCGGACTCGGAATCGCGCGGTGGGCCACCGAACTGCACGGCGGGACCATCGACGTTCTCGACAGTGAATCGGGCTGCCACATCCGAGTGGCCATCCCCGGGCGCTGACGACCCACCTTCTCTCACACACCCACTCACCTCGACTGCTCGTCCCTGGACCGCAGCCGCGGTTCGGCATGCCTCGAACACAGAAATGGATCACAATCATGACCACGATCGGAATACCCATGCACCCCAGAACGCGGCCTCGTCGATCGCTGTGGAGCCCTCGAACCTGGCCGGTGCTGCGACACTCTCGGGCACCCCGCGCGGCACTTGTCGGAGCGCTCGCTGCCGGCCTCGTCAGTGCAGTGGTATTGGGCTACAACAACTTCGGCGTACCCATCACTGCCGCAAGCATCATGGCTGTCGTCGTAGCGGTACGACGCGCGTCGTTGTCGCCGTGGGAGTGGGTGGGTGTGGCGGGGGTCCTCGCCTTGTCCAGCGTCGCGGCGCTACGAGAGGCGGAGTGGATCGTCGCTCTGTCCGTTGCCCTTGCTGTCGTCGTCGGGTCGGTGGTTCTCTCGCGGGCCTGGACATGGACGGGCATCGCTCTCGGCGCCGTGCTGCCGGTACTGCTGCCCCTACGGGTCGTGCGGTGGACGCGACGAGGGGCGGGAACCATCGATCTCGACGGGCCCAAGCCGATCCGAATCGGCGTGGTCGCCGCCGTCACCGTCGCGCTCTGTGTGGTGTTCGCCGCGCTGTTCGGGGCGGCGGATCGACGGTTCGCGGATGCTCTGGGCTCGGTCACTCCGCAGTTCGATCTCGGATCGATTTTCGGGCGAGTGGTCGTATTCGTACTGACGGCCGCAGGTGCGCTCGCCGCCGCATACGTGGCCGTGCATCCGCCGCGCTTCGACCGCCTGGCGGCAACACCGCGTCGCACACTTCGGTTGTGGGAGTGGGCAATACCGCTCGGCGCTGTCGTCGGCCTGTTCGGCGTGTTCGTCGCCTTTCAGATTCCGAGCTTGTTCGGCGGCCAGGGACACGTTCTGAGCACCGAAGGTTTGACCAACGCCGAGTACGCACGGCAGGGATTCTGGCAGTTGCTGACGGTGACGGTATTGACCTTGCTCGTCATCGCGGTCACCGTGACCAAGGCCGAACGAACGGACCTACGCGACCGACTTGCATTGCGGGTTCTGCTCGGCGCGCTGTGCGCACTGTCGGTGGTGATCGTGGCGTCGGCGTTGCATCGAATGTCGTTGTACGAGGAGCAGTACGGCTACACCACCCTGCGGCTGTTCGTCACCGCCGTCGAGTGGTGGTTGGGTTCGGTGTTCGTACTGCTGCTCATCGCGGGCGTACGGATGTCGGGTCGCTGGCTTCCGCGAGCAGTCGGTGTGGGAGCAGTGCTGACCGTTCTCGCCCTCGCGGCCGTGAACCCGGACGCGTACATCGCGCGGCAGAACGTCGAACGATTCGAGGAGACGGGGCGGATCGACGTGTTCTACCTCGGCGGGTTGTCGGCGGACGCAGATTCCGAACTCGATCGCCTGCCCGAACGTGTGCGTGAGTGTGTTCAGGCCCGAGGCCCGGTCTCCTGGGGAGACAGCTGGTACCAGTGCACAGACCCGGCGGTATCTGTACCCTGAGCAACGACTCGACGATCGGTGACGAAGGACGGAGGTGCACGATGGGCTATCAGAACCTCGTCGTCACGTCGGTGCTGTTCTTCACGCTGCTGCTGACTGCTCCGGCCGGACCGGCGGATCTCGCGCTGATCATCGTCGCTGCTCTGGCGGCGGCGGTGTTCTACGCGCATCGTGCCGGGGCGCTGAGCCTTCTGTACCGTCCGTCGAACGTCGGACCGAATGCGGAGGAGCGCCACCTTCGTGGCTCGTTCCGACGTCAACATCGCCCCGACGCACCCGGTCGCCCGCAGCCGCGAGCACCCGGTCTCCTGGTGGGAGCGCTGTAGTTCGACAGCTCTCCCACACCTCACGTGCCCCTGGTCCACGAGGTTCATCGGGAGAATCACCATGTTGTCCATCGACAACGCCACCCGCCGTCTCGATTCGACGGCTGCATTCGACGTAATTTCCAGGCGTGCGGTGTCGCCGTGGCGAGCCGCAGTGGTCACCCTCGTCGGAGTGACGGCAGTCCTGCTGGTCGTCTTCGCCGTCGTCGATGCCCAGCCCGCGGCCCAGATAGCGATGTTCGGTGCGCTGGTGGCTGCGGCACTGCTGGTGACGGGTGCATCGGCCGACGTTCTCGTCGTGGTGCCGCCCGCGTCCACAACCGCCGGATCCGACGGCGGCAGACTCCGCGGGGCCTACCGCAGACAAGAGCAACCCGACGCGCCAGGCCGCCCTCTGCCGAGAGCACCCGGATCGGTTCACCGACCGGATCGGTGGCTCCAGTTCCGCTGAGCCACTGCGAGATCCGGTCGAGACGTCATCCGACCGATTTCTCTCTCAGTGAGGCACTCCATCATGCTCGATTTCGTCTATTACCCCGTCTCCGCGGTGCTCTGGTTCTGGCACCGGGTCTTCGGCTTCGTGCTCGGCCCCGACAACGGCGTCGCCTGGGCGTTGGCCGTCGTATTTTTGGTCTTCACGCTACGAACGCTGTTGATCAAACCGTTCGTGGGTCAAATTCGTTCACAGCTCGCCATGAAGAAACTCCAACCCAGGCTCGAGGAGGTACGGAAGAAGTACTCCGGTGACCGGGCTCGACAGGCCACGGAAATCCGCACAGTGCAAAAGGAACACGGGGTGAACCCACTGATGGGTTGCCTCCCGCTGATCGCGCAAGCACCGGTGTTCATCGGTCTGCTGCACGTGTTGCGCTCGTTCAACCGGACGGGAACCGGGTTCGGGCATCTCGGTATGTCGGCGCAGGAGAATGCGAGTACAGCCAACTACGTGTTCGGTGCGGGCGATGTGCAGTCGTTTCTCGACGCGCGGCTGTTCGGCGCACCGATCTCCGCTGCCGTCAGTAGCTCTCGAGATGTTCTCGAAGCGTTCGGTCCGTTCGGTGGGGTGCCGTCGGTGTGGAGCATCGCGGTCGTCGCAGTGCCGTTGATGATCGTTGCCGCGGTGGCTACCCACCTGAACGCCCGGGCATCGATCGCGCGTCAGGATGCGGCCGCCGCGGCGAACCCGCAGACCGCGATCATGAACAAGCTCGCGCTGTGGGTCTTCCCGGCCGGGGTGCTGATCGGTGGCCCGGTGCTGCCCGTTGCGGTGCTGCTCTATTGGGTGAGCAACAACATCTGGACCTACGCCCAGCAGCACATCGTCTACCGACGGATCGACCGGGAGCCGGTCGCGGTGCCGTCGATGACTTCGGCGGTGACGGCTCCGAAGCCAGGAGCCAAACCGAAGAGAAGGTGAGCCTGCGGAGGCCACCCGCCGGTTGTCGGTGGCCTCCGCTACGGTCGTCGGCGTGCCGATCACTATTTCCACTGTCAACGTCAACGGGATCCGCGCGGCTGTTCGCAAGGGCATGCTTCCGTGGCTCGAGGCCACCGATGCCGACGTCATCTGTCTTCAGGAGACGCGCGCCAACGACGGCGAGCTGACCACAGCACTGGCCCCGGCCCTCGATGCGGGATGGCATCTGGCGTCGGCGGAACCGTCGGCGAAGGGACGCAACGGTGTGGCCCTGTTGTCGAGGGCCGCGCCGGAGGCGATCAGAACCGGCATCGGAGTCGCTGAATTCGCCGACGCGGGTCGCTACATCGAAGGAGACTACGGTGACGTCACCGTGGCGAGCCTGTACCTGCCGTCGGGCGAGGTGGGGACCGACCGACAGGACGAGAAGGAACGCTTCATGGCTGCGTTCGCGAAGTATCTCGCCAAGACCGCCAAGGCAACGACGTCCGCCGAGCGCGACGTCGTGGTCTGCGGCGACTGGAACATCGCCCACACCGAAGCGGATCTGAAGTCGTGGAAGACCAACCGCAAGAAGTCGGGATTCCTGCCCGAAGAACGTGAGTGGGTATCGCGATTGCTCGCCGAGAAGTCACCGTGGACCGACGTCGTGCGTGAGCTGCACCCCGGCGTCGAGGGGCCGTACAGCTGGTGGTCTTACCGCGGCAAGGCGTTCGACAACGACGCCGGGTGGCGCATCGACTACCAACTCGCCACCAGTGATCTGGCCGAGCGTGCGAAAGAAGCTGTCACCGAAAGAGCGGAGGCGTACGACCAGCGGTGGTCCGATCACGCGCCGGTGACGGTGCGCTACCGCTAGGAGCGGAGCCTGCGGAGTGACCGGGGTGGTAGGAGCGGAGCCTGCGGAGTGACCGAGTTGCTAGGAGCGGAGCCTGCGGAGTGACTGGTGTGGCAAGGCAACGGGTACGGGTCGGGGACGGCGTGAAAAGATTGCAGCATGTCTTCTCCTGACTCGATCGACACGTCGCAGGGTCCGCGTCGTCGGGTGCTCTCGGGCATCCAACCGACGGCGGATTCGTTCCATCTCGGTAACTACCTGGGTGCGGTGCGGAACTGGGTGGAGTTGCAGGAGGAGTTCGATGCGTTCTACTTCGTTCCCGATCTCCATGCGATCACGGTTCCGCAGGACCCGAAGGAATTGCGTCGGCGCACCCGGATAGCGGCCGCACAACTGTTGGCGGTGGGTATCGATCCCGAGAAGTCGACGTTGTTCGTGCAGAGCCAGGTTCCCGAGCATGCGCAGTTGGCGTGGGTTCTCAACTGCATCACCGGGTTCGGCGAAGCCGGCCGGATGACGCAGTTCAAGGACAAGTCCGCCAAGCAGGGTCGCGATCACACCAGCGTCGGGTTGTTCACCTATCCCATTCTGCAGGCCGCGGACATCCTGCTGTACCGGCCGAATCTCGTTCCGGTGGGCGAGGATCAGCGTCAGCATCTGGAGTTGACTCGCGATCTGGCGCAGAGGTTCAACTCGCGGTTCAAGAAGACCTTCGTGGTTCCCGATGCACACATCATCAAGGGCACGGCCAAGATCTTCGACCTGCAGGATCCGACGGCGAAGATGAGTAAGTCGTCGTCGAATCCGGCGGGCATCGTCAACATCCTGGACGATCCGAAGGTGTCCGCGAAGAAGATTCGTTCGGCAGTGACGGACAACGAACGCGATATTGTCTTCGATCCGGAGAACAAGGCGGGCGTCAGCAATCTTCTGGTGATTCAGTCCGCTCTGTCCGGGAAGAGCATCGATGATCTGGTCGCCGGTTACGCAGGCAAGGGCTACGGCGATCTCAAGTCCGACACTGCCGACGTGCTGACCGAGTTCGTGGTTCCGCTGCGCGAACGAATGGACGGATTCATGTCCGACGTAGCCGAATTGGATCGCCTCCTCGCTGCCGGTGCGGATCGGGCCAGGGAGGTCGCGAGCAAAACGCTGGCTCAGGTGTACGACAGGGTGGGGTTCCTTCCTCCCGGCGCATAGCCCTGTCAGTACACGATATTCGCGCTACACGACATTTCGAGGACACGGCCCGAACAGCCGCCGACGACAGCGAAAAGGTGAGTGCCATGCCCGATTTCAAGGCCATGCTCGACGATCGGCGTGCTCGGTGGCCGTGGCTGGATCACACTGTTGTTGCCGCGCAGCGGTATCAGGGGCAGAAGGGCGATTACTACGCCGCGGGGATGACGTATTTCAGTGTGCTGGCGTTGTTTCCGCTGCTGATGGTTGCATTCGCCGTTGCCGGGTTCGTACTGGTGAATCAGCCCGAATGGCTTGCCGAGATTCAGTCGCAGATCGCCGAGAACGTCCCCGGTAGCTTCGGTGAGACGATCAGCTCGCTGATCGATACCGCGATCGAGTCCCGTACCGGTGTCGGTGTCATCGGCTTACTCGGCGCGCTGTACGCGGGGCTCGGTTGGGTGGCCAATCTGCGTGAGGCCCTGACCGCGATGTGGGAAAGCCAGCACGAGTCGGGCGGATTCCTTGCGACCAAGGCCAAGGACCTCGCGGCTCTGCTCGGCCTGGGAGCAGCACTGGTGCTATCTCTCGGGCTGTCCGCGTTGGCCGGGGGCGGCGTCATGCGTGGCATTCTCGAATGGTTGAACCTCGATTCCGTTCCCGGCGTCGGAGTGGCGCTGCGGGTCTTCTCGATACTGCTCGCGCTTGCCGGAACCTGGGCGCTGTTCACCTGGGTGATCTCACGTCTGCCCCGCGAACCGGTGTCGTGGCGCAGTGCGGCCAAAGGTGCACTGTTGGCCGCAGTCGGTTTCGAGATCTTCAAGCAACTCGGCGCGATCTACCTCGCGTCCGTCACGAGCGGGCCCGCCGGAGTCGTGTTCGGTCCGATCATCGGTCTGTTGGTGTTCGTGTTCACGACGTCGCGGTTGGTGCTGTTCTCGACTGCGTTCGCAGCCACCACTCGGGAGAGCCTTGCTGACGCTCATGTTCCGGCACCGGACCCCGCGGTGATCAACACCCGGGTCGAGGTGAGCGACGGCCCGGGTGTCAAGGGTGGTCTGGCCTTGGTGGGCGCGGGCGCACTGGCCGCTCTGGGTATCGCTGGACTTCGCAATCGGCGACGCTGATCCGAGGCAACCTACTTGCGAATGTGAGAGGCGGCGGGGGAGTTCAGGGGCGGCGAGACAGTGTGCGTGCGCCCCACAGCAAACCGGCCACGACCAGTGCACCGATGACCCCGATCGCGATGCGCACGACCGTGTCGCCCTGCGCCTGCAGATCGGATTGTCGGCTACCCGATTCGGCACTCGACGCCGACGCAGGGGGTTGAGCAAGGGTCGGCACCGCGCCGGTCGCACGTGTACTCGTCACCGGCGACGTGGAATCCGGTTCGACCAGATCGCCGACGCTGCTGCTCGTATCCAGGGCGAACCCGTAGTCGAGCAGCCGAGCCGCCTGTTCCCACGGCCGGATCGGTAGCACGTCACCCTTCATGAGCGTCACGACCAGACGGCGACCGTTGCGTTCGGCACCCGCCACGAAGGTCTGCCGGGCATCGTCGGTGTAGCCGGTCTTGCCGCCGAGAGCGCCCGGATAGTTGTAGAGCAGCTGGTTGTCGTTGGACAGCGTGAAACCGGGGCGGTCCTGGTCGTCGGGGATCGTGGGATCCTTCGGATAGCCGGGAAATTGCACGTTCTCGGTCGAAATCAGTTGCGCGAAGGTCGAATTGCGCATGGCCTCCCGGTAGAACAGTGCCAGGTCGTAGGCCGAGCTGGCCATGCCGGGCCCGTCCAGGCCGGAGGGAGTCGCGGTCCGTGTGTCGAGCGCGCCCAACTCTGCTGCCTTGGCATTCATCTTCTCGACGGTCGCGGTGTCACCTCCCAGCTGAGCCGACAAGGCATGCGCGGCATCGTTTCCCGACGCCATGACCAGGCCCTGCAACAGTTGCAGATTGGTGTAGACACCGTTCTTCCCGATGCCGACGGCGCTGCCTTCCGCGTCGGCGTCCTCGGCCGTTGCGGTGATCTGTTTGCCGAGGTCCAGCTCGTCCAGAGCGACGAGGGCGAGCAGTACTTTGATTGTGCTCGCCGGTCGGTGCCGACCGTGTGGATCCTTGGCGGCTACCACCGATCCGGAATCGAGGTCTGCCACCACGAACCCGGTTGCCGAGATGTCCGCGGGCAGTGGGGGCGCGCCGTCCGGCACGATCGCGCCGCACTCGGCCAGTCGGGATCCGCCCACCGGGTCCGCCGGGATCGGAACCGGTTGTGGCGCAGCGCTACCCGGAGCCGGAACTTCCGAGGAGTCGATCGCCGGGGGCGGAGAGGCCGCGAACGGGCACGCGTCGGTGTTCGGCGTCGTGAACGGTGGCGTCGTCGATGCGACGGGTGGCTCGACTGCCGGCTGCGCCGATGCCGGGCCGCTGCCGACGCCGGCGAGAGCGAGAGCTGTCGCCCACACGGCTACGAACTTTCGAGTCCTTTTCATCGCGAATTACCATAGGCGCTGCAGAGGTCACCGAGGCCGCGACCCACCGGGGAGCGGGCCGGTTCGAAGGCCCTGCCAAACTACGTCCATCGTCTGTGATCGGCATTACGTTGTACAGACAGTGATCCGCCGAGCTGTACTACCGACAGCTCGGTCGCCCGAGAGGAACCCGGATGACATTTCGACAGGCGGCCCGTACCGGCTCGCTCCGCTCGGTTCGACGCCGCGCCGGTGGGGCGGGTGTCGCACTCGGGTTGGTGATGGTGCTGACGCTGACGGCCTGTTCGAGCACCGGTGGGGCTCCACGATCCACCGACAACGGCAGCAATGCGGGAGTGGCGAACACGCCTGCGGCGACGGTAGCGATGATCACGCACGAGGTACCGGGCGACACGTTCTGGGATCTCATCCGAAAGGGAGCCGAGGCCGCAGCCGCCAAGGACAACATCGAGCTCCGCTACTCGGCCGATCCGGAGGCACCCAATCAAGCCAATCTCGTTCAGAGCGCGATCGACTCGAAGGTCGACGGCATCGCTCTGACACTGGCCAAGCCCGAGGCCATGGCTCCGGCTGTCGAGGCGGCAACCGCAGCGGGCATCCCGGTCGTCGCCTTCAATTCCGGCTACGACGCATGGAGCGCAATGGGGGTGCAGCAGTACTTCGGTCAGGACGAAACCATCGCGGGTAGGGCTGCCGGGGCGCGGCTCACCGAAGACGGTGCGCGAAAGACCTTGTGCATCATCCAGGAGCAGGGTGCAGTAGCGCTCGAAGCGCGCTGCGCAGGAGTTCGACAGGGCTTCACCGGGGGCAGCACCGAAATTCTGAACGTCAACAGCAAGGACATGCCGTCGGTCGAGGCGACGATCACCGCGAAGCTCCAGCAGGACCCGAGCATCGATCACGTGGTAGCGCTCGCAGCCCCGATCGCACTGACCGCGGTGCAATCGAAGACCAATGCCGGTAGCGACGCCACCGTCGTCACGTTCGACACCAACGCGGCCCTCGTCGACGCGATCGAGTCAGGTGACGTCGCCTGGGCCATCGATCAGCAGCCCTATCTGCAGGGTTATCTCGCCATCGACTCCCTGTGGCTCTACCTCAACAACGGCAACACCATCGGCGGCGGCACCCCGGTGCTCACCGGCCCGGCCTTCGTCGACTCGACCAACATCGAGGCCATCGCCGAGTATGCCCGCAACGGAACTCGCTGAGCGTCGTCCGGACGCGGAAGGAACATCATGCCAACACAGGCCGACCCGGCTTCGGGAACGCACGCCGTGATCCTGGACGAGCGGGTGAAGAAACAGAAACCGTTGCAGCGCTTGCTGATTCGCCCAGAGATGGGTGCCCTGTTCGGTGCGATCGCCATCTTCGTCTTCTTCTGCATCGTCGCGCCGCCGTTTCGGTCTCCCGAAGCACTGGCCACCGTGCTGTACGCGTCGTCGACGATCGGAATCATGGCGATCGGTGTCGCGCTGCTGATGATCGGCGGCGAGTTCGACCTGTCCACCGGGGTCGCGGTCACGTTCTCCTCGATCATGGCGTCGATGCTCGCCTACAACCTGCATCTCAACGTGTGGACCGGAGCTGTGCTGGCGCTGGGCCTGGCATCGGCGGTCGGCTTCGTCAACGGGTATCTGGTGACGAAGACGAGAATTCCGTCGTTCCTGATCACGCTGGCATCGTTCCTGATGCTCACCGGCATCAATCTGGCCGTCACCAAACTCGTCACCGGACAGGTTGCGACCCCGTCGATCTCGGACATGCAGGGCTTCGACTCGGCGAAGGCCGTGTTCTCTTCGTCGTTCTCGCTGTTCGGGGTCTCCATCCGTATCACCGTCGTGTGGTGGGTCGTGTTCACACTCGTGGCCACGTGGGTGCTCATGAGAACTCGCATCGGTAACTGGATCTTCGCCGTCGGCGGCGATCAGGAATCGGCCAGGGCCGTCGGTGTTCCGGTGACCAAGGTCAAGATCGGCCTGTTCGTGTTCGTAGGGTTCTGCGCGTGGTTCGTCGGGATGCACCTGCTGTTCGCGTTCGACACCGTGCAGTCCGGCCAAGGCGTCGGCAACGAATTCCTCTACATCATCGCGGCAGTCATCGGAGGGTGTCTGCTCACGGGTGGGTACGGCACCGCCGTCGGAGCCTTCATCGGTGCGTTCATCTTCGGAATGACCAACCAGGGCATCGTGTATGCCGGATGGAATCCCGACTGGTTCAAGTTCTTTCTCGGCGCGATGCTCCTCTTCGCCGTGATCGCCAACAACTCCTTCCGTAACTACGCGGCGAAAAGGTGAGCATGACTACCTCCTCGGACCAGCCCGTCCAGTCGCCGTCGGCGCCGCTCATCGAGCTGAAGAACGTCGGTAAGAACTACGGCAACATCGTTGCGCTGCACGGAATCGACCTACGCGTCGGTGCCGGTGAGGTCACCGGAGTTCTCGGTGACAACGGCGCAGGCAAGTCCACGTTGATCAAGATCATGGCGGGCCTGCACAAGCAGTCCGAGGGGGAGCTGTTCGTCGACGGCACACCGAGGACGTTCGACTCGCCGAGGGATGCTCTCGACCTGGGTATCGCGACGGTCTACCAGGATCTTGCCGTGGTCGCGCTGATGCCGGTGTGGCGCAACTTCTTTCTCGGCCAGGAGCTCACGAAGGGCAGATTCTTCAAGACTCTGGACACGAACGCCATGCGCGCGACGACCATCGAAGAGCTGCGCAAGATGGGCATCGATCTGCCCGACGTCGATGCCCCCATCGGGGCGCTGTCCGGCGGTCAGCGGCAATGCGTGGCAATTGCGCGCGCGATCTTCTTCGGAGCCCGTGTGCTGATTCTCGACGAGCCCACCGCGGCGCTGGGAGTCAAACAATCCGGGATGGTGCTGCGCTACATCTCCGCCGCCAAAGAGCAGGGACTGGGCGTCGTGTTCATCACCCACAATCCTCACCACGCGTACCTGGTGGGCGATCATTTCGTCCTGCTCGACCGCGGCCGCCAGAAATTGGACTGCACCTACGACGACATCTCGCTCGACGAGCTCACGACCGAAATGGCCGGGGGCCAGGAGCTCGCAACCCTCACCCACGAACTCGGTCGCTGACGACCCGCGATGGGTGAGACAGGGGCGCGGCGGGTAGAAGAGCAGTAGTGGTGCCCGAGCGCGGCACCGGACGAAGGAGTCGACCATGAGCAAGCACGAGCCCCTCGGGCCACTGTCGCCGGACTTCCTCGAATCGGATTTCTACGGGTATCAGGGCTTGCTCGACGAGGCCGAAGTCGACGTGGTGCTGCGTACCCGCCGGTTCCTCCAGGAGCAGGTTGCGCCGCGAGCCAACGAGTTCTGGGAGAAGGCCGTGTCACCGGTACACCTGATGCCGGCCATCGCCGAACTCGAAATCGCGGGTCTGGGATACACCTTCAAGGAACCGGGTCGTTCCGCAGGCTCCACTCCTGTTGACCGCAAGGCCTCCCGCAAACTACTCACCGGCTGGCTCGAAATGGAGTTCGCGCGGGTCGATCCGTCCACCGGAACGATGTTCAGCGTGCACAGTTCGCTGGCGATGAGCAGTATCTCGATTCTGGGGTCCGAAGAACAGCGCGAGCGGTGGTTGCCCAGCATGCGGCGGATGGAGACGATCGGGGCGTTCGGACTCTCCGAACCGCACGGCGGATCGGACGTCGCCGGCGGGCTGGAGACCACGGCTCGCCTCGATGGAGACCATTGGATACTCAACGGAAGCAAGCGATGGATCGGTAATGCGACGTTTGCGGACCTGACGATCGTCTTCGCCAAGGACGAGGCGGACGGCGAGGTCAAGGGCTTCGTGGTCGAGAAGGAATTCGAGGGGTTCCGGGCCGAGAAGATCGAGGGGAAGTACTCGCTTCGCGCCGTGGAGAACGCCGACGTTCATCTCGAGAACTGCCGCGTCCCGGTCGCCAACAAGCTGGCCGATGCCAACTCGTTCGCCGACACCGCCAAGGTGCTTCGATTGACCCGCGGGGGAGTGGCGTTCCAAGCCGTCGGCGTCATGATGGGCGCGTACGAGCGAGCCGTCGCCTACGCGCGCGAACGGGAGCAGTTCGGGTCTCCGATCGCGTCGTTCCAGCTCATTGCCGATCTCATCGCGCGGATGACGGCGAACATCACCGCGTCTCTGGGGATGGCCGTTCGCGTCGCACAACTGCAGGGCAACGGAGTTCATCACGACGAGCATGCGGCGCTCGCGAAGACGTTCTGCACGACGCGTCTGCGCGAGGTGGTCGGATGGGCCCGAGAGATCATGGGCGGCAACGGAATTCTCATCGAGCACGAGGTCATCAGGTTCTTCTCCGATGCCGAGGCGTTGTACTCGTACGAGGGCACCGCTCAGATCAACAATCTCATCGTCGGTCGCGGCGTGACGGGCTACAGCGCGTTCGTGTGACGGACAGACGAAAGCGCCCCCTCGCGTGTGCGAAGGGGCGCTTTCGTCGTAGGCGTGGAGATCAGCGAGCGAACAGCAGTGCGCGCTTGACTTCCTGGATGGCCTTGGTCACCTGGATGCCACGAGGGCATGCGTCGGTGCAGTTGAACGTGGTGCGGCAGCGCCACACACCCTCGACGTCGTTGAGGATGTCCAGACGCTCGGTGGCACCCTCGTCACGGCTGTCGAAGATGAACCGGTGCGCGTTGACGATGGCCGCCGGACCGAAGTAGCTTCCGTCGCTCCAGAACACCGGGCACGAGGTGGTGCAGCACGCACACAGGATGCACTTGGTGGTGTCGTCGAAACGGGCGCGGTCCGCAGCCGACTGAATGCGCTCGCGGGTCGGCTCGTTGCCCGTCGTCATGAGGAACGGCTTCACGGCGCGGAACGCGTCGAAGAAGGGCTCCATGTTGACGATGAGATCCTTCTCCACCGGCAAGCCACGGATGGGCTCGATGGTGATGTTGAGGGTCTTCGACGAATCCTTCGGCAGCATGTCGCGCATCAGCACCTTGCAGGCGAGACGGTTGACGCCGTTGATGCGCATCGCGTCACTGCCACAGACGCCGTGGGCGCACGAGCGACGGAACGTCAGAGTTCCGTCGAGGTAGCCCTTGACGTAGTGCAGCAGGTTCAGCAGGCGGTCGGTGGGCAGCGTGGGGACCTGGAAGGTGTCCCAGTACTGGCCGTCGCCGCTCTCGGGGTTGAAACGAGCGATCTTGAGCGTGACCATGACCGCGCCGTCGGGCACGGGAGGCAGATCGTTCTGTTCGGACTTCTTGTCCAGTGTGGGTGCGCTCATGTCAGTACTTCCGCTCCATCGGCTCGTAGCGGGTCTGGATTACCGGCTTGTAGTCCAGGCGGATCTCGGTGAGCAAACCTTCGCCCTCCTTGTAGGCCATGGTGTGCTTCATGTACTCGGCGTCGTTGCGATCGGGGAAGTCCTCGCGAGCGTGTCCGCCGCGCGATTCCTTGCGATTGAGCGCTCCGACGACGGTCACCTCGGCCATCTCGAGCAGGAAGCCGAGTTCGATGGCTTCGAGCAGGTCGCTGTTGTAGCGCTTGCCCTTGTCCGCGACGGTGATGTGGTTGTAGCGCTCCTTGAGGGCACGCACATCCTTCAGCGCCGTCTCGAGGCGTTCCTGCGTGCGGAAGACCGACGCGTTGTTGTCCATCGACTGCTGCATCTCGGAACGGATGTCGGCCACCCGCTCGTGACCGTGGTCGGACAGGATCAGCTCGAGCCAGTCCTGCACCATCTTCGCCGGCTCCTCGGGGAGCGGGGTGAAGTCCACCGAGTTGGCGTACTCGGCCGCGGCGATGCCCGCACGACGACCGAAGACGTTGATGTCGAGCAGCGAGTTGGTTCCCAGACGGTTCGCGCCGTGCACCGACACACAGGCGCACTCACCTGCCGCGTACAGGCCGGGGACGATGTCCTCGTTGTTGCGCAGCACCTCACCGCGAATCTTGGTGGGGATACCGCCCATGACGTAGTGACAGGTCGGGTAGACCGGCACCGGCTCCTTGACGGGGTCGACACCGAGGTAGGTGCGCGAGAACTCCATGATGTCGGGGAGCTTCTCGTCGAGAACTTCCTCGGGAATGTGGGTGACGTCGATGTAGACGTAATCCTTGTTGGGACCACCGCCGCGTCCCTCGAGAACCTCGAGCACCATCGACCGCGCCACGATGTCGCGCGGAGCGAGGTCCTTGATGGTCGGGGCGTACCGCTCCATGAAGCGTTCACCCGACTCGTTGCGCAGAATGCCGCCTTCGCCGCGGACGGCCTCGGAGATGAGGATGCCCAGGCCTGCGAGGCCGGTCGGATGGAACTGGTGGAACTCCATGTCCTCCAAGGGAAGTCCCTTGCGGAACACGATGCTCATGCCGTCGCCGGTCAGAGTGTGCGCGTTGGAGGTCGTCTTGTAGATACGTCCCGAGCCGCCGGTCGCGAAGATGATCGACTTGGCGTGGAAGATGTGCAGTTCGCCGGTGGCGAGTTCGTAGGCGATGATGCCGGTGGCAACCGGCCCGTCGTCCGTCTCGGTCAGGCAGAGATCGAGCGCGTAGAACTCGTTGTAGAACTCGACGTCGTGCTTGACGCAGTTCTGGTAGAGCGTCTGCAGAATCATGTGACCGGTGCGGTCGGCTGCGTAGCACGCGCGACGAACGGGTGCCTTGCCGTGGTCACGGGTGTGGCCGCCGAAGCGTCGCTGGTCGATCTTTCCTTCGGGCGTCCGGTTGAACGGAAGACCCATCTTCTCGAGGTCGAGGACGGCGTCGATGGCCTCCTTGGCCATGATCTCCACCGCGTCCTGGTCGGCGAGGTAGTCGCCGCCCTTGACGGTGTCGAACGTGTGCCACTCCCAGTTGTCTTCCTCCACGTTGGCCAGTGCGGCACACATGCCGCCCTGAGCTGCTCCGGTGTGGGAGCGGGTGGGGTAGAGCTTGGTCAATACGGCTGTCCGAGCACGGGGTCCGGCTTCGATCGCAGCACGCATTCCGGCACCGCCTGCGCCGACGATCAGTACGTCGTAACGATGTTCCTGCATGTAAGCGTCAGTGTCCTTAGCTCGCCGAGATGTTGGGATCGAAGGTGAAGATGACGTAGGTGCCGACGCCCATGATGAGGATCATCGACAGCACCAGTAAGGTCGTCAGCCAGAATCGCGTCGAGTCCTTGCGGGAGTAGTCGGCGATGATGGTGCGCAGACCGTTGCCGCCGTGCAGCTGTGCCAGCCACAGCATCGTCAGATCCCAGAACTGCCAGAACGGGCTGGCCCAACGGCCGGCGACGAAGGCGAAGTTGATGCGGTGCACGCCGTCGTCGAGCATCAGCATGATGAACATGTGGCCCAGGACCAGCACGACGAGTGCCAGGCCGGAGAACCGCATGAACAGCCACGCGTAGAGCTCGAAGTTGCCCTTGCTCTGACGCCGCGGCGAACGCGGGTTGGCCAGGCTGGCCGGACGGTCGTAGTTCGTGCCGAGGACCTTCGCCTCGGGACCCTGCGTCGACATCAGTGACCACCCGCCGTGAACATGTTGTAGAAGATTCGTCCCGCGCCCGGGATCATGACGACGAGCCAGACGACTGCGATGACCCAGAGCATCAGCTTCTGGTACTGCGGTCCCTTGGCCCAGAAGTCGATCAGCATGACTCGGATGCCGTTCAACGCGTGGTACAGCACTGCCGCGACGAGGCCGAGTTCCATCAGTCCGACGAGCGGGGTCTTGTAGGTTTCGATGATGGCGTCGTACGTCTCGGGATTGACCCGAACCATCGCCGTGTCGAGAACGTGGACGAACAAGAAGAAGAACGTCAACACGCCTGTGATGCGGTGCAGAACCCAGGACCACATTCCCGGGTCCCCGCGGTACAGAGACCGCTTGCGCTCCTTGACCGGAGCGGCTTCCGTCGTGCTACTCATCGAGTGCAATGCCTCCAACGTCGTTGGTGGACGCGTCGAGCCCGGTGGCCGGGCTTAACCTGGCTCGATTTGTCGCGATTCGGCCCTAGTGCTGGTTGTACTAGCCGCTTGATAGAAACTGTAAACCCATTCGAAACACGGAACTAATTCGACTCGAGGTTCGTATGGTGCCGAAATCCCGTGTTAGGTTTGCCTTCCCAATTCATTCGGGCGGTTTCGGGTAGATCTCTGCATCAATTCAGACAGCGTGATTGGATGGGTGACCATGAACGAAATCGACTGGAATGCGTTGCGCGACAATGCCCATGGGGCCATGAGGCATGCATACGCCCCGTACTCCAATTTTCCGGTGGGCGCGGCAGCTCTGGTGGACGACAATCGCATTGTCACCGGGTGCAATGTGGAAAATGTCTCATACGGTTTGGGCCTGTGCGCCGAGTGCGGGTTGGTGTCGAACCTGCACTCGACCGGCGGGGGCAGGCTCGTTGCCTTTTCCTGTTGCGATTCCCGACGCGAGATCCTCATGCCGTGCGGGCGGTGCAGGCAGTTGCTGTACGAGTTCGGCGGCGCGGATCTGCTCGTCGATACCGCCACCGGGCCGCGTCGGCTGGCAGAGTTGCTCCCGGACGCATTCGGCCCCGACAACCTCGACGAAGGACGCGTGAACAACCATGCCTGACGCCGTATCGATCATCAGCGCCAAACGCGACGGACGCGTTCTCGACGACGAGCAGATCGAGTGGGTGATCGCCGAGTTCACCCGCGGAAGCGTCGCGCCGGAACAGATGTCGGCGTTGGCGATGGCAATTCTGCTGCGCGGATTGTCGCGCCGGGAGTTGAGCACATGGACGAACGCCATGATCGCGTCGGGCACGCGAATGGACTTCTCCGCGTTGCCGCTCCCTACCGTGGACAAGCACTCGACCGGTGGCGTCGGAGACAAGATCACGCTGCCGCTCGCACCCTTGGTCGCTGCGTGCGGAGCGGCGGTGCCGCAACTGTCGGGCCGCGGGCTGGGGCATACCGGGGGCACCTTGGACAAGCTCGAGTCCATCCCCGGATGGCGAGCTGATCTCAGCGGCGACGAGATGCACCGGATTCTTGCCGACCCCGCCGTGGGCGCGGTGGTCTGCGCGGCAGGCGCAGATCTGGCTCCGGCCGACAAGAAGCTCTACGCCCTGCGCGACGTCACCGGAACCGTCGAGTCGATTCCGTTGATCGCCAGTTCGATCATGAGCAAGAAGATCGCGGAGGGCACGGGCGCGTTGGTGCTCGACGTGAAGGTCGGGGCGGGCGCGTTCATGAAGAACGTCGACGATGCACGCGAACTGGCAACGGCGATGGTCGAACTCGGAACGGATGCGGGCGTACGGACCCTGGCGGTGCTGACGGCGATGGACACACCGCTCGGCCTCACCGCGGGCAACGCGCTCGAAGTGCAGGAGTCGGTGGAGGTTCTGGCGGGCGGCGGGCCGGCGGACATCGTGGAGCTGACGATCACGCTGGCACGCACCATGCTCGCCGCGGCCGGGATCGAGGGCATCGATCCGGCAGACAAGCTTGCCGACGGGTCCGCCATGGACCGGTGGCGCACGATGATCGCGGCGCAGGGCGGCGACCCCGACGCCGCGCTGCCTGTCGCCCGTGAGAGCCAGGAATTCACTGCGACGCAGGACGGCGTCGTCACCGGCTTGGATGCGATGGGCGTCGGCCTCGCGGCGTGGCGGCTCGGCGCGGGCCGGGAGCGGCAGGGCGAGCCGGTACAGAGCGCAGCCGGGGTGCGTCTGCATGCCAAGCCGGGCGATCGGGTTCGCGCCGGGGATCGGTTGGCCACCTTGTACACCGACACCCCGGAGAAGTTCGACTACGCGCAGCAGGCCCTCGAGGGCAGTTGGGAGATCGGCACCACCGCCGCGCAGCCGACCCCCCTCGTCATCGACCGGATCGGGCAGTAACGCCGTCGGTCAGATCAGGTTCCCCGCCTCGGTCAGCACGCTGCGCAGAATCTGTTCCATCTCGTCGAACTCCTTCTGCCCGCAGATCAGCGGCGGAGCCAGCTGTACCACCGGGTCGCCACGATCGTCGGCCCGGCAGTACAGCCCGGCGTCGAACAGGGCGGTGGACAGGAACCCGCGGAGGATGCGTTCTGCTTCGGCGTCGCTGAACGTTTCCTTCGTGGCCTTGTCCTTCACCAACTCGATGCCGTAGAAGTACCCCTCGCCGCGCACATCGCCGACGATGGGCAGATCGTGCAGTTTTTCGAGCGTCGCGCGGAACGCGGGTGCGTTGTCCGCAACGTGGGCGTTGAGCCCCTCGCGTTCGAAGATGTCGAGATTGGCCATGGCGACGGCTGCGGAGACGGGGTGCCCGCCGAAGGTGTAGCCGTGGGCGAAGCTCGACGTGCCGTCGTCGAACGGCTCGAAGAGCTTGTCGGAGGCGATCATCGCGCCGATGGGGGAGTAGCCCGAGGTCATTCCCTTGGCGCAGGTGATGATGTCGGGCACGTAGCCGAAGTCGTTGCAGGCGAACATCGATCCGATGCGCCCGAACGCGCAGATGACCTCGTCCGAGACCAACAGGACGTCGTAGCGATCGCAGATCTCGCGGACGCGCTCGAAGTATCCGGGTGGAGGAGGGAAGCAGCCACCCGCATTCTGGACCGGTTCGAGGAACACGGCGGCCACCGAGTCGGGGCCCTCGAATTCGATGGCCTCGGCGATGCGGTCGGCCGCCCAGATTCCGAACGCCTTGGGATCGGTGTCCATGGGGGCCGCAGCCCGATAGATATTGGTGTTCGGCACCCGAAATGCGCCCGGGGTCAACGGTTCGAACGGTTCCTTGAGTGCCGGGATACCGGTGATGGCCAGAGCGCCCTGCGGGGTGCCGTGGTACGCGATGGCACGCGAGATCACCTTGTGCTTACCTGGTTTGCCGACCTTCTTGAAATACTGCTTGGCCAGCTTCCACGCGCTCTCGACTGCTTCGCCACCGCCGGTGGTGAAGAAAACTCGATTGAGGTCCCCAGGGGCGTATCCGGCGAGCCGTTCGGCGAGTTCGATGGCAGGCTCGGTGGCATACGACCACAGTGGGAAGAACGCCAATTCCTTGGCCTGCTTCGCTGCGGCCTCGGCCAGTTCTTCGCGGCCGTGCCCCACCTGCACCACGAAGAGGCCCGACAGTCCGTCGATGTAGCTCTTGCCGTTCGAGTCCCAGATGGTCGAACCCTCACCGCGGGTGATGATCGGGGGAGTGACCCCGCCGCCGTGACGGGTGAAGTGGCCCCACAGATGCTTGGCCGCGGAGGCGTCGAGTTCGGATGTGGATCGCGTCATCGTGTTCCCCAATTGTATTGCTGCTTGACGAGTTTCAGATAGACCAGGGTTTCGGTACTGGTGACCGCGTCGAGGCTGCGGATCTGCTTGTTGAGAATCCGTAGTAGTTGTTCGTCGTCCTCGCACACCACTTCGACAACGATGTCGAAGGAGCCTGCCGTGAGGACCACGTAGTCGATCGCGTCGATCGCCGAGAGTTGCTCGGCCAGTGCATGACTGTCTCCGGTGCACTTGATGCCGATCATGGCCTGCCGCTTGAATCCGACCTGTACCGGATCGGTGACGGCGACGATCTGCATGACGCCGGAGTCCGTCAGGCGTTGAACACGTTGCCGCACGGCAGCTTCCGACAACCCGACGGCTTTGCCGATCGCGGCGTAGGAGCGTCGCCCGTCCTCCTGAAGTTGTTCGATAATCGCCTTGGAGACGTCGTCGAGTGCGATGGGTGACTGATCCGGCATCGGTCGATCTTGTCACCGACACCGCCGCCGACACAAGCGATAGGCGATGAAATTCGCAATAAATATCTGTGTCGACGACAGAATCGGTTGTTGCGGGATCGGAAACCGGGCGAATCCGTGGATCGGTCGGTATCGTGCAGTCATGGCGAACATTCCTGGTTGTTGGATCGACGGACGCGCAGTGGACGGCAGCGGCGACCGCTCCGGCGTCGAGAACCCGGCGACCGGAACCGTGGTGTCCGAGTTCGGTCTCGCCACGGCAGAGGACGTCGAAGCGGCTCTCGTTCGAGCGCGCTCGGCGCTACCGCAGTGGGCCACCGCAACGCCGGCCCAGCGCGGCGCGGTGCTTGCCGACTTGGCGCGATCGGTGGCGGCCGACGCCGAATTCGCCACCGAAGAGGTGGCCCAGACCGGTAAAACCGTGCGTCTGGCAACGGAGTTCGACGTTCCGGGCAGTGTCGACAACATCGAGTTCTTCGCCGGAGCTGCCCGACATCTGGACGGCAAGGCAGCGGCCGAGTACTCGGGCGAACACACCTCGGCCATCCGACGCGACCCGGTCGGCGTCGTCGGATCGATCACGCCGTGGAACTATCCGCTGCAGATGGCCGTCTGGAAGGCGATCCCGGCGTTGGCGGCCGGGTGTTCCATCGTGCTCAAGCCCAGTGAACTCACGCCTCTGACCACGCTGCGTCTGGCGCGTCTCGCCTCGGAGGCCGGCCTGCCCGACGGGGTGTTCAACGTGGTCACCGGAACCGGAGCGGAGGCCGGAGTCGCGTTGTCCTCGCATGCGGGCCTGGACCTGATGACTTTCACCGGTTCCACTCCCGTCGGGAGGCAGGTGATGTCGCAGGCAGCCGTGCACGGCACCCGGGTGCAGCTCGAACTCGGCGGCAAGGCCCCCTTCGTGGTGTTCGACGATGCCGACCTCGAGGCTGCGATTCACGGTGCCGTCGCCGGTTCGTTGATCAACGGCGGACAAGACTGCACGGCAGCAACCCGCGCCATCGTCGCGGACTCGCTGTACGACGATTTCGTCGCCGGAGTTGCCGAGGTGATGGAACGCGTCGTCATGGGAGATCCGACGGATCCGGCGACCGACATGGGATCGCTGATCTCGATCGCGCATCGGGATCGGGTTGCGGCCATGGTGGATCGGGCTCGCGATACCGGAGCGAGGATCGTCACCGGAGGCCGTGTCCCGGACGGTAGGGGTGCTTTCTACCCGCCGACGTTGATCGCCGATGTGGGTGAGCAGGACGAGATCTATCGCGACGAGGTGTTCGGACCGGTGCTCACGGTGTCGCGGCACTACGGCGACGACGATGCGATTCGGCGGGCCAACGACACCGCGTTCGGACTGGCGGCCTCGGCGTGGACCCGCGACGTGTACCGCGCGGGCCGAGCGTCGCGGGAGATTGCGGCCGGTTGTGTGTGGATCAACGACCACATCCCGATCATCAGCGAGATGCCGCACGGCGGATTCGGAGCCTCGGGGTTCGGCAAGGACATGTCGAGCTACTCGCTCGACGAGTACCTCACCGTCAAACACGTGATGACCGACATCACCGGTGTGGCCCGAAAGTCCTGGCATCGCACCGTTTTCGCCAGCGCAGGACCCGAGGATCAGGAGCTACGACGATGAGCGCATCCTGGGCGACCGAACCCACCGATCGCGGCGTGGCGATGGTTCTCGGAGCAGCGCCGCAGCCCTTCTGGCTCGACCGACCGGAACGACCGACGCCCAGGCCGCGGCACTCCGGTTCGACGTCTGCGGATCTGGTGATCGTCGGCGGCGGGTTCACCGGATTGTGGGCGGCTCTGCAGGCGGCAGAGGAGAACCCCGACAGATCGATCGTGTTGCTCGAAGGCGACCGCATTGCCGAGGGCGCCACCGGACGCAACGGCGGCTTCTGCGCGGCCAGCCTGACGCACGGACTGGGCAACGGACTCGACCGGTATGCCGACGAACTACCCGAGTTGCTGCGAATGGGAACCGAGACGCTCGACGCGATCTGCGCGACGGCGAAGAAGTACGGAATCGACGCCGACATCGAACGCACCGGCGAGCTCGACATCGCCAATTTCGACTGGCAGGTCGACGACCTCCGTGAGCTCGGCGACGAGGGGAGACGACTTTCGCAACCGATGGAATACCTCGACGCCGCTGCAGTGAGAGCCAAAATCACCTCACCGATGGCGCGCGGTGCCCTGTTCGACCCCGACGTCGCGATGATCGATCCTGCCAAATTGGCCTGGGGCCTGGCCGACGCGGCGGAGTCGCTCGGCGTACGCATCCACGAGAACACTCCGGCCTTGTCGATCGACAAGTCCGGCAACGGTATTCGGGTGAAGACGGGCTACGGCACCATCGAGGCAGCCAAGGTTCTGCTGGCCACCTCGGCATCGAAATCGTTGCGCCGCAAGCTCCGTCACTGGATAGTCCCGGTGTGGGACTACGTGATCATGACCGAACCGCTGACGTCGGCGCAGCTCGCCGCAATCGGCTGGTCCGGCCGCGAAGGATTGGCCGACTCCGGCAATCGATTCCACTATTTCCGGTTGACGGCGGACGATCGCATCCTGTTCGGTGGGTGGGACGCGCACTACTTCTACGGTAGCGACACCGACCCACGCCGAACCCAACATCCAGACGAGTTCGCGTTGCTCGCCGAACATCTGCTGCAGATGTTCCCAGCCCTCGAGGGAATCCGTGCGACCCACGCGTGGGGCGGATCGATCGACACGTGCTCGCGGTTCAGCGCCTTCTGGGATCTGGGTATGAACGGGCGAGTGGCGTCGGTGGCCGGGTTCACCGGCCTCGGCGTCGGCGCGTCGCACTTCGGGGCCCGAACGGCACTGGATCTGCTCGACGGACGCGATACCGAACGAACGCGCCTGAAGATGGTGCGTACCAAGCCGTTGCCGTTTCCACCCGAGCCCCTCAAGTCGATCGGGATCAACATCACTCGTGCGCAATTCGCTCGTGCAGACCGCAACGAGGGGCGGCGGGGATTGTGGCTGAAGGGAATGGACGCGTTGGGTCTGGGCTTCGACAGTTAGAGCGGCTGCGCCGCACGTGCGTGGAAACTCGGGCTCTGCTACGCATTTCCACTCACATGCGGCGAAGCCGCTCTACTCGTGCGGAACGACGACCACCGGCACCGGGGCAGCACGCAGAATCTTGGCGGCACTCGAGCCCAGGAACACCCGCTTGGGGGTCGCCAGCCGACTCGAGCCGAGCAACAACACATCGCCCGGCTTCCACTCGAGGTTGCCCACGGCCTCGTCCAGTTTCGACCCGTCGGCCACCACGGATTCGAGGCCCTCGATGCCGGGGAGAGTGCGGGCCGCGAGTTCGAGATTCTCCTGTGCGGCAGCGACTTGCCGTCGACGCGTGTCCAGTGAAGTCTCGTCGCTCGGGGTTCCGGTCGATTCCAGAGAGACCAGCGAGACCAATCGAAGAGGCACGTGCGCAGCGCTGGCGAGAGTGAAAGCGAACGGCAACGGGTTCGGGGCGGATGACCGGGTGGGGACGGCGACGGTGAGATCGGTGATCGGTGCGCTGGAGAGCCGGTAGCCCCGAGGGGCAAGTGCCAACGGAACTTCCGAGGCGTGCAGAAGCTGACCGGCGACCGAGCCGATCGAATGTCGGTTCAGCAGGCCGTCACTGGCACCGCCGACAACGATCATGTCGGCATCGGAGTTCACGGCGAAGTCGATCAGGGCGCGGGCGAACGACTCGTGGCTGAGCACGTGCGTGGTCACCTCGATACCCGACGGGACCTGGGCGGCCGCGTCGTCCACCCAGCCCTTTGCCTTGGCCTCGAGGATCTTTCGATACGGTCCACTGCCTTCCATGACAGGTTCGTCGACGGCCATGACCAGCACGATGTCGATGGACGCGTCGAGGGCGCGGGCGAGGGCGGTGGCCAGGGCTACGCCGTCGTCGCCGCTGGGGGTGGCGAGGTAGCCGACGGTGATCTTCATGAGTTTCGGTCCTTCTCTTCTAGTAAGTGTCCGGAACCTTGACTTCGGTGGACGCGGTGAGTGTCTTGCCCTGGAAGAAATCCTTGTTGCCCACGAAGCACAGCAGCATCAGTGGGATTCCGAGTACCAGCATGCCGACACCGAGGACGAACACTCCGCCGATCGGACCGTAGACGGTGTAACCGTAGTCGGGCTTGATCATGTCGACTGCGCTCTGCACGAACGCCCACGTCATGGACAGCCCACCGAGAAGTGGAAAGATGCCGCGCATGAACAGGTTTCGGGCGGACGAGAACAGTGTCCGACGGAAGTACCACGTGCACGCGTATGCGGTGATGCCGTAGTAGAACGCGACCGCGAGCCCGAGCGATGCCACCGAATCCTGCAGCGCATTGGCGCTGACGAAGGTGAGTACCAGGTAGAACATCAGGGCTGCGGCACCCATCACGAGCGTGCCGAAGCCGGGCGTCATGTACTTGGGGTGCACGCTGGCGAACCGCTTGGGGATTGCCTCGTACACAGCCATCGACAGTGTTCCGCGGGCCGTGGGCAGGATGGTCGTCTGTGTAGAGGACAGCGCCGAGATGGACACCGTCAACAGCAGCAGCGACGCGACGATCGAGCCGGCGACCGGATCGCCGAGAATGGTGAGCACATCATCGACGTTGTCCGGGTTGTTCAGACCGATACCCGTGTCTCCGAACCCGGCGAACGACTGCACGGCGTATCCGACGAGCACGTAGGTCGCGACGAGAATCAGCGTCGTGATCACGGCGGCCCGTCCCGGCGTCTTCTCCGAGTCCTTCGTTTCCTCGCCGACGGCAAGGCAGGCATCCCATCCCCAGTAGATGAAGATGCACAGGATGATGGCCTGGGCCGCGTCGGACATCGTCACCCCGGTGGGCACCAACCAGCTCCATTGCGGCGTGATGGCCTGCGGACCGGCCGTACCCGTCCCCACCTTGACCAGTGCCGTCACTGACACTCCGATGAGTACGCCGAACTGGACGACCAGCAACACGTTCTGCATGCGTTCGCTGATGAGGATGCCGCGAAAACTCACGTAGGTCATCGCGACGATGAAGAACGAACCGAGGGCGACCTTGGCCGCGGTCGACTCCGCCAAGTCCGACAGGCCGAGGAACTCGAACAGGTAGATGGCTGCGATCTCGGCGACGTTGGCCAGCACGATGATCGCCGAGACGGCCAGCCCCCACCCGGCCATCCAACCGACCCAGGGCCCGAAGGCCTTGGTACCCCAGGTGAACGACGTCCCGCAATCAGGTGTGTCGCGCCCGAGCTCGCGGTAGGCGAAGGCGGTGAGCAACATCGGAACGAAGGCGATGAGAAACATCGACGGTGCTTTGTCGCCGACGGCCAGAACGACGTAGCCGAGGGTGGCGGCGAGACTGTAGGCCGGGGCCACCGCCGACAGTCCGATGACGATGTTGCCGACCAACCCGAGCGCGCCGGTGTTGAGTCCCTTGCCCGGAATGGTGTTGGGCGGTTCCGCAATCGACATAGGTCTCTCCGAGGTTCGAGTCGACCGAGGCGTCGGAAGGGGACCCGACAGAATCGGTCGCGTGTGATGGATGAACACTACGATTTCCGTCGCCGATTCGCTGTGTATCGACGGAATAGTTTTCATCGGAGTAACAATGCAACGAAATAGGTCGCGGAAGTGGCGGACGTCGCGGGAATCCGCGGACTCGCCGAGTGGCGATGACAGGCGCGCGTCCGCGCACGACGCGCGCTACCGTCGACACATGAGCACCGCGGAGAACACTCAGTCCTCGATCGGTGGCAGTGCGCCACTCGATCTCGCGTCCATCAGGTCGGCTCCGAAGGCGTTGCTCCACGATCATCTCGACGGCGGACTCCGACCGCAGACCGTGCTCGAACTGGCCGACGAATGCGGATACGACGGGTTACCCGCGACCGACGGTGCCGCTCTGGGGGAGTGGTTCCGCGACGCAGCGGACAGTGGATCGCTCGAGCGCTACCTCGAGACCTTCGCGCACACCGTGGCCGTCATGCAAACCCCCGAGGGGTTGTTCAGGGTGGCGCGCGAATGCGCCGAGGATCTGGCCGACGACGGCGTCGTGTACGCCGAGGTGCGCTTCGCGCCGGAACAGCACCTCGAACGCGGGCTGACCCTCGACGAGGTCGTCACCCACACCCTCGCCGGTTTCGAGGCGGGCATCTCCGCAGCCAAGGTGCGGGGCAAGAACATCACCATGGGCACCCTGCTGACGGCCATGCGGCACGCCGCACGTTCACGAGAGATAGCGGAACTGACGGTGCGTTTCCGTGACCGCGGGGTGGTGGGCTTCGACATCGCCGGGGCCGAGGCGGGCTTCCCTCCCAGCCGCCATCTCGACGCCTTCGAATACATGCGAGCCAGCAACGCGCACTTCACCATTCACGCAGGCGAAGCGTTCGGTCTGCCGTCCATCCAGGAAGCGGTGGCGTTCTGCGGAACCGACCGGCTCGGACACGGAGTACGGATCACCGACGACATCACCACGAACTCCGACGGCACGCCGTCACTCGGTCTCTTGGCCGCGTACGTCCGCGACACCAGGATGCCGTTGGAGTTGTGCCCCAGTTCCAACGTGCAGACCGGTGCCGTCGAATCGTTGGCGACGCACCCCTTCGATCTGCTCGCACGACTGCGGTTTCGCGTCACCGTGAACACCGACAACCGATTGATGAGCGACACCTCGATGAGCCGAGAGATGGTCAAACTGGTGGATACGTTCGGCTACGGGTGGAGTGACCTCGAGCGGTTCACGATCAATGCGATGAAGTCCGCATTCCTGCCGTTCGACGAGCGATTGGCGTTGATCGACGACGTCATCAAGCCCGGCTACGCGGTGCTGATCGGCTGACGAGCGAGCGCGCGGCCGGGCGAGAACGCCCTACTTCTTGCGGAGACGGCTCTCGAACTCTCGCTCGAGGGCCCGCCAAGCCTCGGCCTCGACGTCGAACGGTGCGCTCGGGGCCAGCCGATCGGGACTGGGCTCGAGGGTGTACGAGACGTACCAGCCCAACGGTGTGGACGTGGCGAGGGCCTCGTCCACCGAGCTGTCGCCGGCGAAATCGGCTGCATCGGTGAACAATTCGACGGCAAGATCGAGCTGGTCGACGTCCACCGCGGTGGGCCCGTCGGCAAGGTCGTCGGCGAGTCCGGGCAGTACGTAGACGTTGTCGTCGGTGATCGTGATGTCCAGTGAGCCGTCGATCGCGGCGGTCTGAACATCGGAGTAGGTGCTGACCTGCGCCAGGTCGTGATCGTGATCGTCGGCGAGATAGCGAGCCAGCGAGCGCTCGGACCCGAACACGCTGATGGCTCCACCGCGGCCGAGGAAGACGGGCTTGTCGCCGAGGTAGCACCGCAGGGTGTACAGCGTGTCGTCGGACGTGATGATGCGAATGGGATCGATACCGACGGTGGTCCAGAACGTCTCCTCCGCCGCGGCAGCGGCGATGGGATCTCGGTCGACGTCGTCCTCGTCGCTCTCTGCGTCGCCGTCGGACTCTTCGTCCTCGGTGTCGTCGTCGATGTCGTCCGTTGCGTCGTCTGCATCGACGGCGTTCTCTGCAGCCGCGGTGATCTCCGCG
The DNA here is from genome assembly GCF_001426165.1 of Rhodococcus sp. Leaf233. Classification (NCBI taxonomy): domain Bacteria; kingdom Bacillati; phylum Actinomycetota; class Actinomycetes; order Mycobacteriales; family Nocardiaceae; genus Rhodococcus; species Rhodococcus sp. Leaf233. The sequence continues at coordinate 302,431 of NZ_LMRO01000011.1, forward strand.
TCGGCGACGGCGACGGCGGCGCTGTCGACGTCGGGGGAGGTCACGATGGAATCGACTGCGTCGAGGACTTCGTCCCAATGCTTCGCCACTGCTGCGCCGATGCGGTCCCACAGCTCGGCACCTTCACGGCCGAGAAAGTTCTCGACGCCACCGGCCACCGCTCCGACGAACGGATTGGTTCCGAAAAAGCTTGTGACGGGCCGTAGTTCGCAGACATCACCGATGGACGAGACGATGTCGAAGGTGGCCTGCAGTTCGGCGAGAACGTCGGCTTCGGGGTCTGCAGCCACCAACTCGGGGACTGCGACGAGGTCGAACCGATGCAGCTCGTCGGGCTCGAGTTCGTAGGCCGCGAGAGCGGACACCACCGGCCACGACGGGTGGTCGACGAGGTCGTTGTCGTCGTCGGATCGGACGAATGCGGCGAGCTCGGCAACCGTGGCGAATCCGTAGAGATCTTCCTCGTGTCCGAGGAATGCCTCCCATTCGTCGTCGCCTTCTCGCCACTCCGGTGCCCACAGAGTCGAGAAGTCACCGGCGGTCAGACCGAGTTCGATCGGGATGATGTCTCCAGCCATGGCGCGAAGCCTATCTCAGGAGTCTGTGAACGAAGCCTGCAGACTTTGCAGGATGGTCTCGCGCAGGTCCAACGCTGCGGACGCCGCCTCGGCAGCTGTGAGAACGATGGTCGACGCGAGTTCGCGGGCAGTCACCGATCCGAGATCCTCCGCGAGATCGAGACCGACCATGGCCCCGGTACCGTCCGCGACGACGGTCACGAGCCCGTTGGGTGAGGCCACTCGAATCCTGATGTGGTCGACGCGCTCCTGTGTCTCACGCAATCCGTTGAGCCGGTGTCGGGCTTTGTCGATCACTTTGTCGATCACGGTGTCGAGATCGGTGGGGCGAGAGTGGGTCATACCGGTCGCAACCAACTCGTGGGTGCCGGATCCTGGGCCAGATCGTCGTTCGCGTCGGCGGCCACTCGGGCGTCGGTCGGCAGACCCAGGCGATCGAGGATGTCGGCGGGAACCCCGTCCTCGGCCAACCGGATTCGGCGCTGTGCCCGAGCGGCTGTGGTCGCCCGCGTGCATCGATCCAGGATCGTCGACGCCAATGCTGTTCCCCCGTAACGTAGTTCACGTTCGTCGATAGCGATTGCGATCGGCACTCCATGCTCGGTGGCGCGAACGGATACCGAGCCGGATCGAGTTGCCGATACCGCGCTGACGACGGTGGTGTTCGCGTCCGTCATCGACTTCCTCTCATTCGGTCTGCCTCTCGTTCGGTCCGACCGTTATTGGGTCGGGCGGTAGAAGCCCTTGAATGCCATGTCGCTGTTGGTCGTTCTGATCGGTCCTACCTGCACCGGGTCTCCCGCCTCGACGAGCTGGCCGTTGCCGATGACCATCGCTACGTGGCCGTCCCACACCGCGAGATCGCCGGGCTGTACGTCACCGGCCGCCACCGATGTGCCGATGTCCTGTTCCTGCGCCAGCCGGGGGATGTCGACGCCCTGCTGTGCGTACGCCCATTGGGTCAACCCACTGCAGTCCAGTCCGGTGCCCGGCGTCGTACCGCCCCAGGCGTAGGGGACGCCCTGCTGCGTCAGCGCGCTGCGAACGGCACCTGCGGCTTCGGCGTTGGGGGCGGTGACGGTGCTCCCGTCGGGCAATCGCACCTCTACTCCTCGGCCGGCGTCCCCGGCGCGGGGTGAATCCATCGCCGAATTGCCCAAGAAGTGCTGTGCTCCACCGGCTCCGGGGGAGTCCGGCGTGCCGCCGGTTTGTGAGAGCGACTGCGCGAACGTCTTCGCCAGCTTCTCCCCGGTCTCGATCACCTGAGCCGTTGCAGGTGAGGTCATCAGGTTCGAGGGCGAGCCCGGCACCGCTGCCGGGCCGGAGTCGATGGGTGCGGGGACCGCGGGTGGGGAGGCCAGCTCGCCGGCTGTCGCAGCGTGCACGGCCAGTTCGGCGCGCACACGCGCGACCACCGCCAGAGCGCGCTCGAGGTGCTCGATCGCGGCCGAGATCAGCATCGTCTGCCCCATCGGGGTGGCGATGATCGGTCCTGCGGAAAGGGCGATGCCCACGAACGACTGCACTATTGCCTGTAGTTCGACGAAACCCTGCTCGGTATCCCGACATGCCCGATCGACGACGGCGGCGATATCGTCCGCGTGATCGGCAAGGGCCAGAGCACTCGCATGAGCGTTCTCGGCGTACCGAAGTGCTGCGTCCGCGGCGTCGCCGTTCCAGTTCGAAGCAAGTTCGGTGATCGCGATGCGGCCGATTCCCTGGGCGGCCTCGATCGCAGCCGACGACAGTCGCAACACGTCCGCGGGGCCTCCGGAGGGAACGGTACCGCCGCCGAAGGCACCGAGTAGCTCGACGATGGGGCGAGAGAGTAGATCGATCATCGCCGCTTACCGAGCGTCCGGTGCGCGACCGGCAGAGTGGGCCGTGACGGCCGCCCCGGTTGCGTCGTCGGTGCGGGCGTACGACACCGCAGCATCGGCGGCCGCAGAACCGAGGCTCGCCACCGCTCCCGCCAGGCGAACGACCGCATCGGTATGCGCCAGATGGGTTCCGGTCACCGTGGCCAGAAATTCCTGCCCGATCAGGCCGAACACCGGCGCCAACACGGCGGGCCCGCAGGCAGCGGCGGCAGCACCGGCCGCCGCGATCTGCTCGGCCATGGTCGACGCAGCCGCACCGTAGGCGAGCACCCCCTCGGTCTCGACGACGAGTTCGTCCATGAGTCCCCCTGAAATCGCGTGCGTTCGCGCAGTCGCCGAATGCGACGCCCAACTGGTTCGACGCGACTGCGGGCACATCGGTTCCCACGACTTGCCGTTCACCGTGCGTCTCGGCGATCTCCTCCGCTGGGGCTCATCGTGTGGGGCCTCATGGTGCTGGGCCTTATCCTGTGAGACATGGATACACACGTGGTCGACCACCCACTGGCCGCCGCCCTGCTCACCACCATGCGGGACGAGCGGAGCGACAACGCCACGTTCCGCACTGCGCTCCGCCAGCTCACCCACATGCTGGTGTACGAGGCCACCAGGGACGCCGACATCGACACGTTCGAGGTACGTACTCCCGTCGCAGTCACCCAGGGCACCCGGTTGGCTCGTCCGCCGCTGCTCGTGCCCGTACTGCGTGCCGGTCTCGGCATGGTGGAGAAGGCGAGCGGTCTGATTCCACAGTCTCGCGTCGGGTTCGTCGGGATGGCCAGGGACGAGCAGACGCATCAGCCGGTGCCCTACATGGAGTCCCTGCCCGACGACCTGTCCCAGACTCCGGTCTATGTGCTCGACCCCATGCTGGCGACCGGCGGATCGATGGTGCACACGATCGAGCTGCTCGTCGGACGCGGCGCAACCGATGTCACTGCCATCTGCGTCGTGGCCGCCCCCGAAGGCGTCGCAGCGCTCGAAGCATCGGGACTCCCGGTGCGACTCGTTGCCGCGAGCATCGACGACGGACTCAACGACAATGCCTTCATCGTCCCGGGCCTCGGCGACGCGGGCGACCGTCAGTTCGGGCCCCGCTGATTCGCTCCGGTGCAACCCTGCTCGCGCTCGGGGTGTCCTGGCCCTCCGCCGGTCCTGACACCCCGCGGTTGCGCCTGCTCGACATCGAGGCCGAGCAGGTCGAGTTTCAGGAGCTGGTGGGTAACACACTGAGCTACCGCGCTCTCGGCGGTGCGGCAGACCGATACTGCACGGGCCGAACGGCATTCACTGCGGACGGGCCGCCGCGGTACGTTCCGTGCCCGGGCCGGGAGCCGGCCGTCGGATCAAGCCAGTGTGCACGGTGCGCGGACAAGGACGTGTTTCGTTTCGTTCATACCGTGCACCGCAGCGGATTCGTCTCGCGTGATCTGGAAAAGCATGTCATGGCACCGCATTGGCTCTACCTGGCGGCGTTTGCCAACGGCACCTTCAAGATCGGGACGGCCGCGCAGACTCGCAAATGGGGTCGGCTGGCCGAGCAGGGGGCTATCTGTGCGCAGTACGTCGCGCACGCGGACGACGGCAAGGCCGTGCGTGTCGCCGAGGACCTGGTGACCGAAAGGCTCGGACTACGGCAGGCCGTACGGTCGGCGACGAAAGCAGCATCGCTGTGCGTGCCACTCGATCTCGACCGGTTGGAGGCAGGCACTGCCGCGCGTGCGGAGCAGGTCCGTCAGCTGTTGACCGACGCCGCGATCGGCGGATGTCGGCCGATCGCGGAGCGGTGGACTCCGCCTGCGGGGCGGGAAACATTGAGCGAAAACGATACTCGGGTTGCCTACCCCGCCGATGTCGCAACCGGCTCTCATGGACTGCAGATCAGGACATGCGTCGGGCAGGCGGTGATCGCCTCGGTCGACGAGCAGACCTACGTCGCGGATCTGGCGGCATTGAAGGGTCGGCGCATCGAACTCGGGGCCTTCACGTCCGATCTGCCTGCGGTGCAGTCGGCACTGTTCTGAGTTACAGCTCTTTTGCGAACGCGGAGAGCTGGGCCAGGAGTTCGTACGCCGTCGCTCTCGCCCTCGCCAGATCCTGCCGGTCCGAGACGGGCTCGACGACCTCGAGGTACGCCTTGAGCTTGGGTTCGGTCCCGGACGGTCGCACGATGACCCGGAGTCCGGATCCCGCGATTTCGACTGCGTCGGTGCGCAACTCGTCGTCCCGGTCGGCGTAGTCCATGACAGTCACCGTGCGTCCGGCCAGCTCGGTCGGCGGCGTGCTGCGCAGTCGGCGCATCATGTCCCCGATGTCGGTGAGATCCTGCACTCGGCGCGACACCTGCGCGCCGCTGTGGACTCCGAATTCGACGGCGAGGTCGTCGAGTACGTCGAGTAGCGTGCGTCCGTCCTGCTTCAGCGCCGCCGCGAGGTCCGCCAGTACGACGGCGGCAGAAATCCCGTCCTTGTCTCGCACCACATTCGGATCTACGCAGTGACCGATCGCTTCTTCGTAGGCGTACACGAGGCCGTCTCCGGCGCGCACGAGCCATTTGAAACCGGTCAGTGTGCGGGCATAGCGCGCGCCGCGGGCCGGTGCCAGTGCCGAGAGCAGCTGCGAGGACACGATGGTGTTGGCCACCAGTGAGCCGGGCGGTGCGTCACGCAGCAGGTAGTCGGCCAGCAGAGCGCCGGTTTCGTCCCCGGTCAGCATCCGCCAACCGTGAGCGTCTCGGACTCCGACTGCGCAGCGATCGGCATCGGGGTCGAGTGCCACGGCGAGGTCGGCGTCGGTCTCGGCCGCCAGCGCGAGAACCGCGTCCGCAGCACCCGGCTCTTCCGGGTTGGGGAAGGTCACCGTCGGGAAGGACGGATCGGGCTCGAACTGCTCCTCGACCACCCGGATGTCGCGGAACCCAGCGCCGCGCAGTGCCGCCACGGCGAGTTCTCCGCCGACGCCGTGCAGTGCAGTCAGGGCGATACGAACATCGCGTGATCTCGAACGGGGCAGTCTCACAACCGAATCGAGGTAGCGCGACGCGATGTCCGAGCCGCTGGGCTCGACGGCTGTGCGAGGCACGTCGACTGCATCTGCGCTGGCCTCGATGAGCGCCTCGATCTGGGCATCGCTCGGCGGAACCAACTGCGACCCGCCCCGCAGATACACCTTGTACCCGTTGTCGGCGGCCGGGTTGTGCGAGGCGGTGATCTGCACCCCCAGCTCGGCATCGAGCGCCCGTACGGCGAAGGCGACAACGGGCGTGGGGAGTGGTCGAGGGAGAAGGACCACCGAAAATCCCTGCGCAGCCAACGTTTCCGCCGCTGCGAAGGCGAACTGTTCCGAACCGGTGCGCGCGTCACGGCCCACCACGACCGTGGATCCGCCGAGGCCCTGCCCGAGCAACCACGCTGCGATACCGGCGGTTGCTCGCACGACCACGGCGACGTTCATGCCGTTCGGGCCGGCGCGCACCGGCCCTCGGAGACCGGCGGTGCCGAAGGTCAACGGACCGCTGAATCGGTCCGCTAGTTCGGAATCGGAGAGGCCGTCGAGTTCGTCGCGGCTCGCCGGATCGGGATCTCCCGCGATCCAGCGTTGCACGCGTTCGGTGAGATCCTCGATCACAGCCGGGTGACCAACTCGTGCAGCAGAGCGCCCATCCGAGCTGCCGAATCCTTGCCCGCAGCGAGCACTTCGGAATGATCGAGGTGTTCTCCGGTCATGCCGGCAGCGAGGTTGGTGACCAACGAAATTCCCAGCACGCGAGCACCCTTTGCACGGGCGGCGATCGTCTCGTGCACCGTCGACATGCCCACCAGATCTGCACCGAACGTGCGCAGCATCTTGATTTCGGCAGGCGTCTCGTAGTGAGGGCCCGGCAGTCCCGCGTAGACGCCGTCCTCGAGAGACGGATCGATCTCGGCCGCGAGAGCGCGGAGTTCGGGTGAGTAGGCACCGACGAGATCGACGAATTCGGCGCCGACGAGCGGCGAACGGGCGGTCAGGTTGAGGTGATCGGAAATCAGAACGGGTTGGCCGACGCTCATGCCTTCACGGATGCCGCCGGCGGCGTTGGTGAGGACGACGGTCGTCGCGCCTGCCGCGATCGCGGTGCGCACCGGGTGCACGACGCGTCGGAGGTCGTGGCCCTCGTAGGCGTGCGTACGGCCCTGAAGTAACAGAGTGTGGGTTCCGCCCACGTCCACCGAGGTGATCGTGCCGGAGTGGCCCGACGCGGACGGCGGCGCGAAGCCGGGGAGATCGGCCATGCGCACGGTCGCGGTGGGGGAGCCGAAGACATCTGCGGCCGCCTGCCAGCCGGAGCCGAGGACGATGGCGACGGTATGGGTGTCGATGCCGGTCGCTGCAGCGAGAGCATCGGCGGCGGTGCGCGCCGCCGCGTCGGGATCGGTCACGGGATCGGTTGCTCGTGCGTCGGAAGTTGCCACGATGAACAACAGTATGAGATCGCTGCGATGGATGTGGAACCGAGACGGTGCGACCGGGAAGTTACCGCCGAGTAGTATCCGCTGCATGCCTTATCTCGAACGCGACGGTGATGTCCACATCTTGTTCCTCGGTGCCCAGGAGGGCGCGGGCAATCCAGAGAACAGGTTCCACCCCGACTGGATAGATGCCGTCCATGCACTGCTCGACGAGGTCGAGGCATCGACCGGTCCGGCCGCGCTGGTCACCACCTCGGCAGGCAAGTTCTACAGCAACGGACTCGATACCGATTGGCTGTTCGCGAACCTGGACCGGATCACCTGGTACCTCGACCGCGTGCACACGCTCTACACGCGGCTGCTGGAGTTCCCGATGCCCACGGTCGCAGCCGTGCAGGGCCATGCGTTCGGTGCCGGCGCGATGTTCGCAACATCGCAGGATTTCCGCATCCAGCGCGCAGACCGAGGCTTCTACTGCCTGCCGGAGGTCAACCTCAACATGCCGTTCACCGTCGGCATGTCTGCCCTGATCAACTCCAGGCTGCCCAAGCAGACCGCCGTCGAGGCGATGCTGACCGGCCGTCGTTACGGCGGGGCCGATGCGGTGGCCGCAGGAATCGTCGAGGCCACCGCGTCCGAGGAATCGGTGGTTTCCGACGCCGTTGCCAAGGCGGCGGCGCTGACCAGCACCCGGGGAGCGAACCTGGCCGGCATCAAGAGTCGGATGCACGTGGACCTGCTCGCTGCGCTGACGACGCCGACGGACGACAGCAACTTCAGCTTCGGCAACTAGCCTCGTCCGGCACTGTTCGGGCTCGGAGTCGGCACAGCCGTTCCGACACGCCGCCTCGCTAGTGACACACTGTCTCTCGTGATCGACGAACCGAACAGTGCCGCCGTGGGCGAGGAGATCGGCCGCGCGCTCGCTCACGCAACCGACGAAGTGGTTGCGCTGTCGCATTCGATTCACGCAGAACCGGAACTGGCGTTCGAGGAATACCGCAGCGTTGCGAAGGTCCTCGACACGCTTCGCGCCCACCATTTCGAGATCGAATCCGGGGTCGCCGGCATCGACACCGCATTCACCGCGTCGGTGGGTAGCGGCGAGCTCGTGATCGGAATCTGCGCGGAGTACGACGCGTTGCCCGAGATCGGTCATGCCTGCGGCCACAACATCATCGCCGCGTCCGCGGTGGGTGCCGCCCTGGCGCTCGCGCCGGTGGCCGATGCGCTCGGCATCACGGTCCGAGTGCTAGGCACCCCTGCCGAGGAAACCGGCGGTGGCAAGGTCCTGATGCTCGAGCGCGGCGTCTTCGACGACATCGGTGCCGCACTGATGGTGCATCCGGGCCCGTTCGACATCGTGGGCGCGACGTCGCTGGCATTGGCCGACGTTGCCGTCAAATTCACCGGCCGTGCGGCCCATGCCTCGGCCGCCCCCGAGTGGGGAATCAACGCGGGCGATGCCGTCACCGTCGCACAGGTGGCGCTCGGGCTCATTCGGCAGCACCTCTCGCCCGGCCAGCAACTGCACGGCATCGTCAGCGACGGCGGCGTCGCGCCGAACATCGTGCCCGGACATGCCGAATTGCTCTACTATCTTCGCGCGAACAGCACCGAGTCACTCGAGGCGCTGACGAAGAAGACGTTCGCCTGTTTCGAGGCGGGTGCCATTGCCACCGGATGCACACACGAAATCCGCACGGTGTCGCCGACGTACGCGGCCCTGACCCCGGATTCGTGGCTGGTGGCGGCATTTCGTCAGGAAATCGAATCATTGGGACGGTCGCCCTTGGCACCGGATTTGGAAGGATTTCGCCCGTTGGGCAGCACTGACATGGGAAACGTGACGAATGTTCTACCCGGAATCCACCCCGTCGTCGGCCTCGATGCCGGAGGGGCGGTGACGCATCAACCGGAGTTCGCCGCCGCGTGTGTCACCGAGTCCGCCGATCGTGCACTGCTCGACGGTGCTCTCGCCCTCGCCGGAACGGCCGCTCGTGCCGCAGCCGATCCACAGACCCGGGCGCGTCTGCTCGACGGTGTGAACGCTCGATCGGCGGTGCAGCGATGAGTTCACGTGAAGCCGCGATCGATCGGTGGATCCAGGCTCACACAGAAGATCTGTCCCTGTGGCGTCGGCACATTCACGCCCATCCGGAACTGGCCCGTCGTGAATTCGCTACGACGGCGTTCGTCATGGAGCAGCTGTCGGCGGCAGGCCTGTCACCCAAACCTCTGCCCGGCGGTACGGGCTTGATCTGCGATATCGGTCCCGACGGCCCACGCGTCGCGCTGCGTGCGGACATGGACGCGTTGCCGCTGCAGGAGATCACCGGTGCGCCGTACACGTCGACGGTTCCCGGCGTATCCCACGCGTGCGGGCACGATGCGCACACCACGGTGCTGCTGGCGACCGGACTCGCGCTGGCGTCGCTGCCGGACCTGCAACATGGCGTTCGGCTGATCTTCCAACCTGCCGAGGAGGTCATGCCGGGCGGTGCACTCGACGCCGTTGCCGCGGGAGCGCTCGACGGGGTGTCGAAGATTTTCGCGTTGCACTGCGATCCGCGGCTCGAGGTGGGGCAGGTGGGAGTGCGTGTCGGGGCCATCACCTCCGCCGCCGACACCGTCGAATTGCGTCTGGACTCGCCGGGCGGGCACACGTCGAGGCCGCATCTGACGACCGATCTGGTCTACGCGTTGGGGACCGTCATCACCGGGCTGCCGGGCATGTTGAGCAGACGAATCGATCCGCGAACCAGCACGGTCATGGTCTGGGGCGCGGTCGTGGCGGGGCAGGCCCCCAACGCCATTCCGCAGACCGGCATGCTCACCGGAACAGTACGGACCGGCGACCACGAAACGTGGGCACTGCTCGAGCCGCTCGTTTCCGAGATCGTCACCGGTCTGCTGGCACCGACCGGGGTGCGCTTCGAGCTGCACTACCGTCGCGGCGTACCGCCTGTGGTGAACGACCCGGCGTCCACGGCCACCTTCGAGAAGGCCATCGGCCGAGTCGGTCCGACAGCATTGGCCGACACGGCGCAGTCCGGTGGCGGCGAGGACTTCTCGTGGTACCTGGAGAACGTGCCGGGAGCGATGGCCCGACTGGGCGTGTGGTCGGGGACCGGTCCGCAACTCGACATCCATCAGCCGACATTCGACCTCGACGAGCGAGCCTTGGCCGTGGGTGTGAAAGTGATGACCGGAATCGCATTGGACCCGAACTAGCGGTCGGGCGGTTGTCGTCGCCGCTGACCGCGAACTTCTACGACGTGGTGCCCGGTCCTACGTTGCGGCTGTTCCTGGTGCGTAGGTCGCGCACGTATTCGGCTGGGGCACCGGCAATTTCGGCGGCCTCGGCCATGACCCCGAGGTAGCGTGCCGACGGTAGGCCACCCTCGTAGGCGTCGAGAACGTAGAGCCACGCCAGGACCGGCTCGCCTCCGGTCTCGATGCGCAGCCGAATCTTGCGGTGGATGCCGAGCTCCGAGCCCTCCCACCGATCCAGGCTCTCCTCGTCCTCGTCGGAGACGTCGTAGAGCACCACGAAGACCTGTGAGTCCGGGTCCTCGACGATCGTGGCGAGCGCGCCCTCCCAGCCGATGTCGCCACCGCCGAAGGTCAAGCGCCACCCGTGCAGCCACCCGGTTCCCGACAGCGGTGAGTGGGGGCAACGCTGCAACATCTGCTCCGGATGCATGTTCGATCCGTAGGCGGCATAAATTGGCACGTCGGCCAGCCTAAACCGTATCGCCGCCCGTTGACGCCCCGTGGTGGTGTTTCGGTGCGTCGTCGCAGGTACGCCGAGCGACGGGTGGAGTGAAGCTAGCCTTACCGACGCGCGGAACCGGACACTGCAATACCGTTGACGTGACACAGTACAAAGATTTCAGCACGCGAGAAGAGGATCAATGACCCGGATTGTGATCATCGGTGGTGGTCCGGCAGGGTACGAAGCAGCATTGGTGGCGGCGCAGCACGGCGGACAGGTGACGCTCGTCGATTCCGACGGCATCGGTGGCGCCTGCGTTCTGTGGGACTGCGTGCCGTCGAAGACGTTCATCGCCTCGACCGGCATTCGCACCGAGATGCGTCGCGCGAGCGACCTCGGAATCTCACTCGACCCATCACAGGCAGCGGTCGCGCTGCCCCAGATTCATTCGCGAGTGAAGAGCCTCGCGCAGGCGCAGTCCACCGACATCGCGCACCGGGTCACCTCGGTGGGCGTCGAAATACTGGCCGGTCGCGCCGAGATGATCGACACGCACGTCGGATTGGCCTCGCACCAGATCAAGGCGGTGTTGGCCGACGGCGAGGAGCGAATTCTCGACGCCGATGTCGTCCTCGTCGCCACCGGAGCGCGCCCCCGCGTCGTCAAGGGTGCCGAGCCGGACGGCGAACGCATTCTCAACTGGCGGCAGTTGTACGACCTCGAAGCACTGCCAGAACACCTTGTCGTCGTGGGATCCGGTGTGACCGGTGCCGAGTTCGTCTCGGCCTACACCGAGATGGGCGTCAAGGTCACCGCGGTATCGAGCCGCGATCGCGTCCTCCCGCACGAGGACGAGGACGCTGCCCTTGTGCTCGAAGACGCGTTCAACGAACGTGGCGTCACCCTCGTCAAGCATGCCCGCGCAGACTCGGTCGTCCGCACCGACGACGGTATCGTCGTCACGCTGTCCGACGGGCGCACCGTCGAGGGCAGCCACGCGCTGATGACCGTCGGATCGGTCCCGAACACGTCGGGACTCGGTTTGGAGAAGGTCGGGATCGAGCTCGACAAGGGTGGATACCTGCGTGTCGACCGCGTGTCTCGTACCGCGGTCGCGGGCATCTACGCGGCGGGTGACTGCACGGGTCTGCTGCCGTTGGCGTCGGTGGCCGCGATGCAGGGACGCATCGCGATGTACCACGCCCTGGGCCAGGCCGTCAGTCCCATCAAGCTCAAGACCGTGGCGTCGGCGGTGTTCACGCGGCCCGAGATCGCATCGGTCGGCGTCGCACAGTCCGCGATCGATGCAGGCGACGTACCGGCACGCACGGTGATGTTGCCGTTGACGACCAACCCGCGAGCGAAGATGAGTGGTCTCAAGCGTGGTTTCGTCAAAATATTCTGTCGCCCCGCCACCGGTGTGGTCATCGGTGGTGTGGTGGTTGCTCCGAGCGCATCGGAGTTGATTCTTCCGATCGCGATGGCCGTGCAGAACAATCTGTCGGTGAACGACCTGGCCAACACGTTCTCGGTCTATCCGTCGCTGTCGGGTTCGGTCATCGAGGCCGCGCGCCAGCTGATGGCGCACGACGATCTGGACTGATCTCGCAATGTGAGAAACGCGTTTCATATTTCGGACGCACATGACATAGTCGAGAGAGCGGACACACCCGTCCGCTCTCTCTTCGACTCTGCGGATCCGCGGGCCGTTCTTCCCGTCCCTGCTGCCCTGGAGTCTCTTTCATGTCTTCGATTCATCCGTTTGCCGGCTTGGCCCGACGCACCGCAACACTCGACAGCTCGGCCATCCGCGACCTTCTGGCCCTGACCGCTCGCGACGAGATCATCAGCCTGGCCGGCGGTTTACCGGCCACAGATCTCATACCGGTCGACCGCATCGCTGCCGCAGCGGACGCAGTGCTGCGACACTCCGACGCAGTGCAGTACTGCGAGACCTCCGGCCACCGAGCCCTGCGCCGCGTCATTGCAGCCAGGGAAACTCTCGCACGCGAAGGGGGTACCGTTCCGGTGGAATCCGTCGTCGTGACGCACGGATCGCAGCAGGCCTTGACACTGCTCGCGCAGGCGCTGATCGACCCGGGTGCCGTCGTGGTGGTCGACGAACCGGCGTATACCGGAGCGCTGCAGGTGTTTTCGATTGCCGAGGCGAAGATCGAATCCATCCCCATCACCGATGGCGGGATGGATGTCGACGAGCTCGAAGCGCGGCTGCTCGCCGGCCTGCGGCCCGCGGTGGTCCATACGGTCGCCAACTTTCACAACCCCCGCGGCGTGACGATGACCGAGGCTCGCCGTCGCCGACTCGCGGCCCTGGCCGACCGGTACGGATTCTGGATCATCGAGGACGATCCGTACGGCGAGATCTGGTTCGACACAATTGAATCCGGACCGTCCCCGTTGCCGATCGCGTGTCACAGCGATCGTGTCGTCAGGTTGTCGAGCGCGTCGAAGATCCTGGCGCCGACTCTGCGCGTGGGATGGTTCGTTGCCCCGCCCCGAGTGTGCGCGGCGGTGGAACTGCTCAAACAGGGTGCCGATCTGTGCGGTTCCTCGCTGACACAGCTGATGGCAGCGGACATGCTGGGCGACACCGGGTGGCTGGCGGACCACCTGACCGATCTTCGGCGTGAGTACGGTTGTCGCGCAGACGCATTGATGAGCGCTCTGTCCGGGGAATTCGGTTCGGCGCTGGACGTCTCGCGACCCACAGGTGGAATGTTCGCATGGGCGACCTTTCGCGACGGGACCGATACCACCGAGCTGCTCGCTGCGGCGCTCGCGCACGGCGTCGCGTTCGTGCCGGGTAGCGCGTTCGTGCGCGCTGCAACGTCCACGTCGGCCGAGTACTTCCGCCACTCGCTGAGGTTGAGCTTCGCCGGCTCCACACCGGAGGTGCTGAACGAGGCAGTGCGGCGGCTGAGCGCGGCACATGCGTCGATGACACGGCGAAGCTGAACCGCGACCAGCCTGCGCTGGTTCTGCGCTCGGCCGACCTGGGGCGGTAGCCTGACGTGGGAGACATCGCGAGGAATTTTCGAGGACAGGGAGCGTCCAGTGAGCAACCGATCGAACACGAAGTTCCTCGGACCCACCCAACGGGTGGAGGCGTGGGACCAGCTCGGACGCGAACAATTCGACGTCGTGGTCGTCGGCGGTGGCGTCGTGGGTTCGGGTGCCGCGCTCGACGCCGCAACACGAGGCCTGAAGGTGGCGCTCGTGGAGGCGCGTGACTACGCGTCGGGCACGTCCTCTCGCTCGTCCAAGATGTTCCACGGTGGCCTTCGCTACCTCGAACAACTCGAGTTCGGACTCGTCCGTGAGGCGCTGCACGAACGTGAACTCTCGCTCTCCACACTCGCGCCGCATCTGGTCAAACCGCTGAAATTCCTGTTCCCCCTCACCCATCGGGGGTGGGAGCGCCCGTACATCGCGGCGGGTATCTTTCTGTACGACCGGATGGGCGGTGCCAAATCGGTTCCGCAACAGAAGCATCTGACCCGTTCGGGTGCCCTGCGGATGTCGCCCGGCCTCAAACGGAAATCGCTGATCGGCGGAATTCGGTACTACGACACCGTCGTCGACGACGCGCGGCACACGATGACCGTCGCCAGAACGGCAGCCCACTACGGCGCGGTGGTGCGTACATCCACTCAGGTCGTGGGGTTCCTCCGTGAAGCCGACCGTGTTTCCGGTGTGCGAGTGCGAGATTCGGAGACCGGGGCCACCACCGAGGTGCGTGCGCACGTGGTGATCAACGCCACGGGCGTGTGGACCGACGAAATACAGTCGCTGTCGAACATGCGTGGTCGCTTCCGAGTACGGGCCTCGAAGGGTGTGCACATCGTGGTGCCGCGCGATCGCATCGTCAGCGAAGCCGCGATCATTCTGCGCACCGAGAAGTCCGTGCTGTTCATCATTCCGTGGGGCGCGCACTGGATCATCGGGACCACCGATACCGACTGGAACCTCGATCTCGCGCACCCCGCCGCGACCAAAGCCGATATCGACTACATCCTCGGCGAAGTCAACGGGGTGCTCGTCACGCCGCTCACGCACGACGACATCGACGGCGTCTACGCGGGATTGCGGCCGCTACTGGCGGGTGAAAGCGACGAGACGTCCAAGCTGTCCCGTGAGCACGCGGTGGCGCGGGTGGCACCGGGACTCATTGCCATCGCAGGTGGCAAGTACACGACCTACCGGGTGATGGCCGAGGACGCAGTGGATCTCGCGGCCGAGGACATCCCGGCGCGGGTGGCGTCGTCGATCACCGAGAAGGTGCCGCTCGTCGGCGCGGACGGTTACTTCGCCCTGGTCAATCAGGCCCCGCACCTGGGTGAAGTACACGGGCTGCATCCGCACCGAGTGACTCATCTGCTGGACCGATACGGCTCGCTGATCGACGAGGTGCTGGCCATGGCGGACGGCAAACCCGAACTGCTGCAACCGTTGACCGACGCGCCCGCTTATCTGCAGGTCGAGGTGGTCTATGCCGCTGCGGCCGAGGGCGCACTGCACCTCGAGGACGTGCTGTCGCGGCGCACCCGGATTTCCATCGAGTACTCGCATCGTGGGATGAACTGCGCGGGTCAGGTCGCCGCACTCATCGCCCCGATCCTGGGGTGGGACGAGGCCACGGTCGACCGTGAGGTCGACACGTACCGGGCTCGGGTCGAGGCCGAGATCGCGTCGCAGCGTCAGCCGGACGACGAATCTGCCGACGCCCTGCGCGTCGTCGCCCCCGAAGCGCGTCAGGAAATTCTCGAACCCGTCCGGACCCTCTGAGTCACGGAACCCGAACCAGCGTCCGCGGTGCGCGAGCAGCCGTCGCGCCGGAGACAGCCATGACCAGCAGGGTGAGTATCGCAAGTGTCAACATACGATCCATGGTGATCGGCGAAGCTGTGAGCAGGCTTGGTCTCACCTGACGAAGCTCTGTGAAGGCCGGTCATCTCTGGCAGTGCGGGCAGTAGTAGATCTGCCGTTCTTCGAGTGGGTTGTCGCCGATCAGTCCGAACTCGATGGTGGTACCGCACCGCCTGCACGGCTTGTTCTCACGGCCGTACACCCAGAAATGACGGCCCGCGCGACGATCCCCGGTGGTGACGCGCTGATTTCGATTCTTGTTGGCGGTGATGGTGCGGAAGGACAGGTCGATCATCTTCTTCAGGTCTCCGGAGTCCTCGACCGGCGTGCGGGGATCGACTCCGCGAAGGAAGCAGATCTCGTTGCGGTAGACATTGCCGAGTCCGGCTATGTTGCGCTGATCGAGCAGGGCCAGGCCGATCGGTCGGCCGGGGTCCGACTCCAGATTGGTCAGGGCGACACCTGGGTCCCAGTCGGGTCCGAGTAGATCCGGTCCGAGATAGCCGACAGCGTCGTCCTCGTTCTCGAGGATCTCCAGCACGCCCAGCTCGAATCCGATGGCCTGCGCCTTCTCGGTGTTCAGAATGATCCGAGCTTGGAAGGCCGGACGACGCCAGCGAGCCCCCAGTGCATAGACGTGCCAGGTGCCTTCCATCTTCAGGTGCGAGTGGATCGAGTAGCCGCCCACTCTGATCAGCAGGTGTTTGCCCCTCGACGCGACGGACTCGACCGTTTCGCCGGTGAAGTCGACTGTGGCGTAACGGGGTACACGAATGTCGCAGGCAGTGAGCTGCTGGCCCTCGAGCGCTGCCCGCAGAGTGTTGGCGGCGCGCCAGACGGTATCGCCCTCGGGCATCTACGTCCTCTCTCGTTCTTCGGTTCTCTTCTTCGTCAGTGGTGCGGTGCCTCAGCGCCGCAGGCGTAGTCCGCGGGGTGTCGCCGAGAAACCGGCCGCGGTCAACGTCTTGGAGAAGTCCGTGCCGTGGATATCGTGACCGTTGATCCGTTCGACCAGTAACTTGTCCACCCCGCCGCGCTTGACCGTGGTCGCCAATGCCGTTGCTGCAGAGGCGATGTCCTCGGTGTTGTCGCCGAAGGTCAGCACCGACTTCCCGCCACGTTCGACGAACATCGTCAACTCACCGCGAACGAGGACTACCAGTGCACCGGCCTTGCGACCCGGCCGGTGCTTCGTCGTGTCGTCGGTGTCTTCGCCGCCGGCCTTCGGCCAGGGCAGTGCTCCGCCGTAGGGGTTGGCCGGATCGCAGGACGCGAGCACCACGGCGGTGGCGTTCTTCTTCGGTTCGTCGTAACTACGCAACCGGTCGACGACGTCGGAGGTGGAGAACTGAGCGCCGCCGAGCGAATCGACGAAGTATCCGCGTCGGCAGCGACCGGAATCCTCGAACCCCGTCAGCACCTTGTACATCGTGGCGAACCCGCCGGGGACACCTTCGTTCATGACCGAACCACGCGTCACCACGCCGTAGCGTTCGAGGAGTACGTCTGCGGTCGCGTGAGCGCGGACGGTGAGGTCCGGTTCGAGTTCGGGCAACCGTGACCACCGACCGCCGGCCGTCGGTGGGCCGGTGCGGGTGGGCAGGGACGGCCGCTCGAATTGACGGTAGGAACGCAGGCGCGGGGTTCGACGCGGTGATCGATGACTCGGGGCGGAGCGGGTGGCCGTCGAGTTCAACAGAGCCCGCAGTGGCGCGAACGTGTCGTTGCTGAGCCGTCCGGCCCACACCAGCTCCCAGAGTGCAGCCTGCAGAGCAGTGTCGTCGGTGCTGCCGACGGTATCGGAGAGCTGGCGGAAGAAGTACGCACCACCGCCCGCGACTGCGTCCTGGATGCGAATCTGCAGCTCGGACAGGTCGGATTCGGCGGCGGGCACCAGAGTCAGCGGGGCGGTGTCGGCCATGTGCAGGCTCACCCAGCCGTCTTTCGACGAAATCGCACCGTGTCCCGCCCACAACACCTCACCGGTGGAGGTCAACTCGTCGAGCATGGCGGGGCTGTAGTCGCTCACCCGGGAGGCGAGCACGAGAGATTCCCACGCCGACGCCGGAACGGGCACGCCCGCAAGCTGTTCGATGACCGTTGCGACACCGTCGATGCCGCTCAACCGGCGACTGTCCACGTGCTGCCACGCCGGCAGGAAGCGGCCGAGCGTGGCGGTGGACACGGGTTCGACTTCCTGCCGTGCCGCCGCCAAAGATCGCCGCCGCAATCGCCGAAGAACCTCGGCGTCGCACCATTCACTGCCCGTTGCACCGGGACGGAATTCGCCCTCGACGACGCGTTTGTCCACGGCCAGTCGGCGCAGGACGTCACGCACCACGGCGGTACCGACGCCGAACCGCGCGGCTGCGTCGTCGAGGGTGAACGGACCGTGGGTTCGGGCGTACCGGCTGATCAGGTCGACGAGTGGGTCGTCGACGGGCTCGATGAACGCGGCGGGAGTGCCGATCGGTAGCGGAACACCGAGTGCATCGCGCAAGCGAGCCGCGTCCTCGATGGCCGTCCACCAGTTCTGGCCGGCGAACGAAACTTCCATTGCCCGCTTTGCATCGGCCAACTCGGCGAGCCACTGCGGGAATTCGTCGCCGTTGGTGCGCAGTCCGACTTCCGTGGCGGTCAGCGGACCGAGCAGCCGCAGCAGATCCGCAACGCCTTCGATGTCCTTGGCGTGTCTGTCCTCGGGCAGTCGCTGCAACTCGAGCTCGGTGGTGCTGATGACGCTGTCGTCCAACAACTCTCGCAGCTCGACGCGTCCGAGCAACTCGGCCAGCAGCGCCGAATCGAGAGACAGTGCGGCGGCCCGCCGTTCGGCGAGCGGGCTGTCGCCCTCGTACATGAAGGCGCCGACGTAGTTGAACAGCAACGAATTCGCGAACGGTGACGGTGACGGCGTCTCGACGTCGACGATCCTGATCTGGCGTCGGCCGATGCGGGCCAGGATATCTTCGAGGGCGGGGAGGTCGTAGACGTCCTGCAGGCACTCGCGCACGGTTTCGAGCAGGATCGGGAACGTGGGGTATTTACGAGCGACGTCGAGCAGCTGTGCCGAACGCTGCCGTTGTTGCCACAGTGGTGCCCGCTTGCCGGGGTTGCGTCGGGGCAGAAGCAGTGCACGAGCGGCACATTCGCGAAATCTCGACGCGAACAATGCCGATCCACCGACCTGCTCGGTGACGATGTCGGCGATCTCGTCGCGCTCGAACACGAACAGTTCCGCGCCGGGCGGCTGGTCGTCGGTATCGGGTAGCCGGACGATGATGCCGTCGTCGGATGCGGTGGGGGCGGCGTCGATGCCGTATCGCTCGATCAGCCTTGCGCCGACCGCGAGGGCCCACGGCGCGTGTACCTGCTGACCGTAGGTGGAGTGCAGCACCAAACGCCAGTCGCCGAGTTCGTCGCGAAAGCGCTCGACGATCATCGTCTTGTCGGTGGGCAGTTGGCCGGTGGCCTCCAACTGTTCGTCGAGCAAAGCGATCAGGTTGTTGACTGCGTTGGCGTCGAGACCGTCCGCGCTCAGCCGCTCGGCCAGGTTGCTGCGGTCGGTGGTGCTCCGCAGAAACTCGCCCAGGGCCCGGCCCAATTCGGCCGGTCGACCGAGGCCGTCGCCGTGCCAGAACGGCAGCCTGCCCGGTTGGCCGTATGCGGGACTGACCAACACCCGGTCGTGCGTGATCTCTTCGATGCGCCAGCTGGTGGCACCGAGTGCGAACACGTCGCCCACTCGCGATTCGTAGACCATCTCCTCGTCGAGTTCGCCTACCCGAGACTGCTTTTCGCCCACCATGTAGACGGTGAACAGGCCGCGGTCGGGGATGGTACCGCCGGACGTGACGGCCAGCCGCTGCGACCCGGGACGGCCGGTGAGAGTGTTGGCGTCGCGGTCCCACACGAGCCGTGGCCGTAGTTCGGCGAACTCGTCCGACGGGTAACGGCCCGAGAGCAGGTCGAGTGTCGACTCGTAGGCAGATCTGGGCAGAGTGGCGAAACTGCCGGTGCGACGGACTGATTCGAACCAGTCCTCGGCGTCGATGGGTTCGAGTGCGCACGCCGCGACGGTTTGCTGGGCGAGGACGTCGAGGGGATTGGCCGGGACGAAGAGGGCCTCGATCTTGCCCGACGTCATGCGTTCGACGGTGACCGCGCAATGGATGAGATCGGTGCGGTGCTTGGGGAACAGCACGCCCTTGGAGATCTCGCCCACCTGGTGGCCGGCGCGACCGACGCGCTGCAGGCCACTGGCCACCGACGGCGGTGCCTCGACCTGGACCACCAGATCGACTGCGCCCATGTCGATTCCGAGCTCCAGACTGCTGGTGGCCACAACGCAGCGCAGACGACCGGTCTTCAGATCGTCTTCGATCAGCGCGCGCTGATCCTTGCTGACACTGCCGTGGTGGGCCCGTGCCAGCAGAGGATCGGCGCCGTGGTTGACGTCGGATGCGGTGCCCACCTGAGATGGTGGTTTGTGCTCGGTATCGACTCCGCCGCCGATACGTTCGGCGTACACCTCGTTGAGCCGCGCGGTCAGTCGTTCCGCGAGCCGGCGCGAGTTGGCGAAGACGATGCACGATTTGTGCTCGAGGATGAGATCGACCATCTTCTCCTCGACGTGCGGCCAGATCGATCCCTGAGCCGGGGGAGCGGCGGAGGTGTCCGCATTCGGGTCGGTGACGCCGAGTTCGGTCATGTCCTCCACTGGCACCTGAACCGTCAGGTCGAAAGTCTTCGGAGCGGGTGGGGCGACGATCTCGATGGGAGCGGCACCGGCGAGGAATCGGCCCACTTCCTCGTGGGGGCGCACCGTCGCGGACAGGCCGATGCGTTGCGCGGGCTTGTCCAGCATCGCGTCGAGTCGCTCGAGGGACACCGCGAGGTGCGCGCCACGCTTCGTGCCTGCGACGGCGTGCACCTCGTCGACGATCACCGTATCGACCTCGGCCAGGATGTCCCGCGCCGCAGAGGTGAGCATGAGGAACAGAGACTCGGGAGTGGTGATCAGAATGTCCGGCGGAGTCTTGATCATGGTCCGGCGATCGGCAGCGCTGGTGTCGCCCGAGCGGACTCCGACGGAGATCTCCGGCGGGTTCAGACCGAGACGCTTGGCCGTCTGGGTGATGCCGACCAACGGAGCACGCAGGTTGCGCTCGACGTCCACTGCCAAAGCCTTGAGCGGCGATATGTAGAGCACCTTGGTCTTGCGGGTGCTGTCCGCACCCAGTTGGGCCAGCTCGTCGAGGGCCCACAGGAACGCCGACAGCGTTTTGCCCGAGCCGGTCGGCGCGACCACCAGGGTGTGCGATCCGCTGGAAATGGACGACCACGCACCGAGTTGCGCCGACGTGGGGGCCGGAAATGCGCCGTTGAACCACTCGCGAGTCGGCCGCGACAGCTTCTCCATGATGTCGGTGCCGATACTGTGCGTGGCCATCCCACCATCATGCCCCGAGACACCGACAGGTAACCCCGGAGCGTGAAGCTCGTGCGCTGCGGTGTCGTTTCGCCCGATTCGGGTACCCGGTGGCCATGACCGACGACCAAGAGATCATGCAGAAGATTTCCGCGAAACTCGACGCACTGCTCGGCAGCAAGACGAACGGCCTGCAGAACGAGGTGCCGCCGGGTGCAAGCATCCAATCGGACGAGGACGACGCCGAGCACGGTCCACTCGGCCGGGATTACCACTTGGCGAGCAAGTACGCCCAGGCGCTGGCCATCAACGAGCCTCAGGTGATCGACCGTGACGAGTTCGACCGCTTGGTCGCCGAATACGGCTGAGCCGACGCATTCGAGTGAGCCCCGACCCCTGCATGGGATCGGGGCTCACTCGTCTCGGGCGCACCTGGCGAACACCCGGGGCCGGTTCTACAGTCGATGGAGTGACCGAACGCAAGAAGCCAGGAGTCACGTTCGAGTCCTGGGTCGACAAACAGATCCGCGAGGCGCAGGACGCCGGTGCATTCGAAGGACTCGACGGCACCGGTAAACCCATCCCGATGGGCGATCCCGACGACGAACTGTGGTGGGTTCGCGGCTATCTGAGGCGAGAGAACCTGCCGGTCGATGCGCTCTTGCCCACGGCGTTGGCGTTGCGCAAAGAGATCGAGCGGCTGCCCTCGACGTTGATCGGTCTCCGGCGCGAGGAGTCCGTACGAGACGTGTTGGACGAGCTCAACGCTCGCATCGTCGATTGGATTCGCTTTCCTACCCCGCCGATCGTGCCGCTCGGCCCCGTGGATGTCGAGACATGGGTGTCCCGGTGGCGTACCAATCGAGCCGAGGTCGACCGACTGGAAAGACAGCACGACGCGGAGTCGGCTGTGACGTCGGGTCGGCCCTCGGCGGCGAACCACGACGGTGCATCGTGGTTCGCGCGCATTCGCAGCAGGTTCAGCTGGTGGCGCTGAGTCCGATCGTCCTGGCGCAGTAGGCCAGAGCGTCCGCCGCAGTGGACACGAACGGAAGCGCAGCTGTGCCGTCCACGCGCACTCGAGAAGGCAACAGCCCGTCGGGGCACTTCGGTTCCTCGAGTGTCGTCCACCCGGTTGCGCGCCGACGCACGCCGCCGACCAGGGTGTCGGTCGGGTGCCGGACTCCGCTGCGGAGCGCCACCGGGGCGGTGTCGAGGTGCGTGCGAGCGAAGCGCAGTGCGGCGTCGACAGCGTCGACGGTCTGGGTGGCCGATGATCGGCCGCGCAGCCCGGTGCTCAGGCCGTGGCCGGGGAGATCCAATACCACTACGTCGACGCCTGCCCGTGCGATCTCTTCGGCCAGGGGTGTCAGGTAGCGGGCATGCAGACCGGTATCGGCAACCAGCACCACCGACTGGTCGGTGGCTGTCGCCGATCGGTGTACTTCGATGTGCACTCGACCGCCGGCGATATCGAGCTGCCGGTGCACGATATCGAGGCCGGCGACGTCAGCGCGGGCGAGCGCGACCGCGTCGGAGGCCGGCCGCAACGCTGCCTCGCAGGCGAGGTCGCGTTCGAGGGCGTCCTGACTCCTCAGCAGCGACTTGCCCTGCAGCAGAATCATCACGGCGGCAGCCTCATGGGAGGTGAGGGTGGGTGCCCAACCGGTGGCAGCACCGAGCGCGGTCGAATCGACGATGGGCTCTCCGGGCGTGACCCACTGCCCGGAGAACGGCGTGAGGCCGAGGGCGAAGGCGATGTTCGCGATACGCGTCGCCGCTTTCTGTGGAACGTCGAACATCAACTGGCCCTGCATCGCAGCGAGTTCGCGCACGCCGACCCAGTCCACCGGACCCAGGTTGTACGGACCGACGAGGTCGGTCTTGGCCGCGCGGTGGAAGGCGTCGGCCATGTCGTCCTGGAACAAGAATTGGTACGAGGCCCGATCCGCTTCCGGGAACGCGCCGATCGGCCCGGTGAACTGGTCGATCCCGTCGTTGGCGAAGTCGGGCCCGACGATGTACGTGCACCGCAACATGGAGATGGTCATCTCACCGGGGTGCCTACGCAGCCACCACTCCGCGTAATGTTCCACCTCGGCTTTGTCGTAGAAGTAATAGCGATTGGGATCGCCTGCTGGATAACTGTTCTCGGTGAGCGGCTCCGGAGCGATGTCGGCACCGTACGCATTGATGCTCGAAGCGATCACCACGCGTGACACCCCCGCTCGGTATGCGGAATCGATGACGTTGCGTGACCCGCGCAGGTTGATGTCGTGGGTCTCCGTCTTGTCTTTGAGCTCCTCGACCACGAACGCCAAGTGCAGCACGACGTCGCACTCGGCGAACGTCTCCTCGAGGTCGGGAGAGCGAATGTCCGAGCGGATCGCGGTGAACTTCGGGTGCGTGATTCGGGCTGGGCGACGGGCTATCCCGACGACCGCGTCCACCTCGGGATCCTCGAACAGCCTCGGGAGAATCGCGGCCGCGAAGTCACTGGTGGCTCCGGTGACCGCGATACGCACGCCGCGGTGGCGCTCACTCATGAGGGCAGCTCCGCTACGGCCTCGATGATCTGTTCCGTGGCGGTCGACAGGTGTTCTTCGGTGTGCGTTGCCATCACGCACAGGCGAAGTATGGCACCGGATTTCGGCACGGCGGGATGCAACGCGGCGCTGGTGAAGATGCCGCGGTCGTAGAGGTTCTTCCACAGACTCATGGCCACGAGGTCGTCGCCGATGTGGAGTGAGACGATGGGGGCGGCCGTATCGCCGTGGGGTGTGGACGAGCGGCCTGCCACGTCGAGGCCGGCCGATTGCAGTCCGCCGCGCAGGATCTCGGCGTTGTCGAGTACGCGCCGAGCCCGATCCTTGCCCTCGTCGCTTCGGATCAGGCGGACGGAAGCCAATGCGGCACCCACCGCAGCAGGCACACCGGAGGTCGTGAACAGGAAGGCGCGGGCCTTGACCCGGAGGGTGTCGATCAAGTCGCTCGAGCCGGTCACGAACCCGCCGGTGGAACTGGGGCTCTTCGACAGTGACGCCATCGTGACGTCGACGTCCTTGGTGATGCCGAACAGCTCTGCCGCTCCGGTGAGTTCGGGCCCGTAGACACCGAGGCTGTGGGCTTCGTCGACCATCAGCGCTGCGTGATAGCGGATACACAGCTCGGAGACGACGTCGAGCGGTGCCAGGTCGCCCTCCATGGAGTACAGACCGTCGACGATCACCAGCACGGCTCCGTCGTCGACGACGGGTTGCTGGAGTTTGGCTTCGAGATCGGCCATGTCGTTGTGCTTGAACTTGACCACCGACGCGCCCGAGAGAGTGCTGCCGTCGCGGATCGATGCGTGGGCCGCCGAATCGACGATCACCGTGTCACCGGGGCCGACGATCGCACTGATCGTTCCGAGGTTCGTCTGGTAGCCCGTGGTGAAGACGAGTGCGTCGTCCGTTCCGTGCCACTGGGCGATCTCGTGCTCGAGTTCGAGGTGGAGGTCCAGAGTGCCGTTGAGCAAACGACTTCCGGTGACTGCGCTGCCGAATGTGTCGAGCGCGTGCTGGGCACCCTCTACAACCTTGGGATGATCGGCAATGCCGAGGTAATTGTTGGATCCGAGCATGATTTTGTCCCGGCCCTCGACGCGAACGACCGGGGCAACGGCCGATTCCATCTTGCGGAAGTACGGGACCACATCGGCGTCTCGAACAGCGCGCAGCAAATCCACGCGCTCGTCTCCGCCGAGTCGTTTCATCAATCTGTTGACAACCATCGTGTACCAGAACTCCTCACAGAGTCGATTGTGGATTGTCGCGAATTCATGAGTTCATTCGGAGTGGGCGGCGCGGGCGATTGGTATTCGGCGGAAGAATATTCAGCGTTTCAAAAGATGCTCGTGCGACGGAAATCGGTTGGTAAATGCGCCCCGAAAAATAACTTCGGTTTCTTTCGAGGGGCAAACTTTACGAGACCTTTAGTTTATCGCCGCAGGTGGCGGGGTATTGTCGGGGTCCAGCGCGAATTCACCTGCTTTACCGCTGTCCATGCCGATATTGGACTGATTTGTCCAGGTCGACTGATGGTACAAATTGGACGACGCCGCAATCAATCAGTGACACACAATCGATTAGTGACACAAGGAGATGAACAGTGACTGGATTAATGGTGCGCGAAAGAGAAACGCTCGAGAAGTACATGCCGGGTTTGCTGCAGTATCTGGACACAACCCCACTGGACCGACTGGAGTCCCGCGATTCGGACGCGATCGACAAGTTTCGGGAATTCGGCGGTACCGGCTTGGTGGTCCCGGGCGAACTGGGTGGTCTCGGTGCTCCGGCCATCGACGCGGTTCGGGCGCAAAGGGCCATCGGGTCTCGCTCACCCTCTCTGGGCGCGGGAACCACGATGCACCATCTCTCACTCGCGTCCCTGACCGAATTCGCTCGTGGTGCCACCGACGACGACCGAGCATTGATCAAGGGATTGGTCGACCAGAAGGCGATCGTCGCTTCCGGGTTCTCCGAGGGCGTCACCGGCGGGAGTGTGTTCATTCCGACGATGACCGCCGTGAAGAAGGGCGACAACTACATCGTCAACGGAAGCAAGAAGCCGTGCAGTCTGGCACGTTCGATGGACTTGCTGACCTGCAGCGTCGAGATCGACTCTGGTGACCGCGCCGTCGCGCTGATTCCGGCCGGCCTTCCGGGTATGAGTGTGAAGCCGTTCTGGACCACCGACATTCTGGCCGGCGCGCAGAGCGAGGAAGTGTTGCTCGAAGACGTCGAAGTACCGGCAAGCCTCGTCCTACCCAACAAGGACGACGATCCCGATGGCGTGCACGAGATGACCGGCTACCTCTGGTTCGGGATGCTGATCTCCGCCAACTACATCGGCGCCGCGACCTCTCTGCTCGAGCGGATGATCGAGCAGGACAAGGGTGACTACGAAGGCTACGTTCGAGCGGCGGCCGAACTCGAGGTGTCCATGGCGGCAATCGAGAACGTGGCCCGTGCCTTCGACGAAGGTGAACGCGGACAGGACATCTCGGTGAAGTTGCTGTTCAACCGCATCGCGATTCGTGACGCACTGGTGCGCAGCAGTTCGGCTGCCATCGAATCAGTGGGCGGGATCGGCTTCATCAAGTCACCCGAAATCGCTTACGTCGCAGCAGCATTGCACGCGTTCGCATTTCATCCGCCATCACGGCGGTCCATTTCGGAGACCCTGGCCCGTTTCCACGCAGGTGAAGATTTCGCGTTCGTCAAATAGCGACTAGCGCTGTTCGTCTTCCATCTCGTCGTTCAACTTGTCCTCGCCCCGGTTGCGGAAGAACTTGAATCCGGGGATGCCGATGACGGCGCGCCTGACGTCCTTCGTCACTCCGAGAAGCTCGTGGATCTCGGGGGAGACCGTATCGAGGGTCGCGAGGATGGGGAGTAGAGCTTCCATGTGGTCGAGGAGTCCGGGAAGCTGATCGACCATGGCGATCGCTGCGTCGACCTCGGCGTCGGACAGGTTGTCGACGAAGCGTCGCGCCATCGGCTCGGACTTCTTGGCGATGGGATCGAACATCTCGATCAGCTCCAACGCCGTATGCGAGGCGGCCGATGCCGACGCGACCACGGTGTCCGCGGCACCGGTCGTCCGTTGTACATGAGCAACCACGGCATCGGCCGAATCGATCACATGGTCGATTCGTGTCATCAATGTCTCTATACGGCTCAGCAGTGCTTCGATTCTGCCGGGCAGGGTAAGCGCGAAATCGGCCGTGGTGAACATCCAGCTCACACCGGCCCGCGCCACTGCGGCTCCTCGCCGAAGCACCGTTTCGGTACCGAGAGGGTCGGGGAGGACCACACCTGCCAACACGAGAGCCATAGGAGCGACAATGCCATACCGACGCAACGCCCCGACTGCCGTTAGCCTCGACGCATGAGAGTCCTCGTGACCGGTGCCAGCGGGTACATCGGATCTCGGCTGGTGGCGGCCCTGTTGGCAGACGACACGGACGTCGTCGTCGGGTCTCGGACTCCGAAGAACCTGCGCACTTTCGACTTCTACGATTCCGTGACCGCGGTGTCGCTCGACGTCACGGACGAACAATCCTGTGCCGCGGCCTTCGCAGAGTCGGGCGACATCGATGTCGCCTACTACCTCGTCCATGCGATCGGCGAAGCCGACTACCGTGCCCAGGACCGGACGTCCGCCGAGCAGTTCGCCGCGGCCGCCGCGCGAGCGGGAGTGCGTCGAATCGTGTACCTGGGCGGCTTCGTCCCCGACGACGCCCACCTGTCGGAGCACCTGGCCAGTCGCGCCGACGTCGGTGAGGCGCTGACGGTGGACGGCATCGACCTGGTGTGGTTGCGAGCGGCGATCGTCATGGGTGCCGGCTCCACGTCGTACGAGATGCTCCGCTATCTGGCGGACCGCCTGCCTGTGCTGCCGTTGCCGAGCTGGCTCGCCGAGCCCGTTCAACCGATAGCAGTCGACGACGTACTGCACTACCTGGTGGCGTCGGCCGATACCGACACCGTCCCAGCAGGTTCCTACGACATCGGCGGCCCGGACGTGGTCCCGTACCGCGACCTGGTGTTCGCCTACGTCGAAGCCGCCGGGCTGCAGCGCATCGGGATACCGGTACCGCTCGTTCCGACGTCACTCGCCGGCAAGGTGATCGGAAAGATCATTCCTGTGCCCGCCGGGCTCGCCGAGGATCTGGTCGGTTCACTGCACAACACGATGACCACGTCGGAGAGCCGGATTCGGGATCTCGTCCCCGATCCGCCCCGTGGTCTGACCACCATCGCAGACGCCATGGCCCGTAGCGTGCGAGGAACCGTGGGCGAGCCGCCCGGGGTCTGTGCACTGAAGGACCCGCTGCGACTGGCGAACACCGACGCAGCATGGAGCGGCGGAGATGCGCTCGGCGTCCGGCGGCACGGCGTGGCAGCGTCCTCGGACCGCACCTGGGGTCTGGTCGAGGCTCTGGGCGGCCGTCGACTGCTGGCATCGAAGCCCGTGGCAGCAGCAGTGCGTACCAACCTCGATGTGGCTGCGAGTGTGAACCGACGCGCGAAGTCGGTCGTGCGCCGACTGACCGATACCGAGGAGGCATGATGGCAACGTGGTCGACGACCGCGCTGAACGTGATGAAGTCCGCTCTGGTCGATCCTGTCGAGCGAGACCACCGGGAGTCCGACGCGGCGTTCAGGAAACGGCGCATCATCGTGCTGATCACACTGGTGATCGGGGCGACGGTGCTGTATTTCTCGCTCAAGGTGGAACCGGGTGACCCGTCGTTCTACGCATTGACGCTCGTGTTGGCCGCAGTGTGGATCATCGGTGGATGTCTGTCGGGGCCGCTGCACCTCGGACGGATCAAGGTGGGCGGGTCCATCCGGCGGCCGATCGTCACCCCCATCCTCATCGGTCTCGCCGTCGGTGGCGTGTTCATGCTCGGCGGCCTCGTCGTCCGTCAGATTCCGCCGCTCGCCGATTTCACCGAGAACGTGCTCGCACACGCCCGAGTGGGGTCGCTGGTACTGATCGTGTTCATCGCGTTGCTCAACGGTGTCGCCGAGGAGATCTTCTTCCGAGGAGCCTTGTACTCAGCCATCGGAGTCAAACATCCGGTGATCATCTCGACAGTCGTCTACACCATCGCCACCCTCGCGTCCGGCAACCCGATGCTCGGCTTCGCCGCCGTGCTGCTCGGTTACGTGATGGGGCTGCAACGTCGGGCATCGGGCGGAATTCTGGCACCGATCCTGACGCATGTCAGCTGGTCGGCGGTCATGGTTCTGGCCCTGCCCCCGCTGTTCGTGTGAGCAGAGGGTCATGTCTCGTGCGGGCAGAGGGGCATCGGCGGGGATCTGAGCTAGATTGCGCACGTGAGTGAAAACCTCGATCGCGTCGACCGCCTGATCGTCGACGAATTGATCTCGGACGGCCGCGCGACGTTGGCGACGTTGGCAGAGAAGGCGTCTCTGTCCGTGTCGGCTGTTCAGTCGCGAGTTCGACGCCTGGAGTCGCGACGAGTCATTCGCGGTTATACGGCGCAGGTCGATCCCGAAGCTCTGGGGCGTCCGTTGTCGGCGTTCGTCGCGATCACTCCGATCGATCCGGCTCGGCCGGACGACGCCCCCGCACGACTGAAGCATCTGACCGCCATCGAGTCGTGTCACTCGGTTGCCGGCGAGGAGAGCTACGTCCTGATGGTGCGCGTCGAGTCGCCGCGCGCCCTCGAACATCTACTGCAGGAAATTCGCGCCACGGCGCACGTGCAGACGCGCAGCACGATCATTCTGCAGACGTTCTACGATCGTTGACCGCTCGCCAGACGCGGTCCGAGGACATGGGCAAGTGGTGCAAGCGCACTCCCACCGCGTCACGGATCGCGTTGGCCAGTGCGGGGGCGACGGGGTTGTACGGTGACTCGCTCATCGACTTCGCGCCGAACGGGCCCAATCGGTCGTAGGTGTCCGCGAACAGCACCTGGGTTCGTGGAATGTCCGCGAACTGGGGGACGTGATAACTCCGAATGGAGTCGGTGGTGATCCGCCCCGCACCGTCGGTGCGCATCTCCTCGTACAGTGCGCTGCCGATGGCCTGCGCGACACCGCCTTCGACCTGGCCCCGGCACTGCTGCGGGTTCATCACGGTGCCTGCGTCGGCGCTCTGCACCGACTGGAGGATCGCGACCGTACCGGTCGCTTCGTCGACCGCCACCCGAAATGCCTGCACGTTGAACGCCAGTGATCGCGGGAGTCCGCCGCTGTTGCCGCTTGCCGTCAACGTGCCGCCCGCCGATGCCAGTACGTCGTCCAACGGGACGAAGCGATCTCCGCACCGCACCCCCTCGGGCCCCAACGTGCAGTTCGAAGGGCGGTGCCCGGTCGCGGTGGCAGCGACCTCGACGATGCGGGCCGACAACCCGCGCACCGCCGCGTAGAGCGCCTTGCCTGCGACGACGGTCCCCGCCGAGCCGAACGCACCGGTGTCGTAGGTGACCGACTCGGTATCGGACTGCACGACGCGGATGCGGTCGACCGACGTGCACAGCTCGCTGGCCGCGATCTGGGTGTGGACGGTGGTGGTCCCGTTTCCGAACTCCGCTGTTCCGACGCGTATCTCGTAGCCGCCCTCGGGCAGCAGCGACGCGGTGGCCTCGGCGCGGTGGCCACGGGGCGGAATGGTGGCGATCATGGCCACCGCCATTCCTTCACCGATCTTCCAGCCGGGCGGCGCAGGCTCGCCGTTGCCTTGCCTGATGGCGTTCTCGGCGAGGTCGATGCACTGATCGAGACCGTAGCTGCCGAATTGCAGGTCGTCGCCTTCGCGGTGCGCGGCGACGATCTCGTCGCCGGGAACGATGACATTGCGGCGGCGGAACTCGAACGGGTCGATATCGAGCTCTCGGGCGAGATCGTCGAGGGCCGATTCGATCGCGAACATGACCTGTCCCAGTCCGTAGCCGCGGAAGGCACCCGATGGAATGTTGTTGGTGTACACGGTCTTCGCGTCGACCTTTTTGTTGGCGCACCGGTAGATCGCCACCGATTCGCCGCACCCGTGAAACATCACTCCGGCACTGTGATTGCCGTACGCCCCGGCATCGGTCAGCACGTCGATCGACAGGGCGGTCAACACGCCGTCGGCGCTCGCGGCGGCGGTGACGTCGACGCGAAACGGGTGTCGGCACGGTGCGACCGTGAACTCGTCCGTGCGGGTGAACTCGAACTGCACCGGCCGACCGGTCCGCAGAACGGCCAGGGCGACGACGTCCTCGGTCAGTAGTTCCTGTTTGCCGCCGAACCCGCCACCCACCCGTGCGGTGAACACGCGGACACGATCCCGGGGGAGGCCGAAGATTTCGCATATTTCGTCGCGCACCAGGTAGGGAACCTGGGTGCTGGTGCGCATATGAAGCCGGCCGTCGGCGTCCAGCCAACCGATGGTGCCGTGAGTTTCCAAGTGCACGTGCTGAATTCGCTGAGTCGTCCATCGCCCGGTGACCACCGCTGCTGCATCACGTACTGCAGCGTCGACGTCACCGGTGCTGCCGTGCAGTTCGGCCACCAGGTTTCGGGACGGGTCGGCGATCCGAGCCGATGTGTCCTTGTCGCCGTGGATCTTCGGTGCGTCCGGGGCGAGTGCCGACTCGGGGTCGAACACGGCGGGTAGCACCTCGTACTCGACGATCAGGGCGCGGCAGCCCTCCTGCGCGGCGGCGATCGACTCTGCGACCACGATCGCCACACGTTGGCCGATGAACCGGACGACGGTGTCGAGTACCCGGGTGTCGTCGGGGTCGTCGACGCGGCTGTCGTGTCTGGCCGTGGAAAATGCCACCGCCGGGCTGTCTTTCGAGGTGAGCACCAGCTGCACTCCCGGAACCTGCTCCGCGGCCGTGGTATCGATGGAGACAATCCGCGCGTGGGCATGCGGACTGCCGAGAACACTGGCGTGCAGCAGCCCGGGCGGGGAGTGATCGAGCGTGTACGCCTCGGTTCCGGTGACTATCCGTGTGCTCGCGGGCGCTTCGAGCGAACGCCCGCATGCCGGACCGTCTGCCACCTTCTCGGTGTTGACCACCCCGCACACGGCATCGGAAATGGCGCGATACCCGGTGCAGCGACACAGATTTCCTTTCAATCTTGCCGGCAGCTCGTCCCTGTCGTCCGCGGTCAGGGTCGACGCGGTCACGACCATCCCGGCCGTACAGAACCCGCATTGGAATCCGGCGGCCTCGACGAACCGGCGCTGCATCGGGTGCAGATCCTGCGGGGTGCCGAGCCCGGCCACGGTGGTGACGGACCTGTCGGCCGCGCGGTAGGCGGGAAATATGCACGAGTGCACCGGTTCTCCGTCGACGAGGACCGTGCACGCGCCGCAGTCACCGGCGTCGCAGCCCTTCTTGACCTCGAAACGGTCGTGTTCGCGGAGCAGGGTGCGCAGACATTGACCCGGTCGCGCGGCTACCTCGGTCGGTACGCCGTTGATGTCGACGATCATGACAGCTCCTCGCGAATGGACTGCGCCGCAGCGCAACTGATGTGTCGACGCCAATCCGGCGCACCATGGGGATCGTCGTACCAGTGCTGCGGACCGATAGTGTCGGCAAGGGCGTCGTCGAGCTCGTGCGCCGTCGGTACAGCCGAAAACCGAAGCACGAACGGACGAACGGTCGACGCGGTGACGGTCAACACGAATGTGCCGTCGGGGTCGACGCGTCCTATCACCACCGCCGCCGATCGGCCGAGAGGTGAGAGCGACAGCGTGCGCATCGCCGTTCTCGACTCGAGGGCGTGCCGCGGAACGTCGATGCTGCGCAGCACATCCCCGGGTCGGAGCACCGTGGTCTGGGGGCCGACGACCAGCTGGTCGATAGGCAGACGGTAGTCGTGCTCGGGGCCGTGTGCCGACCACACCTCTGCGACGCCGTCCAGGGCGGCAGTCAACGAGATCATGGCTCCGGCAGGCAGGGCGAGCGCTACGTTTCCGCCGACTGTGGCCGTCTTCCAGATCTTGAACGAGGCCAGCAGGGCGGCTGCACACCGAGGGAACAAGGTGGTTGCGGGGAAGGCGGACTCGAATCGAGCCAGAGTCTCGATCGTGCACGTCGCTGCGATCCCGAGTCCGTTCTCGTCGACGATCAACGGTTCCCATCCCAGGGCCGTGATGTCGATCAGGGTGGTCAGGTGGTCCTGTTTCTCCGAGAACAGCCACGTGCCGCCCGCAACTACCGCGGCGTCCGCGCTGCCCGGCGGCAGATCCGCACGCGAGCGGGGAAGCAGAACACGATCGACAGTGCCGAGATCCATGGCTTCGTTCACCTCATTCTCGCCGGCCCGGATTCACCGCCCGGTGCGCCTTCTCGAACTGTAGTGACTTTCTGTTACCGATCTCGGTGCTCACGCGATACGCCCGAAACTCGGCGGAAACAACCCGCGCTTATCTTTGCCTCCGGCACGGCCGAACACACGAGGCGGGAGGTTCAGCGATGTACGTCGGAGACCTACTCGATGCCTCGCACCTGGGCATCCGATTGCTCACCTCCGATCGCGACGCCCTCGGACGTACCCTGCGGTGGACGTTCACCACCGACCTACCCGACCCGTCCCGATACATCGCGGGCGGCGAGTTGGTCATCACCGGACTCGTATGGCGGCGCACGCCCGACGACAGCGAAGTGTTCGTTCGATCGGTGGCCGAATCCGGTGCGACGGCATTGGCCGCGGGGGAGGGGTTGCTCGGACACATTCCGCTCGATCTCGTCAACGCATGCGAGCGACACGGTCTGCCGCTCCTCGCTGTTCCCGACACGGTGTCGTTCGGTGAGGTCACCGAATTTCTCGTCGGCCGGGTCACCGGTGATCGAATTGCTTCGCTGAACAATTCGCTCGTGCGCCAACGCCAGTTGCTCACCGCGGTCGCCGACGGCAGAGCCCTCGACGAACTGGCACTGCACATCTCCAGAGAAACGGGAATGGCGTGTCTGATCTACACCGCCACCGGGCGTCGGTTGGTCACCGAGGCATCTGCGTTGTCCGACGCAGATGTCGACACCTTGACGCACGCGGCACTCTCGTCCGAAACGCTTCCTTCGACAACCGTTCTCGCTGATGGATCGACCTACAGTGTCTTCGGCGTCGGGCCATCGCTCGTACAGCGCACCACGCGATGGTTCCTGGCTGTGGCCGGAGACATGGATTCGTTCTCTCCCGACGTCTCCGAGGCGTTCGGGCAACTCGCAGCCATCGCCGCGCTCGATCGTGCCCGGCGTGAAGAAGGACGGCTGGTGCGGCGTGAGATCGCAGATCAGGCGGTGGCGTTGATCGAACACGACAGCACCGGATTCGAGGCACTGACGAGGCTGCGCCAGGCAGGAGTCGACCCCGACAGGCCGCTCGTCGTCGTCAGAGTTGCCCACAGCGGTCGCGTCGACCTGCGAGAGATGCTCCGATCCGTCGTCGGTGACACCCTGACCTCGTTCGGCGGTGGGTGTGTCGGATGCAGCGCGCACGGCGACATCGTCGCTGTCGTCAATACCGACGACACACTGTTCGCGCAGACCATCCGCATTCGGCTGTCCCGGTTGCGCTCCGGGATCGGACCCAGCCGAATACATGTGGGCGTGAGCGCCGTGGCCACCGGGCTGACCATCGACGGCGCACTGAGGTCGGCTCGTCACGCTCTCGAACTCAGCAGGCAGGGATCCGCGGCGGTGACGGTCACCGCAGGCACCAAGCCGACCTCGGCAGTATCGATGATGTCGGCGCTTCCCGACGACGTACGAAAATCGTTCGTCGAGCATGTCCTCGCGCCGCTGCTCGAGCACGACCGACGCACCGACGCCGACCTGACCGACACGCTGCGGGAGTTTCTGGCCAACGGGGGGTCCTGGCATCGAACCGCAGAGTCGATGCACGTCCATCTCAACACCGTCCGATATCGCATCAAACGCGTGGAGGAACTGCTCGGGCGAGATCTCGGCTCCACTGCGGACAGACTGGATGTCTACCTCGCCCTGCAATCCATGCCTCGGGCGTCGGCCCACGGCGCTGCATAATGGGGAAATGACTGCAGGCTTCACCGGAATCCCCTTCACCGCCCTGGACTTCTACGAAGACCTCGAAGCCGACAACAGCAAACTCTGGTGGAACGAACACAAGGACGTCTACGACAGTGCCGTCAAGGCACCGATGACCGCGTTGCTGGCGTACCTGGAACCCGAATTCGGTAGCGCCAAACTGTTTCGGCCGTACCGGGACGTTCGATTCTCGAAAGACAAGACCCCGTACAAGAGTCACCAGGGCGGGTTCGTCGCACGGGGCGACAGCCTCGGCTACTACGTCCAGATCGATCCCGCCGGATTGTTCGTCGCAGGCGGCTTCTACAACAGCTCCCCGGACTCGATCGCGCGTTCCCGCAAGACCGTCGACGACGACGTACGCGGAGCCGAACTCGAGGCGCTACTGGCCACGCTGACGAAATCCGGGTTCGAGATCGGTGGTGACGTGCTCAAGACCAAGCCGCGGGGTTACGAGATCGACCATCCGCGCATCGATCTGCTGCGGCACAAGACGTTGACTGCCGGCAAACATTTCGGCTCACCCGCGTGGCTCGAAAGCCCCAAGGCAGCAACGAAAGTACGCGACGCCTGGCGTGCTCTGAGCCCACTGGTGGAATGGTCCGCGGCACTGCACACGTGAGCGCAATGTGTTACCCGACGACGGAGTATGTGCGCCAAGCACTTCCGGCGTCCGGAGCGTCCTCTCGTTCGACCGTTGCCTGAATTAGACCGTAGGGCCGATCGTCGGCGTTGAACACCTCCAGGTTGTTCTCGATGCCGAACTTGCCCAAGTCGTAGACGAAGTGATGCTTGTTGGGGGCCGACATCGAGATCTCGGCAATGAACGGATACTTCTCCAGTACCGCCTCGCCCATGGCGTACAGGGTCTGCTGAAGAGCCAGCGACTGCAGGTTGGCGAATCGCTCGATCATCGCGGCCTTGACGCCCGCGTACACCGCATCCCACTCGACATCGGTTGTGGTGTAGCGCCACTGCGCTGTCAACGACGTCGCCATCACTCGGTCGGTCGTGGGCTCGAGAATCGTCAGATCGTCCTCGAGGAAGCCGTGGAACTCCGAACCCGTCGACTTGAGAATCACCATCTCCTTGAAACCGCTGACGACCCAGGTTCGCTGCGCCTCGCCCTTACCCTCGACCGTGACGGCCGAGGTGCGAATTTCCTCGCCCTTGCGGGTCCACGTGTGGTCGTGCTCGACGCCGTCGACGACCGCACGCGCCCAGGCGTACTCCTCGAGTTCGATACGGGCACCGTCGACGGGCTCGACGTCGTCGACATAGTGACGGGCGAGGTCGAGCCCATAGCTCTCCAGGTGAAGCAGACCCTTGGTCTTGGCATACGCGTACGCGGTCTGCTTCTGGGTGTCGGTGGGCAGAACGGCGGACTGATCGCCGGCCAGGTGTGCGGCAGAGAAATCGCCACGCAGCGCACTCGATACGTTGATGTCGTGAATCTCGTGCCGCGGAGAGTCTCGATAGATCCGCACCACCCGGTTCTCGGCTTTGCCGTACTGATTGGCTCCCAGAACGATCTTTCCGGTCAGGTCGGTCATGTCAGCTCCCGCGATAGGTCGAATATGCGAAGGGGGACAACAACAACGGCACGTGATAGTGGGCGTCGGGGTCGATGACGGTGAAGGAGACGGACACCTCGGGGTAGAAGCTCGGGGTCGAGGTCGCCTCGAAATACGATTCCGTGTCGAACGAGAGCCGGTACACGCCCGGTTCGACAGGTCCGGGAATCACCTCACCGATGCGGCCGTCTCCGTCGGTGGTGGCCGTCGATATCTCGCCCTGTTCGGAATGGAACAGCCGCACGCGCATGCCGACCGCCGGTGTACCGGCCGTGGCGTCGAGCACGTGCGTGGACAGCCCGGTCACTGCTTCGGTCCCAGCACGCGGCCGAGGCGAATTCGGTTGATCTTGGCCAGTTCCACGCGGAGCACCCGTCTTTCGGTTTCGGCATCGTTGTCGAGCCTCTCCTCGAGGATAGCGAGCAACTCCTCGGCCGACCTGCCGGTCGCGCACACCAGATACACGTGCCCGAACTTGTCTTCGTACGCGCGGTTTCCCGCCGCCAGCTTCTCGCGTACTTCGCTGCCCGCAGTGGTTACTGCGGCCTGCTCACGCTTCGACGACGGGTTGTCCGCAGTGCCCCCGATCCGGGGATGGCCGTCGAGTGCATGATCTATCTCGGCCTCCGGCAGCTCGGCAAGTACCCGATCTGCTCTGTCCAACAAAGAGTCTCGGCTGGCGAACGGTCTACCCTGGGCGACTCGACGGGCCCAGATCGAGGACGCGCAGCACTCGAACAGTGCATGCATCGCCTGTCGATCGGAGAGCTTGTTGAACCCGTCGAGTCCTATCCATTCGTGCAGCACATCTCGCTCGCTATCTGAAGTCGTTGATCCGGCCGAACCGCGCGGCCGCGATGGGGTTGGCGTCCGCAACCAGATCGTCGAACCGATAGTTCGCGATCTTGGCGATTTCGATCATCGCGAAGGATCGCTCCGCCGACGGCGCATTCTCCACCCGCGACCATCCGTTGGCCAGAACCCGATCGTAGCGTTCGGTCTCTCGGGCGCAGATCACCAACGGGAATCCGAAGTGTCGCCGATACTCGGCGGCGAGCTGAACGATGTTCTCGTGTTCGTCCTCCTCGAGGTTGGACAACCCGACGTGATCGGCAGCGTTGAGGGTGCCCGTCGCATCCTCGCTGCCGAGGTCGGGGTAGCTGTTGATCAGCTCGATCTGTTCCTCGGTGGTTCCGGCCAACAAGGCTTCCTGGAATGCCTCACGCAGACCGTGGGCGTCGGCGAACGGGCGCTGCTGATACGCACGCTCGACTACCCACGGGGTGCCCTGCACCAGACCGCCGAACGTGGCGGCGAACTCCTCGGCCGACATCTCGTTGACCCGGTCGAGGGTGATACCTGCACCCGGACCGCCGGCCACGGCCTGACCACGATTTCCGATGTGGAAGAACAGGACGTTGAGGACGATGGCAGAGACGGCGCCCAGGACGATTCCGCTGCCGAACAGCATCTCGAGCCAATCCGGTACGCCCTGCGAAACGGTGGGTTGGATGGTGACGAGCATCGCCAGTCCGAGACTGGTGGCGACGATGATCAAGTTGCGATGGTCGGTGAAGTCCACCTTCGACAGAGTCTGGATTCCGACGACGGCGACCGTCGCGAACAGGGCCAGTGCGGCACCGCCCAGTACCGGTGGCGGGATGGAGGCGACGACGGCCGCCGTCTTCGGCAGCAGACCGAGCAGAATCATGATGCCGCCCGCGCTGGCGACCACCCACCGACTACGCACACCGGTCAGTCGGACCAGGCCGACGTTCTCCGAGAACGCCGTGTACGGGAACGAGTTGAACGTGCCGCCGATGACGGTGGCGACTCCATCGGCCCGCAGCGTGGCAGCGATGTCGTCCTTCTTGATGCGCTTGCCAACGATCTCACCCGTCGCATAGACACTGCCGGTGGTTTCGACCGCGATGATGAGCATGACGACGATCATCGAAATGATGGCGACGACACTGAATTTGGGCACACCGAACAGGAAGGGCAGGGTGAATCCGACCCACGATGCTTCCGCGGTGCCGTCGAAGTTCATGTCCCCCAACACGAATGCGACGGCACTGCCGATGACCAGACCGAGCAAGACGGCGATGGTGGCCATGAAGCCCTTGAAGAACCGTTGGATCAGCACGATGATCAGCAGCGTGCCTATCGCGTACGCCATCCATCGACCGTTGGTCGGGTCCTGTTCGTGTGTCGCAGGATTGGTCACCGCATCGTTGACCGCTACCGGCAGCAACGCGACGCCGATGATCGTGATGACGGTTCCGGTCACCACCGGTGGGAAGAAGCGCAGCAGCCTACTGAAGTACGGTGCCATGAAGAACGTGACCAGACCGGCGACGATGACGGCACCGTAGACGTACAGCAACCCCTCGGTGCCGCCGCCGTTGGCCATTGCGATTGCGATCACCGGCGACACACCGGCGAACGTGACGCCCTGCAGAAGTGGGAGCCGGACACCGATCTTCCAGAACCCGACCGACTGAATGATCGACGCGATACCGCAGGTGAACAGGTCCGCATTGATGAGATGGATCAGCTGTTCGTTGGTCAGCCCGATTGCACTGCCGATGATGATCGGTACGAGAACGGCACCGGCGTAGAACGCGACCACGTGTTGAAACCCGTACGCGGCCAATTTGGGAACAGGAAGCACTTCGTCGACGGGATGGACGCGCTTGCGTGTGATGGGCTTGACGGACATCGGTGGGCACCTCGCGGACGCAACAGGGTGGATTCCTGCGACGCTGCAGGAGAAGTGCACCAAGAATCGGTCATTGCGACCGCTGCCGCCAGTCGAGCGAGCACAAAAGTTCCGCCGCGCTCGAGGCGCGTGTTGTGCGATCATCCAACATTCGGCAGGACGACAGAAGGAGTGACGATGTCCGACGCTGTCGTGGGAGTGGTCCTGGCTGCAGGTGCCGGAACGCGATACGGATCGCCCAAAGTGCTCGCTCACGACGGGTTGTGGCTTCGCACGGCTGCGCAGGCACTGACCGATGGTGGTTGTGACCAGGTGATCGTTGTGCTGGGCGCGGCCGACGTCGCTGTGCCCGATGGCGCGACCGCAGTACACGCTCCCCACTGGGAGCAGGGAATGAGCGCATCCTTCACCGCCGGCTTGGCGGCCGCATCGGACGCGGAGTACGTGGTGGTTCACGTGGTCGACACACCCGACGTCGGGTCCGACGTGGTGCGGGCAGTCCTCGACGCCGCACCGCGGACGGGTCTGGCCAGGGCAGTGTTCGACGGCCGCCCAGGTCATCCGGTCGTTCTGGCGCGTCGACACCTCGAGGCAGCTGCGGCATCGGCGTCGGGAGACTCGGGGGCGCGGGACTTCCTGCGGGGGAGGGACGACGTGATCGCCGTCGAATGTTCGCAGTGGGCAACGGGAATCGACCACGACTACCGGTGAGCGGACGCCTCTCGTCCACTCGGGACTGGACTCTACGAAGGCGCTGTGTCCGGTGCACGGTGAGCGGACACCCAGTCTGCATGTGCGACCGA
The DNA here is from genome assembly GCF_001426165.1 of Rhodococcus sp. Leaf233. Lineage (NCBI taxonomy): Bacteria > Bacillati > Actinomycetota > Actinomycetes > Mycobacteriales > Nocardiaceae > Rhodococcus > Rhodococcus sp. Leaf233. The sequence continues at coordinate 342,060 of NZ_LMRO01000011.1, forward strand.
GCCCGCCTCCTCATCGACTACGAGGACCGGAGCCAGTAGAAGCGTCCCCGCGGGGACGCTCGGTCAAAGGACCTCGGCGGCAATGGCGTCGATCATGCCGTCGAACTGATGACCACCGGTCGGGAACTCGACCACCGTCGCCGACGGGAGCGCCTTCGAGTTCAGCGCCAGATGAGAAATGGGAACCACGTCGTCGTCTCGGCAGTGGACGAGCATCAGGTCGGTCTCGGGCTCTCGGTCGGTGAACGCGTAGTCGGCGATGTCCCACCCACGCGGAGTCCAGTCCGGCATCGCCAACAGAATGGCCCGCGCGGGCCATTCCCGGCGATGTTCTGTCAAGACCCTGACGAGGATCGATGCGCCGAAGGAATGCGCAATCACCGCATCGTCGGGTCCGAGTCGGTCCAGGTGCTGCCTAACCGGTTCGGCCCAGTCCTCGAAACCCATGGCGGTGTCGGACAGCTCCGGCATCCGAAGTTCGAGACGCAGAGCTCCAGCCAACCCGTGCGCCAGCTCCGCGTCGTCGACGAATCCGCCGGCACCGTGAACGAACAGAAGTCGACCGACCATGCGGGGTTCCTCTCCTCGGCAATGCTGTCACTGAAGAAGACCGGTGCTCGGCCGTGAATTCACCGGTCGACACACCATCCTGTCGTGCGCGTTTTGCGTACCCCGGGGTACGCAAAACGCGCACAAAGGGTTGACGCACCACAGTGCCTCGTGGAACCATCTGGCGCAGCGTCGCGTGTCGATGACGGACTGCGTCAGGCATGGAGGCGTCGTACTGCCCAGGAGGCAGCGCATGTCCGTTTCGTTCGATCACACCATCATTGCTGCGAAGAACAGTTCTGCGTCGGCGGCGTTCTTTCGCGAACTGTTCGACCTGCCGGAGGCACCCTCGTGGGGCCCGTTCGTCAACGTACAACTCACCGACGGGACGTTGATTCAGTTCGCCGAACCACCGATGGATGACATTCAATTCCAGCACTACGCATTCAGAGTCACCGACGACCTCTTCGACGCCGCCTACACACGGCTCGTCGGTATGGGCGTCGAACACTGGGCCGATCCACGGATGACTCGGCCCGGGGTAATCAACACCGATCATGGCGGTCGAGGGGTGTACTTTCGCGACCCCACCGGCCACTTCTTCGAGATGCTGACGCGCTCGTACCTGGCCGAACCGGGCGAGTCTGTACCGTGACGGTTGTGGCCGAACAGCAGCACGTTTCGATGACGAGGGCGGCATACGACACCGTCGCAGAAAGCTACGCGGACCTGGTTCGCGACGAGCTGGACGGCAAGCATCTGGAACAGGCGCTGCTGGCCACATTCGCCGAGCGTGTCGACGCTGGGGTCGTAGTCGACGTGGGATGCGGATCGGGGCGCATCGCGGGCCATCTACGACGCCTGGGCCTGAGCATGACCGGAATCGATCTGTCGCCCAGCATGATCGACGTTGCGCGTCGTGAATTTCCGGACGTGCGTTTCGTCGTCGGCGCGATGCAGTCGCTCGACATGGGCGACTGCACCGTCTCGGGAATTGTCGCCTGGTATTCGATCATCCACACCCCGCCGGCCCAGCTGCCGCAGGTGTTCGCCGAACTGCATCGGGTGCTGCGTCCGGATGGACTGCTGCTGTTGGCATTTCAATCCGGGGACGAGCGGGTGCGACTGGAACAGGTGTACGGACACTCGGTCTCGTACGACGCCTATCGACTGGACCCCGACGCCATTGCACAGATGGTGGTCGACGCCGACTTCGAACTGGACATCCGTGTGCACCGGGCTCCGGTGGGATACGAATCGACGCCGCAAGCATTTCTGATGGCGCGCAAGCGAACATCGTGACATCTCGAGACCGGTAGGATCTGCCCGATGTGTGCACCCCGTCCACGCGTCCTGTTCGTGACCGACTTGGCCTATGTGTCGAGGGGCCGACGCTACTGCGACGAAGACATCTTCTTGTCTTCGCAGCTTCGCGAGTGGGTCGATATCGCGCTGTGTCACCCGCTCGATGCGCTGGCACTGGTGGACGGATTCGATGCTGTCGTTATCCGGAACTCCGGGCCTGTGCTGGGATACCAGGAAGCGTTCGACGCGTTTGCTCGCCATGCGCGCGAGAACGGCACGAAGGTTTTCACCCAGCTGACCGGCAAAGGCGACCAAAGAGGCAAGCAGTACCTGGTCGATCTTTTCGCAGATGGTTTTCCGGTCATACCTACCGTCGACGATCCGCGGGGCGTCTCCCGCTTACCCGAGGTGAATACCTATGTGGTGAAACCGAAATGGGGTGCCGACTCGATCGGCATGCGACAGATCGGACGCGCCGAACTGTCGGAAGTCGAGCCGGGCACATTGATTCAGCCGCGGATCGATTTTGTCTACGAAGTGTCGTTCTACTTCATCGGCCGCACAGTGCAATACGCCCTGTACGCTCCGGACCCCGGCCGACGTTGGGAGTTGGAGCCGTACTCGAGTACTGCTCAGGACGAAGAGTTCGCGCAACGTTTCGTCGACTGGAACGACATCGACCACGGAATCACGCGGGTGGACGCATGCCGCACCGTCGACGGAACGCTGCTGTTGGTCGAGCTCGAAGACCTGAACCCGTACCTCTCACTGGATCGGCTGCCCGAAACGGCGCGTCGACACTTCGTGAACAACATGGCGGACGCGATCGTAGCGCTCTGTGCCCAACCGTAGCGGGCGAAAACAGTCGTGATTCTCGGACCGAACGACGCGGTATCGCGTCGCCCCTCGCGAATCGTGGTGGCAGGAACATCCGGTTCCGGTAAGACCACGTTGTCGGCTCGTCTCGGATCGATTCTGGGAATCGAACACATCGAGATCGACAGCCTCTATCACGGGCCTGACTGGACGCCCCGTGCCACGTTCGAGCAGGACGTGAAGGAGTTCATCGCCCGCCCGGCCTGGGTCACCGAGTGGCAGTACAGCGTGGTGCGCGATCGTCTCGTCGATCGCGCGGATCTGATGTTGTGGCTCGATCTGCCTCGTCGAACGGTGATGCGGCAGATCGTGATTCGAACGGTGCGTCGACGGCTGGGTCGAACAGTGCTGTGGAACGGCAACTTCGAGCCACCGCTGCATCGCATATTCTTCGATCGCGAGCACGTCGTCCGGTGGGCCTGGAACACGCATCGGATGACGGCCGCGCGCGTTCAGCGACTGAACATGCGCCGACCGGACCTGACGATCGTGCGATTCCGATCGCACGCAGAAGTGAACAGGTGGCTGGCCGATCGACTGGTTCCGGCGGCGATTTTCTGAACTGCGTCTGTCAGCAGTTGAGTCGGTCGGCAAGGGACTCGATCGAGTCTGCGCTGAAGGTCCACTCGGCTTCGGGAGCAAGGTCGAACGTCTGCGTCGGGCCGTGTTCCAGCGGGCGGGCGACGAATGCGGTGGCGAAGCCACACTCGGCTGCGGCGGCGAGGTCGCTGTTGTGTGCGGCAACCATCATGCACTCGTCGGGACGCAGCCCGAGGACGTCTGCGGTACGTAGGTAGGCGTCGGGCATGGGCTTGTACGCCTGCACCGGTTCCGCGCCCAGGATGGCGTCCCAGGGAAGGCAGGCATTCTTGGCCATGTCCAGCAGCAGAGAGATGTTGCCGTTCGAGAGCGGTGCTACGACGAACTCGGTGCGCAGCCGCGTGAGCCCGGGAACGGAATCGGGCCACGGCTCCAGTCGATGCCACGCGAAATTGAGTGCGGTCGTGGCGTCCGCATCCAGGTCGATCTCGAACTCGGAGAGCACCGTTCGCAGGGACTCCAGGTGCAGTACGTCCAACCGAGTGAAAGGTCGCCCACCGGACCGCACCTGTTCCATGGCCGGTTGATAGAGGCTCCGCCACCGATCGGCAAACCGATAGCTGTCGACTCCCGGACCGCAGATTTCGGAGACCTCGCGGGCAATGCTCGTGCGCCAATCGACGACGGTGCCGAAGACGTCGAACAACAGAGCTTTCAACGCTTCTTCTTCTTTTTCTTCTTGTCCGCCGGATGTCCTACCGCAGACAGGATGGCTCCGGCCAGCGGAATGAGAAGGAAGAAAAGCCACTTCTGGTCGAAATCGGTGAGAAAGAACAGAGCAAGTGATCCGAAGATGACGATCGGCATCACCACTGCAGCCCAATCAATTCCGCGGTCCTTCACGGCCGGTGCGTCGGTGCCGGATCGAGCGACCGACGCAGTGCCGGACGCGGCAGGGAGGTCGACGAATACCGATTCGAGCTGTCCACGCGTCGTCGCGGAAGCGATTGTGGCACTGCGCTCGTCGAACTCGGGAACCGTCAGGCGGCCCTCGCTGAAGTGCTGACCCAGCACATCGAGGGCCTTCTCCCGATCAGCGGTACCGATACGTATTTCCGGAAGCTCGGACATTGCTACAGGGTAGCGCTATCCGCGCCGCCGTTCGATGCCGAAAGTCGCCCGGGGGTCGATCCGTTCGGCATCGAACGTCGGTGTCACTTGATTTCTGCGAGGACGGTGCCTTGTGTTATGGCGTCGCCTGCGGTGACGCTCAGGCCGGTGATGGTGCCTGCTTTGTGGGCGGTGACGGGGTTTTCCATTTTCATCGCTTCCAGGACAGCGACGAGNGTTCGCATCTCGACGAGCTCACCCAAGCCATCATCGGCTTGACGGGGTGATGGCGTCGCCTGCGGTGACGCTCAGGCCGGTGATGGTGCCTGCTTTGTGGGCGGTGACGGGGTTTTCCATTTTCATCGCTTCCAGGACAGCGACGAGGTCCCCGACCTCGACGCTCTGGCCTTCGTCGACGGCGACTTTGACCACGGTGCCCTGCATCGGTGCGGTSACCGAGTCACCGGATGCTGCGCCTGCTCCGGCACCRCCACGGGTGCGGGCCTTGGGCTTACGCCGYACCGCACCGGCATTCCCGCCGCTACCACCGCCGAGGGTGAGCTCGCCCGGCAGSGAGACCTCGACGCGTCGGCCCCCGACCTCGACGATGACGGACTGCCGCGGCAGGGCCTCGTCGTCGTCGATCGGTTGCCCGGCGGTGAACGGGGGAACCTGGTTGTCCCATTCGGTTTCGATCCACCGGGTGTGGACGGAGAAGGAGTCGCCGTCGCCGATGAACGCGGGATCGGAGACCACCGCAGCGTGGAACGGGATCACCGTCGCCAACCCGTCGACGGTGAATTCGGCCAACGCCCGACGGGAGCGGGCGAGGGCTTCCTCGCGGGTGGCTCCGGTGACGATCAGTTTGGCGAGCATCGAATCGAACTGGCCGCCGATCACCGAGCCGGATTCGACACCGGAATCGACGCGGACACCCGGGCCGGAGGGGGCGGTGAAGGTGGTGACCGGTCCGGGGGCGGGCAGGAACCCACGCCCGGCGTCTTCACCGTTGATCCGGAACTCGAACGAATGCCCCCGCGGTTCGGGRTCTTCGGTGATSGTCAGTTCCTCACCGTTGGCGATGCGGAACTGCTGCAGCACCAGGTCGATGCCRGAGGTTTCCTCGGTGACGGGGTGCTCGACCTGCAGCCGGGTGTTGACCTCCAGGAACGAGACGAGGCCGTCTTGGCCGACGAGGTATTCGACGGTCCCGGCACCGTAGTAGCCGGCTTCGAGGCAGATCGCTTTGGCGCTCGAGTGAATTTCTTTGCGTTGGGCGTCGGTGAGGAACGGGGCGGGTGCTTCTTCGACGAGTTTCTGGAAGCGGCGTTGCAGGGAGCAGTCGCGGGTGCCGGCGACGATGACGTTGCCGTGTTGGTCGGCGATGACCTGGGCTTCGACGTGGCGTGGTTTGTCGAGGTAGCGTTCGACAAAGCATTCCCCGCGCCCGAACGCTGCGACGGCTTCGCGGGTGGCGGAGTCGGACCGGTTCGGAGGTGCCGGGGACCGAGGGGGCTTTGGCGCGGGCGGCGATGTGGCGGGCGGTGACCTTGTCGCCGAGATCGCGGATGGACTGCGGGGASGGTCCGATCCAGATCAGKCCTGCATCGATGACRGCTTGGGCGAAGTCGGCGTTCTCGGAGAGGAATCCGTAGCCGGGGTGGATGGCGTCGGCTCCGGATTTGGCGGCSGCGTCCAAGATTTTGTCGATSACCAGGTACGACTCCGCGGAGGTTTGTCCGCCGAGTGCGAATGCTTCGTCGGCCAGGCGGACGAACGGTGCRTCGGCGTCGGGTTCGGCGTACACAGCGACACTGGCCAGCCCGGCATCAGCGGCCGCCCGGATCACCCGAACCGCGATCTCACCACGATTGGCAACAAGAACCTTGGTNGGGTTCGGCGTACACAGCGACACTGGCCAGCCCGGCATCAGCGGCCGCCCGGATCACCCGAACCGCGATCTCACCACGATTGGCAACAAGAACCTTGGAAATCTTCTTATGGGAGGTAGAGGTGGTCATCTGTGCGAAGTCCTTCACTGGCCGAATCGGGCATTGACGAAAAGAGCTGGGGCACTGGCGAGTCCGTAACGATGCATATCTTCAGGTCGACCCCACAGATCGAGCGGGGCCGGCACGTCCTCGGCCACCGACGACTGCGCGGCAGTCAGAACCGCAACGACAGCAGCGATCTCGGAGTCCGTCGGACTTCCGCGAAACAACCAACTGGCAGACGCGGCGTCATGCTTCGCTGCACTCATAGTGGGATGTTTCCGTGTTTCTTCGGGGGCAGGGTCACTTGTTTGCGTTCGAGCAGCCGCAACGCGGTCACGATCTGACCGCGGGTGTGACTG